>CAYWJT010000043.1:0-24456 GCA_964458655.1 uncultured Eubacteriales bacterium | reverse complement strand
CGAGCTCGAGTCCGACGCCGGGAACATGGCCAGGCGCGTCAAGGACATGGAAGAGCTCATCGCCTTCTACGAAGCCGCCGGGAAGAGCGACAAGGAAGTCGAGATCCGCTACGCCTCGCTGGTCAAGGGCCTCTACAACGGCCTCAAGAACATCCAGGGCAAGCTCGAAGGCTTCGAGCGCTACAGGATCGTGGAGAAGAAGGCCGCCCAGGAGAAGGAGCTCAGGGACTGGATCGCCGCCGACCCCGGCCGGAGCCGCAAGTTCGGCCGCGTGATCGACGACCTGGCTGCTTTCCTGGCCAGGCAAAAAGCCTTCAACGCCAGGACCGAGCTCCTCAACGGCGCCCTGTCCGGCTCGACCATCCTCTCGCAGGCTCACACCATAGTGAGGGCGGTGGACGAGCTCCAGAAGCCGGACAAGTCGCGGGAACAGGCCTTCCAGGACCGCAACATCCCCCAGTTGAAGCAGAGGGTCCAGCTGGCCGAGCGCGGCTACGTTTTCGCGACCGACCGGGAGCTCTTCAAGTGGACGCTGAAAAGGCTGAAGAAATCCCACCCGGATGAGAAGGCCTGGCCGCAGGCGTTGAGGCCGATCGTCGCCGGCGCCGAATCGGACATCGACGGCCGGGTTGACGCCATGTATGCGGCCACCGAGCTCAAGGACCCGAACAGGCGGCTGCAGCTCCTTTCCCTGAAGCCCAAGCAGCTCGCAGACGTCAGCGACCCGTTCCTGGCGCTCGCGGCCGCCCTGGAAAAAGAGCTCAAGGCCGTCAGGGAAGAAAGCAAGGGGCTGAGCCGGGAGGGGACGGACATCAAGATGGCCTACGAAGCGGCCATCCTGGAGATGAAGAAGGGCGTCTACGCCCCGGACGCCAACGGCACGATCCGCTTCACCTACGGTCCGGTCCAGGGCTACTCGCCGCGGGACGCCGTCCTCTACCTGCCGCAGACGACGCTGGCCGGCGTCATCGAGAAGGACACGGGCAAGTTCCCCTTCGCCATCCCGGCCAGGCTGGCGGAACTCTGGAAGGCGCGGGACTTCGGGCCCTACGAGGACGGCCGCCTCAAGGACGTGCCGGCCTGTTTCCTGAACACGACCAACGTGACCGGCGGCAATTCCGGTTCGCCGACGCTTAACGCCCGCGGCGAGCAGGTCGGCATCATCTTCGACATGACCTACGAGAGCGTCATCGGCGACTACTACATAATCCCGGAGCTGCAGCGCTCGATAAGCGTCGACATCCGCTATGTTCTGTTCGTCACGGAGAAGTTCTCCGGGGCGACCCATCTCATCGAGGAGATGGGTCTCGGCCGCGGCAGGTGACCTGAACGCCGCTCCTAGGCGAAGCCCGGCGGCGGGATAAACGGAGTCTGGAATAGGGGAGGTTGAGATGAAAAAACAAGCGCTGGCAGTCCTTCTTCTTATGCTGGGCCTGGCGTTTCCGGCCGGGGCGGAAGAGGCCCGCTTCATGAGTTACCCGACGATAAGCGGGGACAGGGTCGTTTTCACCTACGAGCAGGACCTCTGGTCCGTAGCCGCGTCCGGCGGCCGGGCGGTCCGGCTGACCAATCACCCCGGCCAGGAGTACGGGGCCAAGTTCTCGCCCGACGGCCGCTGGCTGGCTTTCACGGCCGAGTATGACGGCTCGCCCAGCGTCTACCTCATGCCCGCCGAGGGCGGCGAGCCGGTCCGGCTGACCTGGACGCCCGGCGCGGCCTTCGTCGTCGGCTGGACCCCGGACAGCCGGCGTGTGGTCTTCCGCTCGATGCACGAGAACGTCGTGGGCCGCGACCCCAACCTGTACTTCGTGGACAGGGAAGGCTCGGCCCCGGAGCGGTTCCCGCTCGACCGCGGCGTCCTCTGCTCCTTCTCGCCGGACGGCAAGAAGATCCTCTACTGCCGCCGCGGTGACGAGGAATACTACTGGAAGCGCTACAAGGGCGGCCGCTACCAGGACATCTGGCTATACGACTTCCAGAGCCGGAGCTTCTCGCCCGTCTCCGATTATGTCGGCAAGAACAGCTACCCGATGTGGGTCGGCGACCAGATGTACTTCGTTTCCGACCGGACGAACGGCGTCGCCAACATCTACCGCCAGAGGATCGGGACGAAGGAGGCGGTCGCGGTCACGAAATACGACGACTTCGACGTCATGATGCCGGCGACCGACGGCCGACGAGTCGTCTACGTCCAGGACGGCCGCCTGCACGTGCTCGACCTCGCTTCCGGCGCGGACAGCGCGCTCCGGGTCGAGCTCTCGAGCGACCACTGGGCCAGGCGGCCGAGGGTCATCAACCCCAGGGATTACATCCATTCGCTCGACGTCTCGGACGACGGCAAGACGGTCGTGCTGGAGGCCCGGGGCGACGTCTTCGTCGTCTATCCCGGTTCGAAGCGGTCGTTCAACCTTTCCAACTCCCCCGGCACGCGCGAGATCCACCCGCGGCTCTCGCCGGACGGCAAATCGGTCGCCTTCTTCTCGGATAAAAGCGGCGAATACCAGCTCTACGTCCAGAGCGTCAAGGGAGGTCCCTGGAACCAGCTGACGACGACCCTGGACCGGACGGTCTACCGGCCGGTCTGGTCGCCCGACGGAAAGAAGATCCTGTTCGGCGACAAGGACTTCTCCATTTTCTACGTCGATGTCGCGGCCAAGAAGCTGGTCAAGGTCGACGAGTCCAACCGGCTCAAGAACGACGAGTTCTACTGGGAGGTCAGCGACTACGCCTGGTCGCCCGATTCCAACTGGATCGCCTATTCCTTCGTCCAGCCCAACCGCAACAGCCGGATCTTCCTCTACAACCTGGCCACGGCCGCCAAGACGCCGGTCACGGACGACTTCTACGACAACATCAACCCGGTCTTCGACGCCGGCGGCGACTTCCTTTACTACCTGTCGAGCCGGGACTTCACCGTCCACATGGACTTCTACGAGGACAACCACATAATCGCGACGCCCCAGCAGGTCATGGCCGTCAGCCTCAGGGCGGGCGAAAAACCGCCCTTCGGCGAGAAGGACGAGGAAGACAAGAAAGCCGGCGAGGCCCGGCCGTTCCGCGTCGACCTCGAGGGCCTGAGTTCCCGAACCTTCCCGCTGCCCGTCGAGCCCGGCAATTATTTCTTCCTCAAGGCCGGCAAGGGCCGGGTGACCTGGGCTTCGGTCCCGGCCTTCACCGAGGACGAGTACGAGGAGATCTTCAGCCCCCGCGGCGCCACCAAGTGGGACCTGCACATCTTCGACCTGGCCCAGCAGAAGGAGACGGTGCTCGAGGGCAAGGTCAGGGAGCACACGCTTTCTTCGGGCGGCGAGTGCCTGCTTGTGCGCCGGGCCGGCGACGTCTTCATCACGCCTCTGGCCAAGGCTTTCGCCTCCAAGGCGCCGGGGGACAAGCTGGACCTCGGCGGCCTGACCTACCTCGTCGACCCGCCGGCCGAATGGCTCCAGATCTTCAACGACGCCTGGCGCTGGTACCGCGACTTCTTCTACGACCCGGACATGCACGGCCAGGACTGGAAGGCCGTAGGCGACAGGTACCGGGAGCGCGTCAAGTATCTCACGAGCCGCGGCCAGCTCAACTGGCTCCTGCTCCAGATGGTCGGCGGGCTGTGCGTTTCGCACACCTATGTCTCGGGCGGCGACTTCGGGCCGACGGCCCAGACGCCGGCCCAGGCGCAGCTCTTCACCGGCCTCCTGGGAGCCGACCTCGAGCCGGACCTCAAGGCCGGCTATTACCGCATCGCGGCCGTCTACGGCCCCAACGACATCAACCGCGGCCTGCGCGGGCCGCTCGTCCGGCCTGATATCGAGGTCAAGGCCGGCGATTATCTCATCGCCGTCAACGGCCGCGAAGTTCATCCGCCGGAGGACTACTACCGGCTGCTCCAGGTGGCGCCGGGCGCCAAGGTTTCCGTGACCGTTTCCTCGAAGCCGTCGCCGTCCGGCGCCAGGACCTACGAGGTCGAACCGGTCCGCAGCGACGCCCAGCTCCGCTACTTCAACTGGCTCAACAGCAACATCCAGAAAGTGCTCAAGGCGGGCGAGGGGCGGGTCGGCTACATGCACATCAACGCCATGGGCTCGGGCGGGGTGGGCGAGTTCGACAAGTTCTGGCGGGCCTTCCGCTACAAGGAGGGCATCATCCTGGACCTGCGCCGCAACTCAGGCGGCTGGACGGAGTACTTCCTCATCGACAAGCTGGAGCGGCAGCTGGTCGCCTTCAACAACCTCAAGGGCATGGAGCCCTTCCGCTATCCCGGCTCGGCCGGCAACGGCAATTATGTCGTGATTTCGAACGAGAACAACGGCTCCGACGGCGAGGCCTTCGTCGAGCATTTCAAGGCCCGCAAGCTGGGCACGGTGGTCGGCGTGCCTTCCTGGGGCGGCCTGGTCGGGATCATCAACGGACAGACGACCATCGACAACGGCACCGTCCAGCAGTCCAACAACGCCTTCTACGGCCGGGAAGGGGCCTGGTGGGTCGAGAACCACGGCGCCGACCCGGACATACTCATCGACAACGACCCGGCCTCGGTCGTGGCCGGCCGCGACCCGCAGCTCGAGAAGGCCATCGAGGTCGTCCTGGAAAAGATAAAACAGAACCCGCTCAAGTTCCCGCCGAAGCCGCCCTATCCCAAACGCGTCCCATGATCATCGTCGACAACCTTTCCAAGCGCTACGGGCGGCAGGTCCTGTTCGACCGCGTCAGCTTCAGGTTCAACGCCCGGGAGCGCGTCGGTGTTGTCGGGCGCAACGGCCACGGCAAGACGACGCTGTTCAGGCTGATTACAGGGGAAGAGGAGCCGGACGAGGGCTCCGTCATCAAGCCCAGGAATTACTCCATCGGCTATGTGGAGCAGCAGCTCGTCTTCCGGGAAGCGACAGTCCTGGACGAGGCCGCCCGGGCCCTGCCCGCCGCGGCGAGCGGCGAGCTCTGGCGCGTGGAAAAGGTCCTGGCCGGGCTCGGCTTCGAAGCCCGGGACCTGACGCTCGCTCCGCGCGAGCTTTCGGGCGGCTTCCAGGTCCGGCTCAACCTGGCCAAGGTCCTGCTCGGCGACTACCAGATGCTGCTCCTCGACGAGCCGACCAACTTCCTCGACATCACCTCCATACGCTGGCTCGAGGGCTTCCTCAAGGGCTGGCCGGGCGAGGTCATGTTCATCTCCCACGACCGCAGCTTCATGGACGGCGTCGCCACCCACATCCTCGGCATCCACCGCAAGAAGGTCCGCAAGATCAAGGGCGACACCGGGAAATACTACGAGCGCCTGGCCGCCGACGAGGAAACATACGAGAAGACCCGCGTCAACGACGAGCGCAAGAGGAAGGAGATGGAGGTCTTCATCAACCGCTTCCGGGCCAAGGCCCGGCTGGCCGGCCTGGTCCAGTCGCGCCTGAAATACCTGGAGAAGGCGGAAAAAAGGGAAAGGCTCGAGGCGATCCGCGACTTGGAGTTCTCCTTCACCTTGAAGCCCTTCTACCACAAGTACGTCATGGACGTCCGGGACCTGGCCTTCGGCTACGACCCGGGCAGTCTCCTTATCAAGGATTTCAGCCTGAGCGTGGGCGGCCGCGACCGCGTCTTCGTCATCGGCAGGAACGGCCGCGGCAAGACCACCCTGCTCAAGCTGCTGGCCGGCGTCCTCGAGCCGCAGTCCGGCGAAGTGAACACGCCGCTTTCTGCGGCCGTCGGCTATTTCGAGCAAACCCACGTTTCGAGTCTCAACGGCGACAGCACCGTCCTCGAGGAGATCGCCTCGGCCGACCCTGAAGGCGACCCCAAGAAGGCCCGGGCCATCGCCGGGGCCATGCTTTTCGAGGGCGACGACGCCCTCAAGCCCGTCCGGGTGCTTTCGGGCGGCGAGAAAAGCCGCGTCCTGCTGGCCAAGCTGATCGCCTCGCCCGCGAACCTGTTGTTGCTCGACGAGCCCACCAACCACCTGGACCTGGCTTCCAACGACGCCCTGCTCGCTGCGCTGGACAACTTCGACGGCGCCGTGGTCATGGTGACCCACAACGAGATGTTCCTCAACGCTCTGGCCGAGAGGCTGGTGGTTTTCGAGGAAAGCGGCGTCAGGGTTTACGAGGGCGGCTACGCCCGGTTCCTGGAAAAGGTCGGATGGGAGGAGGAGGGAGGCGGGTCCGAACAAAGCAGGCCGGAGGGGACAGCGGAGAGCGAAGCTCCGAGCCCGAAAGAGCTACGCCGGCTGCGTTCCAGGCTCATCGCCGAAAAGTCCCGGGTCCTGAAGCCGCTCGAGTCGAGGATGAAGGCGGTCGAAGCCCGGATCGAGGAGCTGGACGCCATGGTGGGGGGCCTCAACCGCGGGATTGTCGAGGCCTCCGCGAATAAGAGGGGGGAGGAGATCGCCGAAAAGGCCAGGTCGCTCCATGCCGCCAGACAGGAGCTGGAGGCGCTCCTCGACGAGCTGGAAAAGCTGGACAACGACTACCGCGGCAGGCAGGCCGAGTTCGAGGAGAAGCTCCGCGGCCCGGACGGGCTTGACGACCCCGTCACGCCTCGCCGGTGATCTTGAACACCGCCGTGTGCGGCCTTACCGGCTGGCTGACCTTCATGGCCACGTCCTGGCCGGGACCGGCCTCGTTCACGGCCTTGTGCTCGATCTGGAGCGATTCGACCTTCTGCATGAAGTCCGAGCTGTGGCCGAGGAAGTGGAGCGTGTCGCCCACCTTGATGGTCTCGGTGAGTTCCAGCACGGCCACGCTGATCCGGTCGAAATAATGGGTCACACTGCCGACGCGCGTGCCTGGCATGGCCCGACTCCTTTCTCTTTCCTTTCGAAATGCTATCCCTTGCCATGGAATATAAACCAGGAGGGGAAAGCCTGTCAACCGGGTTATTCTAATTTGTCGGGACATCGGGTATAATCGAGCCTACCTCTGAACGCCATGAAAAGCTTGGGCATGAGAGCGTGCTATCTCTACACGGTTGCGGCCGTCCTGTTTTTCGCGACGGCTTGCTCCGGGCCCAGGGCCGGCCATGAGCTGATCCTGGCCGGCTCGACCAGCATCCAACCTTTCGCCGACAAATGGGCGGAGCATTTCATGCAGCTTAATCCGGACGTGGTGGTAAACGTCCAGGGAGGCGGCTCGAGCGCCGGCATCCAGGCCTGCCGCAACGGCGTCTGCCAGATCGGCATGTCCTCGCGCGAGCTCAAGCCCGAGGAAAAGGACCTCAGGGAGGTTGTGGTCGCCCGCGACGGACTGGCCGTCATCGTCCATCCATCGAACCCGGTGGTGAACTTGATGCTGGACGAGGTGCAGCTGGTTTTTGCCGGGCAGGTCAGGAACTGGCGCTTCCTGGGCGGACCCGACCGCGAGATAACGGTGGTGACCAGGGAGGAGGGCTCGGGGACCCGCGGGGCTTTCCAGGAAATGGTCATGAAGAAGACCAGGATCTTCAACGGCGCGATCACCCAGGATTCCAACGGCACCGTCCGGGAGATCGTCGCCCGAGACCCATACTCCATCGGCTTCATCTCCCTGGGGCTCGTGGACGACAGGGTCAAAGCCGTCAGCCTCGAGGGAGTAAAGCCGAGCGAAACCGCCATACTCGACGGCAGCTACAAGCTGGTCAGGCCCTTCCTCTTCCTGACCAGAAGCGAGCCGGAAGGGTTGGTCAAGAGGTTCATGGATTTCGTGCTCTCGGCCGAGGGCCAGGAGCTGATCAAGCAGGAGGGCCTGATCCCGGCCCGCTGAGGCGGCCGGCGGGCGAGGCAGGCATGAACGGAGCGTCATGATGGGCAAGCTGGCCGCGCAGGACAGGTTGATCAAGTTCGCGCTCCTCGTCGTCGCTTTCTCCGCGGTTTCCGTGCTTCTCGTCATCACCGTCTTCATCTTCGAGCAGGGCCTGCCGGTCATGTTCCGTTACGGCCTGGGCAAGTTCCTGGCCAACTCCAATTGGTACCCGACCGAGAAGAGCTTCGGCATCTGGCCGATGATCGTGGGCTCGCTTTATGTCACCTTCGGGGCCCTTGTCATCGGCGTCCCGTTCGGCCTGGCCTGCGCCGTGGTCCTGACCGAGTTCGCTTCGAAGCGAGTCCGGGCCGTCGTCAAGCCGCTTGTCGAGCTGCTGGCAGGCATCCCGTCGGTCGTCTACGGCTTCATGGGCGTCGTCGTCCTTGTGCCGCTCATCAGGGACCGACTGGGCGGCCCGGGCCTTTCGGTCTTGGCGGCCTCTGTCATATTAGGCGTCATGATCCTGCCGACCATCATCAGCATCTCCATAGACTCCCTGATGGCCGTGCCGCCGAGCTACCGTGAGGGCTCCATCGCCCTGGGCGCCACCGTCTGGCAGACCGTGAAGATGGTCCTTTTCCCGGCCGCCAGGTCGGGCATAATCTCGAGCATCATCCTGGGCATGGGCCGGGCGGTCGGTGAGACCATGGCCGTCATCATGGTGGCCGGCAACGCCGTCGCCGTTCCCCGTTCCCTGCTGGCGCCCGTCAGGACCCTGACCTCCAACATAGCCCTGGAGATGGGCTACGCCGCCGGCGAGCACAAGGAGGCGCTGTTCGCCACGGGTGTCGTCCTCTTCGTCATCATCATGATCCTTAACACGCTCGCCAATATAACCTCTTCCCGAAGGAGAAAGGGCTGAAGTGGGCTTAATAATAGTCGACCCCAGAAAAGAGGAAAAGGCCGTCAGGCTCGTGCTCTGGGCCATGACCGGCCTCACGATCGCGGTCCTTTTCTTCATACTTTTCTTCATCCTGAGGAAGGGCCTGCCCGAGCTGACCCCGGGTTTCCTGTTCCGCAACCCGGTGGACATGGGCAGGGAGGGCGGCATATTCTCCACCGTGGTCGCGACCGCGGCCCTGACGCTGCTCGCGGTCGTCATCGCGACGCCGCTCGGCGTGGGCACGGCCGTCTTCCTGACCGAGTACACCTGGGAGAACCGGTTGACAAAAGTCATCCGTTTCGGCGCCGAATGCCTGGCCGGGATACCCTCGATCATCTTCGGCCTGTTCGGGCTGATCCTGTTCGTAACCAAGCTCGGCCTCGGCTGGTCCATCCTGAGCGGCGGCCTGACCCTGGCCTTCATGGTCCTGCCGACCATCATCAGGACGAGCGAAGAAGCCATCCGGGCAGTGCCCAAGTCCTACCGCCAGGTGAGCTTCTCGCTCGGCGGCACCAAATGGCAGACCGTGACCCGCGTCGTCCTGCCTTCGGCCGTCCCCGGGATAGTGACCGGTGTCATCCTCAGCATCGGCCGGGCCATAGGCGAGACGGCGGCCGTGATCTTCACGGCCGGCAGCGCCCTGCACCTGCCGAAGTCGCTGCTGTCCTCGGCCCGGACGATGTCGGTCCATTTCTACGTGCTGGCCCGGGAGGGCATCTCCATGTCCAAGGCCTACGGGACGGCCGCGGTGCTCATCCTGGCGATATTGGTCATAAACATCCTCACCTACTACCTCATGAACAGGTTCATCAAGAAGTACACATGAACACCGCGGGCGCGAACATGGGGCGGGAAGCGGCCATCCAAGTCCGCTCCTTCAGCCATTATTTCGGCGACTTCCAGGCGGTCCGGGACCTCGACCTCGACGTTTACAGGAATGAGATCCTGGCCGTGATCGGGCCGGCCGGGAGCGGCAAGTCGACCTTCCTTTGCTCTTTGAACAGGCTCAACGACC
Source organism: uncultured Eubacteriales bacterium (assembly GCA_964458655.1). GTDB lineage: Bacteria > Acidobacteriota > Aminicenantia > Aminicenantales > Saccharicenantaceae > CAYWJT01. The sequence continues at coordinate 14,804 of CAYWJT010000043.1, read as the reverse complement.
TCGTCCCGGGCTCGAGGTCCGAAGGCCGCATACTCATCGACGGCCGGGACATCTTCGACCCCGATACCGATGTCGTCGCCCTGCGGCGGCGGCTGGGCATGGTCTTCGCGACGCCGGTGGCGCTGCCGCGGAGCATCTTCGAAAACGTCGTGTTCGGTCCGCGCATGGCCGGCGTTGCCGACGGCGCGGTCCTGGAGGAGCTGGCCCGGGACAGCCTGGAGAAGGCCGGCCTCTGGGAAGAGGTCAAGGACCGGCTCCGGAGCAGCGCCCTGAACCTGTCCGGAGGCCAGCAGCAGCGGCTGTGCCTGGCCAGGACACTGGCGTTGAAGCCGGAGTTCATACTGCTCGACGAGCCCACCTCCGGCCTCGACCCCATCTCGACCATGAAGATCGAGGATTCTCTGCGCAAGTTGAAGCAGTCCTATACCATCATCCTGGTCACCAACAACACCAAGCAGGCCGCCCGGGTTTCGGACAGGACGGCCTTCTTCCTATCAGGCGAGCTGGTCGAGATCGGCCCGACCGACAGAGTCTTTACCGTGCCCGCCGACAAGCGGACCGACGAGTACCTGAGGGGCGTTTTCGGGTAGGGCGGCATGAGAAACGTGATCGAAGTGCGCGACCTTTCCGTCTTCTACGGGAATTTCGAGGCCCTGAAGTCCGTCAACCTCGACGTCCAGGAAAAGATGATCACCGCCCTGATCGGGCCGTCGGGATGCGGCAAGTCGACTTTCCTCAGGGCCCTCAACAGGATGAACGACCTCATCCCCAGCGCGCGCCAACGGGGCAGCGTCATCATCGACGGCCGGGACATTTACGCGCCCGGGACCGACCTGCTGGCGCTCAGGAAGAAAGTGGGCATGGTCTTCCAGAGGCCCAACCCGTTCCCGCTGAGCGTCTACGACAACGTGACCTACGGCCTCAGGGTGCACGGCGTCCGGGACAGGCGCGTCCTCGAGGAGCGGCTGGTCCGGAGCCTGGAGGCCGTCCACCTCTGGGACGAGCTCAAGGACAGGCTCGACGACATCGCCTGCGACCTCGCGGGGGAGCAGCAGCAGCGCCTGTGCATCGCCCGACTGGTCGCGGTCGAGCCCGAGATCGTGCTGATGGACGAGCCCTGCTCCGCCCTCGACCCGGTGGCCACCCAGAACATAGAAGCGCTCATGCATGAGCTCAAGAAGGAATACTCCATCGTCATCGTCACGCACAACATGCAGCAGGCCGCCCGGGTGTCCGATTTCACCGGCTATTTCCTGCTCGGCGAGCTGGTCGAGTTCGGCCGGACGGAGCAGATCTTCACCAACCCGGCCGACCGCAGGACCGAGGACTACATCACCGGCCGCTTCGGCTGAGGCCGGAGTGCGCCGGTCGGAGCGCCCGGGACAGTGACGGCGCGTCAAGCCGTCGTCCGTCTTCCCTAAGATGGCGTGGAGCGCTATAATAGCCTCGTGAAAGAACAGGGAAGGGGAACGAGGTCAAGGGGAGAGAAGCCATGAAGTCTATCCCGATGTTCATCGCGGTCGTCGGGCTGGCCGGCGTCCTGGTCTGGCCCGGCTGCGTAATGGTGATGGACCCGGAAAGACTGACCGAGTGGGAGCCCGAGGGCGAATTCAGCCGCACGGTCGATTTCGCGTCAGGCGGCAGCGTCGTCCTTGAGAACCAAGCAGGCGAGGTGCTGGTAAGCGGCTGGGACCAAGAGACGGTGGAGATCCAGGCCCGGGGCCGCATCAGGCACACGGGCCGCTCGAACGTCAGGCTTTACGGGCTGTGGAACCTCAGGCCGAACGTCAAGGTCGACCGGAAAGCTGAGGAGCTCAGGATACGGACCATCGCGCCCGAATGGCCGACGGCCACGCTCGAGGTGCAGTACAGCATCAACGTGCCGGCGTCAATCAACCTCAGGGAGATACGCCTCGACCGGGGCAAGATCGACGTGGCGGACGTCTACGGCCGGCTCGGCATCAGGGCCGGCAACGTGGACGTCTCGGTCAGGAATTTCTCCGGCTCGCTCGAGGTCGAGGTCGATCGAGGCTCGGCCGACGCGGAAGTCCTGGATATCCGCGCGGGCGATGTGGTCAGCATCAGGGTCGGCCGGGGCGACATCGTCCTGCGCCTGGAAGAGGAGGCGTCAGCCGAAGTGACGGCCAGGGCGGAAAACGGCACGGTAGTTTCCGAGTTCGAGCTTGAGACAGGGCCGGAAGGCCGGTCGGCGGCCGGCAGCCTCGGCGCCGGCGGCGCTTCCATCCGGCTCGAGGCCGGGAACGGCGACATCAAGATCCTCAAGGTCAAGGCGGCCGAATGAAAGGAACCCGGACCGGAGGCTGAAACAGATTGGTCCTGATAAGCGGCATCGCCGTCGTCGACCTCATCGCGAGCGGCCTGGATCGGCCGGCCGGGCCGGGCCAGCTGGTCTTCGGCTCCATCCGGACGGCGCTCGGCGGTCACGCCTGCAACGTCTCGGTCGACTTGGCCCGACTGGGCTTGCCTCGCTCCAGGCTCAAGACGACCTTCCCGGCAGGCCGCGACCTTTTCGGCGAGTTCCTGGCCAGGAGTCTGAGGCGCGAAGGCCTCAAGCCTGAAGTCCATTTTGACGCGGAAGCGCCGACCTCGCTCGACCTGATCCTGGTGGCCAAGGGCGAGGACCGCCGCTACCACGCCGACCCCGGGGCCAATATCAGGATGAAGGCGGACCCTGTCCTGCGTCTTCTCGAGAAACATAGGCCCGGACTTTTCTACGCCGGCGGCGTCGGCCTGCTCGGTGAGCTTGACACGCGGCTCGGAGACGTGTTGAGGCGGGCGAAGGGACTGGGCGGCCTGACCTTTGTCGACGCCGTCAGCCCCTTCCGGAGATCATGGGGTTTTCTAAAGCGGGCGCTTCCCTGGGTGGATTTTTTCCACTGCAACGCCGAGGAAGCGGCGGGGCTCACGGGCGAGACCGCGCCGGCCGCGGCGGTCGAGAGCGTCCGTCGGATGGGGGCGAAGGCCGTCTTTCTGACGCTCGGCGGGCAGGGCGCGGTGTCGCGCGTCCCCGGCGCGCTCATCCGGACGCCGGCCTTCGAGGTCAGGGTCAAAGACCCGACTGGAGCCGGCGACGCTTTTTCAGCCGGGCTGATCTATAAGATCTACGAAGCCCTCCGGGTTGGCGAGGCCCCGCTGCGGTTCTCGGTTCGGCTCTGGCTCGAGGCCGTCGTCTACGCCTCGGCCTGCGGGGCCGTCTGCGCCACAGGCGTGGGGACGACGACCGCCGTGGACGGAGGGCGGGTGGCGGCTCTCGTCAAGAGGCAAGGAAAAGCCGTGGCGCGCGCGGCCGAGGTCAGCGTCTTATTAGAGTGAGAACTCGCTCGCCGTTAGCTTTGTTCTCATCAACATGAAAGGAAACAATTTGTCATGCACGCTCTGGAAACCTGCAGTTCAGTGCCGAATCGTTTATAATTGCCTTATTTTAATTAGGAGGAAATAATCATGCCTAGTCAAGTAGGAATGCATGGTGATCTGGCTGCTTCGGAAGTGGCAATATTAAGGAAATCTATCGAAGATTTCGATTGTCAGGCGAGCGCGCAAACTAAACAGATAATAAAATTTACTAAAGTATTGATTTGGTTAACTACAATAATGACAGTTCTTGCTAGTGTACAGTGAAGTTCGCAAATGGAGCTGATGAAGGACCATATTCATCTGCTGGCGTCGTTTCCGCCATCCAGGTCGACAGGGGAGGTCGCAAGGATCGTCAAGATCCAGAGCGGGAGGGGTCTGTTTCGCGAGCTTCCGGGACTCAAGAAGAGGCTGTGGGGAGGAGAGCTTTGGGAAGACGGCTACTTCGTTCGGACGGTCGGAGATCGGATGACTCGGGATGTGATTGACAAGTATATCAAGCAACATCGCCAACTCGAGCAAGGGCCTGCGCAGCTTGATTTGAAGCTGCGCTCTTAATGCCCCGCGGCTTGCCGCGGGGATACTTATTCCAGGGAAAACCTGCCCGCCAAAAAGCGGGAGACATTCACTGCCCTGAGGAAGAAACGGTTGCGGACGGCGCGCGCCTGGGCCCTGAAAGAAAGCCTTCGAGATCTCTGGGGATACCGCGCCAGGGCTTGGGCTTTGAAGCATTTTCGGGGATGGTATGCCTGGGCTGTCCGGTCGAGGCTGAAGCCGGTCAAGGCCGTGGCCCGGATGTTCCGGAAGTACTTGGCCAACATTCGGACCTTTTTAAAGCGCCGCATCAGCAACGCCGTCAGCGAGGGTTTGAACTCGACGATTCAGACGATCAAGAAAATGGCCCGCGGATTCCGCAATCGAGAGCACTTTAAAATCGCGATCTTCTTCCATTGCGGTGGCCTTAAATCTTTATCCTCCTACCCATAAAAATGTCGGATGAACCTTGTATGAGAGGCGCTTCGAGTCGGCCGTTTTCTATGACGGCGAAACCGTCGCCAGCGGCGGCATCATCGAGACCACCGAATAGATGGAATATCCTTTTTTTTCGCACGGCATGGAACCGCCGGGTTCAGGCTTAGAATCAACCCTTCTCTTTAAAAATAAGGATAGCCCGACCATTTAGAACAAACCTAATTTAATCCCTACACTTAGTGAATACCCGCTCAAATCCAATCTGGCTTTTCTAATGTTAGATAAAGATCGAACATCGAAATCCGGCGGCCTTTCCCATACTTCCAGCCCCCTATACCCAAGTCCGGTCCTCTCGTCAAACATTAAGAAATAATACAGATATCCGATAGTCGAATATTTCTGTCCGAAGTTATTTTCCCAATCCATCACGCCTATAAAGTTTCTGATTGTGACGAAGCTGCCGCGCATGTCTATTACTAAAGCCAGATTCTTCAGAAGAGCATATTCCAGACTTACGCCGGCGTGAAAACCGAGAGAAGACTTGGCCTGCGTTTTGCAGTCGATCTCTTCCACATAGGAGCCGCCGGCCGGATAGAACTGCTCATAATTGAGGTATACTGACATCTTTCCTGAATAGCGGCCGATTCCTGCATTAAAGAAAATAGTTCGTCTAGCCCCCGATTTCAGGGTATAATGGAAATTGAAAATCAGTGGCGACGAAACCCTGAACTCCGGCCGGTAAGTCCAGGTCGTGACTTGTGGACCAAATAGCCCCACATATGTGTAAGTGAGCGAGTTCTGATTCTCCCTGTGAATGGGAGAAAACGTGGAAATGCTGAACCCAGTTCGCGGGGACAAGTCGAGTCTCAGTTCGGCCTCCCAAGTCGTGTATGTATTGCGTAAAGCTTTGAGATACCCTTCTACATGACTCCGGTCCGGCTCGTTATCCGGATTATCTTTTCTCAGATTTCGTAATACTTGGTTATCGCTGAGGCTTTTCAGCACCTTGTTGATGTCTCCGACGTTTAAAATCCCCGCCCCGCCCGACAACTTGAGACTGACCTTCGGGAAGCGTTCATCGGAAGCCATAGACAGATTGGCCCCGAAAACGGTCAACAAGAGGAATATGCAAATCTTTTTCATCCCCCACCTCTCTTCATGTGTATCATCAACAAGTAGCGCCAAAAAAGCAAGGGGTTCCTAGGAGACCGAATGACCGGCCGGAGGAGGACGTGTCTTGCTCATTTGGTACCTATTCCCCTCAGCCGAGCCGCCGTCGAGAAAAACCAGGCCTTCTCTCAATGCTGGGGAACGTAAACTTGAACGATGTCCGAATACGCGTAGCCTATGGGGTTGGTCACCTTGACGCGGTAAGAATAGAACGTGTCGCCCGCGACTCCGCTGTCATAGTAGGAGGTGTAATTCTGGCCGAGCTCGGCGATCTGCGTCCATTGAGTTTCCCACTCGGACTTCCTCTCGATATAGAAGTGCTCTTCATTGTTCGACATGTCCATCCATGTAAGGTGCACCGCACCCTGTCCCCAATCCCAAAAAGCGTTGAGTCCAGCAGGAGGCTGGGGAGAGCCGATCGGGATCGTAGCGCTCACCTCATTGGCGAAGCCCGAGAGACCGGCCATATTGTAGGCCCTGAGCCTGTAGAAAAAGGCTTGACCGGCCACGGCGGTCCAATCCTCGATGGAGGGTTGGTTGGCATCGGCGCTTTTCAGATAGGCATGATCCGGCATCCCCGGGGCCTTTCTCTGAACCTCGAATCCGATCTCGTTGGCGGAATTGTCGTTCCAAGTCAATCTGATGGTCGTCCAGCCCGTGGGCGCCGCCCCTAAATTACCGGGCGCGATGGGAGCTGCGGAGTCATAGATGACCTTATAGGCATTGACGCGGCCGTTGGAGACGCACTTGTTGTTGAGGGACGCGAGGACATCCACCTTGCCTATCATTCTCGACTTCACCTGGGAATACGTGATCGGCGGGCATTTTCCGAAGGCAAGAGCCGCCACCCCCGCGACATGAGGTGCGGCCATGGATGTTCCGGCGAGATACCCATAAGTACCGCCCAGCACGGTGCTGTAGATGTCTTTAATGGAACCATCGCCTGTTCCTCCTGGTGCTCCTACGTCTACGCTCGTCTTTCCATAGTGAGAAAATGAAGAACGGTTGTCGTTGTGATCGGTTGACAACACCGCCAGGATATTATTGAGGCCGTAAGAAGCCGGATAAACAGGTTTATTGTCGTTGTCATACCACTGTATTCCCAGCTGATAATTGCCTGCAGCAACGACAAAAAGGATCCCTTTGTCCTGGGCTCTATTGATTGCATCAAAAAGCGATTGATAGTAGGTGGGTCCAGCCCAACTCGCATTGATGACCCTGGCGTTCATGTCTCTCGCGTAATCTATCGCGTTTATGGCGCTATCAAGGTTAATGCCAGGACCGGGCCCGCACCTCAAGGCCATGAGCTTTACGGTCCAGCATACTCCGTTCACGCCGGCTCCATTGTTCCCCTCCGCCCCAATTGTTCCTGCAACATGCGTCCCGTGACAATAAGTGTCCATCGGATCATTGTCCCCGGAATAAAAATCCTATCCCAGATAGTCGTCGACGTAACCGTTGCCGTCGTCATCGATACCGTTGGCGGGGATCTCGTTTGGATTTGTCCAGATGTTGGCCTGCAGGTCTGTATGGGTATATTCGATGCCGGAATCAATCACGGCCACCACGACATCCGGGCTCCCGGTGAAAATGTCCCAGGCCTCAGGTGCGTCAATATCGGCATCGGATGTCCCTCCGGTCTGGCCGATGTTCCGCATCCCCCATAGCTTAGGAAAATGTTCATCGTTTGGGACAACGCAGAGATGAAATATTCCGTTCTTTTCAGCGTATTTCACATTCGGGTTCGTTTTGAGAAGGGATATGGCCGCTTCAGTGCCGATGTGTTCGGGAACCTTTAGATGAAAAAGGCAGGGGTCTCCTGGGAAGGAGAACGAAGAGGCGGCAAAAGGGTTCCAATCGCGGGCGGCTATTTCCTTTTTCAGATGAGTGATGACATTCCCCTGAACTGAATCGATAGCTGCCTGGATAAGATGCTTGTCAGCCTCTTCTTTGAATTTAACCAAAACTTCATTGGGAACGAATTTCTCCGGCTCGGCGACTTGCTCGTTCGTCGCGCCCGTCAAGAGAAACAAAGAAACCAAAAAGACAAAGGATAATCCCAACCAATTAAACCATTTTTTCGTTTTAACCCCCCACATCAGATTATTTCGAGAAAAAAACCGGGCGCGGACAGCCAATCAGACCATATCAACCACCTCCTCGCTTGGAAATAATGAGACAAAGGGATTCTGGTGGGTCTCGACATTCAGAGGATGCGGTCTCGAATAAAACGATACGCCGGGCAATTCGCCTTTAAGGGCACCCGCGAAAATCGGAGCCACTTGAGCAACCCCTGACCGACTGCAAGTAGGATAACCGAAAAAAAAAGAACGTCAAGAAGAATATTCGAGTTGTCAAGGCGACGCGAAAGAACTCCTGTGCGGCAGGTTTTATATCCTAGCCGGTGCTGCCACCCACGCCTCGCCAGAAGGGAATTCTTTTTTTCGCCTTGCTTGGAATCGCCGGCTTCGGGCTCAGAATCAACCCTTCCCCTCATAAAATAAGGATGCCCCGGCCCCGGAATTGGTGTCGAGAACTCGAAATCCAGCGAACCGGAACTCCGGCGGGTAGATTATTGGGAATCCTAAGGCCTCTAATCATCTCTTTAAATCCTGTTCCTTGCACTAGAATTTTCCACAGCTTCTCTTAGAGGACGGCCTGTTGTCCAGTGAGGAACTCCAGGAGTGTAAAATAAAACGGGATGTCAGGCCTTTCGATCCCGGTCCGTCTCAGGATCTAGCCCGGCATGGCCGTGGCGGTGGTCGCCGTCCGGCCAGTGCCCGTGGACGTGGTCCATCTCTTCGTGGACGTGCTCGGGGGCGTGAGGTTCGCGGACATCGCCCCGGTGCGGGTGGACTGTGTTTTGTAAAGGAAAATTACCCAAAATATTCGTCTAAAAATACCCATGAGTCCGCGGGTATTTTTCCTGCTGTTTTTGCCGCATGAGGGCGTGCTTCATCCGGTAGCTCTCGTCCTCGAACAGCAGGAAGTGCCCGTGGTGGGCCAGCCGGATGTTTGCTCTTCAGGCTCCAGTTTGACCGCAAGATGATAATTCGAAACGCGCGGATGACGTGCGTGTTCATCTACAACGCGAGAAGAATCGGACGAACTTGCCAGCGATAAAGATGCCCACCGACTGTCGAACCTGACATAAGTTGTTAGGATGAAAAGGACGACAACTATTTTCTTACCACCCGAATGGTCTTTATTTCGCAGGGACCGGGCGGGACCGTTATGGCGGCGCCTGATTCGTCCTCCAATATTCCGAGCGGCTCTGGAAGCAGCTCGTGGCCTCTCCCGGGGACGCCGCATCGTCGCCGTGGCCGTGGCCATCAAGCTCCCGGAGCTCTAATGACGCCTTCGAAAATACTGCTTGACAAGGCCGTCCGATATGTATATACATACGCGAATCATGAAAGTTTATACATCTAGGCAGCGGAAAGCCGCCCTTCGGGAGATCATCGGACGGCAGGGCATCGGCGACCAGCATCACCTTCAGATGGAGCTGGCCAGGCGCGGGATCGATACGACCCAGGCAACGGTGTCCCGGGATCTCCGCGATATGGGCTATGTCAAGATCCGCCTCGAATCAGGGGCCTACCGTTACGAGTTGCTGGACCGCAACCCCCGCGGAGCGCTGCAGAGCCGGCTGAGGATCATGTTCAAGAACTTCGTCACCGACGTCTGCGGATCGGGGAATCTCGTTTTGGTCAAGACGGCTCCGGGCAACGCCAACGGCGTCGCCAGCCTGATCGACGGCCTGAAACATCCCCGGATCCTGGGCACGGTATCCGGCGACGACACGATCATCGTCGTCGTCGTCGGTCCGCGCGACAGGGCAGGCGTCGAGAGGGAATTCCGGGAACTGCTGGGCTAGCGGCCTCCGTGCTGCGTCGAAGGAGTCAACATGAACAAGGTCGTCCTCGCTTATTCTGGGGGGCTCGACACCTCCGTCATTTTGAAGTGGTTGGTTGAAAGGGGATACGAGGTCATCGCCTACATCGCCGACGTCGGGCAGAACGAAGACCTCGAAGCCGCCCGACAGAAGGCCTTGAAGACGGGGGCGGTCTCAGCGCCGGTCGTTGATCTCAAGCGCGAGCTGGTCACCGACTACGTCTTCGCGGCCGTCAAGGCCAACGCCGTCTACGAAGGCCGCTATCTCCTCGGAACCGCGCTCGCCCGCCCGGTTATCGCCAAACACCAGATCGAGATCGCTCACCGTGAAAAAGCCCCGTTCGTCGCCCACGGCGCAACAGGGAAAGGAAACGACCAGGTGAGGTTCGAATTGACCTACTACGCCCTCGATCCGGAGATCCGCGTGATCTCGCCTTGGAAAGACAAGGATTTTCTGGCCGAATTCAAGGGCCGTCCCGATATGATCTCCTACGCCAAGCGCCACGGCATTGAGGTCAAGGCCTCGGCGAGACACCCTTTCAGCGAGGACGCGAACCTCATCCACATTAGCCATGAGTCCGGGATCCTCGAGGATCCGTTGAGAGCGCCCGACGAAAGCGTGTTTTCGTTGACCCGGAGCCCGAAAGACGCTCCCGACCGCGAGACCGTTATCGTCATCCATTTCCAAGACGGAGTGCCCATCAGGCTCGTCAACGAATCGGCCGGTACCGAGACGGCCGACCCCTACGAGCTCTTCATCGCCCTCAACAAGCTCGGAGCAGAGAACGGCATCGGCCGGATCGACATGGTCGAGAACCGTTTTGTCGGGATCAAGAGCAGGGGCGTCTACGAGACTCCCGGCCTGACGATCCTGCGGGCGGCCCATATCGACATCGAAGGCGTGGCCATGGACCGCGAAGTCATGCGGCTCCGCGACATGCTGACGCCGAAGTTCTCGGAACTCATATACAACGGCTTCTGGTTCTCGCCGGAGATGGATTTCTTGATGGCTGCGATCGACAAAAGCCAAGAAGTCATCGACGGCGCCGTCCGCATGTCCCTCTACAAGGGCAACGTCACGGTGCTGGGCCGGGAATCCCACAGCTCCCTCTATGACAAGGAGCTCTCGAGCATGGACATCGAAGGCGGCTTCGACCAGCAGGACTCCGAAGGGTTCATCAGGATCCACGCCATCCGCTTGAAGGCCCACCATGCCATCATGGCCAAGCATGGCCGGAAGGTCACGGACTTCTTGAGGAACGGGCAATGACTCTCTGGGACCGGAGATTCGAAAAACGGCGCTCCGACCTGCGGCTTGACGCCTTCCAGTCCTCGATTCGCGAGGATAGATTCCTTTGGCACGCGGAGATCCGTGCGTCGATGGCCTACGCCGGGGCCCTGCGGCGGGCCGGCGTCTTGACGGCCAAGGAACTGGCCCATATCCGGTCCGGCCTGGCGGCCGTCGAAGCCCGGATCGGGGGCGGAGAAGACCTGGGCCGCTACGAAGACATCCACTCGGCCGTCGAGTTGATGTTGACCGACGAGATCGGAGAAACGGGGAAAAAGCTTCACACCGGCCGGAGCCGGAATGAACAGGTCGTCGTCGACGAAAGGCTCTATCTGAAGGCCGAGGTGCCGCGGCTCATCGGCCTCATCAGAAGGTGCCAGCGGGCCGTCGTTGCGCTCGCAGAGAAGTACCCGGAAATCATCATGCCGGCCTACACTCACCTGCAGCCGGCCCAATGCGTCCTTTTCGCCCATTACGTCATGTCTATCTTCTGGCCGCTCGAACGGGCCAAGGCGAGGCTTCTCGACGCCCTTAAGAGGATCGACGTGCTGCCCCTTGGCGCCGGCGCGCTGGCTGGCTCGAGCGTGCCGATCGACCGGGACGAGCTGGCCCGGTCTCTCGGATTCGGCGCAGTCTCCGAAAACTCCATGGATACGGTCTCGGACCGCAGTTTCATCCTGGAAACGCTTTTCGTCCTGGCTCTCCTGCTCAATGACTTGAGCCGTTTCGCTGAGGACCTCGTGATCTTTTCGAGCCGGGAGTTCGGCATTTTGATCCTTGACGATGCCGTCGCCACGTCGAGCAGTTTGATGCCGCAGAAAAAGAATCCAGACGTTTTGGAACTGATCCGGGCCTCCGCCGGGCGGATGTTCGGCCATGTCAGCCATCTTTACGTGGCGATTAAGGGCCTGCCTTCGACCTACAACAAGGACCTCCAGGAGGATAAGATCCCACTGCGGGCGGGGATCGAAGAGGCGACCCGCGTCCTGGAGGTCTTCCGGATCGCCTTGGGGAGGATCAGGCCCGACCGGAAGTCCATAGTGAAGAAGATCGAGCCCGGCCTTTTTGCCACAGATCTCGCCGAACACCTTGTCGAACGGGGGGTCCCCTTCCGGGAAGCCCACGGGGCAGTCGCCGAGATCGTCCGCATCAGCGAAGAACAAGGCAAGCCGCTCGACCAATGGACGGCGGCGGAGCTGCGCGACTTCCATCCGAAGTTCGGCGACGAGGCCGCGAGCGTTTTCAGCGCCGCCCGATCTATCGAACGCAAGCGGACGAGCGGGTCAACGCATCCCGGCCAGGTGAAAGCGCAGATCGAAAAGGCCAAAGGGCTTCTCGGCCCGTTCCCCAGGGGACGCCGGACGCCCGCCGCGCGCCTCGCCCCTTAGATCCTGCCCTTTCAGGCAAATCATAGAAGCCGAAAGATACAAGTTTCCTTATCGGCTGCACCGGCCGGGCGAGCCTCTTTGTGGCAATTCGCCCCTTCGGTCATCCTCAGAGAGGACAAATCGCGGCTCATGAGGCATCGAATTGAGTTGGGGAGACTGCCCAGGGCTGGTCAAAAAGCTTGGGGGACGCTCACAAACGCCGGAAGTAGGCCGGACTTCCGGGCCCCGGAAAAGGATAGAATCCTGAAGATTATCCGCCTTCCGGCCCTTCTCCCGACGGGCGTTGGCGTAGAGGTCGTAATATCGGACCGTAACATGCCCCTTATCGGGAATATGGGACATCACCCTGGCGGTGAACTCCAGGTAGTCCATCCGCTCCGCCTCTCCTGCGTCTTTCCCATACCGGTGGTAGACCTCCCCTCTATCTAATCGAAAAAGAGCCGCTACAGGAAGAGAAACGGCCGGCGAATATATTTACCGACCCGCTCGGCCTTTTTCTTTGTTTTGGCCCGGATGCGGCTTTGGATGTCTTATTTTCTTACGACCCGTATGGTCTTTATTTCGTAGGGAGCGAGCGGGACGGTTATGGCTGCGCCTGAGCCGACGGCCTTCCCGGCCGGCCGTTCGATGAGGTCCGTTTCGTAGGCGTCGACGGCCCAGGGGAATTCGAGCTCGGCCCGGGCGCTTTCGCCGTGGACCTCGTAAAGCCTGAGGATGAGGCCGCGTTCGGCGTAGCCCATCTCTTTCTTCAAAGCCGAGAGGACCGCGTTATCGGGCCGCACCCGGACGAACGAGTGGACCGCGGGGAGCTTCCCGGGGTGGATCATCGGGAGCGCGGCCCTCAACGGCCGGTTGAACTCCATGGCCCGGCGCTGGGTCCGCGCCTGTTTCCAGTCGCCGCGGTGGGGGAGCAGGGAATAGACAAGCTCGTGCCGGCCGCGGTCGGCCTCCGGGTCCGGGTAGGTCGCGCCGTGAATGACCGAGAGCCTCATGGTCGCGCCTTTGACGTCGAAGCCGTAACGGGAATCGTTGAGCAGGCTCACCCCGTAATCGCCGGACTTTTCGGCGACGTCCACCCAGCGCAGGGCGGGCACTTCGGTCCCGTCGGCGGGCCGGCCGACCGAGCCGAACGGGATTTCGAACCGGGCCGCCGGCTCCTTGACCTCGAGCGGAAAAGCCGCCTTGACCATGACGTTGCGCTCCTGCCAGTCGAGACGCAGCCGGCAGTCGAGACGGGCCAGGCCTCGATAGAGGATGAGGTCCTGTTCGAAATCGGAGTCGCGGAAACGGCTCCTGACCCGCACCACCGCCCGGACCGGGCCGCGCTCGACCACTTCAACGGAAGTGCCGTTCTCGCCGACCCGGGCAATTATTTCCTTCAGGCCGAGTTCCCAGGCGGACATCGTTGCCGGCTCGTCGGCGACGGCTTCGAGGACATTGCCCGGCCCGGACAGGACTTCACGTCCGGCGGCTTTGTCGTAAAGGCTTCTGACCCAGCCTGTGCGGCCGTCGAGGCTGACCCTGAGGTATTCGTTCTCGAGTCCCCGACTGTCGGCCCTGAGCGCCGCGGGCCCGGCCCAGGCCTTGCCTCCGGGGATGACCCGGTAGAGCCTGTAGCCGAGAGAGGGCACGGCTTCGGCGACGAAGACGAAGCGGAAGACGGCCTTGCCGCCTTCGCCCCGCCTTGCTAGGACCTGGACCGGGACGTCACGGCCCTCGGCGTCTGTGAGACGGATGCTGCGGGGCCCTGCGGCCGGCCCGGCGCCGTCCGGCACGCTGATTTCCGCCTCGACTGGCCCGGTCCTTTCCCAGGCCAGGGAGTTGTAGACGATGAGAGGCAGACCTGGGCCGCGCGTGTCGACCGCGTTCGAGATCGTCTCGAGCGAGAAGTCCAGGGCCCGGGCCGCGCGCCGCTCGGCCTGTCGGTAGAAGCCGGCTACCTCGTCATAGACGGGACCTATGCTCGAACCGTCCAGAATGTCGTGGAACTGGTTGCGCAGGACGATCTTCCAGGCCTCGTCCAGGTCCCGCTCCGGGTAATAATCCCTGAAGCCGGAGGCCACGGCCAGCGCGGAGAAGGCTTCGGCTTCGAGCAGTAGATTCTCGAGCCGGCGGTTCTGTTTCTTGGTCTCGACCTGGGTGGTGTAGCAGGCCGGGAAGGCGTAGTTGAGCTCACGCTTAACCACGGGGAAGCCGGCTCCTTTCGCGCGGACCGCCTTGAAATAGGCTTCCGGCACGCTGAAGGCCAGGCGCGGCTGGTCCGGGTCGTTCCGGTATTTCCTGACGGCTTCGACGTCCGTGTCGCGCGGGCCGCCGCCGTGGTCGCCGGCGCCGTAGAGCAGCAGGAAGTCCCTGATGTCGGTATGCTTCGCGACCTCCTCCAGGATGCGGGCGGCGCCGCGGCTCAGGTCGGCCAGGTACCAGCCCGGCGGCACGTAGCCCAGCACCCGCGACCCGTCCATCCCCTCCCACCAGAAGAAGGGCGTCGGTTCGGGCCCGGGCGCGCAGCGTTCGAAGACGTAGGCGTCGATGCCGGCGAGCTTGAGCAGCTGCGGCAGCTGCCAGTTGTGGCCGAAGGAGTCCGGGTTCCAGCCGACCTTGACGTCGACCCCGAACCTGTCCAGGAAATAGCGCTTGCCGTAAAGGAACTGCCGGGCGAGCGACTCGCCGTCGGGCATGTTGAGGTCCGGTTCGACCCACATCCCGCCGACCGGCGCCCA
>CAYWJT010000042.1:0-24795 GCA_964458655.1 uncultured Eubacteriales bacterium | reverse complement strand
CGGTGACCAGGCAGAGGGTCGCGTAGCAGAGCTCGGCTTCCCGGGCCAGCTTGGCCTCGGTGGCCGCCGTCATGCCGATTATGTCGCAGCCCCAGGACCGGTAGGCCAGCGACTCGGCCCTGGTCGAGAAAGCCGGCCCTTCCATGCACAGGTAGGTGCCGCGCTCGTGGACCCGCGCTCCCAGCCCGCGCGCAGCCTCGAAAAGGACCCGGGAGAGAACCGGGCAGACCGGATGTCCTATCCCCACGTGGGCCACGAGGCCTTCGCCGAAGAAGGTGGCCTGGCGGCACGTCCGGTCGAAGAACTGGTCGGCCAGGACGATGTCCCGAGGCCTGAAATCCTCCCGGAGCGAGCCCACCGAGTTGACCGAGACGAGCCTGGTCGCCCCCAGGGCTTTCAGGGCGTAGATGTTGGCGCGGTAGTTGACCTCGGCCGGGAGGAGGCGGTGGCCGCGGCCGTGCCGGCTGAGGAACGCCACCCGCTTGCCCTCTAGCGTGCCGACGACGAACGGGTCCGAGGGCCGGCCGAAGGGGGTGTCGAGTCTGATTTCCGAAATATCCTCCAGACCCTCGACCTCATAAAGGCCGGTGCCGCCGAAGATGCCTATGGAAGCCCGTCCTGATTCCGGCACGGTTTGATGCTGCATGACTCCTCCACGTGGGATGAACAAGGATTTATACTTTTTTCGCCGCTGCTCAGTCAAGCCCGGCGGCGTCTCGGGGCTTTATGAGCCTCTCTATCATCCATCTTAGAAACCTGAACCTGTTGACCTGAACCGGCCGGCGCTATATCCTAAGGGGAGCGCTCGGCCGGCGGGCCGGGCCGGAGAGTATCTATGACCGCGGGAAAGTTCGTTTATTTCGACGCTTCAGCGGGAGCGAGCGGCGACATGATCCTGGCCGCGCTCCTCGACCTGGGTGTCGACCGAGAGCTTTTCAGGGAAAAGGTCGCCCGGCTCAGATTGCCTGTGGAGGTCAGCACGGCGCGGGTCAGGCGGGCCGGCCTGCGCGCGCTGCGAGTCGACGTCCGGGTGGCCGGCCGGAATGGCCGCCCCAGGACCTTCGCCGACGTCGCCCGGGTCATCGGCCGCTCCGGCTTCTCGACGGCCGTCAAGGACAGGGCCCTGGCCGTGTTCCACAGACTGTTTGAGGCCGAGGCGCGCGTCCACGGCACATCCTTCCGGACGGCCCACCTGCACGAGGCGGGGGCCGACGACGCCTTGGTCGATATACTCGGGGCCTCCTACCTGCTCGAGGCCCTCGACGTCTCTGAGATCCTGGCCTCGCCTCTCAACCTGGGCTCGGGTTCGGTCCGGACGGCGCACGGCGTCCTGCCGGTGCCCGCGCCGGCCACCGCCGAACTGCTCAAGGGCGTCCCGGTCTACTCGGCTTATGCCGACGCGGAACTCGTCACGCCGACGGGCGCGGCCATCTTGGCGGCGACCGTTCGCAAGTTCGTCAAGTTCCCGGAGCTAGCCTACCAAAGAATCGGCCGCGGCGCTGGCGCCCGGGACTTCCCGGGTTTCCCCAACGTGCTGCGCGCTTTTTACGGCGACGTCCGGGCCGTCGCACCGGACCGGCGGCTGTTCGTGGTCGAATCGGTCGTGGACGACGCCCAGCCGCAACTGCTGGCCCATTTCCTGGACAGGGCCCTGGCCGCGGGCGCGCTCGACGTCAACCTGGCGCCGGTGGTCATGAAAAAGAACCGTCTGGGGACGAAATTGACCGTACTCGCCGGCGCCGAGAATCTCGACGGCCTCATCGAGCTCGTCTTCCGGGAAACGACGTCGCTCGGGGTCCGTTACTACCCTGTCGAGAGGCGGGTTCTTGAGAGGAAGTACGAGACGATCGCAGTCCCGGGCGGCCGGGTCAGGCTCAAGCTGGGCCTGCTCGACGGACGCGTGGTCAACGTCGGTCCGGAATACGAAGACTGCCTCAAGGCCGCCTCGGCCAGCGGCAGACCGCTCAAGGAGATCATGGAGCTGGCCGCGAAGAAGCGCCGCGGACCGCGATGAGCCGGCGCGCACCAGGAGCAACCATGAACAAGAAGAAGATCGAACAGGGCGTCAGGCTGATGCTCGAGGGCATCGGCGAGGACCCGAAACGGCCCGGCATCCAGGGCACGCCCCGCCGCGTGGCCGAGATGTTCGAAGAGATCCTCGGCGGCAGCGAAGCTGAGGCCGTCAGGAACCTGACGCCCATCGAGGCCGAAAAGCACGACGAGATGGTCATCATCAAGAACATACCGCTCTATTCCATGTGCGAGCATCATCTCCTGCCGTTCGCGGGTGTCGCCCACGTGGCCTACATCCCCAAGGCCGGCAGGATCGTCGGGCTGAGCAAGATCGCCAGGGTCGTGGAGGTCATGGCCAGGCGGCTTCAGGTCCAGGAGCGGCTGACCAAGCAGGTCGCCGACCTCATCGACAGGCACCTGAAGCCCCTGGGCGTCATGGTCGTCATCGAGGCCGAGCACATGTGTCTCTCGATGCGCGGCGCCAAGAAGCCGCGCTCGATCACGGTGACCTCGGCGGTCAGGGGTTCCTTCAGGACGAACCCCGCCACGAGGAACGAAGCCATGATGCTGATACGAGGAGGAGCGACCATTGGCAAAGAGGTCTGAGAACGCTTTCTATATAACGACGCCGATCTACTATGTGAACGACGTCCCCCACATCGGCCACGCCTACACCACCATAATCGCGGACGCGCTGGCCCGCTTCGAGAAGCTCGCCGGCAAGGACGTGTTCTTCCTGACCGGGACGGACGAGCACGGCCAGAAAATAGAAAAGGCGGCGGCGGCCAGGGGCATGACGCCCCGGGCGCTGGCCGATGAGGTCGTCGTCCGGTTCCAGGACCTATGGGGGGCCCTGAACATAGGCTACGACGGGTTCATCCGCACCACCGACCCGCGGCATGAGCAAGGGGTGCGGAAGCTATTCCAACGACTGAAGGACAGGGGCGACATCTACAAAGGCACCTACCAGGGCTGGTACTGCACCAGCGAGGAGAACTTCCTGGCCGAGGACGTGTCCGTTGACCCTGACGGCGCCAAGACATGCCCGGACTGCGGACGCAAGGCGTCCCTGGTCTCGGAAGAATGCTACTTCTTCCGGCTTTCGGCCTACCAGGAGAAGCTGTTGGAACACTACGCCGCCAACCCCGGGTTCGTCCGGCCGGCCGGCCGCATGAACGAGGTCGTGAGCTTCGTCAGACAGGGGCTCAAGGACCTGAGCATAACCCGGACCAGCGTCCGCTGGGGCATCCCGGTCCCGGACGACCCGGCGCACACGATCTACGTCTGGTTCGACGCCCTGCACAACTATGTCACCGGGATAGGCTTCGACTGGGACGAAGCGCGCTTCCAAAGGTTCTGGCCGGCGGACATCCATCTCATCGGCAAGGACATCCTGCGTTTCCACGCCGTCTTCTGGCCGGCCTTTCTCATGGCCGCCGGCCTGCCCCTGCCCCGGACGGTCTACGGGCACGGCTGGTGGCTCAAGGACGACAGCAAGATGTCCAAGTCCAGGGGGAACGTGCTCGACCCCAACGACATACTGAAGGTCTTCGGCCCGGACCCGCTGCGCTATTTCCTGCTCCGTGAGATTCCAATCGGCCAGGACGGCAACTTTTCGCACGAAGCCTTTGTCCACCGCGTGAACTCCGACCTGGCCAATGACCTGGGCAACCTCGTCCACCGGACGCTGACGATGATCAGGAACTACTTCGGCGGCCGGGTCGGCGAGCCCGGTCCCGAAGAGGAAGCCGACCGGGCCCTGCGGCTGGAGTTCGAAGAGCTCAAGAAGAAGGCGTTCGCGCTTTTTGACGACTGCGCCCTCAACAGGGCGCTCGAAGAGATCTGGGCCTACACCAACAGCGTCAACAAATACCTGGCCGAGAGCGAGCCCTGGATGCTGGCCAAGGACCCGGCCAGGAAGAAACGGCTGGGAAGGATCCTGCTGCAGGCGGCCGCCGCCATCAGGGGCATCGCCTACCTGGCCTACCCTGTCATGCCCGGTTCGATGGAAAAGATATGGGTCTCATTGGGCGAGAGGAAAAAGCCGGCTGAAACGCTCTGGGAAGACTTGAGGTTCGAGGACCTGGGACCGGACCGGATATTCGCCAGCCCGGTGCCGCTTTTCCCCCGTGTGGCCCTGAAGGACTTCATAGGAGAGGACGCGGGTCATAAGCCCGGCGAGGCCGAGGCCCGCCCCGGTCCCGCAAGCGAAGGAGGCAAGACCATGGACATCATCACGTATGAAGAGTTCAAGAGAATGGACCTGAGGGTCGGCCACATCGTCAAGGCCGAACGCATCCCCGGGGCCACGAAGCTCCTCAAGCTCGAGGTCGATATCGGCACCGAGAAGAGGCAGATGGTGGCCGGCGTCGCCGAGACCTATTCCCCTGAAGAGCTGGTCGGCAAGAGGCTCATCGTCATCGTCAACCTGAAGCCGGCGGTAATCAGGGGCATCGAGTCGCAAGCCATGCTGCTGGCCGCCGTGGTCGACGACAAGGCCATAATCCCCTTCTTTGACCGGGAGGTGCCGGCCGGAGCCGTGGTCAAATAGACCGGGGCTGAGACCGGAACTTACTCAGAGACCTATCCCCAGAACATCCGCTATTGCGGAGCGGGGGATCCCGCCCTCCCGCAGCACCACCGGCTCGGGCGGAACAAGGTCGATTATCGTCGAAGGACGGCCGCCCGGAGTCGGGCCGCCGTCGATGATGATTTCGACCCGGCCCGAGAACGAAGCCACGGCTTCAGAGGGCTCCGATATCTCCTTCGCGCCGGACAGGTTGGCGCTGGTTGCCGTCACCGGTTCGCCCAACTCCTCCAGCAAACGGCACAGCCAGGCGAGCGGCGGGACGCGGACGGCCACAGTGTTCCCCGGACCGGCAACGGATGGCGGCACGGCCTTTGACGCCGCCAGCACCATAGTCAGCGGCCCGGGCCAGAAAGCCTCGGCCAGCTTGAAGAAAGCCGGCCTGTGCGCGGCGGTAAGGGACAGCACCATTTCAAGGTTAGCGGCCAGGAGGGACAACGGTTTGGCTGGGTCCCGGCCCTTTACGGCATAGATCCGGGAAACGGCCTTCCGGCTGGAAACCAGGCCGGCCAGGCCGTAGAACGTTTCGGTGGGGATGACTGCGACACCCCCCTGACGCAGGGTATCCTTGAACAAGCCGGCCGAGGCCGCGTCCAGAGCCCCCCGGCTCAAGACCAATATTTCAGTCTTCATCAAGCTCGGTCCTCTTCCGGATGTTAAAGGGACCGCCGGAAATTGTCAAACTGCGGCAGGCAACCTGTGGACAGATGACCTTTTTGAGCGACAGTTCCGCCATTTCCGATCAGCTCTTCCCCTTAAAACCGACGGGATTATTCTGGCACGGTTTTTGCTATAATGATAGGCCTCAAGGAGGCTACAATGAAAAGAACGGCCTTGACACTGGCCGGGCTGCTGTTGCTTTTGCCCGCAGCCGGCCTGGCACACACGTTTTCCCTCCGCCTGGGCACCTACATGCCCAGCGCCCCAGCCAACCTTTCCGCAGACCCGGACAGCCTGTGGGCCATCGAGTTCGACCAGATGAGCTTCAAGCGCTCCGATTACCGGGGCTCGATCCTAGGCGGCTCCTTCGAATTCTTCATCTCGAAGCAGTTCAGTCTTCAGTTCACGGTCGACGCCTACAGCAAGGACCGCTACGGCTATTACAGGGATTACGTCGGCTACTCTTTCGACGAGGGCGATTTCGCTTTCCCGGCCGAATTCTACATGGGTGACTTCCAGGTCATCCACACCTTCAATGTTTCCGTTACCCCGGTGCAGCTGTCGGCCAAGTTCACGCCCATCGGCCGCAAGGGCCGCGTCATCCCCTTCGTCGGAGGCGGTGTCGGCTACTACCGCTGGAGCGTGACCATGCGCGGCGAGACTATCGATTTCTCCGACGACAGCTGGGTATACACCGACCCTGAGCTGGGCGACGTCCAGATCTGGCCCATCGTCCAGACCTATGGCCATGAAAGCGGCTGGGCCTTCGGCTACCACGCCTTCGGCGGTATTCAGGTCCCCATCGGCATGCGCGTGACGCTCGAAGGCGAGGCCCGCTACCATTGGGCCAAGGCCAGGTTCGAGGAATGGTTCCTCGGCTTCTCGGACTTCGAGATCGGCGGTCTGGCCCTGACCCTGGGCATCAATTTCTGGTTCTAAAGCCCCACTTTTTTCCATCCAGCATACGGGGCCGGACATCTTCCGGCCCCTTTCTTAAGCCTTGGCCTTATCGCGACCATTTCCGCTCGAGACGGACGATGCCATGACTCCGGCGCAGCTTCAGACGGGCGGGCGGCCGCTTGTGTTAAGCGGCACGTCGAGTTCGTTCCCCAGCGGACGCGGGCCGGGCTGTTCTCCTAAAGCACTCCACCATAGAGGGTTTGGCTCGGAACGCGGTTGGTTTAGGAGCGTCGGATATGGTGTCGGTCCTTCCGCGCTTAATGAGTCCAGCGCTCTCGGGGAGCTCGTCAGCCGGCTTTTCTGATGATGGGGACCCTGGCAGACCGGTCGAAAGGGAACCGGAGCCAGCCCCAGGCCGAAGCGATGCCCAGCTCGCCGGCGAAGCGGCAGGGCATCTCCCGGCCGGCGAAAGCCTCCCTCAACCCCTCCCCCGCTTCGAAGAAATCGATAAGAAAAGAGATGACGAATTCCTTGCCGACACCGGCCGCCAGGCTCTTGTCGCCCTCGAGCGTGCCGGACTGGACCTCCTCGCCGGCGAAGAACAGCCTGAAATCCAGACGCTCGATGAGAAGCTCATAGCTGTTGGGGTTGTGGAGCCCGAGCCTGACGCTCAAATCGGCCCCGCCGACCGTAAGCTCCCTGAGCTCCAGCGAACTGACCTCTATGACCGGTTCCTTGAAAATCGGGAAGGCTGCGTTCAGCGAGAACGAGGCCCTCTCTTCCCTGTTCCTGGAATCCCGGAAGAACATCTCGCCGGTGACATCGAGCAAGGCGCTCTTCTCGATCTGTCCCACGGCCTGGAAAAGGTTGGCGTAAGTCAGCCTGACAGGGAGAGCCAGCAGGACCTCCTTGCCGGCCGGCACGGCAATCGGCCCTTCCAGGGGCACGGACAGGCTGAAAAAGGCCTTCTGGTTGACAAGCGCCCTGTAGTCGTAGCGGACGAGTTTCCGCTCCGAGCCCTCCTGGTTGGAGAGAGCCAGGTAGAAAAAGACCGTCAGGCCCTGGGAGCTGATGTCTCTTATGGCTTTTTCCCGGAGCGAAACCGACACACCTTTCCCGGGGAGCGCCGTGGACGCCGAAGAGCAAAGGAGGACTGCCGCCGACGCCAGGGCGAGGATTCTCGCGGCCTTTATTTTCACCATGGAGCCTATAAAATACACCAAAGACATCGGGTGGACAAGCCGTCTTTCCTTGCGGCCGGCGCCCGGTTACCATATAATCTGCGGCAAGTTACACCGAAAGGAGACGGCCCCATGAGAAGACACCGAGTCGCGGCTGTGCTGACAGGGACCTTTATTTTCCTGACCATATCATCCGGCTGCCGGCGGGAGGCGCCTAGCAAGGCCGAGCAGGTGGCCGAGAAACTGGGCCGCCAGGAGGCGGTCTACATGGACAGGCTCGGTGACGGCGGCAGCACCGAGCGCGCGCTCTCGCTCGACCTCTCCGGCCTGGCCAGGCCGTCCGGTCCGGCCGAGTTCACCAGGCTGGAGCACCTGCCGCCGGTCGAGCAGGGCCGGACCGGGACCTGCTGGTCCTTCGCCGCCACCTCGCTCCTCGAAAGCGAATTGAGGCGGCTGGGCCGTCCCGTCGTGAAGCTCTCCGAGATGTTCACCGTGTACTGGGAATACATGGAAAAGGCCCGGCGTTTCGTCAGGGAAAAAGGCGGCTCCTTCCTCGGACAGGGCTCCGAGCCCAACCTGGCCCTGGAGCGCATGGCCCGCTACGGCGTCGTCCGCGAGTCGGATTACAACGGCCTGCCGCCGGGAGCGGAACGGCACGACCACTCGGCTCTCTTCAACGAGCTTCGGGAATTCCTCCAGGGGCTCAAGGAGAGGGACGACTGGGACGAAGCGCGCGCCGTCTCGGGGGTCAGGCGCATCCTCGACCGCCACCTCGGCCCGCCGCCCGACAGGATCAGCGTGGAGGGCCGCGACCTGACCCCGGTCGAGTACCTGCGCGACGAACTGGGCCTCAAACCCGAGGATTACGTCGCTTTCATGAGCTGGACGTACGCGCCGTTCTATGCCAGGGCCGAGTTCAAAGTTCCGGACAACTGGCCGCACAACGCCGAGTACCACAACCTGCCGCTCCACGAATTCTACCTGACTTTGCTCCGCTCCCTGCGCCGCGGCTTCACCGCCGTCCTGTCCGTCGATTTCAGCGAGCCGGGCTATGTGGGCGAAGAAGATATCGCGATCGTGACGTCTTTCGACCTGCCGAGGAACTTCATCGACCAGTCCAGCCGGGAGTTCCGCTTCTGGAACCGGACGACGACGGACGATCACGCCGTCCACTGCGTCGGCTATAAGGAAGGGGCCGGGGAAAGCTGGTTCCTGATAAAGGATTCCTGGGAAAACGCCTATTGGGGACGGCACCGCGGCTACTTCTTCTACCGCGACGACTACCTGAAGCTGAAATGCCTGATGTTCGTGGTTCATAGGGACGCGGCGAAGGAGGCCCTGGCGGCCTTCAAAACCGGCCCGCAAAGTTAGATTCAACCCTGGAATCATGCTAAAATGCCTGCTGACCTGAGCCGGGGAAACGCCCTATGATACGCCTCAAGTTCGATTTCCGGCACCGCCGACTGTTCGTGGACCTGTTCGGCAGGGACGTTTACGCCGTCGGCGGCTTCGTGCGCGACGTCATCCTCGGCCGGCCCGCGGCCGAGGTCGATATCCTGGTCACCGGCCACGAGCTGAACGAAATAGTCGCCAGGCTGAAGGCCCGCGGCCGGGTCGACCTGGTCGGCCGCAGCTTCGGCATCATCAAGTTCACGGTAGAGGGCCGGACCTACGACGTGGCCATGCCGCGGCGTGACAGGCCCGCCGGCCGGGCCCGCCGCGGGCACAAGGACTTCCTGATCGACACAGACCCCGGCCTGCCGGTCGAGAAGGACCTGGAGAGGCGCGATTTCAGGACGAACAGCATGGCCCTGCGCCTTGCCGACGGCCTGCTCGTCGACCCCTTCGGCGGCAGCGAGGACACCCTGAAGCGGCGCATTTCCCTCACCAACCCCGCGGCCTTCCCGGAAGACCCCCTGCGCGTGCTCAGGGCGGCCCGCTTCGCCTCGGTCCTCGAGTTCCGATTGGACCAGGCCGTCTATCGGGCGGCCCGGGAGGTCGACCTGTCGGGCCTCAGCGTCGAGAGGATAAACGATGAGCTCTTCCGACTGCTCCTGCTTTCGCGGCGGCCTTCCCGCGGCCTGGACGAGCTCTGGAAGCTGGGCGTGCTCAGCCGCCTCTTCCCCGAGCTCGAAGCTCTCTCGCTGACCATCCAGGACGCTTCCTTCCATCCGGAAAAGGACGCCTTCGGGCACCACACGGTCTGGGCCCACACCAAGCTCGCGGTGGACCAGGCCTCGGCCCTGGCCGGCATCCTGGGCTTCATGGAGGCGAAGAAGCTGGCCCTGCTCCTGGCGGCGCTGTATCACGACGCGGGCAAAGCCGCGGCCACGCGCTGGGAGCTGCGGCGGGGCCGGATGGTCGTGGCCTCGAACGGACACGACATCCAGAGCGAAAGGATAGCCCGCAAGGTCTTCCAGCGCTTCCGTATCTTTTCCTGGAACGGGTTCGACCTGGCGGGTATAGTTCCCCTGCTCATACGGACCCACCACCGGGCCGGTGAGCTCTGGCTCAACAGGCGTGAGGTCACCAAGAAGGCCTTCAACCGTCTGGCGGCCGAGGTCAACGGCGAGATCGAGCTCGTCGTAGCGCTGGACGCCGCCGACCGGGCCGGCCGGAAGACGAGGATAGTGAAGGGGCTCGACCGGGAGGCTCGCTGGCTGCTGAAGCGCTTCGCCGAGCTCAGGGTCAACCGCGAGACCATCAGGCCGCTCGTCATGGGCAGGCATCTGCTGGAGCTCGGCGTCAAGCCGGGACCGGAGATGGGCAGGCTCCTGAAGAAGCTCTACAGGCTCCAGCTCGACGGCTCTTTCGAAACCCTGGAGGGCGGTGTGGCCGCGGCCCGCAAGCTCCTGGCGAGAGGTAAAAAATGAAGGTCCTGGTCACAGGCGGGGCCGGCTACGTCGGCTCGCACACGGCGCTGCGGCTGGCGGAAGAAGGCTTCGAACCCATCATATTCGACAACCTGTCGTCCGGCCGCAGGCGGCTCTGCGCCGGCCTGCCCCTGGTCGTCGGCGACCTGCTCGAACCGGCCAGGCTCAGCCGCCTTTTCAAGAAGCACCGGCCGGCGGCCGTGCTTCATTTCGCCTCCCTCATCCAGGTCGGCGAATCCTACGCCAATCCCCACAAGTATTACCGGCACAACCTGGTCACGACCCTCAACCTGCTCGAGGCCATGGTCGAGGCCGGGGTCCGCAAGCTGATCTTCTCCTCCTCGGCCGCGGTCTACGGCGTGCCCCGGGAGATACCCATCGCGGAATCCCATCCCCTCAAGCCTGCCAACCCCTACGGTTGGACCAAGCACATGATCGAGACCATGCTCCGGGACTATGACCGCGCCTACGGCTTGAAATCCATCTCCCTGCGCTACTTCAACGCCGCCGGCGCCGACCCGGCGGGACGCACGGGCGAATGCCACGAGCCCGAGACCCATCTGGTGCCGAACATAATACTGAGCCTGCTCGGGAAAAAGCCCGGCCTGACGGTCTTCGGCGGCGATTTCCCCACCGAGGACGGCACGGCCGTTCGGGATTACATCCATGTCAGCGACCTGGCCGAGGCCCACGTGCTGGGCCTCAAGCACCTCGTCTCGGGCGGGCAGACGGACGCCATCAACCTGGGCACGAACAAAGGCTACTCTGTGCTCGAGGTCATCAGGAAGACCGAGGAGGTCACAGGGCGCAAAGTGCCCTTCGAGATCGGGCCCAGACGCATGGGCGACGTTCCCGTCCTGCTGGCTTCGAAAGAGAAGGCGGCCAGCCTGCTCGGCTGGAAGCCGGAGCTTTCGTCGCTCGATACCATCATCCAGACGGCCTGGGAGTGGCACTCCAGGGCCGCCTGCCGTTGAGGCGGGGTCCGTTCACCCCCCTTTTCCCCCTGAAAGGCAATTGACCTCCGCCTGACCTCATGGTATAAAGGTCGCTTGAATATGATAAAAAAAGCCATGGCGGCCGCGCTTGCCCTGTCGCTCGGAGCCGCAGTCTTCCTTGTCCAGGCCTGCGCCCCGTCCAAGCCGGCGCTCCGGGCGGCTCCCCAGCCCGCCCCCGGACAGGCCGTCCGGCCCGCGGCGGACGCTCCGAAGGAACCCCAGCCTCCTCAGGCACAACCGGAAACGGCCACGCTGCCCAGCATCGGCAAGGAGGACATCAACGGCGACAGCCAGTTCCAGGAGGAAAAGCCCGGAGAGAACTCCCGGGACGCCCAACTCCTGCTGGAAAGCGCCTTGGCCGCGGTCCAGGAGGCGCTCTCGGCCGCCGAGAGGGACGACTCCGAAGGCGCCCTGGCCAAACTCGACGAAGCTTATTCCCTGCTCCTCAGCCTGGAGTGCCCGCCGGACTCCACGCTGGCTCAGGAGAAGAACGCCCTGCGCATCCTGATCGCCCAGAGGATAAACCAGGTCTATGCCAGGAGCCTGGCTCCGCTGCCGACCGTCAACAGGGCCATTCCCCTTATAGAGAACGAGTGGGTCCTAAAGGAGATAAAGTCCTTCCAGACCGTGGAGCGCAGCTTTTTCCTCGACGCCTACAAGCGCTCCGGCCTCTACAGGGACCTTATCGCCGCCGAGCTCAAGAAGTCCGGCCTGCCGGAGGAGCTGACCTGGGTCCCGCTCATCGAGAGCGGTTTCAAACCGCGGGCCATGTCCCGAGCCCGGGCCCTGGGCATGTGGCAGTTCATCCGCTCCACCGGCTACCGCTACGGGCTGAAGCAGGACAAGTACGTCGACGAGCGCATGGACCCGTTGAAATCCACCCGGGCCGCCATCGGCTACCTTACCGAGCTCCACGAGCTTTTCGGCGACTGGACCACGGCCCTGGCCGCCTACAACTGCGGCGAGATGAACGTCCTGAGGGTCATCAGGGCCCAGAAGATAAACTATCTGGACAATTTCTGGGACCTGTTCAACAACCTGCCTTACGAAACGGCCCGCTACGTGCCGCGCTTCATAGCCGCCCTGCTCATAATCCGCGACCCGGGGAAATACGGCTTCGCACTGCCGGCATGCGAGCCGGCCCTGACCTTTGACACCGTCCAAGTGGTCAAACCGGTCAAGCTGGCTTCCCTGGCCAAGGCCATGGAGCTCGACCCGATGCTTCTCGTCGCGCTCAACCCTGAGCTCAGGCACGACTCGACACCGAACTATCCATACGAAATACGGGTCCCGTCAGGCTACGGCGACAGATGCCTGGCCGGCCTGGCGGAACTTCCCACATACGTGCCGGCCGACGTCGTCTTCCAGGGCTGGCATGTCGTCAGAAAGGGCGAGACGCTGGGCTCGATCGCGTCCAAGTACAGGACCTCAGTGGCGGCCATCGCGCGCCTGAACAACCTGAGAAACACCAGGCTCATCTACCCCGGCCAGAGGCTGAGGATACCGGGCGTGCCGGTCGCTTCAAGCGCTGAAGGCAAGAATCAGGACAACAATGTCGAGATGAGCCGGGCACCTGAGGGCGCCACCATCACTTATACCGTCAACCAGGGCGACACGCTTTTCGAGATAGCCCGCAGGTTCAGGACGACGGTTGATAAGATCAGGGTCGACAACGGACTCGCCGGCGACGCCATCAACGTCGGCCAGAAGCTCGTCATCCAGGTCGGACGTTCCTGACGGCCGGAACCGCCGGCTTTCGATCTCTCAACGACGATAATCCCGACCGGCCTTCCGGGCGTCCCGGATTCACCTCCAGAGGCCTTCGTCGGTGCCCAGGCCCGGCCCGTCATTCAGCACAAGACGGCCCTTTTCGGTCCTCACGCCGCTGAAGGGGTCGTTTGCCACGAGGAGGTTCCCGTCGAGGTCGGCGTAGTCGAAGAGGGGCGTCAACGCGGCCGCGGCCGAGATGGCCAGAGAGCTCTCGATCATGCAGCCGATCATCAGCTTGAGGCCGAAGGAGCGGGCGACGGCGGCCATTCTCAGCGCCTCCTGCAGCCCGCCGCATTTCATCAGCTTGATGTTGAGGCCGTCGAAATAGGGCGCGATCCTGGGTATGTCGGAGGCCTGCATCAGGCTCTCGTCGGCGAATATCGGCAGCCGCGACCTTTCTTTCAGCCAGCCGTGGCCTTCAAGGTCGGAGGCCGCGAGCGGCTGTTCCACGACCTCGACCCCCAGCCCGGCCATCCAGTCGATCATCTCCAGGGCCTCCTCCTTCGACTTCCAGCCTTCGTTGGCGTCGACCCGGAGCGGCTTGGCCGTCACCTTGCGAATGCCTTCTATTATGCTCCTGTCGTCCTTGGTGCCGACCTTTATCTTGTAGCAATCGAAATCGGAGGCCTCCAGAACCTTCGCCTGCATGACCTCGACTTTGTCGATGCCGATGGAATAGGTGGTGGGCAGGGCTCTGTCCCTGTCCAATCCTAGCAGGCGCCAGACCGGGACGCCCAGCTTCTTGCCCACCCAGTCCAGCACGGCCATGTCGAGCGCGGCTTTGGCGGCATGTTGGCCGGGCCCGAGGGCTTCCAGCTCGTTCCAGCGCTCAACATAGGCCCAGACGTCCCGCTCCAGGACAGGCCGCGCCTGCTCGATGAAGGCGGCGGCTTGCTCGGCGCTCTCCTCGTACCTGGCGATGGGCGCGGCTTCCCCGAAGCCGACCGTGCCGTCCCGCTCGATGCGGACGAAGGCGTTGCGCCGCACTGTCCAAGTGCCCCGGGAAAGTCCCCAGGCATGGCGCAGCCTGAGGTCAAACAGCTTGACCGTTATCTTCGTCTCTCCGGAGGCGGAGGCCGGGCGGGACCTGCCGCCGCTTCGACAGGCGGACGCGGCCGGGCCCAACAGACCGGCGGCGGCCGCCGCCAAAGACGTCTTGAGGAATTCTTTTCTTTTCATGTCAGACCGCCTCCCGTCGGATCCCACAAGATTCTATAATTATTCCCACGGCCCTGGCAATTCTGTTATTATAGGCGCGGGAGGAAGGGATCATGGTCAGGTTCCTGGCTCTGAGCATGGCTATCTTGCTGTCGGCCTTTCGAGCGGCTCCGGCCGGACAAAAAGCCGTGTCGGCCGCGGACACGGCCGTCGTCATCAACAACGTCGAGAACATGCACAGCCGGAGCAACGACGGTTCGGACGTCGTCAGCCAGGCCCTGATCGGGACCAACGTCAGGGTCCTCAAGAAGGAACGCAACGCCGACGGCGAGGATTGGTACCAGGTGGAGACCCCGGACACCTACAAGGGCTGGGTCATCGGCTCCGCCCTCCGGTTCCTCCGCGCCGGGGAGGTCCCTTACGCCTCGAGCGGCCGCGTCTTCGTCGTGACTTCCCTGTTCGCCAACATCTACCGCGAGCCCGACGTCACCAAGCGCAAGCCGGTCAAGACGGCGCCCATAAGCTCTGTCCTGTCCGTCCGGGAGGAAAAGAACGAGCGCTGGTGCGAGATCATCCTGCCGTGCGGCAAGCCCGCCTTCATCCAGAAGGGCGACGGCGAACTGCGCCAGGCGCCCTTCGCCTGGCCGCGGCTGACCGCCGAGGAGACGGTCAAGCTTTCCCTGAAGTTCATCGGCCTGCCCTACCTTTGGGGCGGGACTTCTCCGTTCGGCCTGGACTGTTCGGGCTTCGTCCAGCTCATCTACAAGATGTCCGGGATACCGATACTACGTGACGCCGACATCCAGTTCGAGGGCAGCGGGCTGCTCGAGGTCGAGGCGGGCCGGGAAGCCGCCGGGGACCTGGTCTTCTTCGGCCGGGCCAAGGACAGGATCTCCCACGTGGGCATGATGGTCAACGGACGGGAGTTCATCAACGCCACCACTCACCTCAAGCCGGTGGTGCAGGTGTCGTCCCTTGACGACCCGTACTGGAAGGCTTTGTATCAGGGAGCCAGACGGCCGTCCGGCTCTTAGCGGCCCGAGGTCACTTCGCGGCCGGTTTCTCCTTTTTCTTCTTCCTGGCCTTCTTCTTGAACTCCGAGCCGACGAGCTCGATGTAGGCCATGGCCGCGCCGTCGCCGGAGCGACGGTCGAGCTTGACGATGCGGGTGTAGCCCCCGGCCCTGACCTGGAAGCGCGGGGCGATCTCGGCGAACAGCTTGGTGACGGCGGCCTCCTTGGTCAGGAAGGCCAGGGCGCTGCGCCGCGCCGCCAGCGTGCCTTTCTTGCCGAGGGTGATCATCTTCTCCACCAGGGGCCTGACGTTCCTGGCCTTGGCCAGGGTCGTCCGCACCCTCTCCCTCTCGATGACCGAAGTCGCCAGGTTGCGGAGCAGGGCCGTGCGATGGGCCGAGTTCCTGCGCAGGTAGCTTCTTTTGACCTGATGCCTCATTCGTCTTGCTCCTTCTCAACGACC
The DNA here is from genome assembly GCA_964458655.1 of uncultured Eubacteriales bacterium. GTDB lineage: Bacteria > Acidobacteriota > Aminicenantia > Aminicenantales > Saccharicenantaceae > CAYWJT01. Next base: position 9,182 of record CAYWJT010000042.1, on the reverse strand, counting down.
TTATCTTTCTTGACCTCCGCCTGGATCCTCTCCAGGAGCTTGGGGTGCAGCTCCAGGTTGAGCCCGAGTCCCATCTTGGCCATGTTCTCCTTGATCTCGGCCAGCGACTTGCGGCCGAAATTCTTGGTCTTGAGCAGCTCGTCCTCGGTCTTCTGGACGAGCTCGTAGACGTGCTCGACGCCGGCCGCCCGCAGGCAGTTGCTGGCCCTGACCGACAGCTCCAGGTGGTCGATGGTCTTGGCCAGGACGTCGACCTGGTTGATGTAGGGGATGTCGCCCTTGACCGCGGCCAGGTCCCTCTCGACCGGCTCGTCCACGAAATTGAGGAAGATGCTGAGATGGTCGCGCATGATCTTGGCCGCCTGCGAGAGAGCGTCCTGGGGCCGTATGGCGCCGGAAGTCCAGATCTCCATGGTCAGCGACTCGTAATCTATCCTCTTGCCCACGCGGGCCGGTTCCACGGTGTAGTTGACCTTGAGCACCGGCGAGTGCGAGGAATCGAGCGGTATGAAATCGAGGCTGAGTTCCTCGTCGAAATTCTGCTCGGCCGTGACGTACCCGCGGTTGTTCTTGACGATCATCTCCACCTCGAGAGTGCCGTCCTCGTCCAGGGACGCCACGTGGATGTCACGGTCGAGGATCTCGACGTCAGAGTCGCAGACGATGTCGGAGGCCTTTACCCGGCCCGGCCCGGTCACCTTGAGCGTCATGCGCTTGGGTTCGTTCCCGGCCAGCTTGAGCGGGATCCGCTTGAGGTTGAGGATGATGTCCGTCACGTCTTCGACCACGCCGGGAACCGTCGAGAACTCGTGCAGGACGCCGCGGATGCGGACGGCCGTTATGGCCGCGCCCGTTATGGAGGACAGGAGCACGCGTCTCAGGGCGTTGCCGACCGTGATCCCGTAGCCTCTTTCGAAAGGCTGGGCGAAGAAACGCCCGTACTTATCGGTCAATGACTCGAAATCGCACTCCAGGAACCTGGGCCTCTGAAAATTGCTTAATATCATTTCTCCTCCTCTGGCCATCCGGCGTCCCCTTGTTTTTTTAATTCTTATTTGGAATAAAGCTCGACGATCAGATGCTCCTCGACCGGGATGGTCACGTCCTGCCTGGTCGGCAGGGAAAGCACCCGGACCTTAAGCCCGTCCCAGTCGGCCTCCAGCCAGCCCGGCACCTGCTTGCCCTTGTTGGCGGCGACGATGGCCTGCATGTTCTCGTTCCGACCGGTCCGCTCCTTGAAAGTGACGACGTCGCCGGCCTTGACCAGGAAGGACGGGATGCCGACTTTCCGGCCGTTGACGTAAAAATGGCCGTGGCCTATGAGCTGGCGGGCCTGGGCGCGCGAGAGCGAGAAACCGGCTACGAACACGACGTTGTCCAGCCGCCGTTCGAGCATGCTGAGCAGGTTGTCGCCGGTTACCCCGCGCTGCTTCTCGGCCTTCTTGAAGAAGAAGCGGAACTGCTCCTCGGACATGCCGTAGTACCTTTTCAGCTTCTGCTTCTCCCTGAGCTGTATGGCGTAGCCGAGGATGCGCTTGCGGGCCCGGCCGTGCTGGCCGGGCGCGAAGGGCCGGCGCTCGATGGGGCACTTGTCGGTCAGACACTTGTTGCCCTTGAGGTAGAGTTTGGTTTTTTCGCTTCGGCAGAAGCGGCAATCAGGTCCGTTGTATCTTGCCATGTCTGTCTCCTCCCGGCCTCAAACCCGCCTTCTGCGGCGCGGCCGGCAGCCGTTGTGCGGTATCGGGGTGACGTCCTTGATGGAGCGGATCTCCAAGCCGGCGGCGGCCAGGGCCCGGATGGACGATTCCCGGCCCGCGCCCGGCCCCTTGATCCTGACGTCCAGGTACTTGACCCCGAACTCGCGGGCCTTGGCGGCGACGTCCTTGGCGGCCAGCTGGGCCGCGAACGGCGTCCCCTTCCTGGCGCCCTTGAAGCCCGACGTCCCCGAGCTCGCCCAGCAGATGGTGCTGCCGTTCTGGTCGGTTATGGTCACCACGGTGTTGTTGAAGGTCGATTGGATGTGGGCCACGGCGTGGCTTATTTCCTTCCTGGCTTTTTTCTTGGCTTTGGCTTGCGGCATCTGAGCGTCACTCCTTAGGCGGTTTTCTTCTCAGGGGTCTTCTTGATCCTCTGGCCGCGGACGCCCTTGCGCGTCCTGGCGTTGGTCCTCGTCCTCTGCCCCCTGACCGGGAGTTTCTTCTTGTGCCTGAGTCCCCGGTAGCAGCCGATGTCGACCAGCCGCTTGATGTTCATGGTGACTTCCTTGCGGAGGTCGCCTTCGATCTTCTCGCGTTTCTCTATGATCTGGCGGATGCGGTTGACCTCGTCCTCGCTCAGGTTCTTGACCTTCTTGTTGGGGTCGACCCGCGCCTCTTCCAGGATCTTCCTGGACTTGGAGCGGCCGATGCCGTAGATGTAGGTCAGCCCGACCTCGATCCTCTTGTCCGGAGGCAGCGTGATACCTGCTATTCTTGCCATGTTTACCTCGTCCTAGCCTTGTTTTTGCTTATGCCTCGGGTTGCTGCAGATCACCCGGACTACGCCCTTGCGCCTGATGATCTTGCAGTTCCTGCAGATCTTCTTGACGGATGCCTTGACCTTCATGGTTCCATCCTTTGCCGTTACTTGTACCTGTAAGTGATCCTGCCCTTGGTCAGGTCGTATGGTGAGATCTCCACCAGGACCCTGTCCCCGGGAAGTATCCGGATGAAATGCTTGCGCATCTTGCCCGAGATATGGGCGAGGATGACGTGCTTGTTCTGGAGCTCCACGCGGAACATGGCGTTCGGCAGCGATTCCAGGACCACGCCTTCCATCTCGAATACGTCCTGCTTAGGCATAGGACCGCTCCTTTTCCCTGTTGAGCCGCTCCAGGAGTCGGCCGCCTCCGTCCAGGGCGGTCAGGATCCGGGTGCCGTCCTCGGTCACGGCGACCGTGTGCTCGTAGTGGGCCGAGAGGCTCCGGTCCTTGGTGACGGCCGTCCAGCCGTCCTCCATGACCTCCACCTCCCATCCCCCGGCGGCGATCATCGGCTCGATGGCCACGGTCAGCCCGGGTTCGATCCTCGGCCCCCTGCCCGGCGGTCCGAAATTGGGCACCTGGGGCTCCTCATGCAGCGTCCTGCCGATGCCGTGGCCCACGAACTGGCGGATGACCGAGAAGCCCTCCCTGCGCACCGTCTCTTCTATCGCGTAGGAGACGTCTGACAGACGGGCGCCCTTGACCAGGCGGCTCAGCCCGGCCAGGAAGGCCGCCTCGGCCGCGGCGATGAGCTTGAGCGCCCGGCCGTTGACCTTGCCCACCGGGACGGTCAGGGCGGCGTCGCTGTGGAAGCCTTCGTAAAGCACGCCGAAGTCGAGGCTGACTATGTCGCCTTCCTGCAGCACGCGGCCCGAGGGGATGCCGTGTATGACCTCCTCGTTGACCGACACGCACAGCGAGGCCGGATAGCCGCGGTAGCCCTTGAAGGACGGCACGCCACCGAGCTCCCTGACCCGGCGCTCGGCGTAAAGGTCGAGGTCGCGCGTCCGTATGCCCGGCTGGACCAGGAGCTTGAGCTCCTCCAAGACCGAGGCCAGTATCCGTCCGCTCTGGCTCATGGACTCGATCTCGGCCGGGGACTTGATGATGATCATGACCCCGCACCTCCGTCGACCGTCCGGCCGAGCCGGCCGTCGAGTATCCCCTTCACCGGGCTGAAGGTCTGCTCGAAGCCGCCGTTGCCGTCCACCGAATAGAGCTCCCCGCGCTTCTCATAATAGGCGATGAGCGGCTCGGTCTGGGCGTGATAGGTCCTGAGACGCTCCTTGATTATCTCGGGGTTGTCGTCGGAGCGCCGGACGACCGTCCCGCCGCAGACGTCGCAGATCATGTCGTTCCTGGGCGGTTTGGTCTCGGCGTTGTAGATGGCGTTGCATACGGCGCAGGTCAAGCGGCTCAGGATCCTTCTGACCACCGTATCCTCGCTGACCCGGATGTTGATGACCACCTCCGGCCTGTCGCCGTCGAGGCCCTCCAGGCTTTGCGCCTGGCTGATGTTGCGCGGGAACCCGTCGAGGATGTAGCCGCGCTCGCAGTCCGGAGCCGCCAGCCTCTCCTCGAGCAGCGCCAGGACGATGCCGTCGTCGACAAGCTTGCCCTTGCCGAGCTGGGTCGAGGCCTGCACGCCGAGCGGCGTCCCGGCCCGGACGGCCTCGCGGAGCAGGTCGCCGGTGGAGATCTTGGGCAGTCCGTAGACGGACGTGATCATGTCGGCCAGGCTGCCCTTGCCGCTGCCCGGTGCGCCGAGCAGGATGACCCTCATCCCCTTCTCCCCCGTATCCTGACGCGCCGCATGAAGCCGTCGTAGTTCCTCATGACGAGCTGGGCCTCGATCTGTTGCATGGTGTCCATGGCCACGCCGACGACGATGAGGATGGAAGTGCCGCCGAAATAGAAGTCTATGCCCATGCCCTGGGTGATGAACTTGGGCAGGTTGGCCTCGAGGAAATTCCCGATCCAGGGCAGGGCCTGGACCTTGAAGCCGGTGATAAGGAACTCGGGCAGGATGGCCACCAGGGCCAGATAGACGGCGCCGACCAGCGTGATCCTGGACAGCACCTCGTCGATGTAATCGGAGGTGTTCTTGCCCGGCCTGATGCCCGGGATGAAGCCGCCGTATTTCCTGAGGTTGTCGGCCACGTCGACCGGGTTGAAGATGATGGAGACGTAGAAGTAGGTGAAGAATATGATGGCCGCGACATAGACCACGCTGTAGAGCGGCATGCCCATGGAGAATTGGGCGGCCATGCTCTGGATGATCTGCTCCTTGATCAGGTTGCCGATGGTCGCCGGTATGGAGATGACCGAGGCTGCGAAGATGATCGGGATGACGCCGCCGGTGTTGACGCGCAGCGGCAGGTGCGTGCTCTGGCCGCCGTAGACCTTGCGGCCGATGACCCTCTTGGCGTAGGAAACCGGTATCCGGCGCTGGGCCCTTTCCACGTAGACTATGAAGGCGACGACGGCCAGCATCAGGGCGCCGATGAAGATGAGCTTCAGGGGGTCCATCGAGCCCGTGCGCAGCCCCTTGAGCAGGCTGGCCACCCCCGGCGGGAAGCTGACCACGATACCCGCGAAGATGATGAGCGAGATGCCGTTGCCGATGCCCCGCTCGGAGATCTGCTCGCCGAGCCACATGACGAAGACGGTGCCCGTAGTCAGGGTCAGCACGGTCAGCAGCATGAAGCCGATGCCCGGGTTGGGGACGATGGGCGCCCCGCCCGGGCTCCTCAGGCTCTGGAGGAAGATGGCGATGCCCCAGGACTGGATGATGCAGATGACGATCGTCCCGTAGCGGGTGTACTGGGTGATCTTCTTGCGGCCGAGCTCGCCCTCCTTGGACAGCCTCTCCAGGTAGGGCCAGACCACGGTCAACAGCTGGAGGATGATGGAAGAGCTGATGTAGGGCATGATGCCCAGGGCGAAGATGGTCATCCTCGACATGTACCTGCCGGAGAACAGGTCGATGAACCCGAGCAGAGAGCCCTTTTGCGATTCCCAGAACTCCGCCAGGGCCGTGGCGCTTATGCCCGGGTTCGGGATCTGTCCCCCGATCCTGTAAACCGCGAGCAACAGCAGGGTGAAGATCACCCTATTCCTCAACTCAGGGATGCTGAAGATGTTGCGGATGCTCTCTAACATTATTCCTTCCCGATGGTGACAGCCTGGCCGCCCTTGGCCTCGATCTTCTGGACGGCCGACTTCGAGAATTTATGGGCCTGAACGACCTTGGCTGAAAGGATATCCCCCTCGCCGAGCACCTTCACTCTGTCCTTGGCGTTCTTCAGGAGACCGGCTTGGAGCATTTCTTCCGGGCCGACCTTCTCCGCCTCTATCCTGTTCAGGCTTTCCAGGTTGACGACGGCGTACTCGACGCGGAAGATATTGTTGAACCCGCGTTTGGGCAGTCGCCTGGCCAGCGGCATCTGGCCTCCCTCAAAGCCGCGCTTGCGGGAATAGCCGGAGCCGGCCAGCTGGCCCTTGTGACCGCGTCCCGCGGTCTTGCCCAGGCCGGAGCCGGGGCCCCGTCCGCGCCTCTTCCTGTCCTTGCGTGACCCTGCGGCTGGTTTTAGGTTGCTGAGGCTCATGGCTGCTCCACTTCCTCGACTTTCAGGACATGGCCGATCTTGCGCACCATGCCCATTATCTCGGGCGACTTCCTGCGGACGACCGAGGAATCGAGCTTCCGCAGGCCCAGGCCCCTGGCCACCAGCCTCTGGCCGGCGGGATAGCCGATCAGGCTTTTGACCAGGGTTATCCTGAGGTGCTTCTCGGCCGCGGGAGCCTTGGGCTTTCTCGTCCTGGGAGTTTTCTTCTCAACCTGCTCGCTCATTGTCCTGGCGTCCCCTTTCCTCTGAGTCTGGCGGCCTGCTCCGGGTCGACCAGGCTCGTGAGCGCGGCCATGGTGGCGTTGGCCACGCTTATCGGGTTGTTGCTCCTGATGGACTTCGTCAGGATGTCCCGGATGCCGGCCAGTTGGACAATTACCCGAACCGCGCCGCCGGCGATGACGCCCGTGCCCTTGGAGGCGGGACGCAGAGCCACCCGGCCGGCCCCGTCCTCGCCGACCACGGCATGGGGTATGGTCGTGCCGGCCAGGGGCACCCGTATCATCCTTTTCTTGGCGGCCTCGACCGCCTTGGCGATGGCTTGTGGGACCTCCCGGGCCTTGCCCTTGCCGATGCCCACCCGGCCGTTCTCGTCGCCGACCGCGACCAGAGCCGAGAAGCTCAGGTTCTTGCCGCCCTTGACGACCTTGGTCACCCTGCGGATGGAGATCACCTGGTCCTTGAGCTCCGGCGCGCCTTCTTCCGCTCCCGTCATCCTTGTCCTCTGTCTGTCGTCCACTCTTTCTCCTCCTTGGGCCGCCCGACCTCAGAACTCTATGCCCTGGTTCCTGAGGGCCTCGGCCAAGGTCTTGACCTTTCCGTGGTAGGGGTAGCTACCCCTGTCGAAGACCACTTTCCGGATACCCTTGTCCTTCAGCTTCAGGGCCAGCAGGCCGCCCAGGGCCTCGCAGGCCTTCTTGTTCTTGGTGTCCTTGGACTTCTCCCGGAAAGCCTTCTCGATCGTGGCCGCCGCGGCCAGGACCCGGCCTGAAACGTCGTCTATGGCCTGGGCGTAGATGTATCTGTCGCTCTTGAAGACGTGCAGCCGCGGCCGCTCGGCCGTGCCACGGATCCTGGCCCGGATCCTTTTCCTGAGCTTCAGTTTCTTCTGCCGTTTGACGATGGTCTTGTCTTTAAGCACCGGCCACCCCCGCCTTTCTTTCCTTCTTGATCAATCTCTCGCCGGCATAGCGAACACCCTTCTGCTTGTACGGGTCGGGGCGCCGGAAGCTCTTTATCTCGTGCGCCACCTGTCCGACCTTCTGCCTGTCTATGCCCTTGACGGTCAGGAAGGTGGCCTTGTCGACCGTGATCTCGACGCCCGCCGGGATCTCATAGATTATCGGCCGCGAGTAGCCGACGTTCAGCTCCAGCCTGTTCTTCTCGACCTTGGCCTTGTAGCCTACGCCGACGATCTCCAGCTTCTTGGCGAAGCCCTCGGTGACGCCCGTCAGGGCGTTCTGGGCCAGGCTTCGGCAGAGGCCGTGGAGGGCCCGGGCGGATTGCGTTTCCTCGGACCTGGTCAGGACCAGCTCCCGGCCGTCGAGCTGCGCCTCGATGCCCGGATGGAGCGGCGAGGCCAGCCTGCCGAGCTTGCCTTCGAACTCGATCCTGTCCGGATGCAGGGTCACCTTGACGCCTTCCGGCACCGTGATCGGCCGTTTTCCTGTTCTCGACATGATCAACTCTCCTAAACCCCTACCAGATGCTGCAGAGGACCTCTCCTCCGAGTCCGAGCTCTTCGCACTTCCTGCCCGTCATGACGCCCTTGGACGTGGAGATTATGACCAGGCCCAGGCCGTCCAGGACCCTGGGTATGGAATCCTTGGTGCAGTAGATGCGGCAGCCGGGCTTGCTCACCCGTTTCAGCCCCTTGATGACGCTCAGCCCTTCCTCGGTGTACCTGAGGGTCAGGCTGAGGCTGCCCTGCTTGCCGTCGTCGACGACCTTGAAGTTCTTGATGTAGCCCTCTTCCTTGAGGATCTTCGCGATCTCCACTTTCAGGGAGGACGAGGGAAGGGCGACCTCCCTTTTCCTGGCCTTGATGGCGTTGCGAATCCTGGTGAGCATGTCTGCTATCGGGTCCATGGACCTGTTCCTTTCCTCGATGTTACCAAGAAGACTTGGTGATGCCGGGGATCTCGCCCTTCAGGGCCAGGTCCCGGAAGCACAGCCTGCACAGGTCGAACTTCCGGTAATATCCCCGCGGCCGGCCGCAGACCCGGCAGCGTTTCCTGTAGCGGATCCCGTACTTCGGCTTCTTCACCATTTTTGCCATTCGCGCTGTAGTCGCCACGTGCACCTCGCTTGACGGAACTCAGGATTCGCGGAAGGGCATGCCCAGCGCCTTCAGCAGGGCGTAGGCCTCCCTGTCCGTGCGGGCCGTGGTTACGATGGTGATGTTCATGCCACGCGCCCTCTCGACCTTGGTGTAATCGATCTCCGGGAAGACCAGCTGGTCCCGGAGGCCGAGAGTGAAATTGCCGCGCTTGTCGAACGCGGCGGGAGACACGCCCCGGAAGTCCCTGACCCGGGGCAGGACGATGTTGACCAGCCGGTCGAAGAACTCGTACATCCTCTCCCGTCTGAGGGTCACATAACAGGCGATCGGCTGACCCTGCCGGAGCTTGAAGGCCGATATCGACTTCTTGGCCCTGCCGACAGCCGGGAACTGCCCGGTGATCTGGGCCAGTTCGGCCTTGGCCGTGTCCAGGACCTTGATGTTCTGGATGGCGTCGCCGACGCCCATGTTGACCACGATCTTGACCAGCCGGGGCACGGCCATGGGGTTGTCTATGCCGAGCTCCTTCTGGAGTGCGGCCACGACCTCCTTCTTGTAGCGCTCACGTAGACGGCTCATGTTGCATCCCTCATTTCTGCGTCTCGATGACCGTTCCACACTTGTGGCAGGCCCTGACCTTGGTCCCGTCCTCGAGCTTCCGGCTCCGCACCCTGACTCCCTGCCCGCATTCGGAGCAGAACAGCAACACCTTGGAGACGTCGATGGCGGCCTCCTTCTCCATGACGCCGCC
>CAYWJT010000041.1:0-25269 GCA_964458655.1 uncultured Eubacteriales bacterium | reverse complement strand
TCCCGATGCTGGCTCAAAACCTCTGCCATTTGGTGCAAAATCGTTTATAATCGCCAATAACAAAATGACGGGATTGCGGCTTGACCTTACTCCAGACATCCCCATTTTCCCGACTCCTGTGTTTTCTTGCTCAAGATGAGTCTGCGTCTTTCCTCTGAAAGAAGGGTCCGGAAGAATCTTACAACCTCGTCAAAACGCGCCGCGGGAAGCAGATCTTCCTTTATCCTCACCTGGCGCTTAAGAAAAAGGGTGCCGCCTTTCAGTTCGAAAACGCAGGCATAATCGGCGAAATCGGTCCGGAGCTCTACCGGCTCCGGCAATGCTTCCAGGGCCAAGCCGTCAGGCAGAGTTATCGCGAAGTCATCCCGGGCGCAAACCGGACCGGACAGCAAGAGCGGATAACGCCGCGCCTCCTTCTGCTTGAACACCTCGTAATCCTCGACCATGGCCAAGATGCCAGGCATGAAGCTCATCAAGGGACCCGACCTGTTCAAATAGGAGCCGGCGCTGAAGCTATATCTGAGCCGCAGGTCCTCGGACGGACGATCAAGGTTCCGATATTCATAACCCTCCAGAGTGAAGGAGCCGAGCGTTCTGGAAAGAAAAGCCTCCAAGTCCTTTCGCCTCTGGTTTTCGTCGGCGTTGCTTAATTTCATTCGAACCACTTCCGCCTGGAGTCCGGAAAGGGTTTCGGTGACCTGCCCCCTGAGCCTGCCGTCCGAAGACAGACTGAACCTGCCCTCACGAACGAGCCCCGGCTCTTCACTCCTTGCGGCCGGCAATTCCAATATTTTGCTGGCCTGACCCGCGACCAGCAGCCCGCAATTCCCCCGCAAATAGAAGGGCAGACGGCCGATCGAGGTATGGGGCATCGTGGGGTCGAAAATCAACAGACGGCCGAGAGCCTCCTCGGAAACCACCGCCTCTGCTCCTGCAAACAAGGAATCCTCCTGGAGCCTGACCGCCAGCACTACATGATTGAAGCTGGAAAGCGAGACCGGCATCAACGGCGTGACCACCTGCCGCTCGGTATTGACTATGATGTAGTAGGAATCCATGCCCAGACTCTGAAGCATGGCGGCCAGCAGGGTGGCTTTGTCCTTGCAGTCGCCGTAACGGTCGGCCAATATCTCCGACGCCTGATGCGGCTGGTATCCGCCGATGCCGATTTGAATGGACACATACCTGATGTCGCGCTGGACGAATTCAGCCAGACGCTCCAGCCGGCCGCGGACGTCCGTCAATCCTTCGGTCAATTCCTGGGCTTTGGCGCGGACGCTGCCATCAGGAATCCTCCTTTCACCGCTGAGCCGGTCGTACCACAGCCCCATGTCTTTCCAATCCGTGAATACGCGCCCGTCTGCGGCCCGGCCTGCGGCCTTAAATCTGACCAGGAGGCGGCCGGCGACGGCCTCATCGGCCGGCCTGAGAGGTTCATCGCTAATAGCCGGGATGTCCTTTATAGTGATGCGGCAGTAGGAGGGCGAAACGAGAGGTTGCTCGGCTGGCCAGTTTATCCAATCGAGTTGGGGCTGGCAATCCTGCGGGAAGGTCAAGATATATCGGGCTTCAAGAACGGGAAAGCGGTTTTGAAAAGCAAAGACATCTTCGAGCGATATCGGCTTTACCTCTTCCTCCCATTCAAAACCGACCAAACTATCCCTGGTAACCTCAGGCAGCGCAAGTATCAACAATTTTGTGTCCTGGTAGAGAGTATCAGGCGCCAGAGATGTGGACACAGCCGACTTGATATCCAAGCCGCGCTTGCTCCCGTCGGTGTTAAGCACCCAGGCGTTCATCTTTCGGACTCGCGTGTTGAAAGTGTCGGCCCTGACCAGCATCCGCGATTCTTCGATACCGCCGGGTCGAAGGATCTTAATGGCCTGGCGGCCCTTTCTTATCATCTACCCTTTAGAGGAATAGGCCAGGGTCTGTTCGCGAAGCAGATAAACGGCCTCCGTTTCAGGCGGCAATTCGGGCAAAGACCGTTTGGAGAGTTCAAACAGCCAGGCCGGACATCTCGGTTCCACCTGGGCAGGATGAATCCGTCCTGGCAGGACCAGCAGATTGGACGCAATAAAGGCAAGAGCGAAGGCCAACGGAGACAGGATGCCATATTGCGCCTTGGGCCCTTTCGCCCTGTTATGGGGAACCAAAGCAGGAAAATAAACCATTGCTGTTGGACGGCAAATCATTCCCGGCTAATAATGATCTCATTTTAGAAACGCGGGAGCTCCTCGTCAAGGAGATTCTTACAGACAAGAAACCGACATCCGCCTTCCCATTGATGCAGAGGGTAAAAGTATGCCGACGCAAGCCCGCCCGTTGCCGTCTTTTATTGCCATGTGATATAAAATCCGGCTAAGGAACCAGAAATTCCGGAAGCAGACTGCGGAGGTGCGCATGAAGGCCGTCCGTGCCGTCCTTTCCCTTCTCCTGGCCGCTTTCGTTTTCTGGGCGCTCGACAACCGGCACGGGCTTTTCCCGCCGGCCGGCAGGCTCCTCAACCCCTTCGCCGGCTTCTGCCGTAACGGCAGGGCTGGCGACTCGCCGCCGCAAAGCCTGCGCCTGCCGGGGTTGAGAGCGGAGGTCCGCGTCCTCTGGGACGACCGTTTCATACCTCACATCTTCGCCTCCAACGACCACGACCTTTATTTCGCCCAGGGCTACGTCTGCGCCTACCTGAGGCTGTGGCAGATGGACTTCCAGGCCCGCTACGCCGCCGGCCGCCTGGCGGAAGTTGTCGGCCCAAGCGCCGTCGAGTTCGACCGGTTCCAGTGCCGTTTCGGCATGGCCTGGTCGGCCGAGCGCTCGCTCCGGGAATTCGAAAAGGACCCGTTGGTAACGGACGTCCTCCAGGCCTACAGCGACGGCGTGAACGCCTATATCGACTCCCTCGGCGCCGGGGCCTTGCCCGTCGAGTATAAGATCCTGGACTACCGGCCGGAAAAGTGGAGCCCGCTCAGAAGCGCCCTGCTCCTGAAATACATGAGCTACATGCTGGCAAGCTACAACCGAGACGCCCTGATGACCAGGCTGAGGGACACGCTCGGCGAGGGGGCCGTCAACGCTCTTTTTCCCTACTCGACGCCGCTGACGGAGCCGGTCATTCCGCCCGGGACGCCGCTCGACTTCGAGCCGCTGCCCGTGGCCGGAGCCACGGTCAAGGCCGCCGGCGCAAGGGCTGGCCGGCCGGCGGCAAGCGTGGCGCCGGACGCGTCGGGCACTTCAGCCGCGTTGCCGCCGGACGGCCCGGGCAGTCATGTTAGAGCCGACGGCGGCCAGCCGCTTCAGCCCGGCCCCTCCCCAGAGCTAGGCAGCAACAACTGGGCCGTCTCCGGCTCCAGGACGAAGAGCGGCTTCCCCATCCTGGCCAACGACATGCACCTCGGCCTCTCCCTGCCGGGCATCTGGTACGCCGTCCAGCTCACGGCGCCCGGCGTCGACGTCATCGGCGCTACTTTCGCCGGCTCCCCCATGGTCGTGGCCGGTCTGAACCGGAGCGCCGCCTGGGGTTTCACCAACGGCGGCTCGGACGCGCTCGACTGGTACGCCGTGAAGTTCAGGGACGATGGGCACGCCGAATATTTCTATGAAGGCGTCTGGAAAAAAACGTTCGTCCGCGAGGAGGTCATAAAAGTGCGCGGCGGCCCGGAGGTCAGGGAGATGGTCGTCTTCACCCACCACGGGCCGGTCGTCCGGCTCAAAGGCGAGCCGCCGTTCGCCGTCGCCGACGTGCCCGAGGACGCGGCCCTGCGCTGGACGGCCAACGAGCCGTCCAACGAGATGCGCAGCCTCTACCTCCTTAACCGCGTCGGCGGCTACGAAGACTACCTGCGGGCGGTCGAATCCTGGGGATGCCCCGGCCAGAACATCGCCTATGCCGACCGGAAGGGCGACATAGCCATCTGGCACGCGGGACTTTTCCCGATCCGCGGCCGGGGACAGGGCACCTACGTCCTCGACGGCTCGAGCGCCGCGGACGAATGCCCCGGCTGGGTGCCCCGGACCCACGTGCCGCACGTCAAGAACCCGGAACGGGGCTTCGTCAGCTCGGCCAACCAGCCGCCGGTCAGCGAGGGATATCCATATTACCTGGGACGCGACTACGCCTCTTTCGAACGGGCGGTCCGCATCAACGAGCTGCTCGGGAGCATGACCGGCGTCACGGCCGAGGACATGGCCCGCATGCAGCTCGACGTCACGGACATCCTGGCCAGGGCCGCACTCCCCCGCTTCCTCGCCGCCCTTGAAGCGGCCGACCTGACTGAAGCGGGAAAGAAAGCTGTCCAAGAGCTGGCCGACTGGGACTTCGAGGTCAGGGCCCGGGCGGTCGCGCCCACGCTCTTCAACGAGCTCTGGCGGGAGTTCAACGCCCGTGTCTTCGACGACGAGAAAAGGGACGGGCTCGAACGGATGCCGCGGCCGACGAGCGAGGTCGTGCTCGACCTCATGCTCCGCCGTCCGGACTCTGAATATTTCGACGACCGGGCGACGCCCGCGAAAGAAACGCTCGATGACATCATCCTGGCGAGCTTCCACGCGGCGGTCGGGAACCTCGAGAAACGTCTCGGGCCGTTCGGGGAAAACTGGCGCTGGGCCAAGGTCAAACGCACGAGAATCGCTCATCTGGCCAGGATGCCCGGCCTGGGCCTGGATTACGTCGAGACGGACGGTTCCGGCCATGTCATCAACGCCGTATCCTCCGCCTGGGCCCCTTCCTGGCGCATGGTCGTCGAGCTCGGCCCGGAGGTCAGGGCTCGTGCCGTCTATCCCGGCGGCCAGTCGGGCAACCCCGGCTCGCGTTTCTATGACAACTTCGTCGGCGACTGGGCCGCGGGCAAGACGTTCGAGCTCCTGTTCCTGAGGTCGCCCGACGACCGGAGTCGGAGCATAACGGCCGAGACCGTCCTCGGAGGTGTAAGATGACAGCCGTTGCAGCCTGCCTGGTCGTCATGCTCTTGTTGCACCTTCTCACGCCTTACTGGTGGTGGGTCATGGTCGTACCGTTCGCCTTCGGGGCGGCCTTCGGCGGCTCCGGCTGGAAGGCGTTCCGGACGGGATTCGTTTCAGCCGGGGCTTTGTGGGCGGCCTCGGCGGCCTGGTTCTACCTGACCGGCGCTCAGGTCATAACGGCGCGAATGGCCGCGATGTTCAAGCTCGGCAGTCCGGCCCTGTTGCTCGCGGCCGCTGCGCTCGTGGGAGCCGTCGCCGCCGGCGTTTCAGGCTACGCCGGCTTCGCCGTCCGCAGCCTGGTCAGGCCGCGGACCGCGCGCCTTCCCGGAGCGTAGCGGCCGAAACCAAGAATGCCGGAAACCCGAAGGGCTCGGCGGCTTGAGCTCCTCGGCCTTTGAAACGACCGTCGCGGCCCGGGACGCCCTCCCTCGGCTCAAGACCATTAAAGAGAAAAAGCACTCTCGGGCCTGAAGCTTGGGTCCGCGGCAGGATCCAAGGGCTTTCAGGCCAGGCTGAAGAAGGGCCTGTGCCCGGACTATTCCCCGCCTATCTGGAGCACCCTGATGCGGAAAGTGGGCGCGGCCATGGCCCTTTCCAGGTCGAGGTCGTCGGCGACCATGTCGATGCCCTCGAGCATCTCAGCGGCCGTCCCGGCTATGGTCAGGCCCTTGACCGGGAAAGCGACCTTCCCTTTCTCGACCCAGAAGCCGGACGCGCCGCCGCTGAAGTTGCCGTTGACCGGGTTTATCCCGTAGCCGGTGACCTCCTTGACCAGGAAGCCTGCCTCCGTGGCCTTGATGATTGCCTCCGGCTTGACCGGGCCGGCCGCCATGTAGAAGCTGTGCGGCCCGATGCCCGGCAGGCCGGTGAAACCGCCGCGCGAGGCGTTGCCGGTGCTCTTGACGCCGGCGCGCCTGGCCACGATCGTGTTGTACATGAACCCGCGCAGGACGCCCTTTTCGACTACGACCCGCTTCTGGGTGGGCACGCCCTCGCCGTCGAAGGGCGCGCTGGCTACGCCCCTCGGCCTCGTCCCGTCGTCGATGAGCGTCAGCAGTTCGGAGCCTATCCGCTGCCCGACCTTCTTGGCCAGGAAACTCGCCCCCTGCAGGACCCTCTCGCCGTTGACCGCCCCGATGATCCCGCCGAGGAGGGCGTAAGCGACGTCCGGGGTGAAGATTACGGCCGCCCGCTGGGTCTTGACCGGCCGCGGGTCCAGCATCTCGTAAGCGTCCTCGGCGGCCTTGGCGGCGACCTTTTCTGCCGGCTTGAGGTCGGCGAAGAAGCGCCGGGAACAGGACTCTGAGCCGGAGGACTTCTGCTCGCCTTTCTCGGCCACGACCGAAACCCCGTAGCCGCAGGCGCCGGCCCGGTAGCTCTTGAGCAGGCCGCTGGAGTTGGCGATGACGGTCTCGGCCTCGGACTCGCCGTAGCTCGCGCCGTCGCTCTTCGTTATCCGCGGGTCCTTCATGGCCAGCTTTTCCGTCGTCTTGAGCAGCTCGATCTTCCGCTCCATCGGCACCCGGGCTGTCTCCGGGTCGTAGAGGCCGGCGACTTCCGTCACACCCTCGTCGTCCGGAAGCACGTTGTTCGGGTCCGCGGTCGTGACGCGGGCGAACTCGACGGCCCGGCCGATGGCTTCCTCGAGCGCTTTCTCTCCGAGGTCGTTGGAGCTGGCGAAGGCCATCCGGCCCTTGACGAAAACCCGGAAGCCGACCCCGGCCGCGGCCGCCTCCTGGACGGTCTCGACCTCTCCCTTGCGCACCTCCAGGCTCAGGCTGCGGCCGCTCTGGATGTAGACCTCGGCCGCGTCGGCGCCCTTCTTGAGACACTTCTTGACCAGTTGTTCGGCCAAAACTTTGTAGTCCATGGTCGCCTCGCTCCCTTCCTCTTATCTCGCCCTGGAGCCGCCGACGTTGAGGCCGCGGATGCGGACCGTCGGCTGGCCGGCCGTCACTTCGGCCGCCTGCCCCTTGCCGCAGATCCCTGGACCGAAGTCCAGGTCGTTGCCGACCGCGTCGATGCCCCGGATGACGTCCAGGCAGTTGCCGATCA
This sequence comes from uncultured Eubacteriales bacterium, assembly GCA_964458655.1. Taxonomy (GTDB): domain Bacteria; phylum Acidobacteriota; class Aminicenantia; order Aminicenantales; family Saccharicenantaceae; genus CAYWJT01. The sequence continues at coordinate 18,258 of CAYWJT010000041.1, read as the reverse complement.
GCGTCGCGCCCTTGACCGGCGTCGTTTTCTTTCCCTGCTCGATGAGATAGGCCTCGCGGCAGGTGAAGTTGAAGACGCCGTCGGTCGGGTTGACGCTGCCGCCGCTCAGGCTCTGGACGAATATGCCGTTCTCCGTCGAGGCCAGGATGTCGGCCGGGTCGTCCTTGCCAGCTTCGATGAAAGTGTTGGTCATCCTGACTATCGGCATGTAGCGGAAGCTCTCCCGCCGGCCGTTGCCTGTGCGCTCCATGCCGATCTGCCGGGCCGAAAGGACGTCGGTCATGAACTTGACCAGCACGCCGTCCTTGATGAGGACGTTCCGTTTCATCTGGGTGCCCTCGTCGTCGAAGTCGGTCGTGCCGCGGAAGCCGGGCAGGGTGCCGTCGTCGACCATGGTGAACTTGTCGCTCGCCACCTTCTTGCCGAGTTTGCCCACGAAAACGCCGGTCTCGCGGGCGATGTTGTCGCCCTCGAGCGGGTGCCCTACGGCCTCGTGCACCAGGACCCCGCCCCAGCCGTTCTGCATGACGACGTCCATGCGGCCGGCCGGCGCGTCCTTGGCCCCGAGCATGACGACGGACTCGCGGGCGCAGGCCCGGGCCGCGTCCTCCGGCTTGAGCTCGTCGAACATCTCGATCCCGGAATGACGGCTGAGCCGCTCGCGGCCCATGTGGGAGGTGTTGTCGCCCACGGCCAGCGCCTGGACGACGAAGAAGATCAGAGGCAGCTCGTCGCTGAGGTAGAGGCCTTCGCTGTTGGCTATGACCCGGCCCCTGACCTCGTCGTAGTAGTCGACCGAGGCCATCTTGACCCGGGCGTCGTAGGCAAGGGCGGCGTCGTGGGCCCGCTTCATGATCTCCAGGCGCTTCTCGTCGGCCACGCTCTGGAGCGGGACCCGGACCGTGATGTAGGAGGGCCTTTTCTCCTCCTTGACGTCCACCGGCTTGACGGTCCGGCCGCCCCGGGCCACGTAGGAAGCGACGTCGGCCGCCCGCATCATCTTCTCCAGGGTGAGCTCGTCGGTGTAGGCATAGCCGGTCTTGTCGCCTGAGATGACCCGGACGCCGGCCCCCTGGCTGACGCCGAACACGGCGCTCTTGAACCTGCCCTCCTCGAGCAGGATGCTCCTCGAGACGCGGTGCTCGATGTAGACCTCGCCGAAGTCGCCGCCCTTGGCCAGGGCCTGTCCGATGACCAGGTTGAGGTCCTCGAGGCCGAATTTGGGCGCGGGCGGCGCCTCGCCGGCCAGCAGGCGCTTGAGGAGCGCCGGCGTGGCCGCGGCGGCCAGCCCGCCCTTGAAGCTCATGCCGAGGAATCTGCGCCGGGGCATCCCTTCGGCTGGAAAGGGTCTTTCGATCATGTGGATCCCCTCACGATAAGATTTTCGAGCGATGGAGCGGGAAGCGTTGCTCGCATGACCGCTCGATTATACTTCAGCGGCGTCAGGGAATTCAAAAGGCATCGGTCGGACCAGGGCCGCGGGAAGAAGGGGCTTAACATGGACGCCGTCCGCGGACGAGCGCGCCTCCGCGCGGGTCGGCCGTAACCCGCTGAGGATCAACCAATCCGCCGCCCGACCTTGACCCACGGGAAGCAGGTGACGCGCAGGCGGGCGCAGCCCATGGGCACGAGCCGGACGGTTTCTTCCTTCTCGGCCGTCTGAACCGGGCTGGCCGGCACCTTGCCGACCATCCTTCCCTCTGCCCGCCACTGCGGCAGGCGCCTGGCGCGGGCCTCGAGGACGAGCGGGGCCGACTCGAGCGCGAAGGGCTGAAAGGCCACCGGCTTTTTCTCTACTATCCTTATATTTTTTATGGGATCAGTAGGGTCGAGAACCAGAGCATAATTCCAGGGCGATGAGGGCAGGACTTCGTAGGCCGGCCAAGCGTCCGTCCCGCCGTATCTCTTCCACTCTTCCTTGATCTCGAGGGAATACCAGAGCGGGCCCCGGGCCACCGAAGCCGCACCGCCCAGCCCGTCCCAGAACCTTACCCTGACAGGCTGGTCGAAAACGAGCGTGACCCGGTCGCCGTACCTCCAGGTCCGCTCGAGCGCAACGAACTTGCCTGCCGCGGCTACCTCTGACGGCTGTTCGCCGTTGACGGCCACCGCCGCCTTTTCCGCCCACCCTGGCATGCGCAGGTAGAGCGGGAAGCTTACCGGCGCCTCGGGCATGAGAGTGAGGACGATCCGGCCGTCGAAGGGATAATCGGTATCCTCGACGATCCTGACGGCCAGGCCGTCGCGGCCGACTTTGACCGTTGCCGTCGATGGAGCGTAGATGGCCGCGGCTAGTCCCTCGTCCGAGGTCGCGAGCCACAGGTGCTCGGCTAAATATGGCCAGCCGAAGGCGACGTTGTGCTGGCAGCAGCGGTAGCTCCAAGGGTCGTAGGAGAGAAGCGTCCCTGAGTTCTGGAAGTCGTGCTCTCCCGAGCTGTCGCAGGAGATAAGGTTGGCGGCCGTCAGGTAGTGCAGGCCTTTGAGGTCCGGCGTCATCGCGGCCGGCAGAGAGTTGAAGGCGACTTCCTCGCAGCGGTCGGCGTAGACGGCCTGCCCGGTGATCTTGAGCAGCGACTCGAAGCTGTACATGAACTCGACCATGGTGCAGGTCTCGGCGCCCTGCCTCGGGTCGTTATGGCCGGGCCGGATGTTCTCGTCGGCCCCGAACATGCCGCCCGGCTGCTGGCCGTAAGCCTCCATGACCTGACGGTAGTTGCGCTCGACGGCCTTGAGGAGCTCGGGGTCCCCGGCCTGCTGATAGTAGACGGCCGGCTGCCTGACGCCCATGGCGATGTTGACGCCGTGATAGAAGGAGCTCTCTTCCAGGTCGCGGTCCCGCTCCGGCGTCAGGATGGGCGACGTCCAGTCTGACGTCCTGCGGAAGACCTTGCGGCCCAGCTCGAGCAAACTCCTGTCCCCGGTCCGGTTGTAGAGCCAGTAGACGCTCTCCAGGTTGTCGCCGCCGCGCAGCTTCTGCCAGCTGCCGGGCAGGAACTTCTCCTCGGGCAGTCCGAGCTCGTAGCTGAAGTAGCGGGACATGAACTCGGGGACGCGCCTGTCGCCCGTGAACTCGTGGTAGCTCTGCAGGCAGAACAGGGCCACCATGTTGGGCCAGAGGTCGCCGGCGGCCTTGTTTTCGACAGGGCCGAAATAGCCGTCGGCTTGCTGGCTCTTGAGGATGGCCTCGACCCATTTGCCGGCCGTCCTGATCATGTCCGGGTCGCGCAGGAGGAAGGCGAGGTCGACATAGCCTTTGAGCCAGTAGGGCATCTCTTCCCAGCCCCGGCCTTTAAGGGTCAGCCACCCGGAATCTCCCTTGAGGAACTTCGAGATGTCCTCAAGGCGGCCGGTGAAGCCGTCGCGCATGAGCTGGAGCTGGCTGAGCAGCCAGCCCCGAGGCTCGACGGCGCCCGCCGGCAGCTTGACGAGCGGGCTGGGCCGGAGCGGCGGACGGTTGCAGACATAATGACGGTTGACCAGGTCGGCGGGCGGGGTATCTTTTATGGCCGGTCCGACAGTCCTGTCCTTACCCCAGAGGAAACCCGCCAGGCCGGCGGCCATCAAGACGAGCGTCATCAATCCGATCGTTCTCATCGAGCTCTCCTATCAAGCCTGATATTATGCCCGTTCAGGCCGGTTTTTCCAGTCCTAAGTCCTTTCGTAATGACCGGCGCCCGCGCAGCCGGCTTCGGCTTGACAACTCCAGTGCCCGTTCATATAGTTTAGGCGTAAGAACGGAGACGAGAGCGAGGGAGCCGCAAGAATGGAAAAGGTCGAAAAACTCAAGGACGGCACCGAAGTGACCATCCGCAGCTTGGGGCCGGAACATCTCGACGCCCTGATGGATTTCTACCTGGCCCTGCCTCTTGAGGACCGGAAGTACCTCCGGTTCGATGTCACCGACCGCCAGGCCGTAGCCAAGCGGCTCCGGCGGGTGGAAACCGGGGACGACATCCGCATCGCCGCCTGGCACGGCGACCGCATCGTCGCCAGCGGGGCCCTCGAGCTTTCGGGGGAACCCTGGAGCAAGCACCAGGGCGAGATCCGGCTGATCGTGGCCAGGCCGTTCCAGCGCCGGGGACTGGGCACGGTCATGTTCCGAGAGCTCTACTTCATTGCGGTCCAGAACAAGCTGGAAGTCATCGTGGCCAAGATGATGCGGCCCCAGACCGGCGCCCAGCAGATCTTCCGCAGACTGGGTTTCCGGGAAAGCTCGTTCATGCCGGACTTCGTAAAGGACATCAAGGGCGAACCGCAGGACCTGCTCGTCATGACCTGCAACATCAAGGATTTGTGGAAGGAGCTCGACCGCGTCTTCAGCGAGTCGGACTGGCAGCGCTGCCGCTGATGTCCGGCGATCTCAAACACGGGACGAACAGAGTAAAGATCATCCCTTCTCAGGACCTCGATCACGGAAAGAGCTCCCATGCTTGGAAAGGCGCCCGACTTCTGAAGAAGCGCCTTGCTCTCGGAGACGATCGGCACGGCGTCGGGCCGGCGGGCCGGCCGACGACCAAGACGCAGCGTCGCAGGCGGGACGACATGCCGTCCCGAGGGCAGAGTCACCATCCGGGAACTTATTAGGAGCAGCGCGATGAGCGAAGCCGAATGGGTCAAGGAATTCCCCGGAGCCATAACCGTCTCAAACGCAGAAGGCAGGATCTTGGCCATGAACGACAAGTCGGCCGAGGTCTTCAGGAAAGACGGCGGCGCGTCGCTCGTCGGCCGGAACGTCCTGGACTGCCATCCGGAGCCGGCCCGCTCCAAGCTCAGGGGCATGCTCGAGTCCGGCCGGGCCAACGTCTATACCATCCAGAAGAACGGCCGCCGCAAGCTCATCTACCAGTCGCCCTGGTACCGCGACGGAAAATACGCCGGGCTGGTCGAGCTCTCGCTCGAGATACCCTGGGAGATGCCCCACTTCAACCGCGACCGGGGCTGAGTCAGAGCCGCCTCGGTTACTTCTCGGCTTGTTCCCTGGCAATCTTCTTCAGTTTTTCGTTGGCCATGATGGCCAGGTCGACCCGCCGGTTCTGCTGGCGTCCCTCCACCGTGTCGTTGGGGGCGATCGGCTGGTCCGGGCCGTAGCCCATGACGGTGAACCTGGCCGACTGGACGTTCAGCTGGGCCAGATAGGCGGCCACGGCCTTGGCCCGGTTCTCAGACAGCGTTTGATTGTACTCCCTGGTGCCGGTCGAGTCGGTGTGGCCTTCAATAAGGATGTTGGTGTCCGGGTACTTGTTGAGGACGGCGGCCAGCTTGGCCAAGTTATCACGGCTCTCCCCGCGGAGCTCGTGCTTATTGACGTCGAAAAGAAGGCCCGAGTCGAAGGTGATCTTGATGCCTTCGCCGACGCGCTCGACCCTGGCTCCCTGGAGGTCCCGGCGCATCTCCTCGGCCTGCTTGTCCATCTGACGGCCGATGTAGGCCCCGGCCGCCCCGCCGACGGCTGCGCCCGCGATAGCCCCGAGCAGAGTGTTGCCGGCCATCTTGCCGACCACACCGCCGACAACGGCCCCGCCCGCCGCGCCGATAGCCGCGCCCCTGGCCGTCTTGCTCCAGCTCGCGCAACTTACGCTCATTATTATGACTCCCAGCGCAAGGACGGCTGTTATCGTTCTTTTCATATTCCCTCCTTCATGTATGACAACATCTTGTCTCTCCCGGACTTCTCCATAGTAACATGATTGCGCCGATTAACAAAACTGCGCGCGCGGCGTTCCGGCATGCGCGGAACGATAAGCCCCGGCGCGGCGCCGGGCTTCGCTGACAACGCAAATACCGCGTCCAATAAAACGGTTAACGATAAGGCGGCCCTGCTGATTTGAACCTTTTCCGGCTCAAACCTACAACCGTAAGGCCAGCCCGGCCCGGACTGTGAAGCCGGTAAACTCCAACCTGACGGGCGGCGACCCAGGCATATAGAAGTTGGCGTCGAACCCGTCCAGCGAAGCCTGACGGTAACCGGCCGTCAGGCTGAACGACAGTCTGGTGGCAACTTCGAATTCGGGGCCCAGGAGCAGCATCCACTTCAAACCGCCGTCGCTCGCCCCGGCCCCTGACCCGTTCTCGGTCTCCCGGTAGCGGACAGAACACCAGGCCAGCGACGCCAGGGCCGTGATGCGCCACGCAGGAGCGATCTTCGGACCGCGCCAAGCCAGATATGGCCCGTAAGATGTCAGGGAATGGGTTGAAACGTAAAGGCTGCCGACAGCTCTCAGATTCCCGGATACGCCGGCGGAAGACCTTTCGAAGGCCAGACCGACTTCAAACGAGGGAGAAAGCCGCCGCCCGAAGCCGAAACCGAAACCGTGCTCCCAGCCGAACGCTGGCAGGTCGCCGTCCCAGACCTGATTAAGATAATCGAGGTATCCGTTCTGGGCATTCATTGAAGGAGCGGCCCCGATATAAGCGGCTGAAAACATGAATCCCAGGTTGCCGGAACCGGACCGGCGGAGGCCCGGTTGAAGCGAGCCCGGGACCTTGCCTATCTCCCGCTCGGCCTTCTTGCGTATGTTCTCGGCCTGGTCCCCAGGCGGAACCGGCCAGGTGGTCCCCTTGGCCCTCTTAATGATATCGGCGGCCACTTCCGGAGGCGGCGGTGAGGGCAGCTCGCAGGCGGCCCATTTGTTCCAGAGGTTGAGCTGCTGTTCGAGGTCCCTCAGCATCACCTCCTGTCGCATTATCTCATCCCCCACCCGGCCGCAGAAATCCGTCACCGCAACGAGCAGGCGCTCCAGCATTTCCCGATGCTCGGCCGGCGCGGCCGGCTTGAGGTAATCTTGCTGGAAACTCAGGACGAGGCCCTTGATGCGGTTGGCCGACTGCCATATCTCGCGCATGCGAAGCCGGATAAGCGCTATATAGGCCTTGATCCTGGCCTTGATGGCCTCGATCTTGGCCCGGTCTGCTGCGCTCAGCGGTTTCGGCCTCTTGCGCCAGGCCTCCAGCTCGCGAAGCTGGCTGTCGATGGCCCGCCAGCTGGCGGCCATGTCTCCCACGGCCCAGGTGTAAAACTTGCTGTGGTAGTTTATCTCCGACATGTAGGCCCGCAGCTCGTCCCACTGGACCGGCAGCTTGCAGCCCTTATATTCATCCTGGATGGCCCGCACCAGCTTGTCGTCGTCCATCTTGGCGTGCATGCCCTCGTGCAGGAGGGCGCCCGCGAACATGTGATAGTTCTCGCGGCGCAGCTCCCCGAGCAACCTGTCGAAGAGACGTTCGCCTATCATCTGCTTCAGCCTATCCTTGGCTGACTCATCGCGGAAATAGGGCTCAAGCTCGCCCAGCTTGCGGGCGAAATCTGCGGCGGCCTGCGGGTCCGCTCCCAGCATCGTTCGGTAGCTCGCCACTATGCCGCGGCTGGTGAACGTGCCGCGGTTAGCGACGCACATGCGGAGATAGTCAGAGTCGAATATCTCCATTTCCAACTTGCCGTTGGGATTGAAAAAATGGGTCATGAAATACTGCTGGGAAGGATTGTAATAAACGTGATTCGGGAAATACTGCCTGGCCCGTTCCCAGGCCCCCCCGTAGTGCCCGCTCGTCCATTCGCTGCTCGAGAAACCGGACCTCATGGAGTAAAACGACGAGTCCAATACGTTTTGGATGACGTCCCTTTTGGGGTCGGACGGGCCGATCTCCCGGAACAGGATCCGCTGAGGTTTGGGGCCCGATTGAGGTTGTTGCGCGGCCTGCGCAGGCGGACTTAGGAACGCGGAAAGCAGTGCTGCGGCCATAAAAACGTGGAAGTTTCGAGACTTGATCCGGTAGCAGAGAGTTGCTTCTTTCAAAGGCTCCTCCTTAGGCCCGGTATTCCGAAGGCGGGACGACGGCGGGATGCCACGGGGGCATCATATGGCATGGGGCTTTCATCCGGATCCTTTATTTCCCTTAGTGGGCCGATGATATCGCCTGCGCTGCGCCGCTGTCAAGGAAATGGAACAGTCCCCCGCTGCCCGGCATACCCGGAGCCGGCCGATACGGTCAAGAGAAGGTGGGGCTCAGGCCGTCACCTGTCGCGCAGGCCGAATTCGAGCGCGCCCCGGCAGCAATTCTTGACGCACCGGTTGCAGGAGAAGCAATCGGGCCTGAGCACGGCGCCCTTCAGGATCTCAGCCACCGCCGGACACGGGGCCTGGGCGGCGCAGGTGCCGCAGTCGTCGCAGGTGCCGCAGTCGTCGCAGGCTTTCCGGCTGCGGACGACTCGGAAAAGGGCTGCCTGCTCGACGACGTTCGTTATCAAGCCGATGGGGCAGACAAGGTAGCAGAACGGGCGGTAAAAGAAGAACGCGAAAACGAGCGTCAGGGCCAGGGGCAGGAAATGGAACAGGTTGTCGAGGAGCGTCGGTTGCAGGCTGACCTCGAAGCCGTGAAAGGCGTTGATGTAATCATAGAGCGAGAGCGCGACCGTCCGTCCGTTCGATACCGTATGAATGACCGCCGTCAAGCTCAGGAAGATGAAGGCGATGAAGATCAGGACCCGGACGGTCTGAGTCCCGCGGAAACGCCATTTCCTTCTTCTGACGCCCAACTTATCGGCCAGCATCGAGATGAGCTCCTGGACGGCCCCCACGGGACAGACCCAGCCGCAGAACAGCTTCGGTCCGACAAGAGTCAGGAAGAGGATGACGGCCAGGGTCGCGATCATCGGCATCCTGAAGCCGTAGAGCAGGGACTTGGTCGCCGAGCAGATCGGTGAAGGGTGCATGGCGAACCCGGTGAAGGACTTCACCGGCAGGTTGGCGGCGACCCCGTAAAGGAAGGTCGAAAGGAGCAGGATGGGGAATTTCAGGCGGTTGCTCATCCGGCGGGTCACGAGCAGAGTGAAAGCCACGGCTGCGATGACCAGCATAGTGATGAACTTCGGCCGGCCGAGAACGCTCAGGAAATCAGGTCCGGCCCCGGCCCGCCGTCCTGCGGCCGGCTGGCAGAACCCTGCCCCGGAGAAAAGGGAAAAAGCGGCGATGAAGAACGCCGTTCTCAGGGTTGATGTCGTTTTTTTCATCGTTCCCGGTCACCTCCGTAGAGCTTGAGGCGGCATTATCTCGAAAAGAACGCAAAAAGTAAATTCCCGGCCGAGGTGCACGGCTTCAAGCGGACCGCTCTCCCCCGCCTTCCCGCGCTTGCCCTCCCGAATCCCGCAAGTTGACCTTCTTGAAGATGAAATAAACCGGGACGCCGACCAGCACGGTGCCGATCGCGACGGACGACTCGACCGGCCTTTCCAGAAAGGACAGGAACAGGATGGCGGCGCCGAACAGGACGTAGACGGCGGGCGCTACCGGAAAACCCGGGAGTTTGACCGCGCTCAGGCCGGAGCGCCTGAGCTTGAAGACGCCGATGACCGCCAGTATCGGGAAGATGCCGAGCGAGAAGCCCATGTAGGTCAGGAGCTGGTCGAAGGTCCCGAACAGGACCATGACCACGGCGATGGCGCCCTGGAGATAGATGGAACGGGCGGGGACGCCGCGCCTCGGGTCGACCCTGCCGACCGAGCGGAAAAAGACGCCGTCCCTGGCCATGGCGTAATAGACGCGCGGGCCGATGATGACGAACGCGCTCAAGGACGAGAACAGGGCGAAGGCGATGAGCACGGATATGACCGTTTCGGCCGCGCTTCCGAAGAGCTTGCCGGCCGCCAGGCCTCCGACCGAGATGACGCCGGCCATCTCGGCCGGGTCGGCCGAATAGATATAGAAAAAGTTAAGCGCCAGGTATAGGACCATGACGACGCCCGTGCCGAGGACGAGCGACAGCGGCAGGTTCTTCCGGGGGTCCCTGACCTCCGAGCCGACGTAGGCCGAGGCGTTCCAGCCGCTGTAGGCGAACATGATCCACATCAGGGCCAGGCCCAGAGTCTTGAGGCCCGAGAAATCCAACGTGAAGCCGCCGCCGGCGCCGAGGTAGGCCAGGCTGCCTTTGCCCGAAAGGAAGCCGGCCCCGACCAGGGCGACGATCAGGCCGACCTTGAGCGCCGTGAGCGCGTTCTGGACCCTGGCACCGAGCTCCAGCCCCCTCGTGTGCAGGAAGGTGAACCCGGAGATGATGAGGACGGCGCAGACCTTCTTCAGAATGACCGTCTCGGATGCCGCCGGGAAAATCCCCGGCCGGAAAATCCCCGGGAAGGCCCGGGCCAGGTATTCGGAGAAACCGATGGCCGAGGCCGCAATCGGGGCTGAAAAGCCGACGAAGAACGACACCCAGCCGGAGAGGAACCCGGCCAGGGGATGGAAAAGCCGAGACAGGAAAACGTATTCGCCGCCGGCCCGGGGCATGGCCGCGCCCAACTCTCCGTAACTCAAAGCGCCGCACAGGGCGATAAGCCCGCCGACGGCCCACAGCGCCAGCATCACGCCGGGACGGCCGAGATCCTTGAGGAGCAGGCCGGAGGTGGTGAAGATGCCCGCTCCCACCATGTTGGCCACGACGATGTTCGTGAGCGGGAAGAGCCTGAGCTTACGGGAAAGTCCGTCACCCTGTGATTCCGCGTCCCGCATACGGCGGCTCCTCAAGCAAAGGACGAGCGGCCGCGCGGAAACTCGTCATTCCGCGCGGCGAGCATTGCTTCGCGCGTCGTGTCCAGGGCCCGATTCTATTTTTTTCCGCTGTGCAAAGTCAACAAGACCCGGGCTGAAAAAGCGCTTCCCTGCTTCCCCGGAGTGTTGTAAAATCGGCGCCGAATACGCAAGGAGTCGAGACGACCATGCTCAAAACCGTTGACTGGATGATCGTCGTTGCCTATTTCGGGTTGATCCTCGGCCTGGCCTGGTGGGTCATGCGCCAGAAGCAGAGGACCACGACGGACTACTTCCTGGCCGGCCGGCACCTCGGCTGGCTCATCATCGGCGCCTCCATCTTCGCCTCCAACATCGGCGCCGAGCACCTCGTCGGCCTGGCCGGCTCCGGCGCCACCGACGGCGTGGCCATGGCCCACTACGAGCTCCACGCCTGGTGCCTGCTCGTCCTGGCCTGGGTCATGGTCCCCTTCTACATGCGCTCCAAGGTCTTTACCATGCCCGAATTCCTGGAGCGGCGCTTCTCCCCCACGGCCCGGACGGTCCTGTCTCTGATATCGCTCGTGGCCTACGTCCTGACGAAGCTCGCCGTCGGCATCTTCGCCGGCGGCATCGTCTTCAGCGTCCTTCTGCCGGACGTGCACGTCTTCGGCCTCGACAGCTTCTGGGTCGGCTCCATCCTGGTCATCATCGTGACCGGCCTTTACACCATCATGGGCGGCCTCAAGGCCGTCGCCTACACCGAGGCCGTCCAGACTTTCATCTTCATCATCGGGTCCGCCCTGGTCACCTACTTCGGGCTCAAGGCTTTGGGCGGCTGGGGCGAGCTGCGGACAATCGCCGGCTCGGAGATGTTCAACCTCTGGAAGCCGCTCGTCCCGCCCGGCGTCGAAGCCACCTGGGCGCCCATCAAGGAGGCGGGACGGATGGCCTGGTATTTCAACGACAACTACCCCTGGATCGGCATGCTCTTCTGCGCCCCGATCATCGGGCTCTGGTATTGGTGCACCGACCAGTACATCGTCCAGCGCGTGCTCGGCGCGCCGAACGAGCGCCAGGCCCGGCGGGGCGCGATCGCGGCCGGCTTCTTCAAGCTTCTGCCCGTTTTCCTGTTCATCATCCCGGGCATCATCGCCTTCGCCCTGGCCAAAAGCGGACGGTTGGCCGTCCTCCAGCAGGAGCTTTTCGGGCCTGGCGGGGAGCTTATCCGGGCCAACGCCCAGAAAGCCTTCCCCATGCTGGTCGCTCACATATTGCCCATCGGCGTCAGGGGCATCGTCGTCGCCGGACTGCTGGCCGCCCTGATGAGCTCGCTCGCGGGCGCCTTCAACGCCGCCTCGACGCTCTTCACCATGGACTTCTACTCGCGGCTCAAGCCGAAGGTGACCCAGGAGCAGCTCGTCCGCATCGGCCGGCTGGCGACCGGCGTCATGGTCCTCATCGGCCTGCTCTGGATCCCGGTCATCCGAGGCGGCAAGGGCCTTTACGACTATCTGCAGGGGGTCCAGTCCTACCTGGCGCCGCCCATCTTCGTCGTCTTCTTCTTCGGCGTGTTCATGAAGCGCCTTAACGCCAAGGGCTGCCTGGCCGCGCTGACCACCGGCTTCGCCCTCGGGCTGTTCCGGCTGGCAGTGGACACTCCGGTCAAGCTCATCTCCGGGTTCTCCTACGCCCAGGGCTCGTTCCTGTGGATCGTCAACCACATCTTCTTCCAGTACTACAGCCTGTTCATTTTCATCATCAGCGCCCTGGTCATGGTCGTCGTGAGCTACATGACCGAAGCCCCGGCCTACGAGAAGATCACCGGGCTGACTTACGGAACGGTGACCGAGGAGCACAGGAGGGAATCGCGGGCGAGCTGGCAAGCCCGGGACGTCATAGCATCGGCCGTAGTCCTGGCGCTCATCCTGGCCGCCTATCTTTACTTCACGGGCTGACGCCCTCACTTGAAGCCGCGGTAGCGGAAGCCCGAGAACGAAACCTCTCCCGCACCGGCGGCGTAAAGCGCGACGCGCAGGGTGCCCCAGCCTGAAAAGCTCTCGTGGTGGAATCCGGACACCTCGGCCCCGGTCTCGAAGCGCGTCCAGGTCCGGCCGTCGCCGCTGAAGAAGAAGCTCACGTCGTGCTCGTCGTTCCTGACCCTGAGGTGGACGACAGGCGCTGGCGCGGCCGCTGAGTCGGCCCTCCGCCCCCGGACGTAAGTGAAGACTTTGCCTTGCTTCACCGCGACGCCGGTAAAACGGCCGCCGTCGTAGTAGAGAAGCAGGCCGGCTTCGGCTGTCGCTGCGGCGCTCACCGCCACCGAAACCTCGTAAGCGTGGTTGACGGGGACCAGGCTGACCAGGTTGGCGTCCCCGACCCCAGCGCCGCAGGCTTCCAGCCTGAGAAAGCCGCCGCCCATTCTGACGCCGGCCCCCTCAGCAAGGGCGCGCCCGAAGACCGGCTGCCGCCACTGGAGGCCAAGAAGGGGTCCGCTGAAATCGTCGGAAAGCGGCAGGCCGTGTCCGACATCCTCCCCGACCGGTTTGGTTAGAGTGGCGGCAGGGTCGGCCCCGGCCCGGACCCTGGGCCAGCCGTCCTTCGTCCATTCCACCGGCAGGAGCAGGGTCTGACGGCCGAGCGTCCTCCAGCCGTTCTCATAGGCGTGATAGATGACCCACCAGCCGCCATCGGCGGCCTCGAAAAGCGTGCCGTGCCCCTGCGACCACCATTTTTCGCTCCGGTAGGCAGTCCGAAGGAGCGGGTTATAAGGGGAATTCTCCCACGGCCCGGCCGGCGACTTGGAGCGCGCGACTATTATCATGTGGCCCGTGGATGGGCCGGCCGTTCCGCCCTGGGCGGAGACTAGATAAAAGAAGCCACCGCGGCTTGTGATCTTCGGGCTCTCCAGACACTTGCACTCGACGTTCCAGTCCTTGGGGAAGGCCCAGCCGTCGTATACCTTGGTGAGCTCGCCCTCCGTCCTGAGGCCGTCCGGCGCCAGCCGGACCATGCGGCCGTCGTCCACGTAGAGGAAGCGGTTGCCGTTCTCGTCGGCCGCGTGGCCGGGGTCGATGGCCGCAACGTTCAGGTCGACCGGCTCGCTCCACGGACCGCGCGGGTCGGCGGCGGTCGTGACGAAGCACGTCTGGCGGAAGCCGCCTTTCCCGTCCCTGACCCTGGCCGGGAAGTAGATGTAGAAAAGCCCCTCGTGGAAGACGAGGTCCGGCGCCCAGATATCGCCGACAGTGCGGTTGAGGGCATGACCCAGCGGCTCCCAGTTGACCAAGTCGCGCGAATGCCAGACCAGCAGTCCCGGCGTCCAGGCGCCGGAAGTATGCGTCAGGTAATAATCCTCTCCGACGCGGACGAGCGAAGGGTCCGGGAATTCGCCGGCCAGGACGGGATTGCGGAAACGGCCGTCGCCGAGGTCGGCCGCAGGCTGGCCTTCCAGCCGGACGGCCTTGGAGCGGTCCGGCAGCGGGCTATGCTCCGCCTTCCGACAGCCGGGTCCGCTGACCGCGACGAACGCCGCCGCGAACAGCAAGGCCGGGAGGAGAGCCGAGAACACGAAGCGGTCAGGTCTCAGCATTGCCGGCCGTCCAGGTATTATTGGATCCAAGCGGCTCATCGGGCCGATTCTATGCGCCGCCCGCCGGCCGTGTCAACGCTACGAATCGCGCCATCCAAAAGCTAACCGAAGGTTGTTATATCTTGACGTTTAAAAGTTGACTCTGGCAGGGCGGGAATCAGCATACTCTGGCCACCTAGACCCAGAAGGCAGGAACATGTACTTCCACAGCCGGAAATAGTTTATGGACCCCATATCGAAGCGTCGACGCTGGGCTTGCAAGGCCTCGCAGGTTCGAGTTTCGGACGAAGTCTGTGCGGCTGCCAAGCTCAACCCTAGGCATACCGTCACCCGGGCCAACTTTATTGAGGGGCCGGCCGGCCCGGCCCATTTCCCATGCCGCCGCGGACGGCCGGCCAGCCGCGCTTTAGTCCTTGACCCGCTTGAACTCGTAGACGCCGTCGGGCTGGAAGGATTCGAGGCCGGTCACCGCGCCCTTGGCGTCCTCGATGAACCTGACGCTGATTATCGGCACCTGTTTGAGGTAATATTCGCCGCCCACTTTGGGCACCAGGTCATAGACAGGCTGGCCGGGGACGAACATCGTCAGGCGGTCGCCTTTGAGCGAGATCTGCACCCGCTGGGTCATCAATTCATAGGTCCCGGCCACCTTCTTCAGGTATTCCGGGTCGGACAGCCGGGCCTCGGGTCTCTTGACGAAGACGATGTCCTGGTCCAGGGTCGGCTCGAAGGCGGCCTTGAGCGCCGAGACGTTCCCGTCCACGTCGGTGATGAAGGTGAGCTTGAAGTCCTTGAAGGTCGGGTCGGGAGCCTCGAGGCCGCTGAAGGTCTCATAGTGCCAGTGCTCGAGGGGCGTCGCGATGCGGTTGTAGACGAACGCAAGCTGCGTCCCTTTGAGCTGGACCTCCAGGTCGCCGTAGCCGGGGTGGTTGTAGACGCCGGCGTACTCCTCTAGCTTGTGGGAAGGTTTGGTGCCCGGCCGGCGCCGGGTGGCTTTCTTCTGCTCGGCCTTTTTCCCGATCTCCTCGCCTTCAGCCATCCTCTTGACCGCGTCGCCGACCCAGTCGACCGCCTCCAGTCCCAGGATCCGGTCGATGGCCGTGCGTATGACGAGCTCGTTGAGTGGGGTGCCGTTCTTGTTGGCCAGGACGACGAAGCCCAGGCCGTCGTTGGGCAGCAGGGTGACCATGGCGCTGAAGCCGTCGATGTTGCCGCCGTGGTGGACGCGGCGGCGGCCGCGGTAGGTGTCGACCATCCAGCCGAGGGCGTAGTCCGGCGACGTGAAGTGCGGGCTCGTCGGCTGGGCGCCGGTCGTCATGTAGGGAGTATGCAGGTCGTTCAGGACGGCCGCGCTGATGACCTGCCTGTCGCCGTACTTGCCGGCGTTCAGGTGGACCATGAGCCAGCGGCTCATCTCGTTGACGCTGGAATTGATCGACCCGGCGGGGCCGACCACCGAGATGGACCGGAAAGGTATCTTCTCCAGCTTGCCCTTGCGTTCGTCATAGGGGAAGGCGAAATCCTTGTCCTTCTGGGAGGCCTCGACCGAGAAATTCGTCCGCGACATGCCGAGCGGCCCGAATATCCTCTCCTTGACCGCGTCCTCCCAGGTCCGTCCGGTCAGGGTCTCGATTAGGTAGCCGGCCGTGGTGAACATCAGGTTGTTGTACTGGTACCTGGTACGCAGGTCGGCGGTGGGCGGCAGGTAGGCCAGCCTCCTGACCAGGTCCTCCCGGGTGCCGTTTTCGTTGTTGTACCAGGCCAGGTCGTGGCGGGGCAGTCCCGAGCGGTGGGTGACCAGGTCGCGGGGAGTCAGCCGCTCGCCGGCCTGGGCGTCATAAAGCTTGAACCAGGGGATATAATTGCGGACCGGCTTTTCCCACTCGACCTTGCCCTCGTCGACGAGCGTCCCCAGGACGAAGGTCGTGAAGGCCTTGGTGCAGGATCCGATGGCCAACAGGCTGTCGGCGGTCATGGGCAGCTTGTTCTCGACATCGCGGAGGCCGAAGCCGCCGGAAAAAACCAGCTGGTCGTACCTGACCACGGCCACGGCCGCGCCCGGCACCTTGAGCTTGTCGAGGGCCTGCTTGATGACCTCGTCGAAGCCCTTGAGCGACTCCTTCACCTTGGCGGCCGGGTCGGCCTCTCGCGAGAGGCTGAAGGGGAAGCTCGCCCCGCCCTGGGTGAAGGTCCCGGTTATCTTCTTCCCGTCCTCGCTGAACTTGCCCTTGAAGGTGGGATTGCCGGGCACGCCGGCGATGGCGAAGACGACCTCCGCTTCCTTGACCTCAATGCCGGCGAGCGGCAGGTCCCTGGCGTTCTGGGCCGGGATGGAGATGTCGCCTTTCCAGCTCCCGTCGGCCTGCTTGGTGAAATCAAGGTTGACCTCGAGCTTCTGTCCGGGGATCTCGATGGTGCCTTCCCAGTGGCCGGCCAGGTCGCCGGGTTTGGCCTGCCCGGCGGCGTACGCGGCCGAGGCGATGAGAGAAAAGGCGAGAATCAGGATAAGGGTCGTGTGCAGACGTTTCATTTTGAACCTCCGGTCAATTCATTCTAGCTTATTTAATACGCAAAGCGGTAGGCCCGGGTTCCGGCGGCCGGTCGGCGCGAAAGGGGGCTGAACCCGCTGAGGCCGCCTGGCCAAGCCGCTCCCGCGCCGTCGCAATTCCCCTCGACGCCGCAAACCTTTTTCTGGAGGCCCGCTCTTTCAATAAACCAAGGATGTTCTCTTAGGTCATTCGGCGGATTATCAGGCGGGTATCACGGCCGGAGCGCGGCTGTTACATCCGGCGACTGGTTTCATTAGCATAGTCCGGGCTTCTATTATGATGTGATGCAAGTGCTGTTCCATTACTTCGACAGGTTCCTCCCGCGGTACAAGAGCCGCTTCGAGAAGGAGTACGGTTTCCTCCGGCCGATCATCAAGGAGGCGGTCGAACGCTACCCCGACTGAGGCAGATCGCGTTGGAGGTCCGCCCGTAATCGCCGTCCGAACTGCCATGCAGAACGCCTCACGATGTTTTCCTGCCGCACCGGCGGGTTTTGTCCTTCTTGCCATGCAAAGAGGTTCAAGGAGCGGGGCGAGCGGATACGCAAAGAGCTCCTTTTGAGACTGGAGGATGTTTCATGCATTGCTGATCAGGAGGGCGCGGGAGTCCGGCGTCTTTCGGTCCTCGCCGGCAGATGTTTTTCGCCTATCCGAGTTTCGGATGTCTTCTGTCCCGGATTTTTCGGGGATTGACAGGGCCTTGGGACCGGAAGTATATTGCCAGCGTGGTCAAAGGGGGAATCTCAGTGGCTGAAGCGGGAATCAACAGCGCCTCCGGAAAAGAAAATCCTTATAGAATACCTGGTGCGTAAGTATATCAGCGCTTACCTTACAGTCCTGGGGGAGCGGAAGCAATGGTTGCGGCGGCGGTATTGGTGAAAATCGCTCCACGTCCAGGCACGCGTCTGCCGTGGATTAGAATGGTGCGGGCTTACGATTGACCAGAGCCACAATGCAGAGGCGGTTGGCACCGAGGGGCGCATCAGTGATGAGAATTCTGGATTCCATGCCCACGTTATCCCGGTGGATGCAGAGTCAACCATCGCCCGCAATACCGGGTTGTGCTTGCGCTCCGGTAACCTCATATCGAGATTCCCTCTGTTACTAACGTGACGAAATAACATAATTGGAGGTCGAAGATGGCTCAGGGTGAAAACGCAGAATCCGCTTCAAGGGAAGAGTGGGTTAAACAATACTATAAGAAAAACCCGATTGCGGCCCGCTGGGCTGAGGGTTACGGCGTTATCCAACACAGTATTGAGACGCAAGCTCGTGTTTTTCAAATGGCAGATTACCTGGCGGCTCGAGGCACTCACGGAGATAACGTGCCGTTATTTGAACTGCTATTTGCGTTGGACCGTGTTGCCAGTGCTGCGATGTGGGTGGTAGTTCACGAGACCTACGCCAGGAACGTCTATCTGGACGGTCGCGAGCTTGTCGCCGGGGACTTCAAGCCACAACCCGAGGGGCATACGGGCGGCTCACTGAATATGGTGCCCGCCTACGCCGGCTATATGGCTATCAATGCCATCACCGGCACTACCCGCGCCTGGATAATGGGGCAGGGGCATTGCGTGGCGGCGATAGATTCCATTAATCTGCTGCTGGACAACATGACCCCT
>CAYWJT010000040.1:0-26193 GCA_964458655.1 uncultured Eubacteriales bacterium | reverse complement strand
GCGGCTGATGCGGCGGAAGAGGTCGGGGAATTCCTTTTCCACGGCTTCGTATATCGCGGCCTGGCTCTGGGCGAAGGTCAGCCCGGGCATCCTGTCCATCTGGGCCAGCGTGCCCTCGAAAGTGTGGACGGCTATGTCGGCCACCGTTTCCTCCCACCTCCACAGCCAGCTCAGGTCGATATGGGCATGGCCGATGAGGTGGGCCGTCAGGCTGCGCGGCGGGACCGGTGTTACGGAAGGCTTCCGTTCGGACTGCGGCCGCCCGTCTGCCCGAACCGCGGCTACAGCCGCAACTATTAGGCAAGCCGAGAGGATTACCGCGACATAACGCGTCGCTGTTTTCATGATCGACCTCATATGCGGGTATTTCTATTTTTCGCCTTGGGAGCTCAGCAATTTTTCTATCTTCTCCACCTTGCCGACATAACCCTCGGCCTTTTTTATCATTTCAGAGGCCTCTTGATCGACCTGTTGGGCCTCTTTTAATAAGTCCGATTCCTCGTTCTCCAGTTTTGCTATCTTTTGTTTCAATTCTTCCTTCATGTTTTCATCTTTCGATTTGGAGAATGCATCTTTCAGCGTGTCCTTTTTAGCCTTGATATCGAATGATTTTTGCTCAAGAATAGTCCTTTTTTCGTTGGCCGCGGTCATTTTTTCATGAATCTGCAAGCAGACCGGAACCAGTTCTTTGAGTTCTTTCAAAGCCTGCGATAAGTCACCCTCGCCTGAAAAAAGATAATTGCTCGTTTTGGCGGCCGCGGCTTCAGTATCAAAAAAATAGCCCGCCCATTTCCTGGCGGTCTCCAGGTCTGAGGCTCTAATCGCCCTGATTCCCCAGTCGGCGGTTGAAACCACCTCGGTCATCGCTTCGGCCGTTTCCATTTGAGAAGATAATTTCTTTAGTCTGGTGTAGAGGTCCCCAGCCTGGGCTTCAATCAGTTTCCTGTTTTCCCTCTCGACGCTCCATGATTCCAGGCGATAATGTTGCATCACTTGACGCTTCTCATTGAAATACGCCTGAAAATCGGGAAAACCGTGTTTCCGCGCCCAAGAATCATACTTATCAATCGTCTCCTTCTGCATTATTTCCCCAGCACCAACACCGCCTGGAGGGCCAGAAGACGGGTCAGCCACTGCTTGTTCGACGCAGCCGTTACAGCCTGAGCAAATGTACCACTTACCGTCTATCCTAACCGGCTTGAATTCTCCTTTGCGAACAAAAACCATCCCATCGTCAGTCTTTATTTGGGTTCCCTCACACTCCTGCCCGGCAGGCATTGGAGGATCCTGGGGATATCCCGAAATTGTGCATATCGTTGCAAAGACAAAACATAATATTTGCCGACATGTTTTATTTGCCACTGCAGATGTCTCCTTTAAGTCGGTTTTATCTAAGGATATGGGTCACCTCAGCCGTGGGGACGAAAAGGTCATCAAGGGCATCAGAAGAGCGGGTCTTTTCCCATCTATTCCAATCGGCTTCGGCCGGGCGGAAAAGAGCAGTGCGAAGCTGCTGCTTAATCATTATGCCGCCATCAGTAAATACAATTTCACCGCTGACTGACTCTGGGATGATCAGTACTTCTCCGTTGATTGTCTTGGCTGCGGATTCATAAAAATACCTAAAGGATCTTCCATCAAATTCAACCTGGACCCATTCACGCATCCTGGATTTTACGATTGGGGAATATTTCATTAGGGGATTTTTCGCCCACATCTTTCCATCTCTTATAGCAAATATGGTGTTTATCTCTGACTCCGAACTGAAAGGAACCGGTGGGACGAGTCCGACCAGTTGCCAGGAACGCGAGTTTGTCATACGTTTTTTTGCCTCTTCTAATCTATTCTGGTTTTGTATATTCCTGTTTATCATTGCTCTTACTTCTTCAGCATCAGGAGCAGCTGGAGAAAGGTCAAGATACCTCTTTAAAAACATGGCAGCCTGGTCATACCATTCAAGCATCTCGCAAACCAACCCCGCATCGTAATATATATCCGGCCAATCCGGAGCTGACATTGATAATTCCTGAAATTCCTTGACTGCCTCTTTCAACTGCTGGCGAGACCTGGCTGTCGTTACGAGCCCCAAAGCGTAGTGAAATAACCTCTTGTACTCAGGCTTAATTCTATCTTCACCAATCTCTATCACCGGCATAGGCTTTAAGTCCCTATAGGCTGCTCCCGTCTCATCTGAAATGCTTTTTCCAGACAGGGAAAGCCTCACCAGATCGGGACGGAAAAAGCGGTTCCGGAAATTGCGCAGCCCATAATACTCTCTGGCCCGGACAATACCATTTCCGGTATCCACATAAAGGTATTTATCTCCATTGGCCGAGCAGTTGTAAAATCCCCCCGGGGTTAAAGCAAGCCATTCTCTGTCCGCAAAGACAATAAGCCGGGCCAGCTCCTTATTTGTTTTGCTGTCTATGAGCTTTACCCCCCATTCGGTCACATCGGCGGTCAGCCTGCCATCAACCGACCGGGCTTCATCCGTGATGATTAGTTTGCCTTCGCTATCATAAGATTCCTTCGGAACGTCCCACTCTTTGCTGGCGGTCAATAAGTCCGCTTTTTCTGACGCCCCCATAAGAGAACCGCTGACGATATCCCAGACAAAAATGCGGTCGCCCGAAACGTTCATGGTCAATAACCGGTCATTGAATAGTTTGGCGGCATATGACTGCGGCAGCCTGATGCCGCCCATTCTTTTCCCGGTTTTAACATCCAAAATTGTCACGCCGTTTCTAGTGCCGGCATAAATGAGATACTGACCGTTGAAACCGAGGCGGGAAACAACGGTTTCACGAGGGTCAAGGTTAACCCGCCCGATCTTCTCCAAAGACCCTGACGAAAAAATATCGATCCTATCGCCGCCTTTAGTGAAAATGAACCGCCCGTCAAAGCTGATGCTCGCATTAGCTCTTTTTATTTCATGATTTCTTTCTATCACTTTAATTCCGAAATTCCTATCTCGTAATTCCACAAGGCCGTTATAATCGCCCGGCAGCGCATTTGCCACCAACATCCAGGGTTTGTCGGGCAAGTACCTTAGCAATGGACCGACACCTCGTATTGCATCGCTCACTATATTCTTCTTGAGATTGACCCCGTAGTATCCCCAGTTATCCGAGCCACCGCCAGCGAGCCGACCGAACAATACCAATGTGCCCTCATCATCAGAATAGTGAAGGGCTGAGCTGTCCAACGTGTGCAGAACAGGGGGCTGACCGGTATCTTTCAACGAACGAATGCCTACTCCCAAATATGGGTCATTCACCAATTCGGTGATGTCGATTTCGGACAGGAGTCGATGAGTGTCCAGGTCGGTGAGCATAATGCTCTTTTTGCCGCCGATTTCGCTTTCTATGTGAACGGAGAACAAAGTCAACGATTTTATATCCAGGATCAACTTGTCTAATGGGCCGTCATCTATTATTAGATAATGATAACCGGTCAATTTGACATGGGATTCATCGGGGTCCCAATAGAAACGACGCAATGTATTCCATGACCTTATCTGCTTTCCGGTTCTTATCTCCCAGACGGCGATGTTGCCCTTTCCCTCCAGGGTGACGAAATGTTCACTGTCCGGTAATATGAACGCGCCTGCTATCTCGGCCGAGGCGATACCGGCCTTCTGGATGAGCCTGGCTTCTTTTACATCCCAAAACATGATTTCATTCTCGGTTCCCGCCAACACTATTCTTCCATTGGAGGAAATATCCACATGCCGGGCATTATACGGGTAGCCCTCATCGGCAAAAATCCTAACCGCATCCTCTCCGAGAACTGAGGGCACAAGGAATATTATCCCCATCCACAGCATTAATAGCCTTTTGCTTCTCATCGCTTGAACCCTCCTCAATTTAACCCTATTAATTCCAGCTTTGATAAGTCGATGGCCTTATTTTAAATAAGTAAGATCATTGAAAGCTGAAGCCTCGGCATTATCCATTTTGGGTTGGTTATTCATTTTTCCCACCATCTTTCAGGACTTTCTACCTTTTCTTGTTTAACAATTCCGTCCTTAGCTATGATCACCCTGTTGCCTTCTTTTAATGAAATGCTCTGATTTAGTTCTGGAATATTCACCTCCACCGCCCCTTCCAAGACAGTTATTTCCATAGCCTTGTCTTCTTTAATCTCGCTGGTGAGTTTTGTGCCCCGTATTCCGCATATTGCTGTCGGACACCTATTATTGAGACACCCCTCTTGTGATATAAGTTTCATAAAAAGAGTGAATTGGTTGCGTAAATATTTAATATCTTCTTTGTTTATATCTTTTACTGTCTGAAGGTCTTCTTTGTATTGTTCAATCTTTTCCTTCATCTTTTTCGCAAACTCATCTATCTTGTCCACCGCCATATAAACCTTGCCTTTGAGCAGTTCTACAGCCTGTTCTTCTGGAGTGTCCTTTTTCATCAGGAATTCAGAATAAGGCCCAATTGTCGTCGTCGCCCGGCCGTCAAGCATTTGGATTTCCGCGGAGCCGTCATAGGTCAAAACCGTATCTCCGGGCTCAAGAAAGTTATTCTCCGCCGTAACGGCGGTTCCATCGGCCTTGAGAATTTCCACCCGGCCTGAAAAGCCGGAAATAAACCCTTTGACCTTCTGGTTGGATCCGTTATTTCGCGCAAGCATGTTTTGAACGGTCGCCAACGACCTGTCGGCCCTCGTTCTAAGGCGTTCCAATTCTTTTTTAGTTTCTTCATTCCTGGCTTTGGCTTCAGCCGCCTTGGCCAGCCCATTCCTGGCTATTATTTCGGCCTGCTTTGCCTTCTCGTCATTCCTTTGTTGGGCCAGGCTGATTATCCTTTCCGATTTTTTAATGGCCTCTTCATTTTTTTGGATCTCCATATCAATCTTCTTGATCTCGGCAATCGCATTGTCCCTCAATTCAACCGCCTTGAAATAAACGGAAAGAAGAAAATCATTGCTGTATCGAGGGCCTTCATCAGCGAAGCCGAAGGAAGAAAAAATCGAGACTATTAGGATGATAAGAGATATTGACGATAATTTCATCGCGTCATCTCCTTTCTTTATTTATACAGGAATAGGACAATGTGGAATGAGGCCCAAACATCCCTGGACTCTTTCGGTTTCAGTTTCGTCGCCCTAAGTTTTGTAGAAAACCCGAGATAATGTCAAGTACTTGACGGGTCTATTACGAAAAGCGTGAAAGGGAAAAACGGGGGACAGGTACCGACCAGCGGCGGTTGGTATATAGTCGGTGCCTGTCGGCCGTTTTCTCCCCATTAATCAGTCCAAGTCCGCCACCCTATTCGTCATAGAGCCGTGCTTGGCCCGGAAAGCCGACGTGAGGATAGGAACGGAAAAATCCGTGCCGCTTTTGCGTGCGCTATTTCTTCCACCTGAAAGGCCGGGCGCGCCTGAAATCCGGGATGAGATGCTCTTCCGGCTGGAAAGGCTCGAGCTGGAGGAAGAGGCGCCCGAAACCCAGTTTGACCGCCAGGTCGGCGGCCGGCCGGTATTCCTCCACGGTCAGGCTCCGGCCGAGCTCCTCGGGCGCCTTATGACACGGGTGGTACTGGCTCATCAGGCTGAGGCCGATGTGGGGGGACAGGTTCCTGGCGAGCCACTCCAGGATCTCCAGAGTGTCGTCCACGTGGCCCGGCAGGATGAGGTGCCTGACAATGAGGCCTTTGAGGGCGTTCCCCGAGCCGTCAAGCTTCAGGACCGGCTGCTGCACCGACATCTCCCTGAGGGCAAGGGAGGCGTGCTCGAAATAATCCGGGGCCCCGGAATATCTTTTGGACAGGGCCGGCGAGCGGTACTTAAGGTCCGGCAGGTAGATGTCGACGATCCCTTCGAGCGTCCGAATGACCTCGACGCTGTCGTAGCCGCCTGAGTTCCAGACCAGCGGCAGGCTCAGGCCCTCCTCGACCGCGAGGCGCAGGGCCCGCAATATGGGCAGAACGACGTGCGTCGGCGAGACGAAGTTGATGTTGAGGGCGCCTTTTTCCTGGAGGTCGAGCATGGCGGCCGCGAGCTCGCGGTCGGACCAGGGCTCGCCCTCCAGAAGCCAACTCAACTGGAAGTTCTGGCAGAAGAGGCACTTCAGGTTGCAGCCGGCGAAAAAAACGGTGCCCGAGCCGACACGGCCCGGACTTTTGCCGGCCGCGGCCTCGGCCGCGTTCCGGGTCCCGCTCAGGACGGGTTCTTCGCCGAAATGCAGGAGGGCGTGGGAGACAACGGCCTGGCGGCCGGTCCGGCAGACGCCGGCGGGTTCGACCGAGGTCCGGTCCACGCCGCAACGCCGCGGACAGAGCCGGCAAGCCTTTTCGTGCGGGGCGAGCGCTTCCAGGGCCTTATCGATGAGCTCGAGCTTCCAGCGGGCGTCCATCGGCGTCATTCCCCCGGTATTTTAGCAGAAACCGGGCCCGGGCTGACTTATGATTGGCGATTCTCGAACAGCTATAGTCCGGCCCGGCCTTGATTCCGCCCCGGACGGACTGTATAGTATGGCTTCCTGAACGCGGCCGGAACGGGCGCTTTGGGCGCTCCACGGAGAAGGGATGGGATTCATAGCGCGCCTCTTGGACATCGCGGTGCACCTCGACCGGCACTTGAGCTCCGTCATCGCGCAATACGGCCTTTGGACCTATCTCATCCTGTTCTTCGTCATCTTCCTCGAGACCGGCTTCGTCGTGACGCCCTTCCTGCCCGGGGACTCGCTGCTTTTCGCGGCCGGCACGTTCGCGGCCCTGGGCGCGCTCGACCCGGTGCTGCTCGTCGTCCTGCTCTCCCTGGCCGCGGTCCTGGGCGACACGGCCAACTACTGGATAGGCAAGGCCGTCGGGCCGAAGGTCTTCCGCAGGGAGGATTCGCGCTTCTTCAAGAAGGAATATCTCGACCGGACCCACGACTTCTACGAGAAGCACGGAGCGATAACCATCGTCATCGCTAGGTTCATCCCCATCATCAGGACGTTCGCGCCTTTCGTAGCGGGAGTGGGACGGATGTCATATTTCAGGTTCCTGGTCTACAACGTGACCGGCGGCGTGGGCTGGGTGCTGATTTTCGTCCTGGCCGGCTACTTCTTCGGGAACATTCCCTTCATCAGGAAGAACTTTTCCCTGGCCATCATGGCCATCGTGCTCATTTCGCTTTGCCCCGCCCTGTTCGAGGCCTGGCGGCGGCGGAGGAAAGCCGGGCGGCCAGCCGCCTGAGCTCGCGTCCCGGGACAGCCCGCTCGTCGGTCAGGTCGGTGTCCAAAGGCGTCAAGGAGATAAAGCCCCGAGCCACGGCGGCCACGTCGCTTTCCGGAGGGCCCGACACTTCGGGTGAACCCGTCCCGATCCAGAAATAGGTGTTGCCCCGCGGGTCCTTCTTCTCGACGATCTCCGGGTCGTAGTGCTTCTCGCCGAGCACGGTGACGCGCACGCCCCGGACAGGCGGGGGAGGCACGTTCACGTTCAAGGTCAGCGGCGGATCGGCCTCGCGTTCGAGGAGCCGTGCCGCGAGCGGCAGGACCAGTCGGGCCGTGCCGGAGAAATCGAAGCGGCCGCTTCCGTCCGGCACCGCCGAAACCGCCGCCGAATTGATGCCGAGATGCCGGGCCTGCAGGGCCGCGGCCACAGTGCCGGAGTGGGCGATGTCCTGGCGGGCCAGGTTGGGGCCGTTGTTGATGCCGGAGAGAAGCAGGTCCGGCCGGCGCGGCAGGATGCGGTTGACCGCTAGATATACGCAATCGGCCGGGGTCCCGTCCACGGCGAAGACCCTGGGGCCGGCCCGGTAGACCCGGAGCGGCCGGTGGAGGGTGAGCGACAGGGAGCAGGCGCTCTTTTCCCGGTCCGGGGCCACGATCCAGACCTCGGCCAACGAGGCCAGGACGCGCCGGAGCGCTTTTATGCCGTCGAACAGGACGCCGTCGTCGTTCGTGAGCAGGATGAGCGGTCGGTGACCCCTCCGCCCGGATTGTCCTCGAGCCATGGCGCTATCCCTTGATCATGACCAGGAGCATCTTGAACTTCGTGAGAGCTTTCAAAGCATGCGGGACGTCGGCCGGCATCAGGATCATGTTCCCCGCGTCCACCCTGTGAGCTTTTCCGCCTACAGAGATCTCGGCCCGGCCGTCCACGACTATGACCAGAGCGTCGAACGGCGCGGTGTGCTCGCTTAGCCTCTGGCCCCGGTCGAAAGCGAAAAAGGTGACGTTGCCGTTGCGTCCGCGGACCACTTCGCGGCTGACCACGGCCCCTTCCTGGTATTCGGCGATCCCTGCGACCTCCAACGGTCTGGCCTCGAGCTCGCTTGTGCCGCTCTTTTTTCCCTTTCGTTCCATCGTCCTGCTCCTTTACGGTCTATCGGAGGCTCTTATTCTCGCTGATTTAGGCCCGCGATTCCAGCCGGAGGCCTTACAGTCGTGATGAAGGCTGGCGTCCCGAAGGCTTTCCGGTCCGCGTCGCGCTCCTGTCAGGGGACGAGCCACGAGCGGGTGTCCGTAATAAGACCCGGCGCTTCCCTCGACTTGCGCTTGAGGGCGACACTCGTAGAGCGCGCGGCCTCAGCCGTGGGATGCGCCCCCTTCATAAAAAAAATGGTCGGGACGGGCGGATTCGAACCGCCGACCCCATGCACCCCAAGCATGTGCGCTACCAGGCTGCGCCACGTCCCGGACCGGAAGGGTAATTATAGCAGAAACCGGCGAAAATGTTAGCCCTTTTTCCTGCCCGACCGTCCCGCCAGCCGCTCCAGCATCTCCTCGAGCTCGTCACGGATGAGGAGCAGGGTCTGGCGCATCTTCTCGGGCGGGGCCGCGAGCGGCTTGACCAGCCCGAACTCCACCTCGATCTTGCGCCGGACGCCGGCCAGGGTCAGTTTTTCCGTCGCCAGCAGCTCCTTGATGCGGCGGATGATGTCGACGTCCTGGGCCCGGAAGAACTTCTGGCCCGTCCCTGTGACGCCGGAGGTCAGGAACGGGAACTCCTTTTCCCAGGCCTCGATCGTCGGCCTGTCGACGCCGGTCAGCCTGACGACCTCGTCTATCTTGTAGAAGAGCTTGGCTTCCGCCCTGGTCTCTTTTTGACTGGAAGTTTCGGGGGTCGTGTTTTTCACAGGATTCAGCGAAGCTATATTTAGCATTTTCCCGACGGCCGGTCAAGGCGCTGATACAAGGGGGACAGGCGATCGTCCGGTTCGAATCTCATGTTGACAGAACCGCACGACGCGCATATCATTCGGCCATCGTTCCGTCTCCGGAACGCGAGAAGGAGGCGTGTGATGATCCGAGCCGAGAAACGCGTGCTCACCGTGCCGGCCGTCGTTCTGGGCGTCTTTTTCGCTGCGGCTTCAGCCCTGGCTCAAATGACGCCGATCTATAGGTTCAAGAACGTCCAGATCCCTTTGGGCCTGAAGCTCGAGGACAAGGCCCTGCCGAAAGGCGCCTACGACTTGGAATTCCTCAGGACCTCAAGCCCGGTGCTCTATTTCATGAAGTTCATGAAAGGCGGCAAGATCTTAGGCGTAGTCCAGGGAGAGGAGTGGCCTTACGCGCCTGCGGGCGAAGTATATGAAGATAGAAGCGTGCCCAAAGAGCCCACGCTCAAGATGACCGTCAACAGGGAAAAGCAACTTCTCAACTTCATCTTCGAATCAGGCAAGGTCGCCCTTAACTATCCGATGATCAGGGCCAGGTTCAAGTTGCCTCTCGATTGACAGCGCCGCCCGGCCGTAATATCCTCGCTCCGTGGTCAGGACGGACGTCAGCCGGCGCATTTGGGAGATCGACTTCCTGCGCGGCCTGTCCATCATCCTTGTCGTCGGCTATCACCTCCTTTTCGACCTGGGCGAATTCGCCGGCCTCAAGAGCTTCCTCGGCTTTTCGACCGACCTTTCGAGCACGGCCTGGGTCGCGGCCCAGAGCTTCTTTGCCGGCCTGTTCATCATCATGTCGGGCACGAGCAGCACGCTGACCCGCAGCAACGTCCGCAGGGGCCTGAAACTGCTGGCCGTGGCCTTCGCCGTCACGGCCGTTACCTATGTCTTCGACCCGGCCTCGACCATCTGGTTCGGCGTCCTGCACCTGCTGGCGGCCTCCATTCTCGTCTATGCCGCGGTTTTCGCCCGGGCCGGGGCGGCGGCCTGTGCCGTATGGGGCGCGGTCGTCCTCGGGCTCGGCGCCTTTATGCCGGCGATAAAGAAAAGCCTGGCCGTGGGCTTCGACTGGCTGCTTCCCCTGGGACTGCACAGCCCGGGCTTCTCGTCTTTCGATTATTTCCCGCTCATCCCCTGGCTGGGCATATTCCTGCTCGGCGCCGCCCTGGGCAAGTCGGTCTACGCCCCGCGCCGCAGCCTCCTGCCCTGGAGCCTGCCGCAGACCTTCCTCAACGCCGCCGGCCGGCATTCGCTCATCATCTATGTCGTCCATCAGCCTGTGATATTGGGCATCCTCTACGCGCTGGGCTATGCAAGGTGAGGCGTGCCGGGTCGGCGTGTCCAAGAGGCCCGGACAGCCCTTTGCGTCCAGCGGGTCGCGGTCCGGCGCGCCTGCCCTGGCCGCGAGCGGCTGCGCGTTCCCAGTCGACCCCGCTGTCCGTCCCGCAGAACGTCTCTGCGACGGATGTCTGTGCTATAATTCCCCGGGTGCGACCGGGATGAAGAAAGCGTCTAAGAAGGAAGACGGGCGCGAGCATACGCCTCTGGCCGAAAGGCTCAGGCCGGCCACGCTGGACAGGATCTACGGCCAGGACCACATCCTGGGTCCCGGCAAGTTCATCTCGGAGCTCCTCGAGAAGAACAAGCTCGTTTCCATCATCTTCTGGGGGCCGCCCGGCTCGGGCAAGACGACGCTGGCCGCGGTCCTGGCCAGGCACTTCGACTACCCCTGCGAGTTCTTCAGCGCGGTGCTCTCGGGCATCAAGGACATCAAGGACGTCATGGCCAAAGCCGAGCAGCACCGCAGGCTCTACGGCAAGCCCATGGTCCTGTTCATCGACGAGATCCACCGCTTCAACAAGGCCCAGCAGGCGGCCTTTCTGCCCTACGTGGAAAGGGGAGACATCATCCTGTTCGGCTCGACCACCGAGAACCCGTCGTTCGAGGTCATCGCTCCGCTCCTGTCGCGGACCCGGGTGCTCGTCCTCAACCCGCTCGACCGGGAGGCCCTGGCGCGCATCGTCCGGGACGCCCTCTCGGACGTCGAGAACGGGCTGGGAGGCTTGGGGCTTTCGCTCGAGCCGGCCGCGCTCGACCTGCTCATCGACATTTCCAACGGCGACGCCCGGCGCGTCCTGAACGGCCTCGAGATCGCCGCGGGGCTGGCGCGGGAAGGGGTCATCAGGGTCGAGGACGTCCAGGAGGCCGTCCAGAAGAGGACCCTTCTCTACGACAAGGCCGGCGAGGAACATTTCAACCTCATCTCCGCCCTCCACAAGAGCCTGAGGAACAGCGACGTGGACGCCTCCCTCTATTGGTTAGCTAGGATGGTCGCCGCGGGCGAGGACCCCCTCTACATCGCCAGACGCCTGGTCCGGTTCGCGTCCGAAGATGTCGGCCTGGCCGATCCCCAGGCGCTGGCCGTGGCCCTGCACGCCAAGGAAGCCTACGATTTCCTCGGCTCGCCAGAGGGCGAGCTGGCCCTGGCAGAAGCCGTCGTCTACCTGGCGGCGGCGCCCAAGAGCAACCGGATCTACGTCGCCCTGGGCGCGGCCATGAAGGACGTCGAGCGCAGCCCGCACGAGCCCGTGCCCTTGCATATCAGGAACCCGGTCACCCCGCTGATGGAGGAGCTGGGCTACGGCAAGGATTACCGCTACGCCCACGACTCTCCCGCCGGGACGACGGACATGGAAACCTTCCCGGAGAGGCTCAAGGGAAGGAAATACTATGAGCCGGGGCAGTTCGGCTTCGAGAAGGAAATAAATAAACGCATCGAATGGTGGGAAGGGCTCAAAGAAAAGATGCGGAAAGCCCGTTCCGGTTCGGGCTCCGCTTCAGGCTCGGGCTCTTAGCCCCTGTGAGGGCGCCGGCGCGGTTCAGTCTGAAGCCGGGCCCTTTTCCTCGGCCTCGTCCCTCTGACTTTCCGGTTCTTTTTCCTTGAGCAGGTAGTATATCTCCCAGCTTATCTCGTCGGCGAGACAGCCGATGCAGGACCGGGGCGTCGTCCGGATCTCGTCGTCGGCGATCTTTTCCTTGATGACCTTCTTGACGAGCTTGCGTATCCTGTAGAGCAGTATGTAGTTGACCATCGCCCGGCTCCGCGACTTGAACTATACCAGTTTCACGTCCGCGATGCAAAAGGCCCGGCGGCCCGGAATCATGCTATAATCCCGGAGGTTCGACATGAAGCTCCCGCGGCCGGCTCTCATCTCGCTCGCGTCGTTGACGTTCGCGGCCGCCTGCTCTTTCGTCCGGGGGCCCGCCGGACAGCCGTCGACGGGCTCGGCGCTTTTCCCGTTCCAGGAAGAAGGCCGGCTGAGCCTGCCCGCCGGGACTTCCGACCTGATGCTCTTCAGCCGGGGGACGCTTTACCTTTCGACGGAAGGAGGCGAAGTCCTTGCCGTCGACCCCGGTGCGCGCCGCGTTCTCTGGAGATTTCAAACGGGGAGCGCGGCGGAGGCTCGGCTTGAGCCCTGGTCGTCCGGCGTCATGGCGATAAGCGGCCGTGGAGTGGTCGAGCTGCTCGATGCCGGCGGCGGCCTTGTGACCAGACTGGAAACCGGCGAGACGCTTTTGACGGCGGCCTGGTCGGAAGGCCGGCTGTATTGCGCCGCGGACGGCGGAAGGCTCCTATGTTTCGATGTCGGGACCGGCTCCAGGCTCTGGGAGCTGAAGCTCGACGCGCCTGTTGCGTCCGGCCCGCTGGTCGAAGGCGGATGCATCGTCGTCGGTGACGCGTGCGGCCGTCTGACCGCGGCAAGGCCGGACGGCAGGGTCCTGTGGACCTTCCGTGCCGAGGGCATGCCGGTACCTGGTGCCGTATCTGGTACCGCACCAGGCATGCGGCCGAGTCTTTATTTCGGCACGACGGAACGCCTGCTTTACTGTCTTTCGGCCGCGACCGGAAAGAAAAGATGGGCGCTCCGCCTCGGCGGCGCTCCGGCGCATGAACCTGTCGTATCCGGCAAGCTCTTGTTCCTGACCGCGGCCAACAGCGTCCTGTACTGCCTGTCGGCGAAGTCGGGCGAGGTCAAGTGGTGGCAACCCGTCAGGTCGCGCCTGGTCGGGCCGCCGGTCGTCGCGCGGGAGCTCGGTCTGGTCTTGGCCTCAGGCGACCTGGCCTCGATAGAAGCCTATGACCAGCGGTCCGGCGCTAAAACGGGGGAGGTCAGGGCCGGCGATTGCCCGCCCGCCGCCCTGGCCTGGACGGGTTCGCGGCTTGTCGTCCTAAAGTCTGCGGAGTGCGAGTCCGGGCCCGAACTGGTTTTCCTCAGGCCGAAAGCGGTTTCGCTTCGATGAAAAGGCGGCTCGTTGACATCGTTTTCCGTCAGGCATTATCCTTTCTCCCGCCGGGCGAAGATTATATGGTCCGGCGAGTGTCATTGAAATCAGCTGAAAGGACGCGGCCATGAACATGAACGGGAATGGATCGACAAAGGCGGTCGCGGCGGCGGCGACGCTGCTGCTCTTTTTAGCGCCGCCGCTCGCGGCCAAGGACTACAACGCCTCGCTCTTCGGCGTCAAGTCCAACGGCACGACCCTCAACACCAGGTCCATCCAGAAAGGCATCGATTTCATCCACGAGCACGGCGGCGGCCGCCTGGTCTTCTACGTCGGCCGCTATCTCACCGGCACCATATACCTGAAGTCGAACGTCACCATCCAGCTCGAGGAAGGCGCCATCCTGGTCGGTTCGACCAACCCCTTCGACTACGACCAGAACAACGGCTGGACGGCCCTCATCTTCGCCCTCAACCAGGAGAACGTCGGCATCACCGGCAAGGGCGTCATCGACGGCCAGGGGTTCCAGACGGCCAACAACCTGGTCGACATCATCCACAAGGGCCTCGTCCAGGACCCGCTCCGCTACGACCGGCCGCGCGAGACCATCAGGCCCCAGAACATATACTTCCGGGGCTGCGCCGGGGTCAGGATCCAGGGCATCACCCTCAAGGACCCGGCCAGCTGGAACCAGCAGTACGACCAGTGCCGGGACGTCGTCATCGACGGCATAACGGTCGACAGCAAGTCCTACTGGAACAACGACGGCGTGGACATCGTCGACTGCGACGGCGTCGTCGTCTCCAACTCCTATTTCGACGCCGCCGACGACGGCATCTGCCTCAAGTCCCACGACCGCAACGCCGTCTGCCGGAACGTTCGCATCTTCAACAACACCATCCGGACGAGCGCCAACGGCATCAAGTTCGGCACGGCCTCGCAGGGCGGCTTTCGCGACATCAAGATAACCGACAACCTCGTCTTCGACACCTACCGCTCGGCCCTGACCTTCGCGGCCGTCGACGGCGGCTTCGTCGAGGACGTGGTCGTCGACAACCTGCGCTCCATCAACACCGGCAACGTGATTTTTCTGAGGATAGGCGAGCGCCAAGCCGGCCGCAAGGGCCGGCTGAGGAACATCTCCATATCGAACGTCTACGCCGAGGTGCCGGCGGCCAAGGCCGACGCCGGCTACAATTACGAAGGCCCGGTCGAGGACCTGCCGCGCAACGTTTCGCCCTCGTCGATCGTCGGCATGCCCGACGCCCTCATCGAGAACGTGACCCTCAGGAACATCGAGATACATCATCCGGGCGGAGGTAACCCGGCCTACGCCAAAGTCGGCCTGGACGAACTCGACAAGGTGCCCGAGCTCGCCGCGAACTACCCCGAGTTCTCGATGTTCAAGGAGCTGCCGGCCTGGGGTTTCTACGTCCGCCACGCCAGGGACATCGCCTTCGAGAACGTGACCCTTGTCTGCGGGAAAAAGGACTACCGGCGGGCCGTCGTCCTGGACGACGTGCGCGGGGCGCGCTTCAAGGGCCTGAAGGTCAGCGAGCCCGGCGCGAAGAAAGACCCGGTTTACGCTCACAAGTCGAGCAGCGTCGTCTTCGAGAAATAGCGCCGC
The DNA here is from genome assembly GCA_964458655.1 of uncultured Eubacteriales bacterium. GTDB lineage: Bacteria > Acidobacteriota > Aminicenantia > Aminicenantales > Saccharicenantaceae > CAYWJT01. The sequence goes on along the minus strand of CAYWJT010000040.1, from coordinate 11,165 downwards.
CCGGCGATTTGCCTGGACCCGGCAAACGGGTTAGAATGTCCTTCCGCTGAAAGGAGAACCCCATGACGCGAGAAGAAGCCCTGGCGCTGCTCGGCCGGCACCTCACGAACGAACGGCTCAGGAAGCACTGCCTGGCGGTGGAAGCCTGCATGCGGGGCGTCGCGGAACGGCTCGGCCACGACCCGGAGAAATGGAGCCTGGCCGGCATCCTGCACGACCTCGACTACGAGGTGACCGAGAAGAGCCCGGAACTGCACACGACCGAGACCGTGAAGATCCTTAGAGAGAAAGGGATAGGGGAGGATGTCATCTACGCCGTCCAGGCCCACGCCGGGAAAGTGCCCTGCAAGGACCCGATGGACTGGGCCATTTTCTCGGCCGACCCGCTGACCGGCCTCATCATCGCCGCCACCCTGATGCACCCGGAAAAGAAGCTCAGGTCCGTGGACCTCGAGTTCGTCAAGAAGCGCTACAAGGAAAAGAGCTTCGCCCGCGGCGCCCGCCGCGAAGAGATCGAGCAGTGCCGCAACCTCGGCCTGGAGCTCGACGAATTCATCTCCATTTGCCTGAAGGCGATGCAGGGCATAGACCACGACCTCGGGCTTTAGGCGCTTCGCTCAGCTCTCGCCGTTCTGCATTTTGCTGTGGCGGACGCTGTAGAGGAAGTAGACCGCGAGCCCTCCGAGCAGCCAGAGCCCGAAGCGGAACCAGGTGACGGTCGGCAGGCTGTACATCAGGTAGAAGCAGAAGCCGATGGTGACGAGGGGCGTGAACGGCACTCCCGGCGTCCGGAACTTGCGCTCCACCTGAGGCTCGGTTTTCCTGAGGACGATGACGCCGACCGAGACCAGCACGAAGGCGAAGAGCGTCCCGATGTTGCAGAGGTCGATGATCATCGGCAGCGGGAAAAGCCCGGCTATGGCCGCGGTCGCGATGCCGGTGACCCAGGTGCAGACGTGCGGGGTCCGGTGCTTGGGGTGGATCTTCGAAAAGGACTTCGGCAGCAGGCCGTCCCGGGCCATGACCATGAAGATGCGGACCTGGCCGTAGATGGTCACGAGCAGGGTCGAGACCATGCCGATGATGGCGCCGGTGGCCACCAGCGCTCCGCCCCAGCGGATGCCGATGCGCGCCAGCGAGGCCGGCAGGGCGTTCCCGACGTCGATCTCCTTGTAGGGGACGATGCCGGTCAGGACGAAGGCCACCAGGACGTAGAGGAGTATCACCACGCCCAGGCAGATCATCAGGCCGAGCGGCACGTCGCGTTTGGGATTCTTGGTCTCTTCGGCCGCGGTCGAAACGGCGTCGAAGCCTATGTAGGCGAAGAAGATGATGGCCGCGCCGGCCATGACGCCCTTCCAGCCGAAGGGCATGAGGGGCTTGAGATTAGCCAGGCTGACGTGCCTTATGCCGAGGAATATGAACAGCAGGATGACGACGATCTTGACGCCGACGATGATGTTGTTGAAGCGGGCGCTTTCCTTGATGCCGACGAACAGGATCCAGGTCAGGGCCAGCGTCAGCAGGACCGCTGGCAGGTCGACGACCCCGCCTGCGATGGGCGTCAGGGTCAGGGCTTTGGGCAGCTTGAGTCCCATGTTCTCGAGCAAACCGATAAACGTGGTCGACCAGCCGGAGGCGACGGCGCTGCCGGCGACCAGGTACTCGAGCATCAGGTCCCAGCCGATGACCCAGGCGATGACCTCGCCGAAAGCGACGTAGGAATAGGAGTAAGTGCTGCCGGCGATGGGGAACATGCAGGCCAGCTCGGCGTAGGTCAGGGCGCAGAAGCCGCTGGTCACGGCTGCGATGATGAACGAGACAAGCACTCCCGGGCCGGCCAGATGGGCGCCCTGGCCGGTGGCGACGAAGATGCCGGTGCCGACCACCGAGCCGATGCCCAGGGCGGCCAGGTCGAAGGCGCTCAGGTTCTTCTTGAGCAGGGTGTGGTCCGACGCTTCCTCGACCTGCGCCGGAGACTTTCTGGCCCAGATGTTCATAGCAGCCTCCGCTCGGAGTTCTTCCGGAGCCGGACCGGGTCCGCCCCCTTGAGCAGCGCGTCGCCGGACCCTAAGGCGGCGGGGGCCGGGCGATAAGCCATGGATTATATACCAAACGCCGCAAGCAAGGAACTTTTTTGCCTGGGCTCGATTCCATATGTCCCGCCGAGGAAAAATCGTGTATCATTATGGCCGGGAGAAAGGACCGCAGGAGCATGAGGATCGTAGCCGTCGTGGGCTTGTCGGATTCGGGGAAGACCGGGCTTGTGACCAGCCTGATACGGGAGCTGAAATCGAGGGGCCTGGCTGTGTTCGCGGTGAAGCGCTGCGGCCACGGCTTTTCTCTGGACCGGGAAGGCTCGGACTCCCAGCGCTTCGCGGCCTCCGGCGCCGACGCCGTGGGCCTGGTCGCGCCGGAAAGCTGGGCCGTGCTCGGCGGCGGCCGGAAGCTCGAGCCCGAGGAAACGGCCCGCCGCCTGTTCAGCGACGGCATCGACGTCGTTCTCATCGAGGGCGGCAAGTCCGAGCCCGGGCTGAAAAAGATCCTGGTCATAAGGTCGGACGCGCCCGGCGAGGTGGACTTGCCGCGGCACGAGCTTCTGGCGGCCGTGACCGACGACAGGAGCAGGGCGCCGGAAGGAGTGCCGGTTTTCGCGCCGGACGAGACCGCCGCTCTCTGCGACCTCATTTTGAGCCAGGAGGAGCGCACCATGTATCGCGTCAAGCTCGAAGTCGACGGCCAGGAAGTCAGTCTCAACCCCTTCGTCCAGGCTTTCATAGAGAGGACCGTTCTGGGCATGGTCTCGGCCCTGAGCGGAGTGCCGGACCAGCCGGAAAGCGTCCGGGTGGACATCGGGAGGGAAAGAAAGGATGAAGGCCGCAAGTAAAGGGGAGGCCTTCCGCCGGGCTTTCTTCAGCAAGCGGGACCCCGAGCTTCTGGCCCTGCTCCGGGCCTCGACGGTCGGCATCGCGGGCGCCGGCGGCCTGGGTTCGAACGCCGCCGTGTCCTTGGCCCGGGCCGGCGTTGGTCGCCTCATCATCGCCGACCACGACCGGGTCGAGCCTTCCAACCTCAACCGTCAGCAGTATTTCGCGGACCAGGTCGGCAGGAAGAAGGTCGAGGCCTTGCGCGAGAACCTGCTCCGGATAAACCCGTTCTCGACCTACGAGGTCCACGCCGTGCGCCTGACGCCGCGGAACATCCCGCGGATATTCAAGGAGGCCGAGTTGATGATCGAGGCCTTCGACCGGGCCGAGGCCAAGCAGATGCTCATCGAGACCTGGCTCAACGCCTTTCCGGGCCGGCCGATCGTGGCCGCCTCCGGGTTGGCTGGCTTCGGAGGCAACAGGCGTCTGAAGACGCGGGCGCTGGGCGACCTTTACATCTGCGGGGACGAACAAAGCCTGTGCGCTCCCGGGATAAGCCCCATGGCGCCGCGGGTGGGCGTCGTCGCCAACATGCAGGCCAACCTGGCCGTAGAGCTCCTGGCCGGGATGAAGGGCTTCAAGGATAAAAAGGAGGGGAGGCGATGATCAAGGTCAACGAGTATTTCGAGGGCAGGGTCAAGTCGCTGGCCTTCGCGACGGGGGAGGGCCCGGCGACGGTCGGCGTGATGGCGCCGGGCGAGTACGAGTTCGGCACTTCGACGGTCGAGATAATGTCGGTCATCGCGGGCAAGCTCATAGTCAAATTGCCGGGCGAAGCCGACTGGAAGGAGTTCGGGCCCGGGTCCATCTTCACCGTCGGGGCGGGCGAAAAGTTCCAGCTCAGGGTCGAGACCGACACGGCCTATCTCTGTCTCTACCGCTAGACGCGTCCGGAGGTATCGCGCGCGCCGAAATACATCCCGGGTCGTCCGGGCCTCGATCTGAACCGTGCCGGCGTCCGCCTGAGTCCGCGTCTCAGGAGCGGCCCCGCGTCGGCGCGGCCGCGTTGAGGTCGAAATACTTGCGCGGCAGCTTCTCGTCCCGCACGGACGCGTTGTAGACGAACCAGGCCATGACCGTCGCCGCCTGCATCAGGTCCCCTCGCGAGAGGTGGTCGTAGACGTCCATGTTGGAGTGGTGCGTAAGCGTGTCGTACTCGAGCTCGTCCTGGATGAACTGGAAGCCGGGCAGGCCCACGGCGTCGAAGGGCAGATGGTCCGTGCCGCCGGTGTTGCGGATGGTGACCGTGCCGGCCCCGAGGTCGCGCACCGGCGCCAGCCATTGCTCGAAGATGGGGACGACGGCGTTGTTGCCCTGGGCGTAGATGCCGCGGATCCTGCCGCTGCCGTTGTCGAAGTTGAAGTACGCCGACAGCCGGTCGTACTCTGGCTTTTTCTCCTTCTTGCCCCGGTCGAAGAAATGGAGCGTCACGTAGCCCCGGGAGCCGATGAAGCCCTGCTCTTCGGCGTCCCAAAGGGCGAGTCGGATGGTGCGGCGCGGCTGGAGTCCGGCGGCCTTGAGGATGCGCAGGGCCTCCATGGCCACGGCGCAGCCGGCGGCGTTGTCCGTGGCGCCGGTTCCGGCATGCCAGCTGTCGAAGTGGCCGCCGAGCATGACCAGCTCGTCCTTGAGCTTCTTGTCCGTTCCCGGGAACTCGGCCACAATGTTGTAACCCTGCAGGTCGTCCTCGGTGAAGCGGGCCTGCACCTCGATCTCCAGGGTGACCGGGATGTTCTTTTGCAGGATGCGGACGATGCGGTTGTACTGTTCGACGGAGACCACGACCGCGGGCAGGGCGGCCTCGGCCTTCGGGTTCTGGGAGCCTCCGCTCTGGACGAATACGGTGCCGTCCTGGCCGCGGCTGGGCTCGAGGCAAACGGCCGCGCCCTCCGACTTGAGGAACTTGGTCACGGCCTGCTGCAGCTGCTGTCGGGCCATGAACTCCTCCATCCGAAAGGCGCCCGCCGGCCGGGCTCCCGGCTCGGGCGCGAGGAAGAGCTTCTTCAGCTCGTCGTCGGTCAGGCGGGAAGCGGCCGGTTCGAAGGAGATCTCGAGCGGCTGCTCGCCCTGCATGAGGACGATGGCGTCCTTGAGCTTGCCCTTGTACTTTTCGAGGTCGGCCGAGTTCTTGACGTCGATGAGAATGGGATTACCCTTGATGACCCCGTTCGTTCCCGGCGTCCAGGCTTTCGGGTAGGCGATGAGCGGCATATAGCGGGGGGCGGTCATCGCGGCGTAGAACTTCTGCAGCTCCCAGCCCCGCCCGTAGGTTCCGTAGGGTTCCATCGTGGCGGCGAAACCCATTTCCTTGAGGCGTCCCACGGTCCACTCGCCGGCCTGACGGTACTGCGGGCTTTCTGCGAGCCTAGGCCCGTAGACGTCGCAGAGATAGACCAGGAGCTCGGAGATTTTGGAATTTTCGAGGCCTTCCTTCCGGATCCGCTGGAGAGCCTGGAGGTCGACTTTTTCCTGGGCTGCGGCGGAAGCGGCGATCATAAGGACCAGGATGACGGCGGCGGCCGCGCGCCATAATGAACGAAGTTTCATGGTAACCTCCCTGTCGAAGCATTGTCGTAGAAAACCATTCTACCCTATTTTCTCCCGCCGGCGGCAAGTTATAGGCCGCTGAGGGGAGGAGGGCTCTTGGCCCGCCTTCCGCCTTCAGGCGTCCGGCGTTCCCTTCGAACCCGGATGTCTGCCGAAATGCCCGGCCAATGTTTCATAAAGCACCGGCACGATGAACAAGCGCAGCAGAATGGCGAAGAAAAAGCCGCCGATATAGACCACGGCCAGGGGCCGATGGAGCTCCGCTCCGGTCGTGACGATGAGCGCCAGGGGGAGGACGCTGACGATCATGACCACATCTGTCATGAAAATGGGCCTGAATTTCACCAGCGCGCCCTCGAACACAGCCTCGCGTATGGACGCGCCTCGCTTCCGTAGATCGTTGATCTTGGCCACGAGGATGACGTCGTTCTGGACGCAGATGCCGAAGAGAGCGATCAGACCGATCATCGAGGACACGTTTATCGTCTGACGGGCGATAAGCAGGGCCAGTATCCCCCCTATCAGCGTCGAAGGGATGTTGCATATGATCAAGAGGGCCTGCCAGACAGAACCGAAGGAGGAAAAGAGCACGATGAATATGGCCAGGATGACGATCAACATGACGAGGCTCAGATGGCGCAGGGCCCGCTGCTGGCTTTCGAACTGGCCGCCGAAGGTCACGAAATAGCCGGCCGGCAGCGATACCCGCTCGGCGATGATCCGGCTGGCCTCTTCCACGAAGCTCCCGATGTCGCGCTTGACCACGTTGCAGAGGACGATCTTGCGGCGCATCAGGTTCTCCCTGAAGATGGTCTGCGGCCCTTCTCCGCGGGAGATCGAAGCCAGCTCGGAGAGGGGCATCATCTCGCCTCCCGGGGTTTCGATGAGCAGGTTGCGGACCGCATCTTCGTCGTTCCTGTAGCGTTCCGGGAGCCTTATCAGGACCGACGTCACCCGGTCGGGCTCATAGACGTCGGTGGCCTCGATCCCGTTCAGAGCGGTCTCGATGACCTCGGCCACCTGGCTGACCGAGACGCCGAACCTGGCCAGTTTCTCGCGATCCAGCCTGATGACGAGCTGGGGAACGCCGGCGGTCTGTTCGACCTGCAGGTCGGCCACACCCTTGACCCCGGCCAAAACGTTCCGGACCTCCTCGATCTTTTCGTTAAGGACGTCGAGGTCCGGTCCGAACAACTTGACCGAAAGCTGACCTTCCGTTCCGGTCAGCATCTCGGCCAGCTTGTTGGCGATGGGCTGTTCGAATATGTAAGCGATGCCCGGGATCTTGTCCAGCTCGACGCGCATGGCCTCTGTTATTTCCTTGAAGCCGCGCTTCCTCTTTTCCCGCGGCAAAAGTTCGATGTTGTAATGGCTGTGACCGACCGGGTGAAGATGTTCCGAAGCTTCGGCCGTGCCGGTTGTCCTGGAGACCGACACCACTTCGGGGAAGGACAGGAAGATCTTCTCGACTCGGGTACCGATCTTGACGGATTCCTCAAGGGAAGTCTCAGGCAGCATGACCGTCGAGGCCATGATAGCCCCCTCGTCCAGGGGAGGTACGAACTCCTTGCCCAGGAAACCGTAGCCTATGACAGCGGCCGCGATGAGAACGAGAAAAACAGCTATGAGCGCGCCCTTGTTGTTGACGGCCAGCGTCAGCAGAGAGCGGTAGAGGCGGAGAAGGTGCTCGGAAACGGGATTGTGTCTTTCTTTAAGATGCCGGTCCTTGAGAAAAACAGCGGCCAGGATGGGCTGAAGGGTCAGGTTCAACAGCATGGCCGCGAAAAGAGCGGCGGCCACGGCGAAGGCCGTCGGCTGGAACATGGCTCCTTCGATGCCCTGCAGGGTCAGCAGCGGCAAAAAAACCAGGATGATGATGAGGCTGGCGGAAAACAGGTATTTCCCGACCTCTTTGGCCGCCTCGGCTATGGCCGTCTGGCGGTCGTCTTCAGTTTGCCGCTCTTTGAGCGAACGCAGGATGTTCTCGACCATGATGATGGACCCGTTGGCCATCTTGCCGATGCCGATGGCCAGTCCGCCGATCGATATCACGGTCAGCTTGACCCCGAAAAGGTCCATGATGACGAGCGAGATGAGTATCGAGAAGGGGACCGTAAGTGAAGCGATGAAGGAGGCGGGCAGGTTCCACAGGAATATCATCATCACCAGCACTATGAGCAGCGCCCCGACGAACATCGAGAATTCGACGTGGCTTATGGATTTTATGATCAGGACCGACTGATCGTAAAAAGCCTTGATCTTGACCCTCGCGGGGATGTCCCTGGCCAGTTGGGACAGGGCTTTTTTGATGTTCGCGATAGCCGTGAGCGTATCGCCGCCGTACTGTTTCTCTACCGTGACATAGACGGCCTCGCGGCCGTTATGGCTGGCAGCCTCGCGCCGGAATTTCGGCCCGACCCTTACATCGGCCACGTCCTTGACATAGACCGGCACATTGTCGCGCGAGGCGACGACCGTGTTCTCGATGTGCTGGAGCGTCTCGATGCGGCCGAGACCCTTGATCAGGATCTCCTGGGCGCCCTTGGAGATGATGCCGCCGGAAAAGTTGCGGTTGCTGTTCTCGATGGCCTGTTTGACCTGGCTTATGCCGATGCCGTAATTCCTGAGCATGTCCGGTTTGAGGAAGACCTGGAATTGCTTGACGAAGCCCCCCAGGTTGATGATGAAGGATACGCCCGGAACGCCCTGGATCCGGTAGCGGATGGTCCAGTCGGCCACCGACCTTAGCTCCATCGGGTCCGTCCCCTCTTCGCCGAAGACGGCGAATTCGAACACTTCGCCCATCCGCGAGGAAACGGGACCGAGGATAGGCTGGCTCGTGCCGAGCGGCAGGCGGCCGGCGATCAGCTCGAGTTTGCTGGAAACGATCTGGCGGGCGCGGTAGATGTCGGTGCCCCAGTCGAATTCCACCGTGACCACCGAACTTCCGGTGGTGGACTCCGACCTGACGCGTGTCACTCCCGGCGCACCTGACAGCAGGCTCTCCAGCGGAAAGGAGATGAGACGTTCCACGTCCTCGGAGGCCATGCCCGGGTTTTCCGTGATGATCTTCACCAGGGGAGCGTTGAGGTCGGGGTAAATGTCCTTGGGTATCCGGAAGTAGGCGATGACGCCCCAGATACAGATCAGAAAGATGACGAAGATCATCAACAGCTTGTGTTTCAGCGAGAAATCGATCAGGCGGTCGATCATGCTCGTTTCTCCCTGTTTCAATGGACGCCGGCCTGGCGCAGGACTTCCTGATACATCTTGGACTTGAGCTGGTAATTGCCTTCCGTGACGACCTCAGCACCGACCTCCAGGCCGCCTCGGATCTCGACGAAGCCGCCTTCTTTGGCGCCCACCTGGACGACCTGCGGCCTGAAGCCGCCGTCCACGCAGACAAAGACGATCCTGGCGTCGCCTTCATCGAGGACGGCCTCCTGCGGCAGGGCCGGCACCGCCGCGGGGTCGTCGAGGTAGATGACCATGTCGGCGAACATCCCCGCCTTGAGCTTCTGCTGCCTGTTGTCGACGTCCGTCCGGACCGTGATCGTCCGGCTCTCCTCCTTGAGCACGTCGCTGATGAAACTGATCCTGCCCGGGAAGGTCTCGCCGGGGTAAGCGGGGACCGAGATTCCGGCTTCCTGGCCGATCTTGACCCTGGCGATGTCACGCTCGTAAACCTCGGCCTCCACCCAGAGAAAAGTCGGGTCGATTATCGTAAGTATCTCCGTGTTTTGGTCCACCATCTGACCCAAAACGGCGCTGGACTGAATGACCTTTCCGTCGATCGGAGCGTACAGCGAAATGACGGGGTTGACTTGATGGCTCTTTGCGATTTGGGCGATCTGCTCTTCGTCGAAGCCGAGCACGTGGAGCTTCTTCTCCGCCGCGTCCAGGTTGGTCTCCGCCACCTTGAACTCGGTTTCGGCCGCGAGCAGGCTCTTGCGCGCGCTGACGCCGCGCTCGAACAGGCTCTTCTCGCGCTCCAGGTTGCGCCTGGCCAGGTCCAGGTCGGCGCTGGCCTTTAAGAAATCGGCCCGCGCCGTCCCCACGGCTTCGCTCTGCAGCGTGACCAGCTTCCGGCCGGCCTTGACCCAGTCACCCGCGGCGACATGGATTTCCGCCACCCTGGCGGGGAAGGCGTAGCTGACGATGGCCTTCCTGGTCTGGGGAACGATGACTTTGCCCATCGCCCGGAGCTGGCTTCTCATCTTCCTGGGCGTTACTCTGGCCGTCCGAATCTCGACGGCCTGCTTCTCTTGTTCGCTCAGCACGATGATGCCTGCGTTGAGCAGAGAGCGCTGCCGTCCGAGGCCGCGCCCGGCCGGTCCACCCCTGCCGGGACGTCCCTTCTGGCCCATGCCGGCCCGATCCGATTCAGGCCGGTCGTTTTGATAGCCGGACTCAACCCCGGCTTTGTCATGACTCGGCCGGGAGCAGCTCCAATGCAGCGCCGCGATTATGACGGCGCCCAGAATGATATAAACAAGCTTCCCGAGTTTCTTATTCATGGGGTGCATCCTCCAGGTCGGAACCTACGGCTCTTTCAAGGGCGGCCAGTCCGACAGTGAAATTGTAAAGGGAGTCGGCGTAGGATTTTCGAGCCTCTATCAATGTCCTTCTGGCTTCAATGAGGTCGATGCCTCCCACCTCGCCTTCCTGATAGCTGAAAAGGAACATGTTGTACGCCTCCTCGGCCTGGGCCAGGATCTCCCGCTCGAACAGCTCTATCTGTCGGCGGGCCATGAGCGCGTTGGCATAGGCTTCTTCCACTTCCAGCGAGACCTCGTTGGCGGCATAACTTTTCTCGTGTTCCAGGGCCTCCAAGTTGAACCGGGCTTCAGCGATCTCTCCTCGCGCGGGCTGCCAGAAAAACAGGGGGAAGGCCAGGGACAGCCTGAAATCCCAGGTCCTCGGCATTCCCTCCAGCCTATGCCGCGACAGGCTGAAGCCGACGTCCGGCAAATAGCTGAACGAAGCCAGGGTCTTGCGGAGTCTTTCCTGCGAGAGCGCGAGGTCGAGCCGCCTGATCTCCGGGCGCGTTTTCCGGGCCTTTTCCTGAAGCTCTTCCAAAACCGTAACGGGCATGGCTTTTTTGAACTCTCCCCGTACCGTCAGGGATTCGTTCTTATCCCTGGACATCAGAAAATTGAGCTTCATTCTGGCCAGCCCGACTTCATTGGCGGCGGCTCTGACCGAGGTTTCCGCCCGGGCCGCTTCCACTCGCGCTCTGAGGACCTCCGCTCTGGAAACGTCTCCGGCCTCGAACTTGATTTCCGCCTTCTTGAGATAATCCCGGGCGAGTTCCTGGTCTTGCTCCGCGTATTTCAATATCTCCTGGGCCAGCAGAAGACGGTAGAAGGCCTGCTTGACCTGATAGATGATATCGAGCTTTAAGAGCTCGGTTTGCGTACCGGCCTGTTCCTGTTCACGCTCGGCGATCCGGCCGCGCAGGCTCCTTTTGCCCGGGAATTCAAGTCCCCATCCAAAACCCAGATAGGATTCCTGGGAGCCACGGAAATCCATGAATCCCGGCTGCAGGTCCGAATCGATCTCCAGACTGGGCTGGGCGAAGTTCCTGGCTATACGGACACGGGCGCCGGCAGCCTGCTGAAGGCTTAATGAGGATTGGAGCAGCGAATTACGCTCCAGGGCGACGGCGACGCACTGCTCCAGCGTCACTTC
>CAYWJT010000039.1:0-27157 GCA_964458655.1 uncultured Eubacteriales bacterium | reverse complement strand
CAACAAGCCGCCTGATCAACACTGGCTCTTGTCCAACTTTCAGGGGAGCACTACACGCGCAGGAAATCACGCCAGTAGATGCATACCACCACAGGTTGATACTCCTGCGGCAGAGCGCTGAGCCTGCTTGCAAAGGCAGCTCTTTCGGCCGGAATTCCCGGTAAAGACCGTCACGGCCCGGGATTGCCGTTTTTCGCGACCGCCGGAAAGGCTTTTTATCACTGTTCTCGGGGAAAAGCAGTGCTCGGAAAGAGGCAGCAAAAGCCCCCGGGCCAGGCGCCGGTCAATGATCGCGCCGGCAGGCGGCGCTTTCCTTTCGGCCCGCTCCGTGCTAAAATCAATATAATGAGTCTGAGGAAGATGCACATCCGCAGAAGAGCCTACTTTCCCTAAGGAGGCGTACTTATGAAAAAAGCGGCCGCGGTCATCGTAGTCCTTCTTGTCGCGTGTTCATTCGCATCAGGCCAGGAATACAAGGGCAAGGGCCGCCTGCTCGGCACCGTCACCGACCCGGACGGCAAACCCCTGGAAGGCGTCCGGGTGAAGCTGGTGTTCCCCAGGGCGCAACAGGGGTTCGAGGTCAAGACCGACAAGGAGGGCCGCTGGGTGGCCGCCTGGATCAGGGGAGGCGCATGGAACATCGATTTCGAGAAGGTCGGCTTCGCCCCCAAGAAGATCTCGGTCGAGGTCCAGGAGTTCCAGAAGAACCCCGAGATCAAGCTCGCCCTCCAGAAAGTGGAGGGCCTGGTCGTGACCGACGACATGAGGGGCCTGCTCGAGAAGGGCAACAGCCTCTTCGACCAGCAGAAATACGAGGAGGCCAGGGCGGCCTACGAGGAGATCCTGGTCAAATACCCCGACGCCTATCCCATATACCGCAACGTCGGCAACTGCTGGTTCGCCCAGGAAAAGTACGACCTGGCCGAACAGAGCTACCTCAAGGTCCTGGAAAAAGACCCCAAGAACCCCGACGCCATGGTGCTTATCGGCAACTGCTATGCCAACCGGGGCGACACCGCCAAGGCCTTCGAGTGGTACGCCAAGGTGGAACTCGACAAGATCTCGGACCCCATCGTCCTTTACAACATCGGCACGAGCTACTACAACAACGCCAAGTTCGACGAAGCCCTCAGGTATTACCAGAAGGCCGTGGAGAAGCAGAAGGGCTTCACCGACGGCCTGTATCAGCTCGGTCTGACCCAGCTCAACCTGCAGAAGAACAGCGAGGCCGTCGCCACCTTCGAGGAATACCTGAAGGTCGACCCGGATTCGCAGCGGGCGGCTCAGGTCCGGGCTTTCCTGGACTACCTTAAGAAATGAAGGGCAAGATGAAGTTCAAGACAGGCGCGCTCTGCTCCCTCGGCCTGGCCGTCGTCCTCTGGTCGGCGGCCTGCTCCGGCCGGCCGACGCTGAACCTCGACCCGGAGAGCGCCTCCTTCTACGAGACGGCCCGGCTGATCATGTCGAAGGAGGAAGATAAGATCTTCAAGCTCCTGCCCGACGCCGCCGCGAGACGGGAGTTCATCCGCGATTTCTGGGACAGGCGCGACCCCGACCCTGAGACCGAGGCCAACGAGTTCCGCAACGAGTTCCTGGCCCGGGTGAAGTACGCGGCCCAGCGCTTCAACGAGGGCGGCCGGGGCTGGAACACGGACCGCGGCCGGGTCTACATCTACATGGGCCCGCCCGACAAGTTCGATGAGATATTCAACCACGGCGACCCGGAGATACGCGGGCCCATACTGCTCTGGATCTACTACAACTACCAGCTTGGTATCGAGTTCGCCGACGAGAAAGGGACCGGCGAGTACAAGATACGGCGCTACGACGGCGACTTCTTCGGCGCCATGGACCTGCTCAAGCTCGGCGGATGGGTGGGGCCGAGCGATGTCTTCAAGAAGCGGGTGGTCGATTTCGGGACCTCTTACGACCCTGAGAAGCGCGAGATAGTCGTCAGCCTGCCGGCCCGCGACCTCATCTTCCGCGAGAACGAGGAGGGCGGTTTCTTCGTCGAGCTCGAGTTCAAGATCGTCGTCTACGGCCGGGACGGCGCCCGGCTCGGCGTTCTGGATGAAGCCAGGACCTTCCTGACGACCGTCCGGGAGCTGGACGCGCTGAAGGAGGTGCCTTTCAGGTTCAGCTACGCTCTGCCCGCCGGCCGGAACTTCATCGACGTCCTCATCACCGCGGGCGGAGGACGGGCCGGCCGGGTGCGCCGCGTGTTCGAGGTCAAGGTCGGCGCTTGAGCGGGGCTTTGAGTCTGGTCCTGGGGCCGCCGGCGCGGCCGCGAATGGCAGTTAAGTACTTGATCATAAATAACCTAATAAAGAGCGCCTGACCATGAAAAAGAAAGCGGTTTTGTTTGTCATCGTCCTGGCGGCGGCGGTCGCTTCGGCCGCCGTCCCGGCCGGACAGAAGATCAGCGAGAAAGACCTGCCCGCGCAGTACCAGGAATGGCTGAAACTCGTGGCTTACATCATCCAGCCGGTCGAGCGTGACGTGTTCATGAAGCTCACGAGCGACCGCGACCGGGACATCTTCATCGAGATGTTCTGGAAGCAGCGCGACCCGACGCCGGGCACGCCCGAGAACGAGTACAAGGAAGAGATGGTCAAGAGGTTCCAGTATGTCAACAGGCAGTTCGGCCGCTCCTCGGTCCGGGAGGGCTGGCGGACCGACATGGGCAGGATTTACATGATCCTGGGCCCGCCGGCCAGCATCGAGCGCTTCGAGAGCTCGAGCTTCCTCGTGCCCTGCCAGGCCTGGACCTACTACGGCAACCCGGACAAGGACTTGCCCAACCTGTTCGTCATCCTGTTCTTCCAGAAGGGAGGCGTGGGCGACTACAAGCTCTATGACGCCATGGTCGACGGGCCGACCAGCCTGCTCATGGACAAGAAGGGGCTGGAAACCATGACCAACGAGGAGATCTACGACCGGATCCACGAGCTGGCGCCGACGCTGGCCGACCTGTCCATCTCCATGATCCCGGGCGAGATCTACTTCGATTACTCGCCCTCGCCCCGCAACAACATCATCATGGCCCAGATCCTCAACTCCCCTAGGAAGGACGTCAACCCCTCCTACGCCACCCATTTCCTCAATTACAGGGGCCTGGTCTCGACCGAGTACATGACCAATTTCGTGGACTCGCAGTCGATGACGGCCCTGATCAAGGACTCCCAGACCGGCCTGCGCTTCCTGCATTTCTCGATCGTCCCGGCCGGCATCACCCTGGATTTCTACGAGCCCAAGAACCAGCACTTCTGCAACCTGCAGGCCAACGTCAGCCTGCGCTCCGGGGACGCGGTCGTCTTCCAGTACACGCGGGATTTCCCCATCTACATCCCGGACGAGAACATCAACCGGGTCCAGGCCAACGGCCTGGCCATTGAGGATTCCTTCCCGGTCGCGGCCGGGAAGTTCAAGCTCACCGTCATGCTGATGAACTCCTCGAGCAAGGAGTTCTCGATCCTGGAGCAGGACCTGACCGTTCCCGAGGAGACGGGCCTGCCTCGGCTCGGCGGGCCCTACCTCGGCTACCGCTCCGAGGCCTACCGTCCGGACATCCACCTCCCGTTCAAGATAGGCGAGCGCAAGCTCGTGGTCGAGGCCAAGAAGACCTTCTCGGCGGCCGACGACATCGCCGTCTTCTTCAACGTCGAGAACCCGACCGAGGAGCTGCTGGCAGGCGGCCAGGTGCGCATGGTCGTCCGCAGTCAGAAGAGCGACAGGCAGTTCGAGCGGCCGGCCACTGTGCGGCTGGGCGGCCGGCCTGGCCCGGCCGGCATCCTGACCTTCTCCGAGACCATACCGGCCCGCGAGCTCGAGCCCGATTATTACGAGATCACGCTGTCGCTGGTCGCGCCGGACGGCCGGGTGCTGGACGAGGCCAAGGACAGCTTCGTCGTCTCGCCCTCGACGGCCCTGGGCCACCCTATCGCCAACGCCAAGGGCTTCCCGCTGGCCAACCAGTTCCTATATTTCTACATGCTGGCCCGGCAGACGGAAACGCTGGGCGCCGCCGACCGGGCTGCCGCTCTCTACGAGAAGGGCTTCAGCCTGAACCCGAACTACAACGAGGGCGTCCTGATGTACGCCGATTTCCTCATCAAGACCGACGAGTTCGACCGGGCCCTGACGCTCGCCGAGAGGGTGGCCGGAGACGACAAGAGGCGCTTCGAGTACCATGTGACGAAGGGCAGGGCGCTAATGGGAAAGAAACTATACGAGGAAGCCCTGACCAGCCTGCTCGAGGCCAACAGGATGTACAACAGCGACGTCCAGGTGCTGAACGCCATCGGCGCCTGCTATTTCCGCCTCGGCCAGAAGAGCAGGGCCCTGGACGCCGTCAACGCCTCCCTCAAGCTCAACCCCGACCAGCCCGAAGCCAAACGCCTGCTCGAAGAGATCAACAAGCTGCGGTAGCCTGGCCGGCCCGAGGCCCCGGGGCCGTGGCGCGTCAAGGCCGAAGGCGAGCCTTGCGGCTCGGAAAGCAGGCTCTTCTCCGGTCCCCATCGTTCCCGACTAAAAGGCGCCGGACTGATACCACCCCTAGTCGCCGAGTCCCTCGGGACCGGTGCCGTCGCTCCCCCGCCGCCGGCGGCAGGGAACCATCTCCCTCACGGGGATCGTCTGGGTGGCATAAGTCCGGAGACGGGACTGTGATGACTCGTCGGGAACACCGGGTACGGGAAAAGAGCCGGAAATAAAAGGGCCTGCCCCGCAGGGCAGGCCCTTTTACTGTCCGTTTGCGCGGGTCTAAGGCTTCCCCTACTTGACCTCGAAGGGGAGCTTCTTTTCCACGGTGCTGCCGGTCACCTTGTCCTTGACCTTGATGACCAGGTCGTATGGCCCGGGCGCGAGGTCGCGCTGCTCGGTCCGTTCGCCCTTGTCGTCCTTGACGATGACGGTCTTCTTGAGCGGGAGCTGCTGGTCGATCAAGATGAAATCGTAGTTCTGCGTCATCCACTTGATCAGGGGCTTGGCTTCCTTGTCCTGGACCGAGTACTCGACTTCGATGTCCGGCTTGCTGGTCTCGGCCTTGGCGCTTGCGCCGAAGACGAAAAAGAAGGTCTCGACCGTAGCCCCCGGCTGCACGACGCGCTCGATGTTGGGGACGATCCTGAGCACCGAGTACTTGAGCCAGCCCTTGTGGAGCGTGACCCTGTTGCCCTCGGTGTCGCCCTGGAGCTGGTCGAGCTCGTTGATGAGGAGCACCGGGGAGGTCTCCAGGCCGCCCTGGTATTCCGACGGGTCCGGAAGAGCGAAGTCCTGGTAGGCGACGCCGACCGTCTTGAGGTCGAGGGAGGTGACGGCCATGGCCAGGGTGTATTTCCCGGAAGGCAGCGGATAGCCGAACGAATACCATTCGACTTTTTCAGGAGAATAATCGGCGGCCGGGGTTTCGATGCTGGCCGGGACGTATACTTCCTGCGCGGGCTTCAGGGCGCCGGTCGAGTCTGGCTTGAGGAACTGCAAAAAGACGTTGAACCGGGCCTGGAGCTGGTCCGGCCCTACGGTCGGAGCCGTCGCGGCGGCCGCCGGAGAAGGCTTGCCGAAGGGGAGGTCCGCGTTCTTGACCTTGAAGAAGAACACGGCGTAAAGGCCTCCCTGGGCGGGCAGAAAGGCGAAATCGACGATGCTGAAAGGTATATCCTGCCGTCCCTGACGGGTCGCCAGGCCCTCCTGGAGAACGGCCTTGACCTCGTCGGGGATGAAGATGTTCCCCTTTGGCTTTGCCTGGGGCTTGGCCTTCGTCCTCTGGGGGTCTGCCAGGGCCGGTCCGGCGATTATCATCAGGGCTAAGGAAAGCGCGACGGTAGCGGCGGCGATTCTGGACACTTTCATTTTTCCTCCTTTGGGTGTGCCTTAAGGGCATCCAGACGATTTAAAAGCAAGTAACGTGCCAATGTTTTTTCCGTTTTCTAGAGGGGTGAAACCCGACGAGCGGGCGCGCCTGTAAAAAGCCTTTACAATCTGCTTGAGGGTCGGTCAATAAGTCTCTCCCGGCGCTACACCATGAAAGACTAATATATCAAATCCTAACGATTTTTCAACTGGAACCTGCGGACGGCGCTGAGGTGGTCCTCATATCTCGAGCTGAACTGGTGGGAGCCGTCGTTCCGGGACACGAAATAGAGATATTCGGTCCGGGCCGGATAGAGCGCGGCTTCGATCGAGTCCCGGCCGGGGTTGCAGATCGGCCCGGGCGGCAGGCCCGGGTTCAGGTAGGTGTTGTAAGGCGAGGGGAAGCTCAGGTCCTTCTTGAGCAGCCTGCCTCTGTAAAGGCCGTGCCTCTGCAGAGCATAGACGACGGTCGGGTCGCAGTCGAGCTTCATGCCCAGCCGCAGACGGTTGTGGAAGACCGAGGCCACGAGCGGCCTTTCCTCCTGCAGGCCGGTCTCTTTCTCGATCATGGAGGCGAGCGTCACCACCTGCCTGGGCGTCAGGCGCAGTTCGGCCGCCCGCTTGAGCCTGGCCTCGTCAAAGACCTTCCTGAAGCCTTCGACCATGACCGCGACGACCTCCCGGCCGCCCGCCTTGCGCGGCAGAAGATAGGTGTCGGGAAAAAGATAGCCTTCGAGGTCGGCCGCCTCCGGGTCGAGCCCGGCCAGGAGCGACGTATCGCCTGCTGCGGTCAGGAATTCGCGGCCCCGCTCCGGGGCTTCCCTGCCTAGCAGCTCGGCGATCTCCGCGATGGTCAGGCCCTCGGGTATGGTCAACGGCGCGAGGTGGACCAGGCCTTCGGCCATCATCAACAACCCCTGCTTGAGGCCCAGCGGCGGGGCGAAGCGGTATTCGCCGGCCTTGAGCGTCCGGTCCGCGAAGTAAAGCCTGTAGCCGAGGAGGAACCCCGCCGGCCTTTCCAGGAGGCCGGCCTGCCGGAGCTCTCCGGCTATGCGGCGGACGTTCCAGCCTTTTTCGACCTCGAGGAAGACCGGCTGACCGGCGAACCGCAGCGGCGCGTTGAGCTCGCGGGCCAGCCTGAAGGTCAGGGCGATTAGCAGAAACGACGCCGCGAGCAGGACGTGCCTAAGTATTTTCGTCGGCATCTCGTTCGGACCGTTTCCGTTCGAGGTAGGTGGAGAGGATGATGACGGCGGAGAGCTCATCCTCCCGTTCCTTTTTCAGGCGGACCGGGCCCTTCTTCTCTTCCCGCATCATGCCCTGCGCCTGCCGCGTCGTCAGCCGCTCGTCCATGAAGACGATGCGCTTGCCCACGGCCTTTTCCAGCCAGGCGGCGAAACGCCTTGTCTTTTCGACCCGGCTGCCCTCGCTGCCGTCCATGCGCAAGGGGAAGCCGATGACTATCTCTTCGACGTCGTGCCGGGAGACGAGCTCGCGGAAGAAGCGGCGGTCGGCCGCTTCGTTCCCGGTCAGCGCGTAAGAGCCGAGCGGCCGGGCCGTGACCAGGAGAGGGTCGCTAAGGGCCAGTCCGAGGTGCCTGTCCCCGTAGTCTATACCCAGGACCCTCATGGCGCGTCCCGTTCCAGGCAGACCTTCCTTCTGCGGTGCCTCTCGAACCCGAGCTCGACGAGCCTTTCGACCAGGGCGGGAAAGGAGATGCCGCTCGCCTGCCAGAGCCTGGGGAACATGCTGATCTCGGTGAAGCCGGGTATGGTGTTTATCTCGTTGATGAAGAAACGTCCGGACCGGTCGTAGAAGAAATCCGCCCGGGCGAAGCCGGAGCACTCGAGCAGGCGGAAGGCCTCGACCGCGGCGCTCCTTATCCCCTCCGTCGCTTCCCGCGGCAGTTCGGCCGGGACGACGAATCTGGTCTTGCCTTCCAGGTACTTGTCGGCGTAATCGTAGAACTCGCGGTGGGGGATGACCTCGCCCAGGACCGACGCTTCCGGCGTTTCGTTGCCGAGGAGGCTGCATTCGACTTCGCGTCCCTCGACCGCTTTTTCGACCAGGAGCTTGGAGTCGTACCTTAAGGCTCTGGCGACCGCGGCGTCAAGGCCGGCCGCGTCCTTGACCTTGGTTATGCCGACGCTCGAGCCGAGGCGCGCGGGTTTGACGAAAAGGGGCGGCGTGAAGTCCGCGATGAGGCCGCGGCGCAAGCCCTCCGGGTCGGCCCGCCAATCCTCCTCCCTGACGACCGCGAACGGCACGACCGGCAGGCCCGCCGCCCGCCAGACGGCCTTGGACAGGGCCTTGTCCATGCCCAGCGCCGAGGCCTCGACCCCTGAGCCCACGAAGGGCACGTCGGCCATCTCCAGCAGGCCCTGGATGGTGCCGTCCTCGCCGAACGGGCCGTGGAGCAGCGGAAAGTAGATGTCGGCCTCGAAGGCCGGGGCGCGCCCGGCCGCTCCCCAGGGCAGAAAGGAAGAAGTCCCCACGCTTCCCTTGAGGCTTTCGTCAGGGCCGAACTCCTCGAGGCGCTTCCAGCGGCCTTCTCTGGTGATGTAAATGAGGACGGCCTCGAACCTGCGCGGGTCCATGTTCTTGAGGACGGCCCGGGCGGAGACCAGGGAAACCTCGTGCTCGGCCGACCTGCCGCCGAAGATCAGGGCCACCCGCGTTTTATCAGACATTCCGTCCGTCCGCCCGACTAAACAGGTTGAGAGAGCTAATTTTATTAGATATGGGTCTCGTTGTCCATGGAAAGCTCGACGGGCCATTTTCCTGTTGACACAGGGAGAAAACGGCCGTTATAATTGGCCCAAAATGGAACTGATCGGCTGAGAGGTGCCGCCATGATCAAAGGCGAAAGAGCGTCATTCCGCGTTTTCGCGTTTTGCCTGGTCCTGGCCTGCCTGGGAGCGGCCGCTTTCCTGGCCGCCCAGGAAGCCCAGATCACCAAGCCCAAGATCTTCGAGGAATACTATCAGCTGATTTCCGAGGCCGACCTCTACTGTTCCTTCTTCCTCTACGAAGAGGGCAAGCCCCTGCCCGACATGCGCATCATCGGAGCGGAACGGGAGTGGGAGAAGAACATGTTCTCGGACGCGGACACGGTCTATCTCAGCAAAGGCGAAGCCGAGGGCGTCGAGATCGGCCAAGTCTTCCTGGTCGTTGGCATGGGCGAGAAGGTCGGCAAGCACGGCCGGGTCATGGAGCGCCGCGGCCGGGCCAAGGTCGTCCGGCTCGAGGACCATATCGCCACGGCCCGCCTCGAGAAGACCTGCGGCGGCGTGCGGGTCGGCGACTTCCTGGTCCCGTATGAGGAAGAGGCGGGCGAGATCGGCAAGGACACCGGCTACGGCGACATGGACCCCAACGCCACCAGGCAGGGCAAGGTCATCTACGTGGATTCCGACTTCCGCATCGCCGGCTCCAACCAGTGGGTGCTGATAGACCTGGGCCGCCAGCACTGCGTCCAGGTCGGCGACAAACTCACCGTGTTCTTCAGGGCGAGGCAGGGACTGCCGCGTGAGGCCGTCGCCAGCGCCATCGTCATCGACGTCAGGGGCGCCTCAGCCACCGCCAAGGTGCTCTCAGCGCGCGACGCCGTCCGCGTCGGCAGCGAAGTCCAGATGAACGAGCTGCGCTGAGCGGCCCCGCAATTCCACCTTCCGCCGTTTTGTTGACACCCGGGCTGTTTTTTGTTAGTTTTAGTCTGCTAGATGCCGCCACAGGCGGCCGCAGAGCGGGCGTAGTTCAGTGGTAGAACGTCTGCTTGCCATGCAGAAGGCCGTGGGTTCAAGTCCCATCGCCCGCTCCAGCTCATTCCTGCTGCGACGGAGCCTGTCGTCAACATGAAAATTGCGGCGCGGTACCCAAGAGGCAAGGGAGAGGTCTGCAAAACCTTTATTCGCCGGTTCGAATCCGGCCCGCGCCTTTAACCCCCATTACGGTACCAGGTACCAAGAGTGCCAGGTGCCGTTGGAAATCCGGCTATATCTCTTCCAGCACTCTCCGGAAGGCTTCTTCAGGGTCGGGCGCGGCCGTGACAGGCCGGCCGATGACCAGGTAGTCGGCGCCTTTGGCCACGGCCTCGGCCGGCGTCATGATGCGTTTCTGGTCCTGGGCGGCCGCCCAGGCGGGCCGGATGCCGGGCGTCACGATGACGAGCTCCCGGCCGAACTCCTTTCTCAGGGCCTCGATCTCCTGAGGCGAGCAGACGACGCCGTCCAAGCCGGCCTGCTTCGCCAGCCCGGCCAGCCGCAGCACCTGCTCCTGGACCTGTGAAGGCATGCCGACTTCGGCCAGGTCGTCGCCCTTGAGGCTGGTCAGGACCGTGACGCCGAGAAGGACCGGCCTCAGCCGGTTGGCCGCGGCCGCCGACCTTCGAGCCTCCTCGGCCGCCCTGGCCATCATTTCCCGTCCGCCGGACGCGTGTATCGTCATCATCCGGACCGAGTGCCTCGACGCCGACCGGACCGCTCCGGCCACCGTGTTCGGTATGTCGTGAAGCTTGAGGTCGAGGAAGACGTCCTTGCCCAGGTCTTGAAGCTTGGCTATCACCGCCGGCCCTTCGGCGGTGAAAAGCTCCAGGCCGACCTTGAACAACCTGGCCGAAGCCAGTTTCGCGACCACGGCCTCCGCCTGGACGGAATTCTCGACGTCCAGGGCGATGATGATCCCGCCTGCTTTGTATTCTTGCATGGGGCGCTTCCTTTCCTTTCGGCCGTCCGCGCGGCCCGACGTCCAATCCTCAGCCGGTCCTTAGACTGCCGATGATCTCGCCGACCCGGCCGATTCCGTGCGCGTCGCACCAGGCCGCCATCTCTTCGACCACTCGGCCGGCCGCGTCCGGGTCGACCAAGTTGGCCGTGCCGACCTGGACCGCCGAGGCCCCGGCCATCATGAACTCCAGGGCGTCCCGGCCGCTCGTGATGCCGCCGATGCCGATGACCGGTATCCTTACCGCCGAGGCGACCTGGTAGACCATGCGCAGGGCGATGGGCTTGATGGCCGGCCCGCTCAGCCCGCCGAAGACGTTGGCGATCATCGGCCGCCTCGTCTCGATGTCCACGGCCATGGCCAGGAAGGTGTTGACGAGCGACAGCCCGTCGCTGCCCGCATCCTCGGCCGCCCGGGCGATCCCCACGATGTCGGTGACGTTGGGCGAGAGCTTGGTTATGACCGGCTTGCGCGCGGCCGATTTTACCAGCTTGACTATCCTGGCCGTCGCTTCCGGGGAGAGGGCCGGGCAGGCCCCGCCGCGCCTGACGTTGGGACAGGATATGTTCAGCTCGAAGGCGGCGATGGCCCCCTCGCCGTCCAGGCAATCCGCCGCGGCGGCGTATTCCTCGTCGTCGCTACCGCAGATATTGACGATGACCGCGGTCCGCAGCGGCCTGAGCGCCGGCATGACCTTCTCCAGGAAAGCGCGGGCGCCGATCCCCTGCAACCCGATGGCGTTGATGAGGCCGGAGGGGGTCTCGGCTATCCGCGGCGGCGGGTTGCCCTCCCTGGCCTCCAGGTAAAGGCCCTTGACGACGAACCCGCCGAGCTTCTCCAGGTCGAGGTAAGGCTTGAACTCGAGCCCGTAGCCGAAAGTGCCGCTGGCGGCGAGCACCGGGTTGCGCAGCTTCAGGAAGCCCAGGTCGACGCCGAGGTCCGTCATGCCGCTTCCCCCGTCCAGACGACGCGCTCCGCGGGGAAGACCGGGCCTTCCTCGCAGACCTTGGTCCAGCTTTCGCCGTGTTCGTCTCGTATCCTATGGACGCAGCCCCAGCAGGCGCCGATGCCGCAGCCCATCCGGGATTCGAGCGAGAATTCCGCCCTGAGGCCGAGTCCTGAGACGAGCTTCTGCAGGGCCTGCAGCATGGCGTCGGGCCCGCAGGCGTAAAGCATGCCCGGCCGGTCGCTTCCGGCCCTCGCGGCCACAAGCTCGGTCACGAGACCCGGCGCGCCGTAACTGCCGTCGTCCGTCGAACAGAGAAGCTTGACTCCGGGCAGGGCGAACCTTTCCCTGACCACAAGGTCGGCCGCGCTGCGCCCGCCATAAAAGACCGTGACCTTAGCGCCTCGCGATACCAGCTCCTTAGCCAGGAAGTAAAGCGGCGCGATGCCGCGGCCGCCTCCCACCAGGTAGGCGGGCCCGCCCTCGAGCCCGGCTTCGACGCTGAAGCCCTTCCCGAGCGGGCCCAGGAGGTCGACGGCGTCCCCGGGCCTTTTCGCCGCCAGCACGGCCGTGCCCGCGCCGGCGATCTTGAAGAGCAGCTCTATGCCCGAGCCGTCCGCGTCATGGACGCCCAACGGCCGCCTGAGCAAGGGCTGGCAGCCGTCGGCGACCTTGACCATGACGAACTGGCCGGGCCTGGCCGCGCGGCCGAGCTCCGGCGAGGCTATCCTCATCAGACGGTAATCCCCGCGGCTTTCGTTGGAGTTTATCGCGGCCTTCCTGTCGATTGGCATCGGACCTCTTCTTCGGGCACAAAATAGCAAAAAGGCGGGCCTTTGGCAACGACGAAATGCCGTCCCGGCCCAAAGCGCGGCCGGGGACGAACGAGCCGCGAGCGGCCGCCGTCGGCCTTGCAAGCCGCGCAACCCTTAACTTATAATGGCTTCCAACGTTCGAGGAGGCGCGCCGATGAGAATATCCCGGAGGGCGGCTGACATACAGGCTTCTCCCATCCGCAAGCTCAAGCCTTTCGCCGACAAGGCCAAGGCCAGGGGCGTCAAGATATTCCACCTTAACATCGGGGACCCCGACGTTCCCACCCCGGGTCCTGTCATCGAGGCCTTCCATCGGTACCAGGGCCCGGTCCTGGGCTACGGCCCGGCCCAGGGCTTCGAGGAGCTGCGCGAAGCGATCGCCGGCTACTTCCATAATTACGGCATCGGCGTCACGGCCGACGACGTCCTGATCACGATCGGCGGCTCGGAAGCCATACATTTCTCCTTCTCCGTGGTCGCGGACCCGGGCGAGGAGATCATCGTGCCCGAGCCCTATTACACCAACTACAACGGCTACGCTTCCTTCGCGGGCGTCCGTCTCGTGCCCCTGCCGCTGAGCGTCGAGGACGGTTTCCGGCTGCCGCCGGCCAAGGCCATCGAGGCCCTGGTCGGCCGCCGCACCCGGGCCATCCTGCTCTGTTCGCCCAACAACCCGACCGGCACGGTCTACACGCCCGAGGAGGTCGAGCGCGTCGTCGGAGTCGTCAAGAAACACGGGCTTTTCCTGATAGGCGACGAGGTTTACAAGGAGTTCATCTACGACGGCCTGCGGCACAAGAGCATCCTGGAGTACGAGGAGATCAGGGACAGAGCGATCGTCGTCGACAGCATCTCGAAGCGCTACAGCTGCTGCGGGGCGCGCATCGGGGCCGTCATCACCAGGAACCGTGACGTCTGGCAGGCCGTCCTGAAATTCGCCCAGGCCCGTCTTTGCCCGCCTTCCGTCGAACAGGACGCCGCCCTGTCCGGCTATCGCATGCCCATGAGCTATTTCGAACCGGTGCGGGCCGAGTACCAGAAGCGCCGGGACATCCTCTATGAAGGGCTTAAATCCATCCCCGGCGTCGTCATCCACAGGCCGCAGGGCGCCTTCTATGTCATAACCAGGCTGCCGGTCAAGGACACTGAGCATTTCGCGGTTTGGCTGCTCAACGACTTCTCCCTGGACGGCAAGACCGTCATGGTCGCGCCCGGGCCGGGTTTCTACTCGAAACCGTCCCTCGGCACGAGCGAGGTCAGGATCGCCTACGTCATCAACTGCGACGACCTGGCCGAGGCCGTCCGCGTCTTCAGGAAGGGGCTCGAGGAGTACCAGCGCCTTCACGCCTGAGCGCCCAGCCCCTCTTATGGCCGGGCTCTGTGAAGCCTGCGGTCGGACGGCGCGTCCTCGGGCAGAACCTGAAAAAGGGAGAGACGTGCTGCTTCCGTCGGTTGAAATTCCGGCCGGCTGCGTGTATATTCGATAAGATATATCCACGATGATATTCTCAAGGAGCGAGTAGAGATGCCAAAGAAGTACGTCTATTATTTCACCGCCGGCCGCGCCGAAGGCGACAGGGATATGAAAGACATCCTCGGGGGCAAGGGCGCCAACCTGGCCGAGATGGCCGGGATCGGGCTGCCCGTGCCGCCGGGTTTCACGATCTCCACGGAAGTCTGCAACCTGTTCTACTTGTCAGGGAACAGGCTGCCGCGCCAGGTCGAAAACCAGGTGGCCGCCGCGCTCAAGAGGCTCGAGAAGGAGACCGGCTGGAAGCTCGGCGACGAGAAGGACCCGCTCCTGGTGTCGGTCCGCTCGGGCGCCAAGTTCTCCATGCCCGGCATGATGGACACCATCCTCAACCTGGGCCTCAACGACAGGACCGTCGAAGGCCTGGCGCGCAAGAGCGGCAACCGGCGTTTCGCCCTCGACTGCTACCGGCGCCTCATCCATATGTTCGGCGACGTCGTGCTCGGCGTCCCCAAGAAGAAGTTCGAGGAGATCCTCAGGGCCCGCAAGGAAAAACTCGGCGTCAGGGGAGATAACGACCTCAAGGAGAAAGACCTCGAGGCGCTGATCGCCGACTATAAGGCCCTGATCGAGCGGGAAACCGGCAGCGAGTTCCCGCAGGACGTAAGGGACCAGCTCAGGCTGGCCGTGGCCGCGGTCTTCGGCTCCTGGAACAACCCCCGGGCGATAACCTACCGCCGCCAGTATCATATACCCGACGACCTGGGCACGGCCGTCAACGTCCAGACCATGGTCTTCGGCAACCTGGGGCCTGCCTCCGCCACAGGAGTGGGCTTCACCCGCAACCCGGCCACCGGCGTCAAGGAGGTTTACGGCGAGTACCTGGTCAACGCCCAGGGGGAGGATGTCGTGGCGGGCATACGGACGCCTTCGCCCCTGCGCGAGCTCGAACGGGAAATGCCGGCCGTCTTCAAGCAGCTCATCGGCATCACCAGCAAGCTCGAGAAACACTACAGGGACGTCCAGGATTTCGAGTTCACCATCCAGGAAGGCAAGCTCTACATGCTCCAGACCCGCAACGGGAAGAGGACTGGCCTGGCCGCAGTCAAGATAGCCGTCGATTTGGTCGAGGAAGGGCTGCTCAAGAAGGAAGAGGCTTTGCTCAAAGTCGAGCCTGACGCCCTGAACCAGCTCCTCCACCCGGTCTTCGACCTCGAGGAAAAGGCCGGTCACGAGGTGGTCGCCAAAGGCCTGGCGGCTTCGCCCGGAGCGGCCGCCGGCCAGGTCGTCTTCAACGCCGAGGAGGCCGTCCGCTGGAAAGAGCGGGGCAAGCGCGTCATCCTGGTCAGGGAGGAAACTTCCCCGGACGACATCCACGGCATGAGCGCCTCACAGGGCATCCTGACGGCCACGGGCGGCATGACCTCGCACGCCGCCGTGGTCGGGCGCCAGATGGGCAAGCCGGCCGTGGTCGGCTGCGGCGCCGCCCGCGTCGACGAGGAGCGCCGCCGGATGACCGTCGCCGGCCGCGTGTTCAAGGAAGGCGACTGGATCTCCATCGACGGCGGGACCGGCGAGGTCCTGGAGGGCGACATCAAGACCAAGCCTTCCGAGATAATCCAGGTCATACAGGGAGCGCTCAAGCCCGAGGAGTCGGAAACATACCGCTATTTCGTCAAGCTGCTGTCCTGGGCGGACAGGGTCCGCCGGCTCAAGGTCAGGGCCAACTCCGACACGCCCAGGGACGCCCGCACGGCCTACGCCTTCGGCGCCCAGGGCATCGGCCTGGCCCGGACCGAGCACATGTTCTTCGGGCCCGACCGCCTGCCAATCGTCCGCGAGATGATCATGGCCGCGAGCGAGGAGAAGCGCCGGGCCGCCCTGGCCAGGCTCCTGCCCATGCAGCGCCAGGACTTCTACGAGTTCTTCAAGGAGATGCGCGGCAACCCGGTCACCATCAGGACCATCGACCCGCCCCTGCACGAGTTCCTGCCCAGCCGTGAGGACCTCATGGTGGAGGTCGCGGTGCTCAAGGCCACAAACGGCGACCCCGCCCGCCTCGCCGAGGCCGAAAAGCTCCTGGCCCGGGTCAGGGAGCTTTCGGAGTTCAACCCCATGCTCGGCCACCGGGGCTGCCGGCTGGGCATCACCTATCCCGAGATAACCGAAATGCAGGCCCAGGCCATCTTCGAGGCCGCCTGCGCCCTGGCCAAAGAGGGGCAAAAGGTGTTCCCCGAGATAATGGTCCCGCTCGTCGGATCCGTCCGGGAGTTGTCCAACCAGAAGGAGATCATAGTCCGCAAGGCCCAGGAGGTCATGAAGGCGGCCGGCGTGAAGCTGAAATACACGGTCGGCACTATGATCGAGATCCCGAGGGGGGCCCTGACGGCCGACGAAGTGGCCGCGCAGGCCGAGTTCTTCTCCTTCGGCACCAACGACCTGACCCAAACGGTCTTCGGCGTGTCGCGGGACGACGGCGGCAAGTTCCTGAATTACTACCTCCGCAAGGGCATCTGGTCCGACGACCCGTTCGAGACCATAGACGAGAAAGGTGTCGGCCTGCTGATGAAGATCGCGGTGGACAAGGGCCGCGCCACCCGGCCCGGCCTGAAGGTCGGCATCTGCGGCGTTCACGGCGGCGACCCCCGCTCGATCAAGTTCTGCCACAGGATCGGGCTCGATTACGTTAGCTGCTCGGCTTACCAGATCCCGATCGCCCGGCTGTCGGCGGCCCAGGCTGCGCTCGAGGACGTCGGCCGGAAACCGACCGTAAAGGGAAGGAACCTGGGCGGCGCGCGCCGGGCCGCCGCGAGGAAGCGTCCGGGCCGAAAATAGGCTTCTTCCGCACGTGAGCGACCTCGTCGACATACTGAAGATCCTGACCGGCAAGAGGTTCCCCTTCAAGTTCGTCTACGCGAACGAATACTGGATGTTCAACCCGGGCCGCCACGTCTTCCCCATCAAGAAATACCGGCTCATCTATGAGAGCCTGCTCGAGATAGGCGCCAGGCCGGAGCATTTCATCGAACCCCGGCCGGCGAGCGACGAGGAACTGCTCCTTGTCCACACGCCGCGCTTCCTGAAGAAGATAGAGACTTCCTCGCTGAACCGCAACGAGCTCCAGGAGCTCGAGCTGCGCTTTTCGCCCGAACTGGTCCGCTTTTCCAGGCTGATGGTCGGCGGCACCATCCTGACCCTGGAGCAGGCCCTGAGCGACGGCCTGGCCGTCCACATCGGCGGCGGTTTCCACCACGCTTTCCCGGACCATGGGGAGGGTTTCTGCCTGCTGAACGACGTGGCCGTGGCCGTGGAGAGCGCCGTCCGCGCAGGAAGGGCGAAGAAGGTCATGATCATAGACTGCGACCTGCATCAGGGCAACGGCACGGCCGCCGTCTTTGCCGGCCGGGAGGATGTTTTCACTTTCTCCATCCACCAGATGGACATCTATCCCTCGACCAAGCCCGCCGGCACCCTCGATGTCGGGCTGTGGTCGGGCGACGGAGACGAGAACTACCTGGCGGAGCTCGGCGCCCATATACCGCGAATCTACGAGGAGTTCCATCCGGACCTGGTCGTGTACCTGGCGGGAGCCGACCCCTTCGAAGGCGACCAGCTGGGCGGGCTGTTCCTGACCAAGGCCGGCCTGAAGGCCCGGGACAAGCTGGTGCTTGTGGAGGCGCGCAGCCGTCGCATCCCGGTCGCGGTGCTGCTCGCCGGCGGCTACGCGGCCGATATCAGGGACACCGTCGACATCCATTTGAACACGATACGGGCGGCCCGGGTCGCCCAGCGGCTTTACTCCTGACAAGGGAGGCGCCTTGCCCGCCGGTCCTGCCTCGCGGTCGACTCCCAGCCGCGTCTCTCAGGCTTGAGACGCCATCCGTAAACCCACACCAATCCCGGGATAATGCGCGGGACAATGGGGGACGGCGCGGCTCCCGCGACGCATGCAGCGGCAGGGTTTACGCGAGGATCAAGTCCGTTAGGGGAATGGAACCGCCGTCGCGCTATCCGTCGAGAAAGATGTGGGCGTAGACCTTGGCGTTGCCCACCATGTTGTCGATGACGCAGTACTCGTTCGGCAGGTGCGCGGTGTCGTCGAGCTTCGACCAGCAGGCGGCCTGGAAGCCGGCCCGGCGGAAGACGGCGGCCACGGTCCCGCCGCCGATGCCCATGGGCTTGGCGTTCTTGCCGTAGACCTCCTTGACGGCCTTCTTCAGGGTCCTGACCACGGGCGCGTCCGCCGGCGTGGGCGGCGCGGCCGGCGCCCGCTGCTCGGCTTCCATCTTTATCCTGACGTGGAACTTCTTTTCGACCTCGGCGGCGAGCATCCTGATCCTCTTTTCCACCTCCGGTAGGGGGTATCTCGGCAGCACGCGGCAGTCCATGTAGAAGACGTCCTCGCCCGGGATGGTGTTGATGTTGGGGACGTTGGCTTCCTTCTTGGTCGGCTCGAAGGTCGAGATCGGCGGCGAAAAAAGGCTGTCGCGGGCCGGGAAGAGTCTGTAGAGGCGGTCGAGAGCGGCGACGAGACGGCTCGCGGCCCGGAAGCTGTTGACGCCCTTCTCGGGCGTCGAGCCGTGGGCCTGCTTGCCCAGGGTCCTGAACTTGAGCCAGAGGATGCTCTTCTCGGCCACCTCGATCATGGTGCCGTTCTCGTTGCCGGCGTCGGGGACGATGATGATGTCCCGCTCGCGGAAGACATTGTGGGTCTTCAGGACGTAGTCGATGCCCTTGAGGCTGCCCGTCTCCTCGTCGGCCACGATCACCAGGCCTATGTCGCAGGCCGGTTCCAGGTCCTCGGCCGCCAGGGCCCGGGCGGCGAATATGGACGCCACCAGGTCCTGCTGGTTGTCCTCGGTTCCGCGGCCGTAGACGCGTCCGTGCTCGACCCAGGCCTGGAAAGGATGGCCTTTCCATAGCGATATCTCTCCGGGCGGGACGACGTCCATGTGGGTCATGACCCAGACGGTTCGGTCTGAGCTCCTGCCCTTGACGCGGGCGATGATATTCGGCCGGTAGCCGTCGGCCGCGTCCAGGTCCGGGGCCTTGATGACGGTGATGTCGGAGAACCCGTTCTCCTGGAGATAGCCCTTCAGGAACTCGGCCTTGCGGGCCTCGCCCTCGCCGCCGCTCGAAGGCGCCACGGCCGGGATGGCGCACAGCTTGAGCTGGAGGTCGACCATGTCGTCCCGGAAGCGCTCCAGCCGCCGGGCGACCCTCGGGAATGCGTCGTTTGCGTTCATGTCCGTTCCTCCCCCAGGTCGGTTCGTTTCTCGAATGCCTTTTGCCTGCGCGCCTCATAGAAGGCGTAGTCGAAGCCGGAAAGGCAGGTCACTATGCCGGCCGCGTAATAGAGCCAGGGCAGCGGCGCGACGGTCCGTCCCAGGCTGTTGGCGGCCGTGACCGCCAGCAGGGTCGAGAACTGGACGACCGTGCTGGTCTTGCCCAGGAGCCTGGGCTTGAAGACCGTCGGCCCTCGGCTGGACCGGATCAGGGCCGCGGCCGCGGCGATCAGGACGTCCCGTCCGATGCAGATGGCCGTCAGGGAAAAGGGTATGCTGTTGGGCGCGGCCAGTCCAGGGATGGTGAGCGTCACGAAGGCCGCGGTCAGCAGGATCTTGTCGCCCACCGGGTCGAGCCAGAGCCCCAGACGGCTCTTGAGCTTGAAAACGCGGGCGGTGAAGCCGTCGAGGGCGTCGGTCAGCGACGCGGCGACAAAAACAAGCAGCGCCTCCTTCGGCCGGCGCGCGACCATGGCCCAGATGAAGACGGGCGTGAGCAGTATCCTGAGCAGCGACAGCAGGTTGGGGACGGTCCAGACCCTGTTCTCGTTCATCTGATGAGCCTCAGCAGAAGGTCCAGGGCGGCCATGGCTTCACGGCCGGAAACCGTCCTGTCGGCTTCGAAGGTCCTCTGCGGAGTGAGTTCGAGAAGCTGGAAAGAGACGGCCTTGAGGATGAACGGATGGTAATAATTATCCTCGCTCACGTCCGCAAGCTGGACGCGGCGCGGGTCGATGACCGGCGAGAGCTTCGCGCCCATTCCCGAAAGATGGTCGGTCAGCCTGACCAGCGTCTCCGCGAGTTCGGCGCGGTTGATGAGGCGCTTCGGCTGGAAAGTGTAGTTTTCGTAGGCTTTCATGATATCGAAAGAAGCGACCCGGACGATGAACTTCTGGGCCCAGGACGTGGCTATATCGACCAGGACACGCGGTTTCCGGGGCTCGGCTTTGAGGTAGTCCTTGAATTTCGCGGCCACCAGGGCGGCCAGGTCCTCCCGGGCGATGGCTTCCAGCGAAGGGATGGCCTCAAACTCGCCGGGAAGCTCGAACAGGCCCAGCCTGTCCCTTAACTCGGCCAACCGGCCCTGAACGGTCTTGTCGTCGGGGTTGACTTCGGCGAGGCGCTCGTAGGCGTCCAGGCTGCGGCTGAAGTCCTCAGCCTCGTAGAGGAGTTCGGCGTATTCCTTAAGCACGAGCCTGTCGTTGGGCGTCCTTTCCAAGGCGCCGCCGGCATGGAAAACGGCGTTCTTGAGGTCCTTCTCCTGTCTGTAAAGACGGGCCAGCTGCAGATGGGAGTCGGCATGGCCGGGCTCGTAGAAAAGGGCCTTGAGGTAGGCGCGCTTGGCCTCCTCGTTCTTTCCGGCGGCCAGGGCGGTCTTGGCCTCGTCGAGCGTAGCCCTTAAAAGGTCCTCCCGGGCGTTCTTCTCGCGCGCCCCGGCCCACTTGTTTTCCGGCTCTCTTTTCAGGATCTCCCTGTAGGCCAGAAAAGCCTGGTCTTTGCGGCCGCGGGCTTCGTGGACCTGGGCCAGCCCGGCGTAGGCGGGCGTCATGTCCGGGAACTGCTCCACCGCCTGCTTGAAATACGACTCGGCGGAGTCGAGGTCGCCGCTGATGAGGCCGACGAAACCGACGCCGGCCAGGTAGGCCGGGTTGGCCGCGCTCTCCCGGCCCAGGACCTTCTTCGCCCTCTCCGTGTTCCCGTTCCGCAGGTTCCTCCAGACCTCCTCGGCCGCGATCCTCTGGTCGAGGGTCATGGCGGCGGTCAGAGAGGCCGGGATGTCCTCGATGTAATATGACGAAGGGGAGGGCTTCATGGTGGCGCAGGCCGCGGCCAGGAGCGCCGCGGCGAAAGCCGCCGCTGCTTTTTTCACCATAGTTCCCCTCCTTCACCGAGATACGGCAGAAAACCGGCGACCACGGCCGGCTCGGCCATGACCTTGAACTCCACGAACCCGTCCGCTTCCCGGCGCTTGAGCACCAGGGAGCGCCGGAACAGGGACCGCGATATTTCCGGGCTGGCCTTGGGGATGCGGAAGTAGAACAGCTTGTGGCCGCGGAAGATGACCTCCTTCAGTCTGGCCAGCAGGTCCGTCAGCCCTTCCCCGGTCCTGGCGGACACGCCCACCGCCGACGGACCCGGCGTCCGGTTGGCGGCCAGCATGACCTGCCTCCGCTCCGGCGGCAGCAGGTCAATCTTGTTCAGGACCCTGATGGCCGGTATGTCCTCCGCGCCGATCTCGGTCAGGATGGTTTCCACGGCCTCCGCCTGCCTGTGAGAGTGGGGCGAGCTGACGTCGACCACGATGAGCAGGGCGTCGGCCTCCAGAACCTCCTCGAGCGTCGCGTGGAACGAGGTGACGAGCTCGACGGGCAGTTTCTTGATGAAGCCGACGGTGTCGGTCAGGAAAAAGTACAGACCGTCCGGGTAAGTCACCCGCCTCAGGAGCGGGT
The DNA here is from genome assembly GCA_964458655.1 of uncultured Eubacteriales bacterium. Classification (GTDB taxonomy): domain Bacteria; phylum Acidobacteriota; class Aminicenantia; order Aminicenantales; family Saccharicenantaceae; genus CAYWJT01. The sequence continues at coordinate 5,618 of CAYWJT010000039.1, read as the reverse complement.
CGAGCGTCGAGAACAGGTTCGAGGAAGTATACCTGCGCTCGTCGGCCAGCCGGTTGAAGAGGGTGGATTTGCCTGCGCTCGTGTAGCCCACGAGGGAAACGGTCGGCACCGGGCTTTTTTTCCTCATGCCCCGTTGCGCCAGACGGCGCCGGGAAAGGGAGTCAAGCTCCCTTTTTATCCTGGTGATGCGCTCCGTGATGCGGCGGCGGTCCTCCTCCAGCTTCTTTTCGCCCGGACCCCTTGTCCCGATGCCGGCGCCCTGCTGGGTCAGCCCGGGCCCGCGGCCCTTGAGGCGGGGTAGGAGGTAGCTGAGCTGGGCCAGCTCCACCTGCAGCCGGCCCTCGGTCGTCCGGGCGCGCTGAGCGAAGATATCCAGGATGAGCTGGGTGCGGTCGATGACCTTGCAGCCGATCGTCTCCTCCAGGTTGCGCTGCTGCCCAGGAGAAAGGTTGTTGTCGAATATGACCAGGTCGGCGTCAAACTCCCGCCTGAGCCCGGCCAGCTCGGCCGCCTTGCCTTCGCCCACGTAAGAGCGCGGGTTCAGGCGGGACCGTTTGTCGAAGACCAGGCGGACCGCCTCGGCGCCGGCCGCCGCGGCCAGCCCGGAGAGCTCCTCCATGGATTCAAGCGCGTCGGCCTTCTCCCATTTCTTGGTCGCTACGTTTACCAGTATGGCCCTTTCCATCTTCGCCTTTAATTATTCTATATCATTTCAGGTTCCGGCGCAGGTGTTTTTCGACGCCGGCGATATCCCCGGCCTGGAACCAGACGAAGCCCGGCATCTTGCGGAACCAGGTCAGCTGGCGCTTGGCGAAGTGCCGGGTTTCCGTCTTGGCCGATTCCTTGGCCTCTTCGAGGCTGCAGGCGCCGCTGAGAAAGAGCCGGGCCTGGCGGTAGCCCAGGGCGCGAAAGGGCGGCGCTTCCGGGCTGACCCCGCTGCCGAGCAGGCGTCCGGCCTCTTCCAGCAGGCCCTCCCGGAACATCCTTTCCACCCTGGCGTCGATCCTGGCGTAGAGCTCCGGCCGCGGCAGGTCCAGCCCTATCTTGACGATGTTCATGTCCTTGAGCGGGGGCCGGGTGTCAGCGAAATGGGCGGAGAAGGGTTTGCCCGTGAGCTCGAACACCTCGAGGGCCCTGACTATGCGCACCCGGTCGCGCGGGCCGGTCTTGCCGGCGTATTCAGGGTCCGCCTCCCGCAGCCTGCTGTAAAGGCTTTCCAGACCCTTTTCCCGGGCCTCGGCTTCCAGTCTCTGCCTGACCGCGGGGTCGCGGCCGGGACCCGGGAAGAGGCCATCGAGGAGCGACCGCACGTAGAGCCCCGTGCCCCCGACGACGAACGGCAGCCGGCCCGCCGCCTGGACCGTTTCGACAGCCCCAAGGGCCTCCCGGACGAAGTCGGCGGCGTTGAACTGAGTTTCCGGGCCGACCAGGTCGATGAGGTGATGGGAAACGCGGCGCCTCATCTCGGGCGTGGGCTTGTCGCTCCCGATGTCGAAGCCGCGGTAAACCTGGGTGGAATCGGCGCTGATTATCTCGCCCTCGAAGCGCACGGCGAGCTCGACGGCCAGGCCGCTTTTGCCGACGGCGGTCGGCCCGACGATCAGGACCAGGTTCTCGGCTCTACTTGGCAATTTTGAACAGCAACCAGAGTATGATGAGCGCGGCCAGCGCTATGATGCCCGCGAGCTGCCTGCGGCTCACAGCGTCTCTCCGGCCCGTTCCAGGCCCCGGACGAGCGCGGCCTCGTGGGACGGCCCCAGGACGCGCTTGACGGCCAGGACCTCCGCGACAAGGAGCTCGTCCATGCTCCGCAGCAGGCTCCTCCTGCCCGCCTCTCCCATCAAGCTGATGTTGAGCCGCAGGGAGGCCTTGAGCTCGATACGGCCGTCCGGCAGGAGCTTCATGCCGGAAAAAGAGGAGTCCAACTGGGGCCTGGCCTCCTCGACGGCCCTTTCGATGACGCTGGCCGCGACCGGGCCTATCTCCTTGGACAGATACCTGTAAACATAGGAGAACTTGGCGTTGAAGGCGCTGAAGAGCTTCTCGATATCGGCGGTGGCCGGGTCGGCCGGCCCGACAGCCCTGCGCCGGGGGGCGACCGTGCCGACGATGCCCAGCACGACGAACGCGAAAAGGAGCCTGCGGCTGTGCTCGAGACCCAGGTCGCTCGAGGCCAAGAGCTCGCCGACGCTCTTCGTCCCGTCCAGAAGTTCGAGGAAGTAGCGTTCGTGCCCGGCCAAATGGATCCGGTGCAGGAAAAGGGGAGAAAGCGGCTTGACCTGCTCGCCGTCCCCGGGCAGGAAGCGGTCGATGACTTTGCCGTTCTTCATCTGCCGGATGCCCTCCATTATAAAGGCGGGCATCTCCAGCACCCTGACGTAGCAGGAGGCCGGCGGCTCTTCCCGCGGTTCGAGCTCGACCAGGCCCTCGTCGCGGTCGAAAAGAAGGAATAGTTCCTGCCTGAGGAGTTCCTCCATGGACTCCCAGAGGCGGCCCGGCTCGACCAGGCCGTTCTCGACAAGAGCCCGGACGAGCGGGACGCCCTCGGCCCGCGCCGTCTCCTCGGCCGAATTCAGGGAGATAAGGTCGGCCAGTCCGGAGGTCATGAGATGACGCAGGAAGTCCGTCTCGGGGAAGAACCGGCTGTCCAGGGCGACGAGGCCCTTCTCGACGGCGAACCCCCTGATGAAGTTGTCCGCGCGGACGATGAGCGTGCCGGAAAGCTCCCTCTGCCAGACTTCAGCGAGCACCCTGGCGAAAGGAACGAGGGCGAGGTTCTCCCGGACAAGGGGCTGGTCCATGCTGATAATCTAACGGCCCGTGCCCCGCCTGTCAACCCGACGCGCCGGCCTCAACGGATAAGGTTCATGCCGAAGAGCGAGATCCCGATGTTGACGAGCGCTTTCAGGAACCAGAAGCCGTAGGAAATGAACAGGGCCTTCTTGAGGTCGACCTTCAGGATGGATGAAAGCCCGTAGGCCAGAACGCCGAACATCCAGAGCTGGAACAGGTCGACCTGGCTGAGGATGATGTAGGGCGTGGAAGTGACGTCCATCCTCGGGAAGAGCAGCGGCAGACCGGTCGTCGTCTGCATCAGGGATTTCTTGGTCAGAGCCAAGACGAGCCTGACGCCGTTGCCCAGGAGCTTATCTATCAGGCTTGCGTGGACCAGGGCCGACAGGATCTGGACGAACGTGCCGTGCGGCGAGGCCAGGCGGCTGAACAGCATCAGGAACAGGCTCTGGAGCAGGACGGCGATGACGAGCATGACGACGGCGCCGGCCGCCCCCCGGACGATCTTTGATGTCGTCGCCGGCGCTTCCGCGTCCTGGATCATCCGGTTGAAGGCGTCCTCGCCCAGCCTCTCCTTGAGTTTGACGCTGTCGCGGATCATCGTCAGCTGGTCGTGCTGGGTGATGGGAGTGATGACGGCCGTGAAAATGACGATGAAGACCAGTATGAGGGCCAGGGCGTCGACCCAGACCGGTTTTTCGGCCAGGGCCTGGAACACGGGTTTCGGGTTGAAGAACACCCCTTCCAGTCTTTTCAGGAAGCTCATGTCTTAACCTCCTATCCTTTCCTCTTTCTCGATCCGCCCGTCCCTCAGGTGGATTATGCGCTGGGCCTGGGCCGCCACTTCTCGGTCATGGGTGACCATGATGATGGTGTTGCCCCGCTCGTGGATGCGGTGGAACAGGCTGAGTATCTCGCGGCCGGTGCGGGAGTCGAGGTTCCCGGTCGGCTCGTCGGCCAGCAGCAAGGAGGGGTCGTTGACCAGGGCCCGGGCGATGGCCACGCGCTGGCGCTCGCCGCCCGAAAGCTCGGCCGGCCGGTGGTGTATGCGGTGGGCCATCTCGACCATCTCCAGGGCGCGTCGGGCCCTCTTTTCGCGTTCGGCCTTCTTGATGCCGCTGTAGACGAGCGGCAGCTCGACGTTGTGGAAGGCCGAAGCCCTGGCGAGCAGGTTGAAGACCTGGAAGACGAAGCCGATCTCCTGGTTGCGGATGCGGGCCAGCTCGTCCTCGGTCATCGCGCTCACCAGCTTGCCGTTGAGCTCGTAAGTGCCGCTCGAAGGGGTGTCCAGACAGCCCAGGAGATTCATCAGGGTGGACTTGCCGGAACCCGAGGGTCCCATTATGGCCACGAAGTCGCTGCGGGCGACCTCGAGTGAGACGTCGACCAGCGCGGGGACCTCCTGTTTGTCCATCCTGTAGATCTTGGTCAGGCATTCGGCGGCGATGAGGATGTCTTGAGGCCGGTTCATTTCTTCGGGGCTTCCTTCTTGGTTTCGGCCCTGACCAGCACGCCGTCCTTGAGCTCCCTCAGCGAGGCGTACGGCCCGGAGACGAATTCCTGGCCCTCCTTGAGGCCGGAGGTCATCTCGATGAACATGCCGCCCATGATGCCCTTCTCGACCGGCTGGAACTTGACCCGGCCGCTTTCGACGATATAAACGCCCTCTTCCTCCTTCTTGCCGGCGGCGGCCTCGCCCGCGTCTGTCTTTTCACGGATGACGAGGGAGGAGATGGGCACGGCCAGGACGGCCTTCTTTTCGGCGGTGATTATGTCGGCTGAGGCCGAGAGCCCTGGTTTCAGTTTGAAAGGCGGCTTGTCCAGGGTGATGACCACTTTGAAATCACGCGATTCCTGCGACGCGCCGGTCGCCTTGGCCAGGGCCGAGCTGCCGATCTCGGTGACCGTGCCGTCGAAGGTCGTGTCGGGGAAGGCGTCTACACGGACGCGGGCCTTCTGACCGAGCTTGACCCCGATGACGTCCGTTTCGTCGACCTTGACCTCCACTTCCATGACGGACAGGTCGGCGATGGTCATCAGGACCGTCCCTGGGTTGTTCATGGTGCCGACGATGGCCACCTCGCCCTCTTCCACCTTGAGGCTCGTGATGATGCCGTCGATGGGCGAGGTGTAGGCGGTCTTGTTGAGGTCGTCCATAGTGCTCTTGAGCGAGGCCTCGGCCTGCTTGATCTGGAACTGGTAGAAATTGAACGTCGCCTGGGAAACGTCATACTGGGCCTTGGCCCCTTCGAGCTGGTCCTTGGAGATCAGGCCCTCGTCGAAGAGCTTCTTTTGGCGCTCGTAGACGTTCCGGTCGCGCGACAGCCTGGCCTCGGCCTGGATGAGGTCGGTCTTGTAGGTCTGGATGATGTTCCGGTCGCGCTCGGCCCGGGCCTCGTACTGGGTCGAGTCGAGCTGGAGCAGGAAATCGCCGGCCTTGACCTCCTGGCCTTCGACGACCCCGATCTTCATGATCCGGCCCGGCACGAGAGCGCTGATGTTGACGTTCTTCTTGGGCCGGACCTCGCCCGAGGCCGAAACGATGGCCGTCAGGTCGCGCCTGGCGGCCTTCTCGATCGTGACCCGGATGGTCTTCTCCCGCTGGGACCTGAGGTTGGCCACGACGATGACCGCGATGACGGCGATCACGGCCAGGAAGATCAAGGACCTTTTATGCCGCCTGAAAAAACCGTGCTTTTCGCTCATTTTTCTCGGCCTTCCGTAATGGAATAAGTATATTATATTACGGGGCGGGGATAAAAAGGTTTTTGGGGGCAAGACGGGGATGGCTCGGCTCCCTGCTCCGGGTCCGGGCGCCTTCTCGG
>CAYWJT010000038.1:0-28404 GCA_964458655.1 uncultured Eubacteriales bacterium | reverse complement strand
CATCCGGCGGCTATTCTCCGTCCGTCCCGGCTTACCTTATGATCCTGTAGATCTCGCGCCAGGACTTGATCTGGAGGATCGAACCCACAGGGTTCTCGAGCATTTCTATGGTCGAGTTGTATTCCTGGATGTAGACCTCTCTCTTGTTGACGCCGTCCATGCGCTGGACCTCGCCCGTGGTCACGGCCCGCCGGGCCTTGCTGACCATGGTCAGGTATTCTGGCGGCACGCCGCCGCTCGAGCGCAGGGATGTGCCGCCGATCGAGATCCCGGAATAAAGCGACCTAAGCTGGCGGGCGTAGAGCCTGCCCGGCTCGGCCGACAGGTCGGCGCAGGGGTTGACCGATTCGATGCTGCCCAGAAGGGTGCTGAAGTAGACGATGAAGTCCGAGATGACCGGGTCGGCCCAGACCTTGTAGCCCGCGCCCAGCTCGCCGGTCCTTTTGTCGATGCTGGCGGCCAGGTTGAGCGTCGTGGCGTTGCCCATGAACCATTCGACCTCGGCGCTGTTGCCCCCGCCGTCGATGAGGCCGACGAAGGAATATTCCCTGTCGTTCGGCGCGCGGTCGTCGCCGCCCGTGCCGAAGTAGACCCGGGGGGAGGTCGTGGCCGAGAACGGGTCGAGCCAGACGGCCGGCTTGGTTATGATGGGATAGTTCAGGTAGTCGGTGTAAATGGCCGTCTGGGTCCATTGGTTCGGCTGCGAATCGCTCACATCGAGGCGGTAGACGCGGCCGTCGAGGTCGGCGTAATAGACCTTGTCGATGTAGCCGTTGCGGTCGGCGTCGACCGCCGTCGGCGAGGAGACTATGACGTTGGGTATGTCAGCGTAGCGGTAGTCCCTCTTCGCGCCTGTAAAGCTGTTGGTGTCGACGTTGCTGACCGTGAAGGTCTTGATGGCCTCACCCGTGTCGAGCCCGACGATGTAGAAGTACTGGCCTGTGACGCTTTGGCCCATGTTGCCGTAGCCCGAGCCCATGAAGGCCACCCATCTGTCCGTGCCGTCATGATTGATGCGGCCTATGGCCGGGACGGACCAGGTCTCGCCGGTCGTGTATAAAGTTGTCTGGCCCTTCTTATCAGTGTGCGTGAATTCCCAGAGCGGCAGGGGGTTGAGCGGGTCGGTCACGTCGAGGGCGAAGTAATAGTTGGCGCCGCCTCCGATGGTCGAGCCCTTGCCGGGCCCCTGACCGCAGACTAGGACGGTGCGCCAGTCGCCTTCGATCTGGACGTCGGCGACCGAAGGCGAGCCGTCGACGTAGAAATCGTGCCCCAGATAGCGCCTATTGGTCGCCGGGTCCACCGGCCAGAGGTTCTTGAGCTTGAGCAGGAGGTTGTAGGGGATGAAGCCCCAGAGCTCGTTGCCGGTCTGGAGGTCGAAGCAGTGGAGCATGCCGTCGTTGGCCCCGACGTAGATGACCTTGGGCCGGTCGGCGTAATTCGCTTTGAACTCGGCGTAGCCCGCGCCCATCTGGGTCGGTTCTTCGTCCGGCGGCCCGACGATGACCGGCGTCGAGTGGTTGATGTCGCCCAGCTTCCAGTCGCGGCCGGCCCCGCGGACCCAACCGATCAGACCCGCCGCGTTGTTGTTGAAGTCCTGCAGGAAGTCGCTGAGGAGCGGGGCGTTGGCGACGGTGAAATCCACCCTCTCCAGCGGGTTGGCCGGGTTCCGGTCGGCGCGGATGGCCGCGTAGATGGTCCTGTCGGCGGCCTGTCGGTCGCGCAGCAGGATGCCGGCGTCCCATAATATCTCGGCCCCGCTGGCCAGGGTCCTGCCGGTGGCCGAGCCGAGGTCGGAGGAAGTGACGGTGTTGAGGGCCGAATACGTCCCGCCGGTGAAGCTCATCTCGGTCACGTCGTAGGCCCGGAGCTGGCCTTCCCAGCCGGGGAAGATGAACGAGGAGCCGATGACGAGCTTGCGCCGCTCGCCGGTCCTCGTCGTGATGGTGGCCGCGGCCGAGGAGCGGGAATATTCGCTGCGGAAGACGTAGATGTATTCGAGCTCCAGCGCGAACACCCGCGGAGTGTCGAAGGAGACCTGCACGCCCGGGTATTCCTCGGCCGGGTCCGGCTGGGCTTCCATCTCGATCTTCCACTTGAGGTTGGCCCCGAAGGTCTTGAATTCGAGCCAGGCGAGGTCGCTCTTGGTGCTGATGTCGGCGCCGGTCCAGGTCGCGTAAAGGATCCAGTCCTCGGGCCTGGCCCCGCCGTTGTTGGTGAAATAGAGCCTGACCACCAGGCCGTCGCTCGACTGGCCGCGCCAGCTCTGCTGGATGCGCGAGACGCGGACCTGTGTTATGGCGTGCTGGCTCGAGTTCAAAGTGCCTTCGACCACGTTCAGGGACTGGGCGTTGCCCCAGGTCTGGAAGACGTCGGCCAGCAGGTTCACGACCAGGTAATAGTCGCCGGAATGGTTGGCGTCGGCCAGGACGATATCGATGTCGCCGTCGGCGTCGTAGTCGAGCGGCGTGACCAGGTCGACGTCGTAGGTGGGCGGGATGATGTGCTGGCAGTCGTTCAGGCACCTGAAGGTCCAGGCCAGCTCGGTTATGGTCACTTCATTGCCTTCGGGGTCGAGCTCCGTCCTGGTCTGGAGGTGGTCGTTGCGGAAGAGCCACATGTGGGCTTCGTTGCCGGCGTTCCAGCGGTCGGTGGCCCCGAATATGTCGACCCAGCCGTCGTTGTCGAGGTCGCGGGCGACCAGGCCGACCGTGCCGGTGCAGACCGGGTTGGGAATGGCCATCTCCTTCCTGGTGAAGAAGCCGGTCCCGTCGTTCTCGTAATATACGAGATACGCGTAGTTGTTGACCGTGCCCGCGACGACGTCGATGTCGCCGTCCCGGTCGAAGTCCGCCGCCACGACGGCCGAGCCGCCTCGGCCGTCCGTAAAGCCGGTCCGGGCGTCGTAGTTGAGCTCGCCGATGTCGAAGGCCGCCAGGTTGAAATTGAGGGGGTTGGGGGTGCGGATGAGGAATATCCGGTCCTGGCTGATGGCCAGCACGTCGGTGTCGCCGTCCCGGTCGATGTCCACGGAGAAGAGGTGGTTGGCGGCCCAGTTGATGTAGATGTTGGCGGCCATGAAGCGGGCCGTGAAGTTCAGGTTGGGGTCGACGTTATACGGCCTGAAGGCCGGCGCGTCGGCCGTGCCGACGTTGATGTACATGACGGCCATGAAGTTCGTGTAGCCGAACTGGTCGGTCTGGTTCTTCATGAAGAAGAAGTCCCAGAGGCCGTCTCCGTTGTAGTCGCCGACCGTGATGGAAGCCGGACCCGTGTAGGTGTTTATATCGTCGATGATGTTCACGGTGTCGACGGTAAAGGAGCGGGACTCGCCTGAGGGCACGTTATAGATGAGGACGAGCCTCGAGTAAGGGTTGGCCTGTCCCGCCACCTGTCTCGCGATGTCGAGGCCGACCATGTCGGGGTAGCCGTCGTTGTTGAAATCGCCGGCGTCGCAGACGTATATATGGGCGCCCAGCCCGCCCGGCTGGGTCATGGCGAACTTGGCGCCGAGGCGCGGCAGCTCGACGGGCGAGGGCGGCCAGTTGGCCGTGGAGGTCGCGGCCGCGTCCTTAAGGGCATCGCCCGAGAACAGTTCCCGGAAGGTGCCCGTCTCCTGGCGGCACTCCTGCGCCGCGAGCCTTATGCCCAGCGCCAGCACCGCCGGCAGCAGGACGGCGCCGGCCGTCCATTTCAGGATTGCCTTGGCTCTTTTGCTCATGGGTCGATCCCCCTTCTTTTTCGTTCCGTCAGTTGCTCGAAACCCCGATCAGGACCTCTATGCGGGCCGTGGCCAGCACCCTGTTCCCGGCCCGGAGGACGCCGATGCAGACCATCAGGGCGTCCGAAGGGTCGGGCGTCGCCGGCGAGCCGGCCTCGTCGTCGATGAGAAAGACCGTGTATCTCCGGTTCGGGTCCGGCGTGTTCGTTCCCGGGACGAGCATAGGCTCTTCGTGGAAGACCACGCCGGTGCTGCCGGCCGTGACGGCCTGGATCAAGGCGATGTCCGAGAGCTTGCGGAAGTAGTTGGCCTCGACGGGCAGGTCGATGCCGGTCGGCTGGGTCAGGCAGTTGTCCTGGAGCCGGCCCCAGGTGCCCTCGAGGAAGTACCTGTCGATGGCGATGCGGGCGGCCTCGAAGCCGGCTTCGGCGACGTTGAAGGCGTCCTCCTGGCTGCGCATGTTGCCGGCGAGCCTGGAACCGGTGCCGGACACGCTCAGCAGGGCGATGCCCACGCCGAGCATGAAGGTTATGACCAGTATGATCACGAGCAGGGTCGAACCCCGCTCACGCCTCAGCCTGTCCCTTGAGCGGCTCACCTTTCCCCCCTGTTGTAGAGATTGAGCGACATGTTCCTGATGTTCGAGGTCGACTCGAGCAGGAAGCGTTTGTGCAGGTCGTCGTCGGCCGCGGCGGGCGAGTCGGACAGCGCCGGCCGCCTGTAGTGATGGATGTTGGCCGGCGGCCGGCCCGAAACGCTCACGAAGCGGTTGGCCGTGCGGCCGAGCAGCATGACGCGGACCTGGCGGATGCGCGAGACCATGTCCGGGCTCCAGGCGACGTCCCAAGGCCGGAAGCCGTCCAGGACGCCGTTGTCGTCCAGGTCGCCGTTGTATTCGACCTGGAAGTTCTCTATGTTCTGGGCGAGCGGGTAGTGGATGCCGTTCTTGGTCATGTAGAAGACGCCGCCGACGCCGCCCCCGATGTAGCCGTTGACGTCGGCCGTCAGGCCCGCGGCGTTGCCCGTCACGTCCAGCCAGTACACGATCACGTCGGAGAAAGTTATCAGGCCGCCGTCGTAATCGTTGCTATCGGCGCAGGTGCCCGACAGGCCGCCGGGCGGGTCGATGCCCGGGGCCAGGCCCGGCGAGAAGTTCATGCTCTCGTTGGTGCCGTCGGGATTGTGGGTTATGTGGGTGACCTGTCTGATCTCGCCGGCGCGGCAGCCGGAAGCGGGATTGGGCAGGATGAGGACGATCTTGTTGACGTAGAAATCATCGGTGTAAGGATACTGCTCATAGCTCCCGTCCTCGACCGTGACGACCACGGCGCTGCCCTGGTACTGGCCGATGGGCAGGTTCAGCGGGAATTCCATGTTGCCGAGCAGTCTCAGCCGGTCTGGCCGCACCTCGGCGCCCTGGTCCTCGTTGTTGACGCCGTCGATGGCGAACATGAAGAACTCCGGCGGCAGGCCGACCCCGGCCATGCGGATGTCCCTCATGACCAGGTACATGGCCGAGCGGACGTCGTTCTGGAGGGCCGTGTACTGCTGCTGGTCGACCGAGACCCGGTTGCTCCGGGAGTAGACGGTCAGCGCCCCCAGGACGAGGATGATCATGATGACGCTGCCGACCAGCAGCTCCATGAGGGTGAACCCGGCCTGCCTCTTCCTCGCTGTCCGTGTTTTCTCTTGCCTGTTCATGGTCCTACCTGCCGATCTTGGTCGAGAGCCGGGCTCTCACTTTATACGCGTCCGGGTCGGCCAGGAGCGTGTCCCGGGCGACGGTCATCTGCGCGGCCGGGAAGACATAAACGGAGACGTCATAGTCCTGGTCGAGGCGGTTGACGACCGTCAGCCGCCTGAAGTCCAGCGTGCCGTCGGCGTTTATGTCCAGGGTCTCGTCGTTGGACTCGCCGACGCCCGTGTTGGGAAAGGCGTCGAGCTCGGTCGAGGTCAGGGTCCGGAGATAGTCTATCTGCTGCTGGGCTAGGAACAGGGCGTTGGTTATCTCGCTCGAGCGGTTGTTGTTCATGACGCCCATCAGGAAGAAATGGGCCAGGCCGAGCAGGGCCACGGCCATGAGGAATATGCCGACCAGGAGCTCGACCAGCGAAAAGCCTGCCTGGGCCTTTCGGCCGCGGCCGGATCTCAGTCTGCCTCGCATCTTGTCCCCCTTGAAGGCCTGCCTGACCATGTCCGTCACCCGCTCGTGGATTTTTCGAACCGGGCGGAGCCGCCGCCGAAGACTCTGATCAGGACCAGGTCGGGCTTGCTGTAGCTCTTCAGCTTCAGGCTCTGGATGGTCAGGGTGTTGCGGGTGCTGTCGTAGCCCTCGATGACGCCCATGGACGAGAACTGGATGGCGAGGTCGGCCGGGAGGTTGACGGTCACCACGAACTTGGCCGGGATGACCTTGGGCAGGAAGTCCCTGACCGGCACCCAGGTGCTGGGGTTGGTCGAGGCCTCTCTTTCCAGGTAGAACCGCCAGACGCCGTTCACCTGGGCGAAGCGCACCCGGTGGTCGGCCTTGGTGTCCACCGCCAGCAGGCGGGCCTTCTGGCAGGTGGAAACGATGTCGCGCCCGATGTTCTCGATGTCCCTGTTCTCCAGGGTGTTCAGGATGCTGGGGTAGGAGGCCACGAGCAGGATGCCCATTATGCCCACGACGACCAGGATCTCGATCAGGGTGACGCCGCGTTCCCCGACTTTTCCGGACATGGCTTCAAAGCCTTTCTTGTTCACTCCGGGATTCCTTTCCTTTTTGCCCTATTATATGGGCATAACGGCGGGCGATTCAAGATGTTCGGGCGTGGCCCTGCGGGCGGACGCGTCCGTCCCCGAGAAAGGCCTTTCCCGTTCGCGTTCGGCGCCCCTCTTCCGCGCAAAGCATCCTCCCTTCTTATGAGGGCAGTAATTCATGATAATGATGACAGGGAGGGCCCTGACCGGCAATCACCGTCCCCGGTGATTTTCAAGGTCATTTGCGCCACCCCGAAGCCATCGGGGGTGATTAGCCGCGCGGCCTTTTTAACGCGGGGGAAGCCGGGCGCTCGGTCCCTGGGGTTGCCCACGGCCAGGGCCGCGGCTCAGTCGTTTTCCGGAACGTCTCCCGGCCTTACCGGCGTCGCATTCATCCTGTTGATAAAAAATATGTTTCGGCGCTCTTGCCGGCCTTTAAGAGGGGGTGGAGAAATTGCTGAGTTCAAGCGGGTTTTTTCCGCGGGGCACATGGCCCTTCATGGCTTGACAGCCGGCAGGCCTCCTTCCCGGGCCGCCCGCAGTCGTTCGCCGGGGCCTGAAAGCAAAAGCAGGGTCGGCTTGCCTTGGCCGGCTCTCCTGGCCGTCTACTTGCCGCAGAGACGCTCGATGACCCGGATGAGATACTCGGGGGTGGGCCGGTCGGCCGTGTTCTGGGCGACGTACTTGAAACAGACGATGCCCTTTTCGTTCAGGACGTAGTAGGAGGGGATGTTCTGGGCGACCTTGCTGCCGCCCCATTCCTCCGTGAACAGGCCCAGACCCTTGGAGACCTTGCGCTCGGCGTCGACGAGGATGGGAAAGGGAGTTGGCGCGGGCTTGCCCTTCTCCCAGATGATGTCCATGGGGAAGAGCGTTTTCGAGCGCTCCAGCCGCTGTTTTCCCCTGTCGTCGAGGGCGGCCGGGTCGGCCGGGTGCTTCCAGTCCTGGATCTTGGCCAGCTGGGCCGGGAAGGACTCGAGCCAGGCGGTCACCGTGTCACGGTCGTAGGGCAGGACGACCAGGATCTCGAGGTTGTGTTTCTTCCTCAGATTCCTGACTTTTTCGACCTCGACGAGCTCGGCGTACTTGTAGTTGCAGATGGTGCACCAGGCGTTCTCGGCGGCGTAGCCGCGCGGGAAGACGAGGAGCACCTTCTTGCCCTTGAGGGCGGAGACCGAGACCGTCCCGCCCTGGTAGGCCGGGAGCGAGAAATCGGGCATGGGCTGGCCGACGGCGACCGGTCGAATCTCGGCCTGCTGGCCGGCGGCGGGCAGGCTCAGGGCGATGAGCAGGCCGCAGGCGGCCGTCACGACAAAAGCGTCGATCTTTTTCATGTCGCTTCTCCTTCCGCTTTAATTCTATCCCAATTCCGAGTTGATTCCACTACTTGCTCCGACCGCGCAGAACGGCGGCCCCGCGCCATCCCGTCGGGCAGCTCGAACGGGGCTGCCCATGGCAATCGCCCGGCCGACCCGCCGGACCCGTCGAAACTACGCCCTGGTCAGGTCGAGCCAGCCGACGCCCGCCCGTTTTAGCGCGTAGCCCGTCTCGCGCAGGTAGGACCCGTAGCAGGTCATCCAGTGGAAGCCCTTCATCTCGCGCAGGAGCTCCCGCACGTCGGCCTTGACCTCGACGTCTATCTGGGAGCGGCAGATGGCCAGGAAGGGGTTGGCCGCGATGCGGCCCTCGAAGCCGCACCATTTACGGTCGGAAAAGTCGGGTATGAGGTTGGTTACGGCCTGGCCGACCTTCATCTCGACCTTGGGCGCCGCCCCGAAGTCGGACTCGAAGTGGGTCAGGATGCGGGCCTTCTCCAGGTTGCGGCCGTCGAGCCGCCGCGGCGCGGTGCAGTGAGCCAGGGTCACGACGCCGTGGTGAGGATAGGTCGGGTCGTTGAGGAAGACCGGCCGGCCGGAAATGGAATGGAGCAGGATGCCGGACGGTATGACGACGAAGTCGGACTCGCAGAAGGCCAGGAAGCCGGCGTCGTTGAGCAGGCTGAGCGGCAGGCAGGCCGTCGTCTTCGAGACCTCCATGATCGTGCCCATGCACGCGTTGATGGTTATGGCGTCGGCCCCGGCCGCGGCCATGACCCTCTTGAAGACCTCGTTCAGCACGAAAGCCCGGTGGACGAAGCGCCGGTCGGTCTCGAGGCGGACGGCCGGGTCGCTGAGATAGGCCTCGGCCTCCTTTTCGGCCCGGGCGACGAGCTTCGCGTCGCTGTAGGCTTGGTCCAAGAGCCTGCCGAGCTCGGGATAGGAGACCGGGATTATCTCGAGCTTCCAGTCCTCGGCGGCCCGGCGCGGCGCCTGGACCCCGCCTTCGCCCCAGCCGGCCGCGCCGCCCACGGCGACTATCTTGCGGCCGAGCGTGTTCTTCAGACCGGCCAGGGCCCTCAGCCGCCAGAGCAGGTCGGCCCGGTCGTCCACGACCACGTCGTCGACGTCCATGCCCGGCTGTCCGAAATCGTCCACGGTCTTGCGCAGGTAGCGGTTGTGGACGATCTCGTACCATAGGTAAACCGGGCCGGAACGGTGGCGGACGAAGACGATGTTCCATTTCGCCGGGTCGGTCAGTTTCTCCAGGACGTCGAGCCAAGCGCCCGCGGCGTAGATGATGACGCCGTCATGGCCGGCCTTGATGATTTCCGCCGCCTGCCCGGCCGTCTTGCAGAGCAGGGTCGGCCGGAACTCGACCGGAAAATCGGCCTCTTCGGCCAGCTGCTTCAGTTCGGCCTCTATCCGCGACTTTTCCTCGGCCGCCTGGGCGTCGGTCTCGATGGCTCCCCAGGAACGCCAGCTCGTGGCCTCGCGGCGCTTCGGCGTCTCGTAGGTTAGGACCGGCTGCATCCTGAGCGGCAGGCGGCGCGGCTCGTATCCGGAAGCGTCGCCGGAAGCGGCCCGGAGCGCGAGCGGGCCGAGCACGGCTGTGCCGACCGTCGCCGCCCCGACGCCCGCGAAGAATTCCCGGCGCGACATGGCGCCGAGCGGGCCGCAGCAGCCGTGAGGCAGGCTTCCCGCGAGCGGCTCATGCTTATCGTTTCCCATGGCGACAATCCTCCCTCTTTCCTTATTCGGCGGCGCTATGGCGCGTCCGGCTTTTCAGTCCGGGCGGCCCGGACCGGACGGCGGCGAGCGTCCCCACGACGCGATTATAGCCCAGACGCCCGGGTATTGCATCAGGCGTTTTTTTCCGGGAAGCCTGCTCGATTCTCGGACTGCCCGCGGTACAAATGGAGGGGGGACCGCTTTTTTTCTTTGAAATAATGACTTGACTTGCGCTTTGTGCTATAATGGCTTCAAGATTATAAAGGAAGAGGGCACGGGCCCTTATCGGTCATACTCCTCTCCTTTATGTCGAATTTTAAAAGGAGATGTGAGTATGAACATCTACGTAGGCAACATTTCAAGGTCCGTCACCGAGACGGATCTCCGGGACGCGTTCCAGGCTTTCGGTGAAGTCCAGAGCGTTTCCATCATCAAGGACAAGTTCTCGGGTGAATCCCGCGGCTTCGGCTTCGTCGAGATGCCGAACAAGGAAGAGGCCGAGAAGGCCATTTCCTCGCTCAACGGGAAAGACCTCAAGGGCCGTCCCTTGACCGTCAACGAGGCCAAGCCCCGCACCGACCGTCCGCGCACCGGCGGCGGCAGCCGCGGCGGCTTCGGCGGCCGTCGCTTCTAAGCGCGCCGCGAAGGGCCTTCGGGTCCGGCCCGCGCCGGGCCTGAGAACAACTGAAAGAAGAGGGGACCCCTCGAAAAGGGGTCCCTTTTTTATTGCCGAGGGTTGTGTGGTATACTCCTGCCGGGGAGAGCATGCTAAAGCCGACGGCCTCGTTTCTCGTTAGGAAGAGACCCGGGAGGAGGGAGCGATGATCTGCGTAAGTCTGCCGGCGTTGTCCTATGAAGAGGTCATGGAGGCGCTGGCGTCGGTCGAGTTCGCCGAGATCAGGCTCGACAAGAACGGCCTCACGGTCGAAGACCTGAAGAAGCTCTTTTCCGGCTCCCGCGTCCCGCTCATCGCCACCTGCCGGCCGGGCACCAAACCTGATGAGGAGCGGCTGGCGCTGCTCGCCGCCGCCGTCGAGTCGGGAGCGGCCTACGTCGACGTCGAGTCGACCTCCCCGCCGGAATACTTCGAAACCATAAGAAAGCTTGCCCGGGAAAAGGGCTGCAAGCTCATCGCCACCTATCATAACCTGCAGGAGACCCCGATGAAGCTCGTCCTGAACCAGGTCATCGAGGAGCTTTTCGACCGGGGAGCCGACTTAGCCAAGGTAGTCTGCCGGGTCCGTAACATACAGGAGTGCTCCAGGTTGCTGTCCCTGTACGAGGCGAAGAAGAACATCCTGGCCCTGGGGCTGGGCGAGCTCGGCGTTCTGACGCGGGTAGCGGCCCCGTTCCTCGGCGCGCCGTTCACCTACGCTGCTCTAGCGCCCGGCAAGGAGACGGCCGAGGGCCAGCCCGACCTGGAGACGCTGAAGGCCCTCATGGCCCTGCTCAAGAGAGCCTGACTTGACAGGCCTGCGGCCGGGCCGATGACGTCCGCGCGCTTTTCCGGCGGACATGTCGCGCCGGGAAGGCCTGCGGCTTCGGGCGGCTCGCGGTTGACCGGCCGGGCGGCGTTTTGTATAAGACAAATGGGCGCGCCCGGTGAGCGGTGAAGCCGGGCCCTGGGCAAGGGCTTGGCGCCGAGCCCGCTCCGCGGCCCGCGGACAAATGCTCACGATGTTCAGTCGAAAGGAGGCGCCATGAAGAGAGCCCTCGCGATAACGGTCGGACTGGCCGTGGTCCTCAGCCTGTCGGCGGCGGCCCAGACGGCCCGGCCGGCCAAGCTCAAGGTTTTCATATCCGTCGACATGGAAGGCATAACCAACGTCGTCCACGTCGACCAGACGACGCCCGGGACGGCCGAATACGCCGCGGCCAGGAAGTGGATGGCCGAGGACGTCAACGCCGCCGTCGAGGGCGCTTTCAAGGCCGGGGCCACGGAGGTCATCGTCAACGATTCCCACGGCAGCATGCGCAACATCGACCCCGACGACCTCAACCCCCGCGCGGTGCTCATCAGCGGCTCGCCCAAGCCGCTTTCGATGATGCAGGGGGTCGACGAGACCTGCGACGCCGTCCTGTTCGTAGGCTACCACGGCCAGGCCGGCACGCAGAACGCGACCCTCGACCACACCCTCTCGGGAAGCGTCGTGCGCGGCATCAGGGTCAACGGCACGGAGATGCCCGAGCTTGGCCTCAACGCCGCCATTGCCGGCTGGTACGGCGTGCCGGTCGTCTTCATCAGCGGCGACGTCGCCGTCTGCCGCCAGGCCAAGGCCCTGCTGGGCAACGACATAGTCACGGCCCCGGTCAAGGACGGGATCGGCAGGCAGGCGGCCCGGCTCGTCCCCGCGGCCGACGCCCGCAAGGCCATCCGCGACCGGGCGGCCGACGCCGTGCGCCGCGCCAAGCAGTTCAAGCCCTACCGCCTCAACCCGCCTTACACGTTCGAGCTCGAGTTCTTTGTCTCCAGCCAGGCGGACGTGGCCTGCCTGGTCCCGGACGTCAAGCGCATGGACGCCCGGACGGTGGCTTTCACTCACGACGATTTCGTCAAGGGCTTCAGCCTGCTCCGGGCCCTGATCGCCCTGGCCCCGCCGCGCTGAGCCCGTCCGGCGGGCAGGAGGCGAAGGCCTGCGCCCGCTCCTTGCAGGCGTTTGACGGCTATCGCGTGAACTCGGGCGGCCCGGGTCTCGACTCTGGATCGGAAGCCCTCTTTAAGCGAGGGGGCCCTGAATTCAACGCCCGCGCGGCCGGCAAAAGCGAGAGAAGCGCCGCCTGCCGGTCCCGCGCCGGGGCTTTTGATGTATAATACCCCCATGAAGCTCACCCTGGATTGGAAAAAACTCCCCGGCGTCCTCATAGCCATGGTCCTCCTGGGCATAGCTGTAATCCTGCTCGAGCCGTTCTTCAAGATCGACCGGTCCGACTACGAGAAAGGCGCCTCCAGCGTTTACCGGTTGGCCATCGGCTTGACCATCCTGCTCATCTACCTGGGCAAGTGGTTCTTCGACGTCTTCTCGCCTCAGGGGCTGGGCTACAAGGTGTCGGGCCTGAAGGGCGCGCTGCTCATAGCGCTGGCCATGGTCATCATGGCCTTTGTCGTCTTCATCATAATCCAGGCCGGCTCGCTCTACCTGACCACGGCCGCGAGCGAGAGCGCGACGGAAATCCCGTTCTAGTATTTTCGCCGCCGTTTCCCATCCCGGAGGCTCTTCCCGTTCGGGAAAGCGGGAACGGGACCCTGCCCGACTCCTTCAGGCGTAATAGCGCTCGAGGACCCGGCGCCATTCTTCCGGCGACTTCACCTCGACGAAGGCCATTTTCACTTCACGGGCGGCGGGATGGAGGCGTGCGTACATGATCCCGAAATTGCGCATCTTGCGGAAGCCGCGCGCCTCGCCGAAGAACCTGACGCTGAGGCTGTAGTGCCGCTCGATGAGCGAGCGCTGCTCCGCGAGCCCCGGCGGCCGCGGCTCCCTGCCGGCGGCCAGGTCCCGGACGTGCCTGAAGAACCAGGGGTTGCCGATGGCGCCCCTGGCCACCGAGACGCCGTCGACGCTGGTTTCGCGGAACATCCTGAAGATGTCGGGCGGGGTCAGCAGGTCGCCCGAGCCGATCACCGTGCCTTCTCCGAAGGCCGCCTTGACCCGGGCCAGGAAGGCGTAGTCGGCCTGCCTCCGGTAGCCTTGCTCGACGCTCCGGGCGTGCACCGTGACGGCGGCCGCGCCGAGCTCGAAAGCCCCTGCTGCTATCGACCAGAAGGCCCGCTCGTCCCGACCGTCGTCGGAGAAGGACTTGCGCAGCTTCACCGTTACCGGCGTGCCCGGAACCGCCGACCGGACGGCCTTGATCATCTCCAGGGCCCTGGCCGGGTCCCGCATCAGCCAGCCGCCCCGCCGCCTGGCCAGCACCTTGCGCACCGGGCAGGCGAAGTTTAGGTCGATGACGTCGAAGCCGTTTCCGGCGAGCAAAGCGGCGGCCTCGGCCATGGTCGCCGGCTCGCTGCCCATGACCTGGGCGGCGACGGGATGGTCGGCCGGGTCGAGGGCCAGCATCTCGCGCCTGGCCTTGGACTCGTGGAGCACGGACCTGTCGAGCAGGACGCCCGTGGCGGTGAAGCCGGCCCCACATTCCCGGCAGACCAGCCGGTAGGCGGCGTCGGTGTAGCCGGCCAGCGGCGCCAGCGCCACGGGGAACTCTATGACGAGAGGGCCTATGCGGAGAGGCCCTGGGATCCCGTTCACTGCGCGAAACCCCGCAGCGGCGTCAGCGCTTCCTCCGGGCCTTCGGCGAGGGCACCCAGCTTTCCAGGAACTTCCGGGAGCCGCTTTCGCGCTCCTCGACCAGGGCCTGGAAAATGGCCCGCAGGTGATGATAGGGGAGGGTGCCTATGACCATCCTGTTGTTTATGATCATGGTCGGGGTCGAGCGGATGCCGTAGGAGTACTTGTCGGAGGTCCTCTCGTACTCGGCGCCGGTTCTGATGCTGCGGGCGACGATCTCCTGGACGGCCGGGTCGCCGGCCGCCCGCTCCACGCCGTACCTTCTGGCTAGCTCGGCCCGCCACTCGGGCGAGCGGGCCTGCCTGAAGTTGGCCCAGATCTCGTCGTGGATCTCGGCGAAGCGGTCCGGGACAGCCGCTGCGATGCAGGCCAGCTCGCAGGCACCGGGGTGGATGTCCTTCTCGACGACCTGGTTGCACTTGCCCTCGAGCGGGAAGAACTGGAAGGCCACGTTGATCTTGCCCGCGAACTCCTGCTTGAGCTTCTGGAGCTGTTCGTTGAGATAGAGGCAGTCGGAGCAGAGGAAGTCGCCGTATTCGACGACCTGGATGGCCGCGTCCTCGAACTTCTCGGTCGAGCGGACCGACCAGTAGGGCGAGATGTAGCTGGGCAGGTTGACCTTGGGCAGCTCGTAGTACTCCTTGACGATGCTCAGGGCCGTGCCGGTCTGGGCCTGTTTCCGGGCGTCATGGTAGAGGACGAAGCCGTAGGCCCCGGCCAGGGCGACCATGGCGAAGACGACGAGCAGCCGGAAGGATGGCCGGAAGTAGCGGTCTAATAGGGAGGCCCGGTCGCCGTCGATGCCGTAGACCGCGAACAGGATGAAGTTGAAGATGGAGAAGAGATAGTAGCCGGAGCAGAGCAGGCAGAGGCTCTTGAGATAGAAGACCGAGTAGAGCAGCAGGGCGATGACGCCGAGGAAATTGCCGAGCGAAAGGAACTTGTTCGTCCGCTCGAAGGCCTCCGAGGGGATGATGGTGCCGAGGACGATGAGCGAGCCCATGAACAGGCCGAAATAGCCGAGCGGCACGCCCATGACCTGGGCGATGCCGGAGAAGGCCGAGCTGTCGCAGTTGAAGAAGGCGCTTATGTCGCAGAAGGAGCCGGTGAAGATGGTCTCGGGGTAGTTGGCCGCGAAGAAGTGCTGGATGGTCAGGACCGAGGCCGCGATCATGCCGGCCCCGGAAAGGAAGCTCAACAGCCTGGGGATGGTCAGGCCGCCCAGCGTCAGGCTGCGGTTCCTGTAGTATTCCATCTTCATCTCCGTGCTCCTTGGATGTTCCGACAGCATCCAATTATAGAGGACGCCGGGCCCGCGGCGCAAATGTCAAACGGCCCCGGGACGCGGACGGCTCCGGCGGCGGCGCGGCCGCCGGCTTCCGAAACGGGACCGGTAAAGCCGGTCGAACGTGCCTTCCTCGCTTTCGAGTTTGCCCTCCCTGAGCAGTCCTAGCAGAGCCGAGGCTTCCGGGAACTGGGGCCGTTTCTTGACGCCCCATTTGACCCGGCCGGTTTCCAGGGCCTTGAGCAGGTGTTGGAGTATGTAGAGCGTTTGGAAGACGTTGACCGCGACGGCCCTGGGGATGAGCGCGGCCGGCCCGGCCGCCCGGAAGGCTTCATGCAGGGCTTTCAGGCGGTCGCCCTCGGCCGAGGCCAGGATGGGTTCGGCCCAGGGCCAGAGCAGGATCGAAAGCAGCAGCGTGGGGGTGAGCTGGCCGCCGGCGGCCTCGACCCGGTCGGCCGGGCCGAAAAGACGTCTGAGGAGTCCGAACCTCTCGTCCGAGTCTTGGTAGAAACGGCCGATGCCGCCGAGTATCACGGGAAGAAGTCCGTGCCGCCTGGCTTTTTCGAGGAAGGGCGCCATGCTTCCGGACTTCAGGTCCTTGGAGAGCTCTTCGTACAGCCGCGCGCCCGGGCAGAGGCCGACCCGGGCGACGTTCCCGGGGATGGCGGCGGCCGTCCTGGCCTCGATGTCGAAGCCGAGCCGGGCGGCATGCCGCAGGACGCGCCAGACGCGGACCGGGTCTTCCGCGTAGCGCTCGTCCGGGTCGCCGATGATCCTGACCAGGCGGGCCTCCAGGTCCTCGAGGCCGCCCACGTAATCGATGACCGCGAAGGTCGCGATGTCGTAGAAAAGGGCGTTGATGGTTATGTCGCGCCTGCGGGCGTCCTCGGCGGGAGTGCCGAAGGCGATCGCCTTGTGGCCGGCGGGCGCCGGTTCGCCGGCAGCCCCCTCGTCGCGCGCCGGCTCGGCCGCTGCCTCTTCCGGCCCTTCTCCGCGACCATCGGCCGGCTCGCCGCGGTGCTCGGGAAACCCGCCCGCTCCAGGCTCCGCGGCCTCCGCTTCCGGACCTCCAAGCGCGGCTTCGAGCCCTCCGCCGGCCTCAGCCTCGGCCTCCACTGCTGCGCCCTCCGGGCCCCGCTCGGCAGCGGCCGGCTCCGGGCTCCATCCGTCGGGGCCCTTGCGGAAGGTCGAGACCTCGATGACCTTGCCGCCCTGGAAGCGGACATGGGCCAGCCTGAACCTGCGTCCGACCAGGAAGCAGTTGCGGAAGAGCTTCTTTATCTGGTTCGGCCGGGCGTTGGTTCCGATGTCGAAATCGGCCGGCTTGCGGCCGAGCATCAGGTCGCGCACGGCCCCGCCGACGAGATAGGCGATGAAGCCGTGGTTGTGCAGCCGGTAGAGGACTTTCAGCGCGTCCGGGTCGATGTCCCTCCGGGAGATGGGATGGCGCGAGCGGTCCAGTATGGTCGGCGCGCGTTCCAGCGGTTCTTCCATTTCAACCCGCTTTCGTGCCTGGGCCCGCCGCCGCGGCGCGGTGATGCCCGGCGGCCTCGGCGGCCGCTTTGGCGAAGCCCTCGGATATCGTGGGGTGGTTGAAGATCATGTCCTTTATGTCCTCCGCTGTCGCCCCGAGCCTGACACAGGCGGCCGCGAAGTGGATGAGCTCCGCGGCGTCCTGGCCGACGATATGGGCGCCTACCAGGCGGCCTCCTTCTTCTTCGAAAATAAGCTTGATGAAGCCGGTGACGTTGCCGTCGAGGCAGGAGCGCACGAGCTCGTTGAGCCCGCACCTGCCGGTGAAGATTTTCGTCCCCTGCGCGGCGGCCTGCTCCTCGGTCAGCCCGACGGCGCCTATCTCGGGGTCGGTGTAGATGCCCCAGGGCGCCGCCCTGTAGTCCATTATTGAAGCGTGGCCTAGGGCGTTCTCGGCCGCCACCCGGGCTTCGACCACGGCCACCGAGGAAAGCATGATGCGGCTGAGCACGTCGCCGGCGGCGTATATGCCGGCCGCGCTCGTGGCCATGCGTTCGTCGACCAGGACCTCCGACCGCGCGCCCGTTTCGACCCCGGCCGCGGCCAGGTTCAGGCCAGAAGTGTTGGGGATGCGTCCGGCCGCGACCAGGACGAAGTCCGCCTCGGCCGTCTTCCCGTCGGAAAGGGAGGCCCTGACGCGGTCCGGGCCCGCCGACTCGGCCCGGTCCACGGTCGTCGTGGGCAGGAACTCGATGCCGCGTCTCTTGAATTCCCTGGCGATCACGGCCGCTATGTCACGGTCCAGTCCGGGCAGGGCGGACGGAGTCTTCTCGACCAGGGTCACCGCGGCGCCGAGGGCCCGGAAGATGAAAGCCATTTCGCAGCCGACGACCCCGGCCCCGACGATGAGCATCCTCTCCGGGATGCGCTCCCTGGAAGTCAGTTCGTCGGTCGAGATGACGGTTCTGCCGTCGTACTCAAGGCCGGGCAGTTCGACCGGCCGGGAGCCGGCGGCGATGATGAAACGGGCGGCTCCGAGCTCGAGACGGCCGCCGTCCGGTTTCCGCACCACGACCGCTTTCGGCCCGGCGAAGGAAGCCTCGCCCTTGATGACCTCTATTCCGCTCCTCTTGATATGCGTGGCCAGGACCCCGAGCTCGCACAGGGTCGTCTTGTGGCGGCTTTCCAGGATGGCCTTGAAATCGGGCCTGGGGTTCTCTTCGAGCCGGATGCCGTAGCGTTTGGCGTTCTTCAGGCTCTCGAGGAAGCGGGCGGCGTTGCTCAGGGTCTTGCTCGGCAGGGTGCCTGTTTTGACGCAGCCGCCGCCGAGCTCCTGCTCGCGGTCGATAAGGCAGACTTCGGCCCCGAGCTGGGCGCCGCGGAGGGCGGCCGCGATACCGGCCTCGCCTCCGCCGATGACGATCAGGTCGAGTTCGTTCACGGGAATGGGCAGCTCCGTAATTTCAGGCGGGCAATACTTATATCACACGGCGGACCCAAAGCAAAATCGGAAGCCCCGGTCCGGCCTGTAACCGTATCCGACATGGCGGTCAGTTCGACCTTCAATAGGGACTGACCAGCAGTCTAAACAGGCGGCGGCACTTGCGTTCGACGTCGCGGAAGGCGGGCTGCTCTTGTGCCTGGAATCCGGCAAAAAGGGAATATCGCGCAAGGGATGGGGTTTAAAAAAGAAAGCCCGAGACAAGTCGCGATTACACTGAAGAAAGGGGGTGACGCCCTAATGACGGCGCCTTCCGTGGTCAGGACCGGCGCAAGGCCTCGAGCTGACTGCTGAAGGAAGGCGGGACCGGCGCTTCGACGCTGAGACTCTCGCCCGAGGGAAGGCCGAAGGTGATGCCCAGGGCGTGGAGCATCAGCCGGGGATAGGCTTCCTGGGTCTGCCGTTCGCCGTAGCGCCGGTCGCCCACTACGGGATGCCCGATGCTGTAGAAGTGGACCCGGAGCTGGTGGCGCCTGCCGGTGAGCGGGACGGCCCTGACGACCGTGTAGTCCTTGAGCGTTTCCACGGCCTCGTATTCCGTGAGCGAAGCCTTGCCGTAAGTCCGGTCCACGCCCATCCGGCCGGAGCCGAACTCCCGGATGGGCTTGTCGATCTTCCCCTTGCGCGTCCTCAGCCGTCCGTGCAGGACGAGCAGATAGGTTTTCTTGACCCGGCGGCGGTCGAACTCCTGGTTGAGGTGCCGGTGGGCCTCGGCGTTCTTGGCGAAGACGATGACGCCGCTCGCTTCCTTGTCCAGCCGGTGCACCGGGTAGAGCTTTCCGGGATGACGCTCCTTCAGCAGTTCCGGCAGTCCGCCCCGGCCGGCCTCGGCCAGGGACACGACGCCCTCCGGCTTGTCGACGGCGATGTAATCGTCGTTCTCGAACAGTATGGCCACCGTGCCAGGCTTCCTTTCTCCGTCCATGACGGCATGATATACGAGAAGCGGCCCGTTTTCCAGCCGGCCGTCGCCGGCCGGCCGGCATTGAGGCGCTCGAGCCCGGCCTTTAAACAGGCCTTTGACAACGCCCCCGCGTCGGCTTAGTATTCGGTGAAAGGAGCGCAGAACATGAGAACTCGGGAAACGTCGTCAAGGCAAAAGCTTTTTTCTTTCATCTTGATCTTGATATGGCTCGCCGTTCCGGCCGGGCTGGCGGCCGCCGCCTTCCCTCAGGCCAGACCGGCCGAGGTGGGCCTCTCAGCCGAGCGCCTGGAACGCCTGACCGCCGTCACCCAGGAATACGTTTCGGCGGGGAGGCTGCCCGGGGCCGTGATCCTGCTCGTCCGCGACGGCAAGGCCGCCTACTTCAGGTCCTTCGGCCTGCTCGACCCGGAAAAGAAGACGCCGATGCCGACGAACGCCATATTCAGGATAGCCTCGCAGAGCAAGGCCCTGACGAGCGTCGCCGTCATGATGCTGATGGAGGAAGGGAAGCTGCTTCTCGGCGACCGCGTCTCCAAGTACATACCTGAGTTCAAGGAGACGACCGTGGCCGTCCAGCCGCCCGAGAAAGGCGCCACCGGTTGGAGCGTCGTGCCGGCGAAAAGGCCCATCACCGTCCGCGACCTTCTGACGCACACGGCCGGCATCTCCTACGGCTACGGCCCGGCCCAGGCGCTCTACAAGGAGGCCGGGGTCCAGGGCTGGTTCTTTGCCGACAAGGACGAGCCCATCGGCGACTGCGTCAAGCGTCTGGCCAAGCTGCCCTTCGACGCCCAGCCGGGCGAGAAGTGGGTTTACGGCTTCAACATCGACATCCTCGGCTACCTGGTCGAGGTCGTTTCCGGACAGAGCCTGGCCGCCTTCATCGAAAGCCGGATCACGGGGCCGCTGGGCATGGCCGACACCCATTTCTTCCTGCCGGAGTCCAAGCTCGGGAAATTCACGCCGGTTTTCGGCGCCGGCAAGGACGGCGCGCTCGAGCTCGTCGAGCGGCCGGAGAAGAGCAGCTACTTCGTAGGGCCGCGGAAATGCTTTTCCGGCGGCGCCGGGCTTCTCTCCACGGCCGAGGACTACGCCCGCTTCCTCCAGATGCTGGCCAACGGCGGC
Source organism: uncultured Eubacteriales bacterium (assembly GCA_964458655.1). Lineage (GTDB taxonomy): Bacteria > Acidobacteriota > Aminicenantia > Aminicenantales > Saccharicenantaceae > CAYWJT01. The sequence goes on along the minus strand of CAYWJT010000038.1, from coordinate 8,302 downwards.
GAGCTCGGCGGCGTCCGTGTCCTCAGCCCCAAGTCGGTCGAGCTGATGACGGTGAACCACGTCGGCCGGCTCTACGGCGACCAGGGGTTCGGCCTTGGTTTCTGGGTGACCGAAGACCTCGGCAAAGGCTCCGACCCCGGTTCGGTGGGCGCTTTCGGCTGGGGCGGCGCCTACTTCACGACCTACTGGGTGGACCCGGCGGAGAAGCTGGTCTGCGTCTTCATGACCCAGCTCCTGCCGGTCCCGGCCGCGGCGGCCGATTTCCAGGCCAAGCTGAAGGCGCTCGTTTACCAGTCGATCGCGCGGTCATACGCGCGGAAGCAGTCGTGACCTGAGCGCCGCGTTTCGAGCGGCTGCCCTTCACTAGCGGGCGAGCCGCTCGAGTTTCTCGTGCTGTTCCCGGATCTCGCCAGGCAGGCGGTTTCGGTAGGGCTTGAAGAACTCCCGGATCTGGCCGACCTCGTCCTTCCAGTCCTTGATGCCGACCTCGAAGAGTTCCTCCAGCCTGGCCTTGGGGATGTCGAGGTTCGTCAGGTCGAGGTCCTGCGGCCTGGGCACGAGCCCGGCGGGGGTTTCGACGGCGCCCGCCCTGCCCTGGACGCGCTCGATTATCCACTTCAGGACGCGCATGTTGTCGCCGAAGCCGGGCCAGATGAACCGGCCGCTCTCGTCGGTCCGGAACCAGTTGACCGAGAAGATGCGGGGCGGCTGGCTCAACCGGCCGCCCATGTTCAGCCAGTGGCGCCAGTAGTCGGCCATGTTGTAGCCGCAGAAGGGCAGCATGGCCATCGGGTCGCGCCGGACGACGCCCACCTTGCCGGTGGCGGCGGCGGTCGTTTCCGAGCCCATGCGGGCGCCCATGAAGACCCCCTCCGCCCAGCTCCGGCTCTCGAGGACGAGCGGTATCAGCTTGGTCCGGCGGCCGCCGAAGATTATGGCCGAGATGGGCACGCCCTTCGGGTTGTGGTACTCCGGCGACAGCGTGGGGGAGTTTATCGTTGAGACGGTGAAGCGCGAGTTGGGGTGGGCGCCCTTGGTGCCCGAGGCCGGCGTCCAAGGGTTGCCCTGCCAGTCGAGAAGACGCTCCGGCGCCGGTCCGTCCAGGCCCTCCCACCAGGGCTCGTTGCGGTCCGTGTCCAGGGCGACGTTGGTGAAGAGCGTCGGGTTGAAGGCCCCGCGCTTGATGGTCCTCATCATGTTGGGGTTGGTCTTCATGGAAGTGCCCGGCGCGACGCCGAAGTAGCCGGCCTCGGGGTTGATGGCCCAGAGGCGGCCGTCCGGCCCGATGTTGAGCCAGGCGATGTCGTCGCCGAGCGTCCAGACCTTGTAGCCGGGCAAAGCCGATTCCATCATGGCCAGGTTGGTCTTGCCGCAGGCGCTGGGGAAGGCGGCCGTAATGTAGGTGACGTTTCCGCGGATGTCCTCGATGCCCATGATGACCATGTGCTCGGCCAGCCAGCCCTGGCGCAGGCCGAGGTAGGAGGCGATGCGCAGGGAGACGCACTTCTTGCCGAGCAGCGCGTTTCCGCCGTAGCCCGAGCCGACGCTCCAGACCAGGCTCTCCCGCGGGAAGTGCATGATGAAACGGCGGTTGGGGTCGAGGTCGCCTACGGAGTGGAAGCCCTTGATGAAGTCGTCGCGGTTCTTTAGCTTCTCGAATATGTGGCTGCCGACGCGGGTCATGATGCGCATGCTGACGGCGACGTAAGTGGAGTCGGTGACCATCAGGCAGGCTTTGGCGTAAGGCGAGTCGGGATGGCCCATCATGTAGGGGACGACGTACATGGTCCGGCCGCGCATGCAGCCGTCGGCGAGCCCGGCCATGACCTTCTTGGCCTTGACGGGGTCCATCCAGTTGTTGTTGGGGCCGGAGTCCTCCTTTTCTGGGTGGCAGACGAAGGTCAGGTGCTCGGTCCGGGCGACGTCCGTGGGATGGCTGCGGTGGAGATAGGCCGTCGGCCAGGTCCGGTGGTTGAGCTCTAGGAAGACCGGGCCGTTCAGCCGCTCCTCGTTGAGGCCGATCTCGAGCAGGCGCCAGGCCTCGCCGTCCGAGCCGTCCATCCAGTAGACGCGGTCGGGCTTGGCCAGCCGGCCCTGTTCTTCGACCCATCTCTCCGCGGCGGTCGCCATGCTCTGCGTCCCTTCTCATTCGACCGGGGATCCGGCGGAAAGGGAAGCGGATGCGAGTCCCATTGCCGGCCTCTCCCTAGGTAGAAGGACGTTCAGTATATCCGCGGGGGTCGCGGCCTGTCAACGGCGCGAAGGAAAACTGGGGACAGGTACCGACCAGCACCGGTCGGCATATAAGTCGGTACCTGTCCCCAGTTTTCCTAAAAAATTATGGTGTCCGCAAAGGGCGTTTTTGTTAGAATTGGCCGCGATAAATAAGCGATGAACGGTTTCTTTATTTTCCTTTACATCTGCCTCCAACTCCTCATCGGCGTTTACCTTTCGCGCCGCATCAAGTCCGAAAGCGACTATTTCCTGGGCGGCAGGCGGGTGCCGATGTTCATGGCGGCCTTTTCCCTCTTCGCCACCTGGTTCGGGGCCGAGACCTGCATCGGCTCGTCCGGTCAGGTCTATGAAGCTGGGCTTTCCGGAAGCCGGGCGGACCCCTTCGGCTACGGCGTCTGTCTCTTCCTCATGGGCCTGGTCGTCGCCGGCCGCATAAGGAAGGGCAACTACGTCACCCTGGCCGACTATTTCAAGGACCGCTTCGGTCCGGGCGTCGAGCTTTTCGCGGCCCTGGCTCTCGTGCCTTCATCGCTCTTCTGGGGCGGCGCCCAGCTCCGGGCCTTCGGCCAGGTCATCTCGGCCACGACGGCCCTCCACGTCAACCTGACCATCGTCCTGGCGGCGGCCTTCGTGATCCTCTATACCTACCTCGGGGGCCTGCTCGGCGACATCTACACCGACCTCATCCAGGGCGTGGTGCTGGTGGCCGGACTGGTCCTGATCACGGTGTTCGTCCTGGCCATGCCCGCTTCGGCCGGGTCCCTGGCGGCTGCCTTGACGCCGGAGCGCCTGAGCTTCTTGTCGCCGGGGGAGGGCCTCATGCAGAGGCTCGACAGGTGGATGGTCCCGATCCTGGGCTCGCTCGTCGCCCAGGAAGCACTGTCAAGGATCCTCGCGGCCAGGTCGACCTCGACCGCCCGCAGGGCGAGTTTCCTGGCCTGCGGCGTGTACCTGCTGGTCGGGTCGTTGCCCGTGGCCCTGGGGCTGGCCGGTCCGGTCCTTATGCCGGGCCTGGCCGACAAGGAGCAGTTCCTGGTGCTCCTTTCGGAACGTTACCTGCCGAAGGCGGCCTTCGTCCTTTTCGCCGGCGCCCTGGTTTCGGCCATCCTGTCGACGATCGACAGCATACTGCTGGCCGTGTCGGCCCTCATCTCGCACAATTTCGTCTATCCCGTGTTCAAGGTCAGGCGGGAGAAGGACAAGGTCCTTATCGCCCGGGGCGTTGTCGGCGCGGCCGGGGCCGTTTCCTGCTGCATCGCCCTGTTCGGCGGCGGCATCTACGACCTGGTCATCAGCGCTTCGTCCTTCGGCACGGCCGGCGTGCTGGTCCTGACGCTCGGCGGGTTCTACCTGAAGAAGGGCGGGAAGATGACTGCCCTGGCCACCCTGACGGCCGGGCTGGTCGTCCTGCCGCTTGCGGACAGCGTGTTCCACGTCGGGGCGCCGTTCCTGTTCACGGTAGGGGTCAGCGCGCTCGTGTTCGTCTTTTTCGCGCTCAGGGACCTTTAAGCCCTTCGGTCGCGCCCTTTCCGACGGACGGCCAGGACGATTAGGATATCGGCGCAGGGACTCTCGACACAGCCGTTGGCCCCCTTATTCAAGGCCCTGGCGCGGGCGAGCGGGAGGGCCATAGTGAAGCCGGGACGCGCTTGCTCCTCAGGCCTCCGGTGGTTGGGCCGGGACCGGGAAGTATCTCTTCTTGAAATAAAGGGCCACGTTGACCAGCCCGATCAGCACGGGCACTTCCACGAGCGGCCCGATGACCGTGGCGAAGGCCTGGCCCGAGTCGATGCCGAAGATGGCCACGGCCACGGCGATGGCCAGCTCGAAATCGTTGCTTCCCGCAGTGAAGGCCACGGCCGTCGTCTTGGCGTAATCGCCGGTGACCTTCCGGACAACGAAGAACGTCACGAACCACATCAGGCAGAAGTAAAGGAGCATCGGCAGGGCCGCGATGAGCACGTCCTGCGGCCGGGAGATGATCTTGTTGCCCTGCATGGAGAACATGACGACGATGGTGAAGAGCAGGGCGACCAAGGTGACGGGGCTTATCTTCGGGATGAACTTCCGCTCGTACCACTCCAGGCCCTTGGCTTTGAGCAGGCTGAAGCGGGTCAGCAGGCCGCCGAAGAACGGTATGCCGAGGTAGATCAGCACCGTCTTCGCGGATTCCCCCATGGACACGGAGACGTGGAGCCCCCGGGCCAGCCCCAGCCAGTTCAGCGCCAGCGTGATGAACAGGTAGATGTAAACGGCGTAGAACAGGACCTGGAACACGGCATTGAAGGCCACCATGCCCACGGCCAGCTCCCGGTCCCCTCCAGCGAGCTCGTTCCAGACGATGACCATGGCGATGCAGCGGGCCAGGCCGACCAGGATGACGCCGATCATGTATTCGGGATAGGGCCTGAGCAGGAGCACGGCCAGCCCGAACATGACCAGCGGGCCCACGACCCAGTTCATGAGGAGGGATATCCCCAGGAGTTTCTTGTTCCGGAAGATCTTGCCCATCTCCTCGTATTTGACCTTCGCCAGCGGCGGGTACATCATGAGGATCAGGCCGATGGCGATGGGGATGCTGGTCGACCCGACGCGGAGCCCGCTGATGAAGTCCTTCACTCCGCCGAGAAAATACCCTAACGCCACCCCCAGGCCGATGGCGACGAATATCCACAGGGTTAGGAATCTATCGACGAAGGAGAGCTTTTTCACGACTGATTCAGCCAAACGACTTCCTCCTTTCTTTCATAACGCGTATCCTTCTTTCGCCGTCCGGTCGCGGAGGCCCGGCGGCCCCGTCTTCAAAGCAGGCCCGCGGTCTCCCTATTGAGCCTGAGGAAGAATTTCTTCATGAAGCGGTGCCGTTCGCGGGCCAGGCGCTTGCCCTCGCGGGTGAACATCCGGTCCTTGACCCGGCTCAGCTTGACCAGGTATTCGCGGTAGGCCGTGTCTTCGCTGGTGTAGGGCCTTGTCCGGGCCGGGTCCACGTCCGGGTCGTGCAGCCTGGCCCCGACCTCGCCGGCGAAGAGGAAGGCCCTCCCGACACCGACGGCGCCTATGGAGTCGAGCTTGTCGGCGTCGAACAGGACCCGGGCCTCGAGCGTTTTCGGCGGCACGCCTTTACGGAAGCGGTGGGCCCGGACGCAGTGGGCCACCCGCTCCACCGTGTCCTCGTCGAGGCCCTGCTCCTTGAGCACGCGGCGGGCGAGGGCCGCTCCCGCCCGGCCGTGGCAGACCCGGCCGTTCGAGGCGTCCTCCTCGTTCCGGCCGACGTCGTGAAGGAGCGCGGCCAGCTTGAGGACGCCGAGGTCCGCTCCCTCCTTGCGGCCTATCCTGAGGCACAGGCTGTAGACCCGTTCGGTGTGGTCCCAGTCGTGGCTGCCTCGGGAGGCCTCGAGCAGGCGGCGGGCCTCGGCCCGAACGCTCGCGACGAGAGCGCTGCCGATGTGCGCGCCGGGCTTCTTCATTTCGGGTTTTCTTCCACGTCCAGCGGCCATGGGAACCATTATATGGAAGGCCCGCTCAACAATCCACAACGCGGTTGCTTGCGGATGATGAGCCTTCCCTCGAGGCGAGCCGGCTCGCCGTGCCGCTCAATCTATCGCGTGGGCGACCAGCCCGTCCTTGAGCTTGGGCTCGAACCAGGTGGACTTGGGCGGCATGACCTTGCCGGCGTCGGCCACCCGGAAAAGCTGGTCGATGGTCGTCGGGAAGAGCGAGAAGGCGACGCGGGCATCACCGCTCATGACCCGGCGCTCGAGCTCGGCCGTGCCGCGGATGCCGCCGACGAAGTCGATGCGCTTGTCGGTCCGCGGGTCCTTTATCCCCAGGACCGGCGCGAGCAGGCACTCCTGCAGGATGGCGACGTCGAGCGAGGCGATGGGGTCGGCCGGGTCATAGGCGTCGGGTTTGACCTCGAGCAGGTGCCATTTCCCTTCGAGGAACATGCAGAACTGCTTGGACCTCAGGGGCGTCGGGCATTCCGCCTGCCGGCGCTCGAACTTCCTGTCCACCGCCGCCAGGAACTGCTCGGTCGTCAGGTCGTTCAGGTCCCTGACCACGCGGTTGTAGGGCAGGATCTTCATCTGGTCGTGCGGGAAGATGACGGCCAGGAAATAGTTGTACTCCTCCTCGCCGGTGTGACCCGGGTCCTTCTTCTGGCGCTCGACCTTGATGCGGGTCGCGGCCGCCGAGCGGTGATGGCCGTCCGCGACGTAGAGGCAGTCGAGCTTCAGGAACTCGCCGCGGATTTCGGCGACGAGTCTCGGGTCGGCCACCAGGAAAAAGACGTGTCGCACGCCGTCTTCGGTCGCGAAATCGTACTCGGGCTCGCCTTCCAGGACGCGTGCGATCAGGGCGTCGACGGCCTCGCGCTTTTTGTACGTCAGGAAAACCGGGCCTGTCTGGGCGCCCAGCGTTTCGATGTGCCGCATCCGGTCGTTCTCCTTGTCCGGCCGGGTCAGCTCGTGCTTCTTGATGACGTTGTCGAGGTAATCCCGGCAGGAGGCGCCGGCCACGAGCCCCACCTGGACGTGGTCGCCCCAGACCTGCTTGTAGACGTAAAAGGAGTCCACCGGGTCCTGGAACAGGACGCCTTCGCTGAGGAAGCGCTGGTAGTTCTCCCGGCCCTTGGCGTAGACGGCGTCGGAATAAAGGTCGGTGCCCGGCGGCAGATCGATCTCGGGCTTGCCCACGTGCAGGAAGGAATAGGGATTGTCCCTCGCCATGGCCCGGGCCTCTTCCGAGCTGAGGACGTCGTAAGGAGGGGCGGCGACCAAGCGGGCGAGGTCGCGGCGCGGCCGGATGCCGCGGAAGGGCTTGATGTGCACCATGATGGCCTCCGCAAGAGGTCGGAAAGAGAGCTATTATAGCAAATAAGCCGGGTCGTCAAGGATAATTAAGAACGCCCGGCGGACGTGGTAGAATAAGGGCGATGAGAACGCCGAAAGACACGACAGGCGGCGCGGGGTCCGCGTCTTCGTGGGTGGCCGAACGCGACCGGGCCATTTGCGATTTCCTGGAACGGTTCGCCGCTTCGCCCGACCGCGACCTGCTGGCCGAGATGATGGTCACGATCACCCGACTGGCCCGCGACCGGACGGGCCGCGGCGAGCTCAAGATGCTCGTCTCGGCCATGAAGGAGCTGCGCTACGCCTTCAAGGTCTTCGCTCCCTACTCGGGCGTCCGCAAGGTCAGCATCTTCGGCTCGAGCCGCACCCCCGCCGGCCATCCCGATTACGCGCAGGCGCACGAGTTCGCCCGGCGCATGCGGGCGAAGGGCTGGATGGTCATAACCGGCGCGGGCGACGGCATCATGCGGGCCGGCCACGCCGGCGCCGGCCGGGAGGCGAGCTTCGGCGTCGCCATCAGGCTGCCCTTCGAGCAGAGGACCAACGAGGTCGTCCTCGACGACCCCAAGCTCGTCAACTTCAAGTACTTCTTCACCCGCAAGATCCTCTTCCTCAAGGAGGCCTCAGCCGTCGTCCTCTTCCCCGGCGGCTTCGGCACGCACGACGAGGGCTTCGAGGCCCTGACCATGGTCCAGACAGGCAAGAACAACCTCATCCCGGTCGTGATGGTGGACTCGCCCGGGGGCGACTACTGGCGGCGCTGGCGCGATTACGTCGAGTCCGAGCTGCTCGGCCGCGGCATGATCGGCTCGGAGGACATGAACCTGTTCCGGGTCACCGACGACGTCGGCGAGGCCGTCGAAGAAGTCGCCGGTTTCTACCGCCGCTACCACTCGATGCGCTACGTCGGCCCACTGCTCGTCCTGCGGCTGGTTTCGGCTCTGGAGCCGGCCGCCCTGGAAAGGCTGAACGACGCCTACGCCTCCATCCTGCTCCAAGGCCGCGTCGAGCAACACCCCGGGCCTCTCGACGGCGAGAACGGCGAGCTCCCGGACCTGCCCCGGCTGAGCCTGGCTTTCAACCGGCGCGACGTCGGCCTCCTGCGCCTCATGATAAACGACGTCAACGCGGCTTGAAGAGCGCGCGGCGCGGGCCGGTTTTGTATGAGCTCGTTCAGATACATAGGTGACACGATGGGCTATGATAGGTGCCGCCAT
>CAYWJT010000037.1:0-28568 GCA_964458655.1 uncultured Eubacteriales bacterium | reverse complement strand
CTTGACCGTCCGGGGCAGGGTCAGGACGAAGGCGGTCTCGAAGTTCCTCTTCTTGAACTCGTCCCGATTGGTGGACAGGACGAGCCGGTCCCCCGACTGTTTCCTGACCAACTGGAGACGGTCCGCCACCTCGCGGGCCTCCTCTTCGCTCCTGCGCCAGACGCGCTTCTTGAAGGTCAGGACGGCGTCCTGCCGGTCCTCGCCGCGGACCTCGACCCAGCCGTGAGAGTTGTCGATCTCGACCTCGGCCGGCAGAGGGGCCTCGAGCCCGAGCGTCTCCTCATAGTCGAACGCCCGGCCGCCGAAGAAGAGCCCGTCGTCGAGCCCCCAGTGGAAGTCCCAGCCGCCGGTCTGGTACTGGTAGACGGCGAAGCCGGCGCCGATGATTAGCAGAAGCAGCAGGAACTCTCTAAAGCGCATCGGACTTGTCCCCGGCGGGGGGCTCGGGAGCGGGCTTGGCCTTGCGCTCGCTGAGCCCTTTCCAGAGCTTGTCGGCGCCCCAGGCGATGAGGATGAGCGGCCAGAGGCGCCAGACGTAATGCCAGATCTCGACGTCGAAGCTCTCCAGCAGGAAGATGACGCCCAGGACGATCAGGATGATGCCCCAGACGAAGGAGTCGCGGTGCCTGTTCTTGGACATGTTTGCCTCCCTTACTTGCCGTTCCGGTTCTTCCGGACGGAATCGAGCACCAATTTCAGACCGATGATGATGACGGCCAGCGGCCAGAGGTCGAACAGCGTCTCGTAGCGGATGACGTCGAAATTGGCCAGCGTGAAGAGCACGCCCAGGATGATGAGGGCCGCCCCCCAGAAGACCGAGCCGCTGGGGATGACCTCCGCCGGGACGATGCCCGCGTCGGCGGCTTGGGCGCCGGAGACGGATTCGTTGATGGCCTTGGCCGCCAGTATGGACTCGATGAACTGGAAGATGTAGAAGCCGGCCAGAAGGAGCCCCTTGAAAGGCTGGCCGCCGCCGTAGGTCTGAATGGTCACCAGGCCGGCGAAAGTGACCATGTAGAAGATGCCCTTGCCGACCTGGCCGTTGTAGAGGGCGCCCGTCCCGGGGAAAATGAGGGACAGGAAGCCCGCCAGGCCGGGCGACTTGGGCGGCCTGGGTTTGATGACCGTTTGTTCCGTCATGTTGGATGCCTCCGTTCTCTGTTTATTTCTTCCCTGCTTCGCCGTCGGCCGGCTTCAGGGTCTTGAGCGAATCGAGCAGCGAGCCGGCCAGGGAGCCGGCCTTGCCGGTGAGATCCCCGGCCCGCGCGTAGATCCTTTCCGCCCGGCTGTAGCCGGCGTGGACGGTGCGGTTGACCTCTTTCCGAAAGGCGCGGCCCTGGGGGGTGCCGACCATGAAGGAGACCATGATGAAGAGCATGGTCAGCCCGGCCAGCACCGGCTGGACGACGGGCTCGTTCAGGAAGTCCAGGGTCGCCCGGAAGAAGCCTTTTTTCCGCGGCCGGGCGACCGAATAAAGTCTCGTCAAGAGCTCGGGAGAAGGCTCCTCCGCGGGCAGTTCCGCGAGCTCCCTGCGGCCCCAGGCCGCGAGCTCGAGAAGTTCCGCGCATTCGGGGCAGGCGGCCAGATGGGCCTCTAACTCGAGCTCGGCTGCCCGCGAAAGCAGGCCCTCGAGACGACCGGAAAGCGATTCACGGAACCGTTCGCAGTTCATGAAAGGCCTCCTTTCATATCTCTAAGGGCTTCGGCCAGTTGTATCCTGGCCCGGTTGACCCTGGACTTGACCGTTCCCAGCGGCAGGCCGAGTACCTGCGCCATTTCCTCGTAGCTGCGGCCCTCGAGCTCCCGCAGTATCAGGGTCAGCCTCATGTCCGGGGAAAGCCTGGCCAGGCCGGCCTCGAGCAGGACGCGGGCCTCGCTCCGAGCCAGGCTGGCTTCCGGGTCGTCGGGAGAGGGCAGGCTGACCTCCCGGCCGTCCAGGTCCTGCCTCAGGCTCTTCTCCTGTCTGCGCTTCCTGTACTCGTCGATGAGCTGATTCCTGGCGATGACCAGAAGCCAGGCCGTGAAGTCCTTGTGGAAGTCGTAGCGGGGCAGGGAATGCCACAGCTTGACGAAGACCTCCTGGGTCAGGTCTTGGGCTTCTTCCCTGTTCCCCGAGAATCTCAAGGCCATGTTATAGATCCTTTTGGCGTAGGTGTCGACGAGGGCCTCCCAGGCCCCCGGCCTGTTCTCCAGACAACCTCGGACCAACTCTTCCAAGTCCACTCAACTCACTCCGGTTGACGAAAAAGGCGGGAAAAAAGTTCCATTGGCCCGCGACCGACCCCAATTTTGCCCCATTTAGGGCAGGGGGGCAAGCGGGGGACAGGGTCCGGTCGCGTCCGACAGCGCCCTGGCGCTGCCTGTTTCCCTATAGTCGGTGGCCGGCTTAAGGCCTATAATCTTTAAGGAAGGACCCTCGGCCTGCAACTTTTCGGCCGCCGGGCCTGTTAAAAGGAATGAGCATGGACGAACAAGAGCTGATGAGCCGGGTCCAGGCAGGCGACAGGCATGCTTTCGACGAGCTCATGTCCGTCTACAAGGACAGGATCGTGAACTATCTTTACCAGTTCACCGGAGATTACCAGCGGGCGGTCGAGCTGGCCCAGGAGACCTTCATCCGGGTCTATTTCAAGGCCGGCAAGTACAGGCCCATAGCGCCCGTTTCCTCCTGGATATTCGCCATAGCCAGCAACCTGGCCCGCTCAGACGCGCGCCGGGAGACGAGGCGGGCGACGGTCTCGCTCGACGATATCCCGAACGATTACGCCGCCGGCGCCTATGCCTCGGACCGGACCGACTCCGGCCTCATCCGGAACCTGCGCCAGGCCCTCGAGGAGCTGCCGCCGCGCTACCGGATCCCCGTCATCCTCAAGGACATGGAAGGTTTCTCCCAGGAGGAGATCGCCCGGATCATCCGGACGCCGGTCGGGACGGTCAAGGCCCGCATCAGCCGGGGACGGGCCCGGCTCAGGAAGAAGTTGGAAGGGGCCCTAAAATCGAGCGAAAGGGTCCGGGAATGCGAGGTGAGTGAAAATGGAAGAGCTTGACATTCTCAGAAAGCTCGACAGGGTCAGGGCGCCGGAAGGCTTCGAGCGCCTTGTCCATGAGAAGATCGCGGCCCGGTCCGCGAAAAAGGCGCATTTACGTCCGGCTCTTAGGTTCGCGCTGGCCGGCGCGGCCGCGCTGGTCGTGGTCGGCGCTGTGCTTATAACCGTCTTCCTTCCCGGCGGCCGTCCGTCGGGCCTGGTCGCGGGCCGCGGCCCGGGGGAGAGGCCGGCGGAAGAGGCGCTCTTGGACCGGTCCGGCCGTGTTGCGACTTCATCTTCCACGATGCCGCTTCTCGAGACCATCGATTACTCCGGAGAGGTCGGAGCCGCGTCTTTCGAGCCTCGGACGGTTTACATACTGGAGCAGGTTCCCGAAGTCAGGCCTTTGCCAGTCAAATATTAGGAGGTTATTGGGGCCATGAACATGATGAAAAGGTTGGTTGTGCCGGTCGTCCTCGGCTTGGCGCTGGCGTCCGCGGCTGCGGCGGCGGCCCTGCCGGCTGCGGCGGCCGACCGGGACGCGGCCGAGGTAGTCAAGAAAGTCATTCCCTCGGTCGTCCGGGTGGAGACGCATAACCACGTCCGCCGGGTGGCGACGGGCATCGTCATCGACAGGGACGGCTATATCCTGACCACGGCGCTCATCTCGCCCAGGAACGAGAAGGTGAGCGTCACGACTTCCGAGGGCCGGAAGCTCGAGGCCGAGTTCGTCGGCTTCGACGTGGAGACGCAGGTCGCCCTGGTCCGGGCGAAGGATAAGGTCCTGCCGGCCATCGCCGCCGGCAAACCGGAGGAGCTGGCCCCCGGTTCCTGGGTGGCCGTGGTCGGCTTCTCGCCGGAGAACACGCCCGCCGTCGCCCAGGGCATCGTCAGCTCCGTCGCGGCCGACAAGCTGCGCCTGAACGTCTGGGTCACGCCCGGTTCGAGCGGCGGCCCGGTGGTCAACGAGAAGGGCCAGATGGTCGGCCTCCTGCGCGGCATTTACACCGAGGAGAGGCCCATCGTCTTCAACTTCAGGGACAGGGAGCAGACGGGGCTCGGCTACGTCTTCAGCCAGGCCGAGGCGCCGTCTTCCGGGATGGCCCTGGCCGTGCCGGTCAACCTGGTCATGGACATCGCCGGCCAGCTCCGGGAGAAGAAGACGGTCGAGAGGGGCTGGCTCGGCGTGGGCATCGCCCGCAATGAGAAGGGCCAGGTCGTGATCTCGGAGGTGGACGAGAAGAGCCCGGCGGAGCTGGCCAAGCTCCAGGAGGGCGACGTCATCCTCAGCCTTGACGGCAAGGACATCAACAGCCCCGACGCGCTGGCGGCCGAGGTCCGCGGCCGGAAGCCGGGCCGGGAAGTGGCGCTCAAACTCGAGCGCGACGGCAAGCCTCTGGAGGTCAAGGTCCGGCTGGGCCAGTATCCCGAGGAGGAGGCCAGGCGGGAGCTCGAAGCCCGCTTCCCGCGCATCTTCCCGCCGGAGGTCGTCCTGCGGGCCGGGCCGGAGCAGAAAACGATCACCGCGCCCAGGACTCCGTTCCTGGCTTTGGGCAGGAGCCGCTACATCGGCGTTTACTGCGACGAGCTCACGCCCGAGCTGACGGCGCACTTCGGGGTCAAGGAAGGCCGGGCCCTGATCGTCTCCAGGCTGACGGAAAAAGGACCGGCCGAGAAGGCCGGCATCAAGGTCGGGGACGTCATTTACCGCGTCGACGGAAAGAAGGTCGAGAGCGTCAACGACCTCATCGACATCGTCCAGGGCCGCAAGAAAGGGGAGAAGGTCAAGGTCGAGCTGCTCCGGGAGAAAAAGGCGCTCACGGTGGAGGTCGAGATCGGCGAACAGGAGCTCGACGAATTCTTCAATCAAGAAGGACTGCGGAACTACCTGGAAACCTTCCGGGATTACGCCGGCCGGATGGAGCAGGAGGCCAAGAAGTGGCAGGACGAGTATTCCGTCGCCATGCGGGAGCACATGAAACAGATCAATGAGGAGCTGGTTAAAAAGGCGCAAGAGGCCGAAACGGAGTTTAAAAAGGCCGTCATCAGGATAAAAGGTACGCGAAAGGTCTGAGGAGACCTGCTCCTTCGATCGGGCGCCGGGCGCCTCAAGCGCCCGGCGCTTTTTTCACGGCCGTTCTCCCTTTTCCAGGGAAGTCCGTTTTCCGTTCTGCGCCGGACATCACCCCTGGACCCCCGGGCCCCCGGGGACCAGTCCCGTCGGTCCCCCCCCGCCGAATGCGGCGGGTCCCCCTCCGCTACGGGGGTCTTCGGGGCGATATCCGCCGCAGGCGTTCCTCGGAATTCCCCGGAAAACGAGAGTAAGACGGTTCTCAATCCGGCTTGTCGGCCGGAGAGGTCCTCAGCCACTTGTCCATGAGCCTGCGGTATTCCTCCGCCGCGAGGCGTGGACCGTTGAAATAGCCCTTGAGGGCCCTCTGGCGCACGGCCTCGAACAAGATCACGGCCACGGAGACCGACAGGTTCAGGCTCTGGACCATGCCCAGCATGGGAATGCGGATGACGGAATCGGCGTAGGCCAGGGCCTCCGCCGACAGGCCGAAGCTCTCGCTGCCGAAGACCAGCGCCACCGGCCGGGCGTAATCGAAATCGGTGTAGGCGCGTCCCTCCGCCGAAAGATGGGCGGCGGCGACGTGGAAGCCTTTCTCCTTCAGGCGAGGCAGGCACTCGGCCGGCGTCCTGTGGACGGACGTTTCCAGCCACTTGTGGGCGCCGGTCGTGATGGACTCGTTGAAGTTGAGAAGTTCGGGGCTGGGCGAGATGAGGTCGACGTAGAGCACGCCGGCGGCGTCGCAGGTGCGCATGACGGCGCTGGCGTTGTGCGGCACCGTGACGCCCTGCAGCACCACGCGCAGGTCTGGCTGGCGGGAGTCCAGCACCCTTTTAACCTTGAGTATCCTGGCCTCGGTCGGCATGTCCGGCGCTTCAGGCGGCGAGCCCGCCGTTTCCGTTATCTTGAGGAATGCCGGTGGAGGGGATCGAACCCACACGGGCCTCGCGGCCCACTGGATTTTGAGTCCAGCGCGTCTGCCAGTTCCGCCACACCGGCATCTGGTCCCGTGAAAGCGGCGGGAACAGCAGATAGTCTATGCGAACGGCCGGGCGTTTTCAACCGGACCGGCCGGGCCCGGGGCCTTTCGCCTTGCGCCTCTTTCCTATTTTTCCGGCTTGTGCTATAAAACGGCTTCCCTGGCGGGAGCGCGGGCGCAAGGACCGTCGCTTTTAGACCGTTCCGGGAAGGAGCGCATAGGAGCCTCATGAGGTTTAGTCACCTGTTCGCCAAGAAATCGATGGGCCAGCTGACCCGGGAAGCCTCGAGCGAGGCGTCGGGGCTGAAAAGGGTGCTCGGGCCCTGGAACCTGATATTCCTGGGCGTGGGCGCCATCGTCGGGGCCGGCATCTTCGTCATCACCGGCCACGCCGCGGCCCAGTACGCCGGACCGGCCGTGACGCTCTCCTTCATGCTGGCCGGCCTGACCTGCGCCTTCGCCGGTCTGTGCTACGCCGAGTTCGCGTCGCTCATCCCCATCGCGGGCAGCGCCTACACCTACGCCTACGCCACGCTGGGCGAGTTCTTCGCCTGGGTCATCGGCTGGGACCTCATCCTGGAGTACTCCCTGGGCGCGACCACGGTGGCCATCGGCTGGTCGGGCTACATCGTCAATTTCCTGCGCAACGACTTGGGCATCGATTTCCCGGCGGCGCTGGCCTCCTCGCCTTTCGCCTTCGACCCCAAGACCGGCGTTTGGACCCGGACGGGCGCGGTCGTCAACCTGCCGGCCGCACTGGTCATCGCCGTCATCACAGTCCTGCTCGTGATAGGCATAAAGGAATCGGCGACGGTCAACTCCGTGATCGTCTTCCTCAAGATATCCATCATACTCATCGTCATCGGGGCCGGCCTGTTCTTCATCAAGCCCGAGCTCTGGAAGCCGTTCATCCCGCCCAACCAGGGCCAGTTCGGGTTCTTCGGGCTGAGCGGCATCCTGCGAGGCGCCGGAGTGATGTTCTTCGCTTACCTGGGCTTCGACGCCGTATCGACCGCCGCCCAGGAAGCCCGGAACCCGCGGCGGGACATGCCCGTGGGCATCCTAGGCAGCTTGGGCATCTGCACGCTCATCTACATCGCGTTCTCGCTCGTCCTGACCGGCGTCGTCCACTACTCCCAGCTCAACGTGCCGGCGCCCGTGGCCGTGGCGATTGACGCCATGGGCCTGCTCTGGCTTTCGCCGCTCGTCAAGCTCGGCGCCATAATCGGGCTGCTCTCGGTGATGATGGTCCAGCTCATCGGCCAGCCGCGCATCTTCTTCACCATGGCCAGGGACGGACTGCTGCCGGCCCTGTTCGGCCGGGTCCATCCGCGCTTCAAGACCCCGCACTTAACCACGCTCGCGACAGGCGCAGCGGTGGGGACGGCGGCCGCCCTCCTGCCGCTCGGCATCGTCGGCGAGCTGGTCAGCATCGGCACGCTGTTCGCCTTCATCATCGTCTGCGCCGGGGTCCTCATCCTGCGCTACACGGACCCCGACCTGCCGCGCCCCTTCCGGACGCCCCTAGTCCCCGTGGTGCCGGCCCTCGGCATACTGTCGTGCCTCTACCTGATGTCCGGCCTTCCCCGCGACACCTGGGTCCGTCTCTTCGCCTGGATGGGCCTGGGCCTGGTCATCTATTTCTCGTTCGGATACCGCAAGAGCAAGCAGCGCGGCGGCCTGGCCGCCGGAAGCGATAAGTAGAGCGCGGGTGCCGGCATGACGCTACGCGCCGGCGTGAAAATCTATTTCGTCTGGCGCGCGCGGGGGGTCCAAGGCTGGCGGTCCGCGGGAAGAAACCGGTCCGCGGGATCTAGCAGGCGGCGCGCCCAGCCGCGCCCGCTAATTTTTTTCCCGGTCGGCCGCGAGGACCCCGGCGCTCATGAACTCGGCGGCCGGCATTTCCTGAATCCAGACCCGGATGGTATCGAGCGGCGCTCCAAGCGATTCTTGAACGGCCTGCGTTACGGCCCTCAACAGGGCCTTCTTCTGCTCGGGGCTCCGGCCCTCAAGGAGATGGATCTCAACGAGGGGCATGACGGCTCCTTTCGACGGGAATTTATTGGAAGGCCGGCCGCAAGTCAACCCGGGAACGGAGGACGGTCGGCGGCCCGGCGCCGCCGGCATGGCACGGGGAATCCGCATTGTTCGTCACAGGACCGGCCGGAGGTTGACTTTGCCGACCGCTTTTGATAAACAGGGTTTCAGGAAAGGCAGCATCCAGTTCCATGCCCATGGTCATTAAGAGCCGCGTCCAGCAGGGGGTGGTCGTTCTCGACATCGAGGGCGAGATACGCAGAAGCGAGACCGTCGAAAAAAGCCTGCACCAGGCGGTCAAGGAGGAGCTCGAACGCGGCCGCAGCGACGTAGTCCTCAATTTCCGCCGGGTGCCCTTCGTCGACAGCTACGGCATAGGCGAACTTCTGGCGAGCTACAGCTCGATCCAGAACACGGGCGGCCGGTTCAAACTGGCCGAGGTGCCGGCCAAGATACGCCTCATCCTGGAGATAACCAAGCTGACGACCGTGCTGGAGTTGTTCGACAGCGTGGACGCGGCCGTGGCGAGCTTCGGGAAGGACTGAGCCGCCGTCAGTCCGGCCGCCCGGTCCAGGGGCCGCAGCGGGGGAGAGCGAGTCGATGGAAACCGGCTTCCTGTGGCGCTGGACCGGTGTCAAGCCCGGGGAAAAGGGCCTGGCGTCCGGGCTGTTCGGCGTCTTCTTCGCGGTCACGTTCGCCTTCTACATCGTCAAGCCGGTCAAAGAGAACTTCCTCATTTCCATCACCCCGGCCTGGTGGCCTTACGCCGACCTCATCACGGTGGCCCTGATCGGGTTCGCCGTGGCCATGAACAACAGGCTGCTGGCCAGGTTCCCGAGGCGGAGCTACTCCCTGACCGCTTTCGTTTTCTTCGCCTCCAACCTGACGTTCTTCTGGTGGCTTTTCGACCTCAAGGAGAAGAGCTACACCGTGACCCCGGTGATGGACGGCAACGGCCTGATGAGCGGACTTTCGGCGCTGGTCGCCGCCAACATCAGCGGCGCGCTGCCCGTTCTGGCCTTCGCCTTCTGGGCCGACGTGTTCATAGCCGCGGCCGTCATCACTTTCTGGATGATGGTCAACGACCACTTCAACCCGCACGAGGCCAAAAGGCTGGTCGGCTTCCTGGTGGCGGGCGGCCTGGTCGGCGGAGTGGCCGGCTCGGCCGCCACATCGCTGCTGGCCGGACGGGTCGGCGCCCAGGACATGCTGCTTTTCGCGGCCGCGAGCCTGGCCCTGGCCGCGGCGCTCGTCGTCACGGCTTACAAGCGCGGGTCCGCCCGCGCCCGCGCCGTCGAAGAAAGTCCGAAACCGGCCGGAGGCGGCCTGCTTGAAGGCCTGCGCATGATACAAAGCGACCGCTACCTGAAGCTCATCGTGTCGCTCGTGGCCGCTTCGATGGTCGTGGCTGTGACGATAAATTACCAGTTCAAGACGATCGTCAAAGAGGCCATAGAAACGAGCGGTGCCCGGACCGCCATCCTGGGCAGGTTTTTCTTCGTCGTGCTGGTGGTGTCGGTCCTGTTCCATCTCGTTTTCACCAACAGGGCCCTGAAACATCTGGGGGTACGGGCGACCCTGCTGCTGGCCCCGGCCGTTCTGCTCGTCGGCTCGGCGGCCGTTTTCGCCGTCCCGGCGGCGGCCATGGTCGCCTGGGGTTGCGGGCTGCGCGGGGCGGACAAGGTCCTGGACAACACGACCGGCCAGTCCGTGAGGGAACTGCTTTACGTCCCGCTCGCTCCGGAGGTCAAGTACAGGGCCAAGACGATCATAGACATGCTGGTCAACAAACTGGGCATCGGCTTCGGGGCGCTGCTTTACCTCGCCGTCTACCACCTGGGTGATTTCGGCTACAAGAGCGCCGCGGTCCGGGCCCGGGAGCTCGGCCTGCTCGGTGGGTCCTTCGCGGTCGTCTGGGCCGTTTTGGCCTTGGCCGTCCACAGGGAGTACAGGAACGTTCTGCAGAAGAGCCTGGAGCGCAAATGGCAGAGCAGCGTCGAAGCGATGAGGGGCAAGGTCGACGCTCGCCGGGCCCGGCTGGTCATCGACGCCCTCGAGAGCCGGGAAAAGAGCGTCGGGCTCTACGGCATGAACATATACGAGCTGGCCCGGGAGAAGATATTGACTCAGGACGTGCTCGAGCTGCTCAAGGACAGGTCCGGCGAGATCACCGCCCGCTCCTTCGACAGCCTGCTCGACGTCGACGGCGAAATTTTCCGGCACGGGCTCGAGGATACCCTGCTCGACGAGGATTTCGGGACCCAGGTCGCCGAGGTGCTGCAGCTCGACGGCTACAAGGCCCTGATGGAAAAAAGGCTGGAAGCCATGGCGGCCTCGGGCTCGGATGTCGAAAGGAGCGAGGCGGCCAAACTCCTGGGGCTGATGGATGCCTCGCCCTTCGTCACAGCCACGCTGGCCCGCCTGCTCCAGGACCGGTCGGCCGAGGTCCTGCACTACGCCGTCTGGAGCGCGGCCGCCCATAAGGACGCCGGACTGGCCGGTTTGGTAGCGGCCCATCTGGCCAACCCGCTGCTGGAACAGGACGCGACCGAGGCCCTGGCCGATTTCGGCCCCGCCGTAGTCGATGGGCTGGCCCGGATGCTGTCCGACAGCTCAGAGAAAACAGCCGTCAGGAAAGCCTTGCCGGCCGTTCTCGCCAGGATCGGAGGACAGGCCGCGGCTTCAGCCCTGCTGGCGGCCCTGTGTGAAGCGGACGATGAGACAGGGCCGGCGATGATCGAGGCCCTGGCCCGTATCCGCAGCTCCGAGCCGGAAGTCGTCTTCGACCCGGGCCCGGCGCGCCGTGCCCTGCTCTGCTCGCTGAGGTCGGTTTACGCCTCGCTGCTCAGCAGGCTGGAGACCTCCGGGCAGGCGGAGAGCGGCGGGAGCGAGCCTCGCGGGAACGGATTGACGGCCGTCGAGCTTCGACGCGTGTTCGACCTCATCAGCCTGACCTATCCATGCGAGGAGGTCACCAAAGCCTTCCAGAACATCGTCCGCGGCACCAGGCGTTCCGTCGATTATTCGCTGGAGCTTCTCGACAACCTGCTCGACCGCGAGCTGAAGGGGCTGCTGTTCCCGGCGCTGGAGGAGATGCCGGGCGCGGAAAGGCGGGCGCTCATCCGGAGGGCGCTCCAGCAGATCGACCTGGCCGCCGGCAAGCAGGGGGCCCCGTGATGGGAAGGGTGGTCGAATGAATGAAGGCGACAAGTTGAAACAGAGGCCGCGCGGCGGGTAGAATAAAAGCCGATGGTCAGACTTTACGTTAAGACCAAGGACGGCGAGGAGTTCACCTCCAGCCTCGAGAGCGGCCGGCTCCAGATCGGCCGGGACGCCACGAACGACCTCGTCCTGCAGGACCCCTTCAGCTCGAGCTTCCACGCCGTCGTCTTCCGCACCGACGGGGGCTTCGTCCTGGAGGACAGGGGCAGCAAGAACGGGACTTTCGTCAACGGCCGCCGCATAGCCGGGCCGGTGGAGCTCCAGCCCGGCGACGAGATCCTCATCGGGTCCACCAGGATCTCCTTCGACCGGGACTTCCCGACGCGCGTCGAAGTGGCCGACGAGACGACCTTCTCCGGGATCATGAACACGATCATCGACGTCCGCGATATCGTGAGCGACAGCCTGAAGCCGGCGGGGACCCCCGGGCAGGCCCGGCCGCAGTTCAAGCCGGCCTCGGCCTCCGATCAGAGGGTCCAGAACATAATGGCCGAGGTCAGCCGGGCGCTCATCTATCATATGCCGCTCGACAACCTCCTCGAGCACGTCATGGACCTTCTGACCGGCGCCATCCCCATGGACCGCGCCGTCCTCATGCTCCGGGAGGACGGCCCGGAGAGCATGGAGCCCCGGGTCACCCGGGTGCGTAACCCGTCCCTCAGGAAGCAGAAGATCGTCGTTAGCAGGACGATCGTCAACACCGCCCTGGAGAGGCATTCGGCCATCCTGATCTCGGATATCGGCAGCGACGACGCCTTCAAGAGCAAGGACAGCATCATCTCGGCCCAGGTCAATTCCGTCATCTGCGTGCCCCTCTGGAACAACGAGACGATCATCGGCCTGCTTTACGGCGACAGGTCGCTCCCGAGCGAGCCGTTCACCGAGGAGGACCTGCGCCTGCTGACACTGCTGGCCAACCTGGCCGCCGTCAAGTACGAGAACGCCAAACTGGCGGAGGAAGCCGCCCGCAAGGCGCAGATGGAGAGGGAGCTGAAGCTGGCCGCCCAGATCCAGAGGAACTTCCTGCCTCACTCGGACCCGGTTTTCGAGCCGTTCCAGGCGAGCGGCGGCTACAAGGCTTCGAGCCACGTCGGCGGCGACTACTACGATTTCATCGTTTTAAGCCCTGATGAGCTGGGCGTCGTCATAGCCGACGTTTCCGGGACGGGCTACAGCGCCGCGCTCCTGATGGCCTCTCTCCGGGCCTCGATCAGGACCGAGACCGCGCCCCATCAGGACCTCTGCTCCCTGGCGCGCAGGCTTAACGATTTCGTCCACGCCAGCTCCGAGGTCGGCTTCTTCATCTCTTTCTTTTTCGGCGTCCTCGACCGGCGGACCGGCCGCTTCGCCTACGTCAACGCCGGGCATAACCCGCCCCTGCTTTTCGGACCGGAAAGCGGATCTGAAGAGTTGGCCAGCACCGGTTTGTGCCTGGGCATGTTCCCGGGTGTGAGCTTCGAAACGGCGTCCAGGACCCTGGAGCCGGGCGGCTTGCTCTGCCTTTACACCGACGGCATAATCGAGCAGCGCACTCCCGGCGGAGAGGAATATGGTATGGAGAGGCTCGCCAGGCTTCTGCGTGAGAACGCCGACCGTCCCTCGCGTGAACTTGTCGAACTCGTCTTCCAGGACGTCGCCGCGTTCGCCGGGACGCCGAACCCGGCGGACGACATGACCCTGGTCGTCATCAGGCGGTTGAAATGACGAGGGGCTGTTCGGCGGTGAAGGGATGAGCGACGTGAAGGAGCCGCGGGAAGTCAAGCTGAGCATCCCGGCGGCGCTCGACGACATCCCGGCCGCCAGGCGGGCCCTGAGGGATTTCCTCGGCCGCTTCGGGCTCGGGGAAACCGAGGTGATGAAGCTCGAGCTCGCCCTGCACGAGGTCTGCGTAAATATCTCCCTTTACGCCTACAAAGGGCAGAAGAAAGGCGTGATCAGAGTCCGCTTCTGGGAAGATAACGGCCGGCTGGGCATCGAGATCCGGGACAAAGGCGTTCCCTTCGACCCGGCGGGCACGCCGCCGCCCGATTTCGCGGAGCGCATCAGACTGGGCCAGAGGAACGGGCTGGGGGTTTACCTTTACAAGGTCCTGGCCGACGCCTATGACTACCGCCGGGAAAAGGGGGAGAACGTCCTGACTCTCTATAAGTTCCTCGGCCGGTCCGGCGCTCAGTAAAGCACCTTCTCTTCGCCGTTCTTGGCGATGAGCCTGTCGATCTCCTTGAGGATCAGGTCCCGGCGCAGCAGGACGGCGTTGATCTCCTTGTCGTTGAGATATTTCCCGACGACCGACCGGATGGTGTCGAAATCCAGCGCCTTGGCCTTCTCCACGACCGTCCGGGGCAGCTCGCTCATCAGCTTCGGACCCTCGGGATGCCGCTCTGTGTAGATCAGCCCCTTGGTGAACTTGCTCGAGGTGCGGAAGGAGCGCGAGTGGTCGATGAGGATCATCCGCCAGTCCTCGGTGATGAGTATCTGGTTGGCGTGGCGGTCCTCGTTGGCGATGAGGTTGTCGAAGAACCGCTGCAGGTATATGGCCCGGTTGTAGCCGAACAGCTTGATGGGCGGGGTCTTGAGTTTTTTCTTGTTTTTCTCGTCGAGCGTGATGCACTTTTCGACCCAGAGCTGGCAGGACCCCTTGTTGGCGTCGAATTCCTTTTCGACCGTCGGCGGCACCATGCCCAGGCCGAGATGCTTGTCCAGGAGATAGGCGGCGATCTCGTACTGCCAGCCTTCCCAGTAGCCATGCATCAGGCCGGACGCGTTCTTCCAGATGGCCTTATGAGTGATGTCATCCTGCTGCAGCGTCAGGACCCAGGGGTTGGTTACCGCCCTGCTGCCTGTTAGCTGCTCCCTGCCGATGACCTTGGCCGTCCGCAGGAAATCCTCCCACTTCTCTCGTGTGCCGAGCTCATCCGCCGTGAACTGGGCAGCAGGGAGCAGGTACCCGGTCGCGGCATGGCCGACCGGCCGCTCGGACCCGGCAGCTAGGCCTCCGGCGAGCAGGAGCGACATCGGCAGCAGGAACGTCGTGAGAATCGCCTTCTTTTTCATCTGACCCTCCTTCCTGATCTCAAGATAGGCCGCGGTCATTAATACAGAACGTCGGCCTCGCCGCGTTCCCGGACCATGTCTGCGACCTCTTTCAGGAGCAGGTCGCGCCGGGCCAGGACTGCGGCTATTTCCTTCTCGGTCAAGTAGGGCCCGACGGCCGCGGCTATCTTTTCCGCGGTCAGGGCCCTGACGTTATCGACGAAAGAGCGCGGCAGGCGCCGGAAAAGAAACGGGACGCCGGCGGCGCTCTTCTTGATGCCGTCCCTGCCGAACATCAGGCGCTCGGCGAACTCGCCCTCCGAGCGGAACGAGCGGGAGTGGTCGATGAGGATGGTGCGCCAGTCCTCCGTGTAGAGCACGTTCTGCTGGGTGCGGTCCTCGTTGGCGATGAGCGAGTCCCAGGCCCGGGCCAGCCATTTGGTTCTGTTGGTGGCCTCGACGTATTCATCCGGCACCCTGACCCTTTGCTCGATGACCTTGAGCAGGCTGTACTCATTCTCGGCCCAGAGGATCAGCGCGCCCTTCTTGCCCTGGAACTCCCTTTCCACGGCCGGCGGGATCATGTTCAGCCCGATGAGCTTGTCGAGCTCGTAGGCCGCGATCTCGTAGCGCCAGCCCTCCAGGAAGCCGAGCTGGACGCCCTCCGGGTTCTTCCAGACGGCGGCGGCTTCGCGTTCGCCGAGCTTCAGATAGAGTTTCAGGGGCTTGGTCACGCCCTCGCCGATCTCCTCGTAGCGGAGGATCTCCGCCGTCCTGAGGAAGAGTTCGTCGGCGGCGCGACGGGCCGTCTCTTCCGGCCTGAACTGGCCGCGCGCCGGGGCCGCCGCAAGCAGCGCGAGGACGGCCCAGGAAAAGTTCTTGAACCTGCTCCTCATTTCTGCCTCCTTCAACGGCCGACGGCGGCCTCCGCGGCCTTTTTCCTGTATTCGCGCATGATGAAAAGACAGACCGCGAGCCAGAGCGCGACACAGGCCACGTTGATCAGGGCGAATTTCTCTATGGCCAGCTTGAGCACTACCGTGCCGGCCAGCACGGCCAGGGCCGAGAGGGTGTCCCCGCCCCGGACGAAGAAAGTGTCTATGGCCACCTTGGCCTTGTATTTTTCCTCCCTCGGCGTGACCAGGAAGAGGGCGGCCCTGGTCGTGTTCTGCAGGGAATAGTCGGTGCCGTTCTCCATGGCCTTGACGCCGCGGATGACCGGCAGGACGGCCCCGAAGGCAATGAGCCCGTAGCCGCCCAAGGCCACCAGGGGCAGGATTAGCAGCGCCCCGGAGACGCCCACCCACTTGAACACCCTCGAGACGAGGAAGAGCTGTATGAAGAGCGCGATGACGTTGGTCCAGAACTGGTAGTCCATGAAAGCCGAATGGATGTCCTTCTGCATGTCGGCGCCGGCGGTCTCGGCGGCCTGCAGCGAGGCCCTGGTCTGGGCGTCCGAGATTATGTACTCCCCGGTGGCGTTGACGAAGTTGTAGATGAGGACCATGAGGGCTATGAGCAGCAGGTAACGGCTCTTGAAGACCATGCGGAAGCCGTCGCCGGGCTTGAGGGGCTTTTCCGCCACGCCGGCCCCGGCTCCGGCCGCGGCTTCGTCTGGCGTCCCACGCTCGCGCCGGACCTCTCGCCTGTGGATGATGAGGGCGAGCAGGATGCAGACCAGCAGGATGGCGGCCGCGGCCAGCATCAGCTTATATTCCCAGAAGGCGCCCACGGCCTCTCGCAGCCACTTCATCCTCGTGCCGGCCACGGCCCCGAAGGTCGACCCCAGCGCGACCAGCGGAAAGACGCGCCGGCCCTCGTCGCCCTTGTAGAGGTCGTTGGCGAACCCCCAGAACTGGGCGATGACGAAATAGTTGAAGATGCCGATCCAAATGAAGAAGAGGATGCCCATCACTCTGATGTTCAGGCCCGACAGGCCCAGAACGAAGAACAGGCACAGATTGGAGATGAAAAAGAGCGTGGTCCAGGTTATGAAACGGTGGCGCGGCAGGCGCGAGGTCAGCTTGCTGAAGCCGATGATGACGAAGACGAACAGCACGGCCTGGACGCCGCTCAGCCCGCTCTTGACGACAGGCGCGTCCTTGTCCACGAGAAGGAGGGCTTCTCGGATGGGCTTCAGGATGTAGTAGGCCGTCAGCAGCAGGAAAACGTTGAGCGACAGTAGGAAAGCCTTGGCCGCTTCGCCCGGCCTGATATCGGCGAACAGCCTCAAGGCCGCGTAGCCGACCTTCATTAACGGCCCGGAACGTTCCGGGCCCGGAACTCGGTCGCTGCCTGACACGGGACTCACCCCGGCCGCCTCCTCAATCAAAGATCACGGCCGCTTCTCCGGCCGCTTTGATCCTGGACTCTATGGACTTCAGGACCAACCTGCGGCGCCGGTCGAGGGCTCTCAGCTCCTCGTCATTGAGAAATGTGCCGAGGAGAGACCGGATCTCGGAGCTGTCCCACTTCTTGAGGTTCTCATAGAGCGGCCGCGAGCACTTCTTTATCTCACAACCTTTTTCGAGTTTCGTATCCGGAGCGAAGGCCTGGGAGAAATCCACCCTGTAAACCCGCCGAAGCTCGGGGACGACGAGCGTGTCTCTGGGGTTCCGGCATTCATCCGCGACGAGCAGGCAGAAAACGGTTATGTCGGCCAGGGCGTTTTCTAAGGCCGCCCTGTCCGGCGGCTGCGCATGCTCCCCGCCCTCCAGTTTCT
Organism: uncultured Eubacteriales bacterium; assembly: GCA_964458655.1. GTDB lineage: Bacteria > Acidobacteriota > Aminicenantia > Aminicenantales > Saccharicenantaceae > CAYWJT01. Next base: position 11,478 of record CAYWJT010000037.1, on the reverse strand, counting down.
CCAAGGAAACGGCGTTGCCGACGAGTATTTGGAGCGCGCCCGGGACGCCCTCGACTTTCCTCTCCACGACGGCCGGTATGAACTCGAGGCCCAGGCGGCGGCTGAGAGCGTAGGCGGCGAGCTCGTATTGATAGCTGTCGGCCAGCAGCCCGGGGCGGTGCCGGTCGACATACTTGAAGACGGCCTCCCGCACGACGCCGCCGGCCGCCAGAGCGACCCTCCAGGGAGAGGTGCGGCCCGCCGGCCCGGCCCTATCCACGCGGACGACCGTTGATTCGCGCAGAAAGCGTTCGTCCTCCGAGCCCTCCTGCTGGATGGCGCCTTCCGGCCTTACTTCGCTTTCGGGCGCAGTGATCTCTTCTACCGGCGTCCAGAGTGTGAAGCGGCCGCCTTCCATGATCAGGGCCGATAGGAAACCGTGGTAGAAGCGATTGATGCCGGTGTCCATGACGAACACCTTGCTGTTGAACCTGGATACGGCTTCCAGCGAAATGACCGGGCTGCTGCCTTGATTGCTCATGAAGCTGTGGCCCATCACGATGGCCCTGGCCTTGAGCCCGGCCAGGACGCGGTCGAGCTCCCTTTCCACACCCGACCCGTTCCCGGTCGCCAGGCCGCGGAACCAGAGCGGGCTTTCCGGGTTGTAAAGCATCTTGGGCCGGAAGGCCGCCGAGTAACGGCCGGGGTAAGCCTGCCTTCCCTGGTACTCCTTGAGCTCCTGCCTTATCAGGTCGTTGATTTCCTCGAGGGGCCTAGTCGCGAGACTCTCGCTAATGCCGCCGTGGACGAAGACGACGTCATTGATCTTGATGACCGCGTTCTTCTCCAAAAGCCAGCGGCCGTAGGTCCGGTTGAACTCGTTCAGGTAGACCTTGCGTGCGTCGGGCTCGTTCCTGAGCACGCCGCCCCAAAAGCCGCGCAGGATGTCGTTGTTCGCGATGTCGGGGCCGGCCGAGAGCGCGTATTCCCTTTCCGCGGGAGTCACGCCCGCGAGGAACCGCCCTTCACGCTCCCGGCGGTATTCATCGGGCAGGAACGATACGAATTGCTCCACGGTGACATAGCCCGGGTAGTCGAAGGCTATGCCGGTGATGTTCATCTCCTCATGGTTGCCGAGAAGGACGTGGACCATGCCGCCCGCGGCCTGGGCTTCCTTTTCCAGGCGCATCAGCAGGTCGAAGATGGCCCGGGCGCCGGGGCCCCGGTCCATGATGTCCCCGAGCTGGACGAGATGGGTCCCGCCGGCCTTCCAGCGCAGGCTGTCGTCGGTGACGCCGGCTCCCCTGAGGATGAGGCAGAAGTTCTCGAAGTCGCCGTGGAGGTCGCCGACGGCTACGACTTTTTCGACCCCCGTCCAGACGCACTGGCGCTGCGCGGCTGCTGCCGGTTCGAAGCCGAGACCAAGGATAAGGAGGAGGCCGCAGGCGGCCGCCGCGGCTCGGCGGGCTGGCCGTGCTTTCATGGCTCCCCCTGAAAAGGCGGTCATGCGGCTTTATTATACCACGCTGTTAAGGAGCCGCTGTCAAACATTTTTTCCGGCGCTCCGATAAGTTCGAGTTATCAAGATGGAAAGTTGTTGACTTGGGAGCGGTCGGATCATAATCTTGGGGTTGTCCTATCGCGCGCCGGCAACGCGGACACCCGGACCGACGCGAGCTGCAGAGGAGACCCGCCGATGGAAAAGAAGCGCACGATCGAGAGGAGAGCGGCGGCTTTCATCCTCATTTTAGCCGCCGTCTTCCTGGTCAAGGGCAGCTCCTGCCGCAGGCAGGCCGGAACGGACGGAGCGGCGGCGAAAAAAGCCGTCAAGCCGGGGCTTGAGGTTTTTCTCGAGAAGCACGTAGGCCTGGTCAGGGGGAAGAGGGTCGGACTGATCACGAACCCCACCGGCGTCGATGCCGGACTCCGTTCGACCGCCGCGCTTTTTCACGGGAACCCGGACATCCGACTGGCGGCTCTCTACGGCCCGGAGCACGGCGTCCGAGGCAACGCCCAGGCCGGGGAATACGTCCCGTTCTATCTCGACGAAAAGTTCGGCGTGCCCGTGTTCAGCCTCTACGGCCAGACGTTCAAGCCCGACCCGGGCATGCTGAGGAACATGGACGAATACATGCGCAAATTCGACACGGAGCACGAGGGCAAGCGGCTCGAACCGTCGATGGTCGGGGACGTGGACGTCCTCGTCTTCGATATCCAGGACGTCGGCACCAGGGTCTACACATATGAGGCGACCATGGCCTATGCCATGCAGGCCGCCGCCGAGCTCGGCGTCCCGTTCATAGTCCTGGACCGGCCGAATCCCGTAAACGGTGTCACCATGGAAGGGCCGGTCCTGGAGCCGGCTTTTAGTTCCTTCATCGGCCTGTATCCGGTGCCGGAGCGGCACGGCCTGACGATAGGGGAGTTGGCCCGTCTGTTCAACGACAGGTTCCTCGAGCAAAAGGCCGACCTGACCGTGATCCCCATGGAAGGGTGGTCGAGGTCGATGTGGTTCGACCGGACCGGGCTGCCCTGGGTAATGCCTTCGCCCAATATGCCGACCCCAGAAACGGCCGCCGTATATCCCGGGTTTGTCGCCCTGGAAGGGACCAATATTTCCGAGGGACGGGGGACGACCCGACCCTTCGAGCTTTTCGGCGCGCCATGGATTGACGGCCATGAACTGGCCGCCAAGCTCAACGCCCTGCGTCTGCCCGGGGTCGTTTTCCGAGAGGCCTGGTTCACGCCGGTCTTCTCCAAGTTCCAGGGCGAGCTCTGCGGAGGCTGTCAGGTGCACGTCACGGACAGGGAGGCTTTCCGTCCGTTCGCGGCCGCCCTCCATGTCATAAGGACCGTCCGCTCCATGTATCCGGAGAAGTTCCAGTTTCACGCCTCTTATTTCGACCGGGTCATGGGAACGGACCTCGTGCGCCATCGCCTCGATGCGGGAGCCTCGGTGGACGAGATATTGGAGCTCGTCAGGCCCGGCCTGGAAGCCTTCGCGGAACTGCGGCGGTCCTACCTGCTGTACCGCTGACGGTGTATGCCGGCAGGCAGCGCTTGCTTGCCCCGCCTAAAGGTTATAAAATCGTTCCTTTCCCCCTGAGGGGAGACCTTCGGCGATAAAAGAGCAGGAGGCTGGCAACCGACATGAAAGAGACCGCCCCCTTCGGACTTTCCAACCAGTTGGCCGAACTTCTGGACAAGCCCCGTGACGAGTTCACCAGGGCCGACCTGCTCAAAGTGATCGAGAGCCGGGGCATCGAGCGCATCACCTTCCATTACACCGCCCTGGACGGGAAGCTCAAGGAGCTGAAGCTGCCTGTGCTCAGCCGGGCCCAGGCCGACGAGGTCCTGGCCATGGGCGAGCGGGCCGACGGCTCCTCGCTCTTCAAGGGCATGGTCGACATGGGGCTGTCCGACGTCTATGTCGTGCCGGAGTACCGCACGGCCTTCATCAACCCGTTCGACCCCCTCAGCCTCGATTTCATCTGCCGCTACCTGACTCGGACAGGGGAGCCGGTCGCCTTCGCGCTCGACAACATCCTCATCAGGGCGGCGGGGTCATTCAAGGAGAGAAGCGGCCTGGAGCTCAGGGCTCTGGGCGAGCTGGAGTTCTTCCTGCTTTCCCAGCCCGTCGACGCCTCTTTCCCGGGCCGCCACCAGCGCGGCTACCACGACGCCATGCCGTTCATCAAGACCGGCCCGGTCCTGGACCAGATGCTCAGCGTCATCAGCCGGCTGACGGGCGCCGTCAAGTACGGTCACAGCGAGGTCGGCTTCATCGACAGGGTGACGAGCGACCTGGAGGAGATAAACGGCCGCCGGGCCGAGCAGATGGAGCTCGAGTTCCTGCCGCGGCCGGTGGAGGAGATGGCGGACGACCTGGTCCTCAGCCGCTGGGTCATCAGGAACATCGCCTTCCGCAACGGCCTCGTGGCCACCTTCGCACCCAAGCTCGAGGAAGGCGTCGCCGGGAACGGCCTGCATTTCCATCTGGAACTGCTCAGCGAAGGTCGGAGCGTCATGACCGACGCAGCCGGCGGGCTCAGCCTCGAGGCCAGGCGGCTGATCGGCGGGCTCTGCGAGTACGCCGAATCGCTGACGGCCTTCGGCAACACGATGGCTTCGTCCTATCTGCGGCTCGTGCCCAACCAGGAGGCGCCGACCCGGGTCTGCTGGAGCGACCTGAACCGCAGCGTCCTTATCCGGGTCCCGCTCGGCTGGACCGGGCTCGCCGACCTGGCCTGCCGCGTCAATCCTCGGGAGAAAGAGAGGCTCGAGTCCGGCGGCCGGTGCCGCCAGACGGTCGAATTGAGGAGCCCGGACGGCAGCGCGCTCATCCACCTCATCCTTGCCGGCATCACCGCGGCCGCCTGCTGGGCCTTCGGCGGCGGCCGGGATGAGGGCAGGGACGCCCTGGAGCTGGCCGAGAAGCTCTACGTCAAGGGCAACATCTTCCAGGACAAGAAACTCCTGGCCCAACTGCCGGTGCTGCCCTCAAGCTGCGCCGCCTCGGGCCGCCTGCTGTTGAAGAAACGGGACCTTTACGAGCGGGACGGGATCTTCCCCCCGAGCGTCATCGAGTACATGGCCGGCCTGCTCCAGGCCGAGGACGACGAGGCCCTGCAGCAAAGGATCTCGACCATGCCGGAGGACCAGCGTCTGAAGTTCCTGCGCCGCGTCATGCACCGCGACCTGCACCGGCATTGATGTCTATCCATCGGACAGACCGGAGCAGGGTCCGGGCAGAGGCGGGATTCGGCCCGGAAAAAGGGTCGGGATCCGGTGAAACGGCGCTCGGCGTTCACTTCGCCCGCACAGGAGCTCAGGGACGGCAGGCTCAACGCCGCCGGGCTTCGAACACGGGCAGGAGCCTTTTCCAGAGCTCGTTGAACAGTCCCTGGAGTTCCCTGTAGACACCGGCGAGTTTCTTGTCCGGCTGGAAAGTGCGTTCCTTGGCCACGCGCTCGGAAGTCAGCTCTTTCAGCGATACGTTCTCGCCCCTGTGGTTGAACAGGCACCAGGCTGCCTGTAAAGCCGCTCCATAGGCGGCGGCCTCGTTCTCTTTCAAAGTGGAGACCGGGACCTCGAAGGCCGAGGCGGCGATCTCCAGCCAGAGCCAGTTCTTCGCCCCGCCGCCCGTGGCCCGCATTTCGGACGGCTCGAGCCCCAGGCTTTTCATGCGGGCCAGGCCGTAGCCGAGGTTGAGAACGGCGCCTTCCAGGACGGAGCGCGCCAGGTTCTCCCGCTTGAAATTGGCCCGGTCGAGCCCGAAGAAGACGGCGCTGGCCAGCGGTATGACCGGCACCCTCTCGCCGTCGACGAACGGCAGGAAAACCAGCTTGCCGGAGCCCGGTTCCGCCCGCCGGGCCGCCCTTTCCAGGCCGGCGTTGTCTAGCCGCAGCAGGGACTTGAGGAGCTCGGTCGCGTTGGTCACGTTCATGGTGCAGAGCAGCGGCAGCCAGCCGCCGGTGCTGTCGCAGAAGGCCGCGATCTCGCCGGCCGGGTCGACGAAAGGCCGCTGGGAATAGGAATAGATCGTGCCCGAGGTTCCCAGGCTGAGGGTGCAAACGCCGGGAGCGACGTTGCCGGTGCCGACGGCGCCCATCATGTTGTCGCCGCCGCCGGCCGAAACCAGCACTCGGCCGAAACCGAACCTATCCGCGACGGCCCGCCTGACGAAGCCGACCGGCTCCCGGGGATGGCTGAGCGTCGGCAGTTTGTCCCCGAGGTCGGGGTCGACGGCGCGCACGGCTTCTTCCGACCAGCGCAGCCGTCGGATATCCATCAGGCCGGTCCCGGAGGCGTCGCCGTACTCCATGTGCAGGCGGCCTGTCAGATGGTAATTGAGATAGTTGTGGGGGAGGAGAACGGTCCGCAGTTTCCTGTAATTGCGGGGCTCGTGCCTCTTGAGCCAAAGGACCTTGGAGGCCGTGAAGCCCACCGCCAGGCTTATGCCGGTCTTCCTGATGCAGGCCCGCCGGCCGCCGAGAGCGGACAGTATGGCCTCGGTTTCTTCCACCGTGGAAGTGTCGTTCCAGAGCTTGGCCGGACGGATGGGCCGGCCGGCGGCGTCGAGGGCCACGAAGCCGTGCTGTTGGCCGGAAACGCCCAGGCAGGCCACTTTGCCGGGCGATATGCGGCCGGACCTGAGGGCCGAGGACAGGGCGTTTTCCATGGCCGTGACCCAGACTTCGGGCTCTTGCTCGCTGGCCCCAGGCGGCAGGCCGGGGACCATTTCATGCGGCGCCCGACCTCTGGCGGCCACTCGGCCGCTGTCGATGTCGACCACCAGGACCTTGACGCCCTGCGTCCCTGAATCGATGCCGACAGCGTACATGGGCAGCCTCCCGCTCGAAAGCCAGCCCATTTTAGGGGAGCGCCGGAAGCGGTGTCAACAAGTGCCGGTCATCGGCTGGATTGATTGACAGCCGTGTCCTTGAGGCACTAATATTCGAATTCCCGGAAGGAACCGTCGTATCCGATTGACATGAATGGAGGTCAAGATGAGGAAGAGCTTCACGGTCATCGTCGTTTCGGTCTTGCTGGCTTCGGGCGCGGTCCTGTCCGCGGCCGGGCAGACGCAAAAGCTGAAGACACCCGCCGAAGAGGCGGCATACACCCGGTACACCCAGAATGAGGACATCGCGGACTTCCTGAGCCGGGCCGCGGCCGCCTGCGGAACGCTCAAGGTCCGGACGGTCGGCCGCAGCCTGCCCGCTTCGGATTACGGGGCCAGGGACATATTTCTCGTCATCCTCACGGAGACCGGCGCCGCGGAACCGGCCGGTTTGGACCGCGGCAAGCCGACGGTCCTGGTCACGGCGTCCCAGCACGGCAACGAGCAGTCGGCCAAGGAAGCGGCCCTGCAGGTCATAGCGGAAGCCGCTTCGGGCGAGCTCCGGCACCTGCTGAAGAAACTCAACCTGCTGGTCATGCCCCAGACCAACCCCTACGGCAATTTCTTCGACACGAGGACGAACGAGCTCGAACTGGACATGAACCGCGACCACGTCAAGCTCGAAAGCGAAGGGGTCAAGGCCATCCATCGCGTCTTCCGGGAGTGGATGCCGGAAGCGACCATCGACGTGCACGAGAAGGGCGACGATTATTACCGCGTATCGATAGGCTGCGTTTCCAACCTGAACATAAGCCGCAGCCTGCAGGACTATTCCCGCCGAGTCGTCCTGGCCGAGGTGGAAAAGAGCCTGTCGCGCCGCAACTTCGCCTTCCACGAGTACCTGGTCAGCGAGGAACTCGGCCTGGACACCTCGAGCGGCGCCGCCGTGCCCGGACGTCAGCCCGGCCGCGAAATGATGATGCGCTACTCGACGACGGACCTGAACGACGGCCGCAACAGCCTGGGTATCTTCGAGACCCTCTCTTTCATACAGGAAGGGGCTTCTCGCCATGACATCGCGACCCTCCGCGACAGGACCCGCTGGCAGTACGCCGGCCTCAGGGCCTTCTTGGAATCGGTCGCCGGCCATGCCGAAGAGGTCAAGGAGCTTGTCCGGGGGCTGAGGAGTTCTTTGACGGCAAGGGCCGAGCGCCGGGACCCGAGCGACCTCGTGCACCTGAAAATGCGCTACGTAAGGGACCCGGACCGGCCGGAGCTCGTGTTGAAGCAGTTCGATACGACCGAAACCTCGCCCGTGAGGGGTGTCCTCAAGGTCGATAAGAAGGCCGGCGAGCCGCTGTTCCTTTCGGACATAGCGCCTTACCCGGAACCGACGCGGAGGAAGGTCGTCACGGCCGTCGTCAAGAACTGGTTCCCGGAGGTCGAGTCCCGGCTGAGCGTAGGCCGTCCCGTCGGCTATATCATCCCCGGCAGGCACCTCGACGTCGTCGAGACCCTGCTCAACCTGGGGGTCGAGGTCATGACCTTCGGCCGCGACCAGGAACTCGAGGTCGAAGCCTACAGGGCGCTCGAAGTCGTTCCATCCTCGGCCGATTATCTGGCGCCGCAGAAGCTCGAGGTGGAGCGCTTCTCGACCCGGCTTGTCGCCAAGCGCGGAGACTTCTACGTCGCTTGCGCCCAGCCTGCGGCCAACCTCATCCCGGTGCTGCTCGAACCGCAATCCGACTACGGGCTCATCAGGTACTGGAAATACCGCCTCGTCCCCGAAGCCGGAGACGTCTTCGCCTTCTACCGGTTGGACAAGCCGGCGGAAATGCGCCTCGTGCCTTACAAGGCCTGGTGACGGAAACCGTCAGCGGTCGAACTTTCTCAGGACTTCGAGGACTTCGCCAGGGGGAGGCGGGGCTGAAGCGAGCGCCCGCGCTTCGCCGACGCGGCCGGATCTCTCCAGGGCCAGGCGGCCGATGTAATCGTGCGGGTTCCGTTCGGCCAGGTGCTCGATCGTATAATCCAGGACCGCCTGCCTGAGACGGTCAGCGCCGGCTATGTCCCCGAGACGCGCGAGGCAGACGGCGGAAAGATAGTCCTGGAGCCTTTGGTCGGGTTCGAAAGGCCGGCCGGTCCCGAGTCTCTCCGGATATTGCCTGGCCTTTTCGAAGCAGCCCAGGGCGGCCTGCCATTTTCCTTCGAGCATGTTCTTCAGCGCGAGGCCGGTATGGGCGCTGACGTAAAGGCCGTGGACCTCGGTGGCGCCTTCGTAGGGCAGGACCTCAAGCGTGTCTATGGCCGCGGCCGCCTCTTCGTGCCTGCCGCGGGCGATCAAGGCCTTGATGAGGTCCACCCGCAGCGGCCCCTGTTCAGGGACGGCCGCGACCCCGTCTTCCGCGGCTTGCAGCGCAAGGTCGGTTTGACCGGTGCGCAGATAGAAAGCCGTCAGGGCGTGACGCGTCCTCCAGCTGCGCGGCCCGACCTCGACCGCCCGGCGCAGGTCCGTCTCGGCTCCTTCAAGGTTGGTCCGCTCGAGGAGCAGCGCCCTGCTGATGTAGAGGGGCCAGAAATCGGCGCTCTCACACGAAACGAGCTCGGCCTTGGCCTCGTCCAGCCGGCCTTTCGCCCAGTAGATCAGGCCCAGGTAATAGCGCGGCTTCCAGTCCTCCGGCTTCATCCGGGCGGCCCAGTTGAAGACCGGAATGCTCTCTTCCCTGTGGGGGAAGACGAAGTAAGGCGAGGCCGCCGAGGCCTTATCGAGGAGCGCTCCGCTCCTGGCCCGGTCGCGGTCGCGCAGCAGGTAGGCCAGCCAGTAGAGGACGGTCGGGTGCTCCGGGCCGTTCTCGAGCACGGCAACGGCTTCCTCGACCAGGCCCAACCGGGCGTAGAAGGCCGCGATCTCGAGGTAAGTCTCGTGCGGGAGCTCGCCGCGGATGAGCGAGCGGAAGGCCTCGAGGTCCCGCGGCTTCCGGCTGAGCAGGCAGAGTTCGAAGCGGGCGAGATGGTCGAGGGGGTCGCTCTCGAGCATCTTGTCGAGAAGGTCGCGGGCCTCTTTTTTCCGTCCGGCCAGCCTGCAGGCGACGGCCAGGACCTCGCCCGCGGCCGCGTTCGACGGGCCGGCTGAACAGGCCTTGCGGGCGTACTCCAAAGCCCTCGCGATATCCTTTTTTATTATGGCAATTTCCGCCATGCGGGACAGGGCGACCGAGCCATAGAACGGCGAGCGGGCCGCCCAGCCCAGGGCTTCCTCGGCGTCGTTTAGACGGCCGAGCCCGAGCGCCGCCAGGCCGTAAGCGTAGTTCGCGTCGGGGTCGTACATAGAAGCTTCCAGGGCCCGTCCGGCGTAGTGGATCGCCTTCTCCGGCTCGCCCCTTCTCGTGAAAAGCTGGGCGACCCGGGCGAGGGCACCGACGTGTTCAGGCTCCTGGGCCAGGCACTGCAGGTATTTTTCAAGCGCTTCCCGGTAGCTCCTTTCCCGCTCCAGACGGTTCGCGTCCATGTACAATTGCTGGGCCGAGCCGCCGCGGTTCTCGCGGAACCTGAAGGGCCGGCCCAGGTCGTCGGCCGACGGGTCGGAGATGTAACGGAGCTTCGTGCCGACTCGGACCTCGAAGGACGTTTGGGCTCCGCCGGGCAGTTCGACCGCCCGCTTCCAGGACTCGCCCGGCCGCAGGCTCAACCTGGCACTGAATACCTTTTCGCCCTCGGTCAGGACGTCCAAGTCCTCTTCCAGAGCCTGCAGAGCGTGGACTCCCAGGACGATGTCGTCGTCCGCTTTCTTGGCCCCTAGGACGGCGTGCGGAGAGGCCGCGACCATCGGCCCGATGTCGCTGTAGGGGAACCAGAGCTCGCGCCAGGCGTCCGAGGCGCCGGGCGGGAATTCGCCGTGGTCGGACTGGTTGAGCAGGCGGCCGGCCTGCGGTTCCGAATACTGGCCGTCGCTGTCGGTGAGCAGGTCCACCCAGATCTCTCCGGCCCTGGACAGGTCCCAAATCCAGATCTTGCGGCCGGGCATTTCGTCGTAGCGGGCCCAGTGGCCGAAGCCGGCGTCGTCGTTCTCGTACCAGGCGCCGTAGAAGTCCGCGAGGTCGCCCACGGTGAAGTAGCTCTTGGAGCCGCCGAAGGCGTTGTTCCGGTGCCAGGAGAGGTCCCGGCCCCGGCCGTCGACCGGCCAGGTCTCGAGCGGCACGCTGTAATCGTGGCCGATGAACCACCTGCCGGGGAAGATGTATTTGAGGTCGGCCGAGGCCTTGACCGCCGGGCAGGACCAGTAGTAATAGGACTGGCCGTATGGCGTCAGATTGTGCCAGGCGGCCTTTGTCTCGAAAAAGGCGGCCTCAGCGGGCAGTCTGACGGTCACGCTCCAGCGCGTCCGGGACGGCAGGTCGAGGGCGCCGACCGTACAGCTCCCGCCGCCGTCGCGGTCGCGCCGGACGACATAATCGACCGGCGTGGCCGTGGCGGGCGAATGTCCGACTATGCCGAAGTTGAACTCGATGCCTCCCGACGTCCAGGGCCCCCTTAGGGCGATCTGGCGGAACTTGAGGACATGGTTCCAGTAGAGGAACTCGCGGCCGGTCTTCTTATCGGTCGCGCCCCAGACTTTCCCGCCGACCTCCGGAAGCACCGCCACCTTGATGACGGGGTTTTCCAGGGTCACAACGGTCCAGTCCCGGGCTTCGCCTCGGGCCGCGAAGCCGTCAAAGAAGAAATAGGGGTAGAGCCGTTCGCCCCGGCCCCACATGGAACCGCGGGCGAATATGGGCACCGGGTCGGGGTCTGAAAAAGGGTAGGTGAGCACGGATTGGCGGGCGGCCTTGACCGCCGTCTTGCCGCCGAGGAAGTCCCGGCGGCAGCCGGAAGCCGCCAGGGCCAGGACGGCCAGTACCAACACGGCTGGCGCGGTTCTCCGGTTCGTTTTGCCAGGTCCCATTTGCATCCTCCTCTTCGCGCGGCCGCGGGTTTTCATGCTTGCGCCGGACGCGACGGCTTTCCTTATTATATCGCCGCCGGCCCTTTGTCAAAACCGTTTTCCCCCCTCTAATCACCGCGAAAGATGATGACTGGTCAGGGGAAAGAGGTAAATGATGCCTCCTGTTAGCAAAAGTTGAAAAGTGGACAGTTTAAAAATCAAAAGTGGACACGTG
>CAYWJT010000036.1:0-28655 GCA_964458655.1 uncultured Eubacteriales bacterium | reverse complement strand
ACTCATCCCCAGCCAAGCGCGTCACTAATGTAGTGGACGAGACCACCGGCTTGACTTTTGACGCGGCCTCGAGTACCTTGAAGGCGGTCACGAACCGAAGGAGGTTCACATGCTTGGATCCATCGGCCCCACTGAACTGATACTCATCCTGCTCATCGTCATCATCATCTTCGGCGCCAGGAAACTCCCGGAGCTCGGCAAGTCTATCGGCGAAGGCATCAAGAACTTCAAGAAATCCATGAGCACCAAGGACGACGACAAGCCCCAGCCTCCCGAGCACTGACATCCGTCGTCTTAGAATCCCCCCTTCCCCTGAAAACGACATGGCCCGTAAAGAAACAGCCCTTTACGCCGGTTTCGATATCGGCGGGACCGAGCTCAAGTTCGGCCTGATCGACGGAGCCGGCCGCCTCGTCCTCAAGGACAGGCTGCCCAGCCCCGAGTCGGCCGCCGGCCTGATGCGGGCCGTCAGGTCAGCCTGGGAAAAACTCCGCGAGGCAGAGGAGGGCGTGATACGTTCCTGCGGCTTCGGCGTCGCCGGCTTCTTCAGCCTCAAGGAGCAACGCATCCGGCACTCGCCCAACTACCCCAGCCTCGACAACTTCCCGCTGCGCCGCGAGCTTGGGAAATTCATCGACGCGCCATTCACCATCGACAACGACGCCAACATGGCCGCTTTCGGCGAATTCGCCCACGGCGCGGGCCGCGGTTCCGGGAGCTTGGTGCTGCTCACGGTCGGCACAGGCATCGGCTCGGGCATCATCATCGACGGCCGGCTCTGGCAGGGCCGCTGCGGCTTCGCCGGTGAGCTCGGCCACATCACGGTCAACCCCGATGGCGACGCCTGCGGCTGCGGCAGCCGCGGCTGCTTCGAGACCGAGGTTTCCGGGCCCAGGCTCGTCAGGAACTACTTCGACTTCGGAGGCCGGCGCCGGGTCGCGACGCCCAGGGACGTCTTCTTGCTGGCGAAAAAAGGCGAACGGGCCGCCCTGAAGAGCTTCGAGCGCTGTGGCTACTACCTCGGCATCGGGCTGGGCATCATCATCAACTTCCTCAACCCGGAACTGGTCGTCATCGGCGGTGGCGTCGTCTCGGCCGGGAAATACCTGCTCGGCCCGGCCCTCGAGGAGGCTAGCCGCCGCTCCAACCCCATCCTCTTCAGGTGCACCAGGATAATTCGGGCCTCGCTCGGCAACGACGCCGGCCTGATCGGCTCGGCCGCCTGGTCCCGCCTTCACGTTGGCCCGAGGCATTGAGCCGGAACACCTCCCGCTCTGCATCAAACCGCCCAGCCCCGGAGTTATAGAACCGTTAAATGCTTTGACATCCGGCCGGGAAAAAACTATAAATTGAGTCTGTGAGAGTAGACAAGGAGGCCGTTTTGACAGGGAAAAGAGCAGTCCTGCTGGTCGGCTCCATGCTCCTGCTGGCTCTATGCTCGGCTCAGCTGGCCGCCGTCGAAACCGGCGCCCTGCGCGGCCGGATCACCGACACCCAGGGTTTCTCCCTGCCGGGAGCCTTCATCTCGGTCACCTCGCCCGCCCTGCTCGGCGCCAAGACCTACCTGACCAACAACAGCGGCCGCTTCTTCCTCCAGGGCCTGCCGCCCGGCGACTACCGGCTGCTCGTGGAAATGCCGGGCTTCGAGGCCGTGACCATGGACGGCATCGTGATCTCGGCCGGCAGGACCGCCCTGGTCAACATCGTCCTCAACCCTTCGGACATCGAAGAGGCTTCGACCCGGCGGCCGCCCTCGACCCTGTCGGGGACCGAATCCCCGGGAGCGGCCGCGGTCCTCGAACGGGAGCTCATCGCCCGCATGCCCCTGCCCAGGGACTTCACCGCAGTCCTGGGCCTTGCGCCCGGCCTGGCCTTCGCGGACGACCGGCCTTCCTACTCGGCCGCCGCCAACGGGGCCCCTTACACCGCCAACCAGTATGTTCAGGACGGTGTCAACGTCACCGACCCGGCGGCCGGCGGCGCTTTGAACCGCGTCAACCCGGACATCTTAGACGAGGTCGTCATCGAGACGGCCGCCCATCCGGCCGAGCAGGGGCCCGTCAACGGCGCCTACGTCAACGTCATCACGAAGCAGGGCGGCAACGCCTTCGCGGGCGGCGTCGTCTTCAGCCATACGGCCAAAAGCTACGTCAAGAACCTCTTTTCCACCGAGGAGCTCGAAGGAACGGGGGGCGCCCTGCCAGAAACGCCCTTCCGCCGGAGCGATCTCTCCCTGACGCTGGCCGGGCCGGTCATCGAGGATTTCGCCTGGATCTTCACCAACTTCCGCTACGGGAGCCGGTCGCGCCGGGGCCCCTTCAATTACTGGACCGACCCGTTCGAGCTGCCTCACAGGCCTTACGGGTTCCGCGAAAGGGGTTTTTCCGATATATTCAAACTCTCGACCAGGGTCATCCCCGAGCTTCTGGCCGGCCTGGAGTTGAACTACAGCCGCGTCAGCCAGCCTGTTTATGAAGAGGACCTGGCCGTGAACCGGCCGCTCGAATCCACGCGCAAGCTGGACGTCGAGAGTTTTCTCTTGATGAAGGCCGGCGCCGATTACACCCTTGACCCCAACTCCAGCCTGACGGTAACGGCCGGCGTCTCCAACCACAAGCTCCCCCTGCTCTTGAACCGCGATTCCTGGTCCAGCCCGCAGTACTACGAGCTCGCGAGCGGCTTCACCTGGGGGAGCGCAGATTACAACGACCGGGAGAAAAGGAGCCGCTTCAACGTCGGCGCCTCCATCGTCCGCTACCAGGACCGGGTCCTGGGCACCCTGCACCGTCTGGTCGTAGGCGCGGAGTACGATACCTCGACCTCCACTTCCTCGACCTGGAAAGCCGACCCTCTGCTGATGTATTACTCCGGCCGCAGCGCCTACATTTTCGGGCAGGCTGAGTCGCCGGGAACGGGGGAGCTCGTGGGCAAGGGTCTGGTCGGCTTCTGGGTTTCGCCGGCCACCGAGGGCGCGATGGTCTCGAGGCGCGAGGGGAAGCACGTCGGCCTTTTCGCCGGCGACACCCTGAGCATAGCCGACAGGATCTCCGTCAGCCTGGGCCTGCGCTTCGACCGCTCCGAAACCGGCATCCGGGCCCTGAGCAAGGGGGCCACGGGAAGCGAAGTGGCCGCGGCACTCGGTGAGAACTTGGTCAAGCCGGTCCTGGGCTTCAACCTCTACAGCGCCGCGTCTTTCCGGGACTGGAGCCGGGTGGTCGTCTGGAACGTGCTGTCGCCCCGATTGGGACTGAACATAGACCTTTTCGGCGGCGGCTGGACCGTCCTCAAGGGCTACTACGCCACGATGCCCGAGAACATGACGCTCGGCTACGCGCATTCGCTGACGCCCTTATCGCCCGACCGGGCCCACCTCTTCTATTGGTATGACGACGACGCCAACGCCCGTGTCGACGAGACCGATACCTTCGAGCTGTTCCAGGACGACTACCGCGTTTACAAATCGGAATTCTACACGCAGGCGGTCGACCCCGGGCTGAAGCCGCCGAGGATGACCGAGTTCTCGGTCGGGATCGAACAGCAGGTCTTCAGGAACTTCTCGGTGTCGGGACGCTACGTTTCGAGGCGTTGGGACAACCTCGTCGGCAACGTCATGTACGACCCGTCCACAGGGGCTCACTGGTACCGGCGTGAGGACTCGCCCCAGGGCTGGTGGGTGCCCTTCAACACGGTCGTCCCCGGACAGGGCGACTATCCCGACACGCCGCTTACCGTCTATTTCCGCTCGACTGACTCCCCGGCCGTATTCTACCGCCTCGAGAACATACCCGAACTCAAGGCCAGGTACACGGGCTTCGAGTTCTCTTTCAAGAAGAGAATGTCGGGCAACTGGCAGCTTTACGGCTCCGTCCTCCTGGGCCGGGCCCGCGGCACGACCGACCTGGCCTCGCCCTGGAGCGCCGGCTCGACCTTCACCATCCTCGACCCCAATTCATTCACGAACATAACGGACGATTCCGTCCTGGCCTACGACCGGCCGGTAAACGTCAGGCTGATGGGCACTTTCCGCTTCCCCTGGGACCTCTATCTCAGCGCCCTGTTCCGGGCCGCGAGCGGCGCGCCCTGGACCAGGACGGTGACCGTGATCCCGCCTCAGGACTGGGCCGAGGAGCATGGCGCGGCCCAGGCGCCGGTCAAGGTCTGCCTGGAAAAGCCGGGCAGCGGGCGCTACAGCGACTGGAACAACCTCGACCTCAGGCTGGAAAAGGAATTCCGGAAAAAGGGCGAGGTCAAGTTCTCGGTCTCCCTGGACGCCTTCAACCTGCTGGGCTACAAGTACAGGGTCGTCGACCTCGACCAGGGCGGGCTCTGGCTGCCCTCGGAGGAGGGCACCGCCAACGGGGAAAGAGTCGTGAGCGACAGCTACCTCAAGGCCCTGCTGCTCAGGGGCACGCGCTGGTTCCAGCTGAACTTCAACCTAAGATTTTAGCCGGAACTTCTCCGTCTTCCTATGCTCGATGCTCTCGGTCGGGTTTTTGATGCTCACCTGCAGGGTCAGTTCCTGCCCTGAGAATTCGGCCGCGTCGAGTTCGAAGGGGACCTCGATGACGAAGGTCTTGTTGCGGTTGGCCTTGAGCTCGTCCTCGTCGGCCTGGACCGGAAAGGTGTGCGAATAGCTCCAGGCCGTTTTTCTGCCCCGGCCGCGGATCTCGGCGGAAACCTCGTAGGCCGCTTCCAGACGGCCCTCCTTGAGGCTGAACCAGATCTCGGCGTAGGGGAAGGTTATCCTGAATTTGCCTCTGGCCTGGCCGGCCTCGACTTCCCCCTGCTCCACTTCAAGCGTGTATTCGAACGGCTTGGGCTGGGGCTGGCGGACGTTTTGGAAATAGCCCTGGGCTATGTTCAGGTCCTGGAGGTGCTCCAGGTTTATGGCGGTCAGTGTGTAGTGGCCGGAGCAGAAATCGTCCAGGAAAATCACCGGGAAGTTGCCGTAGTACCATATCTCGCGGCAGCGGCCGCCGGCGTCCACCGGGTAGGTCAGGCGTTCCGACGGCGGCCCGAACAGTATGTATATCCGGCCGCGGTCCGTGAGCCAGCCGGGCCGGCCCTCGCCGCGGAAGAGCTGGACCGTCCGCGCCACCCGGCTTTCGTACTCCTTGCGGTACTCGTTCTCGTGCGTGGTCGGGTCGGGGTCGCGCTGCCGCCAGAACTCCTCTATGAAAGCGTCCTTCTCCGAGTCCGGCAGCTCCAGGAAGGTTTTCCTTTCCGCACTCGACATGATGTAGCCGGTCTGGGAGAGAAAGTCAGAGTACTTGGCCGGAAGCTTCTGTTCCAGCTTGTAGGAGACGCAGCCCGCGGCCAGGACGAGGGCCGCGAATAAGGCCGCCGGCCCTGATATCCGGGACGGGACCGCGGTGTAGCTACACGGGTTTATCACATGCTTGGGCATCTATCCACCCTCCCTATAACGCTACGCCATTCCCCGGCAATAATCAAGATTGGCGACAGCTCTATGACGAATAGGGAAAACCGGAGGACAGCGAAAACCGGGGGACATGTGCCGACCAGAAGCGGTTTGTATATAGTTGGTACCTATCCCCCGGTTTTCCCCTGTTGCCCACACTTTTCGTCATAGAGCCGATTGGCGACAGGAACCATGGGACTATGGAGGCTTCGCCGCCCTGGCGGGGAGTGCCGGCGGCAGGCCGCGAATAAAAACCCCCGGTTTTCCCCGTCAGCCGATGAACGCTGAAAATGCGAGAGGGAAAAGGCCCCCGCGCTTTCCGTCATAGAGCCGACCGGAATCGGGGGGCGGAAAGAGGACCTGATCCGTGGTCTCCGGCAAAAGGATAAGATAGGCCGGGCCGCGCCGCGGCTCATCGAGATCAGCCCGGGAACGGGAGAAAAACTTAAAAGGGGGTATATATGGTGCGGAAGGTGGGACTCGAACCCACACGGCCTTGCGGCCATAAACTCCTGAGGCTTACGCGTCTGCCGATTCCGCCACTTCCGCGCGGACGAAGCGCCCGGCCCCGTCCCTCAAGACCGCAATATTATAACCCGATCGGGGGTCGGGGTCAACGGAAAACCGGGGGACAGGTACCGACTATATACCAACCGCCGCAGGTCGGTGCCTGTCCCCCGGTTTTCCCGGGTTTTCCCCGGTCTCCCACGGTTTTTCCCAGTTTCCCTCCGCACTTTTCGTCATATAGCCCGGCAACGAGGCCGCTTGACAAAAGCCTCCCCCGAACCTATTTTTAGAGTGCTCATGTCCTGCCGCTTCCCGGTGTCAGTAGGGAATTCAGACCCGTAAGACCTAAAGGAGGTTCTATGAGATTTTCCAGCCGTGCCCAGATCGAGGCCCTCACCGCTTTTCCCGCACGGGGCGACCTGGTGACCTCATTCTACCTGGCCGCCGACAAGAGCCGGATGCCCAAGAAGGAGATCCAGGCCGCGGTCAAGAACCTGCTCAGCGACGGCGAGGCGCGCCTCGCGGCTCTCGAGGCCGCCAAGGACAGAAAAGACGCCCTGCAGGCGGACCTCGACAAGATCCGGGACTACGTGGAGAATTCTTTCTCCTCGCTCAACTCCCAGGGCCTGGCGGTCTTCTCGGCGAGCCGCCGGGGTTTCTGGCAGGCGCTGGAACTGCCGCACGCCCCGCGCAACCGGCTCATCTTCGATAAGAGTTTCTATATCAGGCCGCTCACGGCGATCATCGAGCGCTACCGGAAGATCTGCGTGCTGCTGCTCGGCCGGCGGGACGCGGTCTGGTACGAGGTCTTCATGAGTGGGATCAAGCCTCTCGACACCCTGAAAAGCGACGTGCCGGCCCGGGTCAGGGAAGGCGGTTATTCGGGCTACGAAGAAAAGCGCATAGACCGCCACATTGACGCCATCCTCCAGGAACATTACAAGAAAGTGGCCCGGCGGACGCTCGAGCTCTTCAAGAACAACTCCTTCGACTGGCTGTTCATCGGCTGCGCCGACAACCAGTACCCTGAGCTCGTCTCCCACCTGCACACCTATCTCAAAGGCAAGGCGGCGGCCCGTATCAAGGCCCGGCCTTCCGACTCCCAGGCGCAGGTGCTCAAGCTGGCCGAGGCCGAAGAGGCCAGGCTGCACCAGGTCGAGGAGGACGAGACCGTCCGCCGTCTGATAGCCGGGCTGGAAAGCGGCGGCCCGGCCGTGTCCGGACTGCGGCCTACCCTGGCCCGGATAAACCAGTTCGAAGTCCAGACGCTCGTCGTCACGCATAACTTTTCCAAGCCGGGCTTCGTCTGCCCGCAGCACAGGTTCCTCTACCTCGACGAGACCAAATGCCCGGTCTGCCAGAAGAAGAACGAGCCTGTCGCGGACGTGGTCGACGAGGCGGTCGAGGCCGTCCTCAAACACAACGGCCGCGTCAGGCACATAACGCCGCCGTCGAAGCTCGACCATTACGGGCACATCGGCGCCTTCCTCAAGTACAAATCATGAGCTGAGTCGTCGGCCGCTCCCCTTCGAAGAGCCGTCCGGGCCGACGCCCGCCGCGCTCTCAGCCGCCGAACTAAAAGACGATTTGCGTATCCAGGCGTGCTCTTTTTTAAACACAGCGGACTGATATCACCCCGCCGGCCCGCGTAACGGAGCAATGGCGCGTCGCTCCCGGCGGGGGCCGACAGGACCGTTCCCGGGGGCCGAGGGCCGACGGGGTTCTATAGCTCGGCCCGCGGATGCCCCGCGGCGAGGGTCCGGCGCGGGAAAAATGAAAAAGGGACTTCCCGGGGGAAGTCCCTTTGGCCTTCGGGCCGAGAGCCTGCGGCCGTTCAGGCGGCCGCGGCCTTCCCAGGTTTGAAGCTTATCTTGTTGACCAGCGAATAGATGGCCGGCAGGACGAACAGGGTGAGCAGAGTGGTGGCCAGCAGCCCGAAGACGATGGCGATGCCGAGCGGCGAGCGCATCTCGGAGCCGGACGACTTGGAGAAGGCCATCGGCAGCGAACCGAGTATCGTGGTCAGGGCGGTGAGCAGGACCGCCCTCAGCCTCGTCGTCGCCCCCTGCAGCACGGCCTCCCTCCTATCCACGCCTCTGCGGATGAGCTGGTTGATGTAATCGATCATGACGATGCCGTTGTTGACCGCAATGCCCAGGAGCAGGATGACGCCGATGCCGGCCGGCAGGTTGACGGCCCGACCGGTCACGAGCAGCCCCAAGATGACGCCGATGATGCCGAGCGGCACGGTGAACATGATGACGAAGGGGTGGAGGAAGTTCTCGAACTGCGAGGCCATGACCATGTAGACGAGGAGCATGGCCAGGGCGAAGGCCCCGATCAGGATGAGGAAGGCGTCCTGCATCTGCTCGTAGGCGCCGCCGTATTCGATGAAATAGCCGGCAGGCAGGCTCTTGCTCAGGCCGGCCAGCCTGCCCTTGATGTCGCGGACGACGCTGCCGACGTCCCGGCCGAGCACGTTGGCCGTGACCGAGACGCGGCGGGTCTGGTTCTCGCGCGTGATCTGGACCGGGCCTTCGGCCCGCTCGATGGAGGCCACCTGCTCCAGGTAGACGATCTTCTTGGCCGCCGTCATGAGCGGGATCATCCTCAGCTCGTCCAGACTTTTCCTGTATTCGTCCCGGAAGCGGACGCGGATATCGGTTTCCTCCGAGGCTTCCCGGTAGCGCGAGGCCACCTTGCCGAGCGTCGCCGTCTGCACGGTGTTGGCCACCTGGTAGACCGACAGCCCGAAGCGGTAGGCCTTCTCCCGGTCGACCCGGATGCGGATCTCCGGGTTGCCCCTCGACAGAGTGTGCGAGACGTCCCTGATGCCCTCTATGTCCGAGATCCTGCCGACGACCTGGTCGGCCAGGGCCCTCAGCGTGTCCAGGTCCTTGCCGAAAAGTTTGACCTCGACGGGCGTCTGGGCCCCGCCCATCAGCGAGGAGCTGATGTCGAGCAGCTCGATCCTGACGCCCTGAAGCTTGGGCAGGCTTCGTCTTATGCGCTCCATAATCTGCGTATCGGAGGCTTTTCGTTTATCCCGTTTCTGGAGGGCCGTCCAGATGATGGCTTCATGGGTGCCGGCGTTGGCGAAGCCGGAGGCGGCGTCGCCCGCGTCCTGCTCGACCTGGGAACCGATCTGCGAGGAGATGAGGGTGATCTCCGGCTGCTGCAGCATGATGTCCTCGAGCAGGCCGACCACGCGGTCGGTCTCGGCCACGGCCGTGCCCACGGGGAGCTTGACCTTCAAGAGAAGCATGTCGCGGTCCTGGGCCGGCATGAACTCCGTTCCCAGGAACGGCACGACGGCCAGAGAGGCGACGAAGAGCAAGCCGACCCCGACCAGAACCTTGCGCCGATTCACGAGCGCTCTCTCCAGCCAGCGCCTGTAAAGGGCCCTGGCCTTGGCGAACTGCCGGTGCTCGGGGTCTTTGGCGATGGCCGCCAGGGCCTTATCAGACCTGAACAGCAGTGAAGAAAAGAGCGGCACGACCGTCAGGGCGACGAACAATGAAGAAATGAGCGACAGCGCGATGGCCAGGCCCAGGGCCTGGGTCATCTTGCCCGTGATGCCGGTGGCGAAGACCATCGGGAAGAAGACGGCGATGGTGGTCAGGGTCGAGGCCGTGATGGCCATGCCGACCTCGGAGGCGCCCGAGATGGCGGCTTCGTCCCCCCGCTTGCCCTCCTCTATGTGCCTGTAAGTGTTCTCGATGACGACGATGGCGTTGTCGACGAGCATGCCTATGCCCAGGGCCAAGCCGCCCAGGGTCAGCAGGTTCAGGGTGTAGCCGGCGGCGTAGAGCCCGATGAAGGTCGTGACTATCGACAGCGGGATGGCCACCGAGATGATGAAGGTCGGCCGCCAGTTCCTCAGGAACAGGAAGATGAGGATGAGCGCCAGCAACCCGCCCTGCCAGCCGTTGTCCACGGTCCTTTTCGTCACCTGCTCGATCATGTCCGACATGTCCATGGCCACCCGGAACTCCGGGTTGCCGGGCAGGGTGGGGACGATCGAGGCCAGCGTCTTCTTGACGGCCCGGCCGGTCTGCTGGCTGTTGGCGCCGGAGCGCTTGTTGATGATCAGAAAGACGCCCTTCTGCTTCTGGATGCGGGATATGTAGCGGGTTTCCCTGAGGGTGTCCTTGACCTCGGCGATGTCGGCGAGATAGACCGGCTCGCCGAGCGAGGAAGCGCCGACCACGGTCCGCCTGATGTCGTCGATGGAGCTGAATTCCCCGAGTGTCCTTACGAGATAGTCGGACTGGCGTTCGACCAGGTCGCCGGCCGGCAGGTTGAGGTTCTCGGCCGCCAGGACGCCGAGCACCTGGTCCAGGGTCAGGCCGTGGCTTTCCAGGGCCCGTTTGTCGATATCGACCAGGATCTCGCGCTCGTCCATGGAAAAGACCTGCGCCGAGGCGACTCCGTCCAGGCGCTCCAGCCGGGGCGCGACCTCGTCCTCGATGACCTTCTTCAGCTCGAGCACCTTCATCGAAGGCGAAGTGATGCCGTAGAAGAGGACCGGCATCTGGCTCAGGTTGAACTTGAGGACGAGCGGGTTGCCCGCCTCCTCGGGCAGGAACTGCTCGAAGCGGGCGATCTGGTCGCGGATGTCCTGGGCCGCGAAATCGAGGTTGGTGCCCCATTCGAACTCGACCGAGATGACCGAAACGCCCTCGGACGTCTGGGAAGAGACCTTCTTGACACGGTTGACGGAGCTTATGACCTGTTCGAGCGGCCGGGTCAGGACGTTCTCGATGTCTTCCGACGAGGCCCCGCGGTAGGAGGTGATGACCGAAACGGTCGGGAACTCGATGTCGGGGAAGAAATCCAGCCCCAGCCGCGTGAGCGAAATAAGGCCCAGCACGACCAGGACCATGGCCATCATCGAGGCCGTGACCTTGCGCTTGACCGAGAATTCAGGCAGTTTCATCTGGCCACCTCTTCCTTGATGACGACGGGGGCGCCGTCCTCAAGGCCGACCTGGCCCTCGACGACGACCAGCTCGCCTTCCCGCAGGCCGCCCGTCACCTCGACGGTATTCGTGTTCTGGATGCCGAGCGCGACCTGCCTGCGGACGGCCCGTCCGCCTTCCGCGACATACACGAAACCGCCCTCGACCAGGGCCGCCTGCGGGACGACCAGGGCGTTTTCTTTCGTCCTGACCTCGAAGACGACGTCGCCGAAAGTGCCGGGGCGGAGCAGCAGCTCGGGGTTGTCGAAGATGGCCTCGACCCGGAACTTCTTGCTGGTCGGGTCGGCGGCCAGGTTGACGACGGTCACCCGGCCGGAAAAGTCGCGTCCCGGATAAACGCCCGTCCTGAGGATGGCTTCCTGGCCCTTCCTGATGCGCGCGACGTCGTTCTGCGTGACCGCGACGACGGCCTTGACCCGGGAGTAATCGACCAGCTTGAGCACTCCGGAAGTGGGCGAGAAGGAGCCCATCATCGGGTTGATGACGTCGCCGACCTTGGCGTTCCTGGCCGAGATGACCCCGCCGAAGGGGGCCTTCATGATCGAAACGTCGAGCGCGTGCCGGGCCAGGTCGACGGCCGCCCGGGCCTGGGCGAGCTGGGCCGAGGCCGCCTCGTAGGCCAGCTGGACCTTCTCGTGCTGGGTGGCCGAGACGGCGTTCTCCTGGAAGAGCTTGTCCATGCGCTCCATGTTCTTGCGGGCGTCCTTGAAATTGGCCTCGGCCGCGGCCAAGGCCGCCTCCGCCTGCTTGAGCTGCAGACGGGTGGACTCGGTGTCGAGCTCGGCCAGCACGTCCCCCGCGCCGACGCGGTCGCCTTCATCCACGTAGATGCGGGCGATCTTGCCGGCGATCTCGGGCGTGATGGTGACCTCCCGGGCCGCCTCGAGCGTGCCCGTGTAGGTCAGCTTCTCCGCGATGCGTTCCGTCCTGACCTTGAAGACCTTGACCGGCGCGCTGCCGGCGGATTCCTGACCGGAACCTGCCGTCTGCTTTCCCGAATTGCACGAAACACCGGCCGCGACCAGCGCAGCCAGCGCGACGAGCGTCAATGTCCGAACGATGCGAGTCTTGTTCATGCGAACCTCCGTTAGTTCGAAGAATGGTCAGCCCGGCCCCTGCCGACGGCTTTTTCCAGCTGGGCGAGCGAGATGACGCAATCATAGAGAGCCTGGGTGTAATTCATCCGGGCCTGGCTCAGGGCCACCTGGGCGGTGCTGACGTCCAGGTTGGTGGCCAGCCCCTCTTGATAGTTGAGCTCGGCGATGCGCACCGCCTCGCGGGCCTCTTCCACGTTCTTTTCCTGGGAGAGAAGGGTCTCCCTGGCCTGCTCGTAATTAAGCGCGGCCTGCCTGACGTCGAGCTCGACGGTTTCGAGCAGCCCCTTTCTGGTCAGCTCGGCCTGCCGCAGCGCCGACTTCGACTCGGCCAACCGGGCGTGGTTCTGCAGACCGTTGAAGATGGGGAGAGTGACGACGAGGTTTATGCCGTAATAATTCGACCAGGTGCCGCGGGCGAAGCTGAACTTGTCGGCCCAGTAGTTGAACGCGCCCCCGATGCTGACCGTCGGGGCGAAGGCGCCGCGGGCCATCTTGACCATCTCGCCGGCCATGCGGACCTGGAAGTCCATCTGCCTGACCTCGGGCCGGCGGGCGAGCGCTTCCTCGATGGCCTTGTTGACCTCGATGTCGACCTGCTCGAAGGCCAGCTCGCCGCGCACCTCGACCGGACGGTCGAGCTCAACGCCCAGGACGTGCTTGAGCCCGAGCTCGGCCGTGGCCAGGCCGTTGCGGGCCCGGATGACCTGGGGACGCAGGTTGGACGCCTGGACCTCCGAGCGCAGCAGGTCGAACTTGGAGGCCATGCCGACCTCATAGAGGTTCTTCACGTTCTCGAAATGCCTCTCGGCCAACCTGAGCGCTTCCTCGGCCACGTCCACGAACTCCTTGGCAACGAGGTAGCCGTAGAAGGCCCTCTTGACGTTGAAGATAGTCTCCTGCTCCGACTGCCGGATGGACTCCTGCGAGGCCTTCAGGCCGTAACGGGACTGGTTGTAGCCGGCCAGGATGCGGCCGCCGGCGAACACCGGCACCGAGAGAGAGAAGGCCGTCTGGTAGTCCCTGGTGAAGTCGATCTCGATCCGCTGGGGCGGCTCGCCCGGGATCATGGAGGGGAATTCGATGGCCATCAGCTTCTCGCTCAGCGTCCGCTGGCCCTGGGCGTTGAAGGAGGGCAGGAACCCGGCGAAGGCGCTGCGGACACGGGCCCGGGCCTGGTCCTCGCTCTCCAGGACGGCCAAGTGGAAGGGGTTCTGCTTGAGGGCCAGCTCGACGGCCTGGTCGAGCGTCAGGACGAGCGGCTCTTTGGCCGCCTGCCCCGAAGCCGCCCCGGCCAGGACCGGGAGCCAAAGAAGGACGAACAGCGCAGAGCTAAGGATCTTCCTCATGTCACGTCTCCTTGGGATTTGCCTTGATGTTGCCTATGCCTGAAAGTATGAATACGAAAACCCGGCGGGAAAGTTCAGCCGCGCCGCCGGGCAGGATCTCCTGGCGCCAGATCTTGTTGTGGACGATGCCCTCGAGGAGCGAGGCGATGAAGGCGACGGTCTCGAGCGGGTCGACCCGACGGAACTCTCCGGCCTCGATCCCGTCCCTGAGGATGGAGGCGCCGACCTCGACCACCTCCATGTTCTTGGCCTTGAGCAGCGCGATGTCCTTCTGTTCCCGGGGACGGGCGCGCCGGACGTCGTCCGAAAAGAGGAGCCGCAGGAACTTGAGCATGGCCTGGTCCATCATCATGATCCGGGACAGGTTCTCCTTCTCCAGGTGGAAGCGGACGATCTCCCTGATCGCGAGCTCCAGACGGGCCGAAGCGCTCTTGCGCATGGCGGCTATCTTCGTCATCCGGCCCTTTATCTCGTCGAAATAGTGGTTGAAGAGCTCGAAAAGAAGGGTGCCCTTGCCCGGGAAGTACTTGTAGAGAGTGGCCTTGGAGAGCTCGGCCTCGCGGGCCACATCGTCCATGGTCGCGGCCGTGAAACCCTTCCTGAGGATGACGGCCTCGGCCGCCAGGACGACGTGCCGGCGGATCTCCTCCCGGCGCTGGCTCTCGCGCTCCTGCCGCAATTCTTGCTTCTTCATCGCTCACGCCCTCTCATGGATCGTTGGTGGGTTTTGGGTCGGCAACCGGCCCCGCCCGGATGCCCGAGCGTCCTGAAGCCTGCTCCCGGAAGCCCGCGGGGCCTCATAAACTCAGCAGTTCAGTTACTAAACTGATGAGTTTACCAATATAGCGGGAGGCCCGTTATTTGTCAAGCGTCCCGGCAAAGTTATAAAATCCGGGCCGGGACCGCCGTCGCGGCCGCTGAGGCATGACATGGGCCCGGAGCTTCGGAGAACGCTTTGCTACGCGCTTGCGGCCGGACTGCTCCTTGTCCCGGGCGTGGAGCCCGCCGGCGGAGAGCTACCGCCGCAGGACAGGTTCGCCCTCGTCCTCACGGTCTCCCTGTCCGGCCGCTACCGACTGGCGGACGGCGCCTTCAAGGCCGAGGGCGAATACGCCTTTGCCGCCGCCTGGCTGGGCTTCCTCGAGAAGGACGACGACGATTTCATCGTTTACAGGGCCGGGACCGAAGAGCGCCTCTGGAAAATGAGCGAGGCTTACGAAGGCCCGGGCGGCGCCGGTACCGCCGGCGAGGCCGAGGCCGGGGGCCGGCCTTCGCTCAAGCTGAAACTCGTTTCGCGCGAGGCGGACATGCTCTTCGTCGAATTCGAGGCCGAAGGGGTCAGTGTCCCTCTCGGACCACGGCAAAAAAAGGTCAGGCTGGAATTCCCGGCCTCCAGGGCCGGGCCGACCGGCTCGCCGTCGGCGTACGACAGGTCGGTCACGAAGGGTTCGAACCTGGTGGCCGTCCCTCTCGATAAGATGAGAGAAGGAAGATTCTCCGGAAGCTATGAATGGACCTACACCGCGCGTAAGCCCTGGCCCGGCGGAAGCGGCACGTCGGTCTACGAGAACGAACACAGAGTAGAAGCGACCGTCGAGATACGGGAAAGGACTGGACCGGGCGCGGCGCCGCCCGCTCAGGCCCGGGGATGGTAGCGGTCGTAGACGCGGCGGAGCCGCTCGCCGCTCACATGGGTGTAGATCTGGGTGGTCGTGATCTGGCTGTGACCGAGCATCAACTGGACCGACCGCAGGTCCGCCCCCCTCTCGAGCAGGTGGGTGGCGAAGGAGTGCCTCAGGACGTGCGGGTGCACCTTGCCGCCCAGTCCGGCTTTCAGCGCGTACCGGCGCAAAACCTTCCAGACCCCCTGTCTCGTGAACGGCCGTCCCAGGCGGGTCAGGAACAGGCTGCGCTCGTCGCCCTTGACGAGCAGCGGCCGCGCCTCTTTCAGGTATTTCGCGACGCAGCCTGAGGCCGTCCTGTTGACGGGCACGACCCGTTCCTTGCCGCCCTTGCCGAAGACTATGAGGAACCCGTCCTCGAGGTTGACGTCCTCGAGGCGCAGCGAGGCGGCCTCGGAAACACGCAGGCCGGCGCCGTAGAGGACCTCGAGCAGAGCCCTGTCCCGCACAGACTGCGGCTTGTCCCCGGCCGGCGCGGCCAGCAGCTTCTCGACCTCTTCCACGCTCAGGACCTTGGGCAGCGACCTCCAGGTCGAAGGCGCGGAGAGCCTGGCCGCCGGGCTCTTCTTCATAACGCCACCGAGCGCGAGGAAGCGGAAGAAGGACTTGAGGGCCGAGACGCGCCTCGCGAGCGACCTCGCCGAAAGCCCGCCGCGGCTCTGAGCATGGATGAAGCGGATGAGCGTCTCCTCGGTGACGGCGGGCCAGCGGACGCGCTCCTTCTTCAGGAAGGCCAGGAAGCGGGCCAGGTCGTTCTCGTAGGAGAGCAAGGTGTTCGAGGCCAGCCCCTTCTCCACCGCCAGATACTGCAGGAAGAGCCTGAGCGACTCTTCGGGATGGAGCTCGGGCTTGGTCATGCGAAGACCGGGTTGCTCAGCTTCTCCTCGCCGATCGTGGTCCGGGGCCCGTGGCCGGGCAGGACGACGGTCTCTTCCGGCAGGACCATGATGTGCTCCTCGATGGAGCGCTTGAGGTCCTTCCAGGAGCCGCCGGGCAGGTCGGTCCGGCCGAAACCGCCGCAGAAGAGGGTGTCGCCGGAAAAGAGCAGGCCGTTGCCGTAAAGCGAGACGCTGCCGGGAGTATGGCCCGGTGTGTGTATGACGCGCAGGCTTTGCCGGCCCACGGCGACTTCGTCCCCTTCGTTGAGGAAGGAGTCGGGGGCGGGCGACTGCCTGGCTCCGAGCATCAGGCTGAGCTCGACGTAATCGGTCGACTGGAGCAGCTCGAGGTCGCCGGCGTGGATGCGGAAAGGGACGCCGTAGCGCTCCGTGATGTCCCTGTTGGCCCCGGTATGGTCGATATGGCCGTGGGTGTTCAGAAGCAGGGTCGGCCTGAGCTTCAGGGCCGTGACGGCCGAGAAGATCCTTTCGGCCTCGGCGCCGGGGTCGATGAGGGCGCACTCCAGCGTTTCCCGGCAGTAGACGATGTAGCAGTTCGTCTCCAGCGCGCCGACGATGACCAGCTCCAGGCCAAGCCCTGTTTCCACGGGCCGATGATACGGCGTAAGGCCGGCCCGAGTCAAGGCGGTTGCCGGATCTATGGAGCCAGCAGTTGCCTGGACTGCCGCCCTGTTCTATAATCCGGACGTGGACATGTATTTGACCCGGGAGGCGGAGCGGGACCTGGCGACGCTCGCCGCCCTCGAGCCCCGGCCGGGCGCGTGGGGCCTGGTCATCGGCCACCGCAGGGGACCGGTCCTGTTCGCTGAGCGCCTGTTCCCGCTCGGCTCCCCGGTCGGGAAAAAGGACCCGGCCGCGGCCCTGGAAAGGGTTTCGCGCGCCGTGAACGGAGAGGTGCTAGGCGCTTTCATCGTCCGGCCCGGGACTCGGGAGCGGCGGGCTTTCCTCAACCCCGCGTTCTTAGGCCGGGTCCTGCTCGAAATACGGCCGCGCCCCAAGGACCTGGAAATAAGGCCCGGCGCCGTCGAATTCGACGGCCGGTTCTTCTTCGCCGCCGCGGGCCTCAGGCGGCCGGCGGCCGGGAAACGCCATGAGTGAGCGACTGACCGAAGAGGAAAAGCGGTTCTGCCTCGAGCTGGCTCGCCGGGCCGTCGAGGGTTTCCTCCGGACCGGCGTTCCGCCGGAGGTCAAGGTCGAACCCGGAAAGCTCAGAGAGAAGCGCGGGGCCTTCGTCACCCTCAAGGTCGACGGCGAGCTGCGGGGCTGCATCGGCTACCCTCTGCCTTACAAGCCCCTTTATCAGACCATCATGGAAACGGCGGTCGCGGCCGCCGCGGAGGATTTCCGCTTCGAACCCCTTAGGCCGGAAGAGCTGGGCCGGCTGAGGATCGAGGTCTCCGTGCTCGACCTGCCCGAAACCGTGGCCGACCCGGGCCAGGTCGAAGTGGGCCGGCACGGCATCATCATCTCGCGCGGACATCAACAGGGTTTGCTCCTGCCGCAGGTGCCGCTGGAATACGGTTGGGACCGGGAAACCTTCCTCAGGCACGGCTGCCTCAAGGCCGGACTGGAGCCGGACGCCTGGAAGAAAGGCGCCCGCATCGAGGTCTTCGCGGCCCAGGTGTTCGGCGAGGAGGCTTAGCTACTTACGGCGCGTCTTGAGCTTGTTGAGCTCCTCCTGCGCCTCCTCTTTCAGCACACCGTCCTTGGAGGTCTGCTTGGGGAGGTCCAGGCATTTCTGGAACTCCTCGGCCGCCCGGTCGAACTTGTCCAGGGCGACGTATGTCCGGCCGAGCTCGAGGTGATGGTTGATGTAGTCGGGCGCGAGCTCGACGGCCTTGAGCAGGTTCTTCTCCGACTCCTCGAAGGAGCCCTTGGGGATGGACCCGTAGATGAGGCCCCCGAAGAAGCGCTTGGCGCCGCCGATCTCGGCCATGCGCCTGTGCCAGCGGCCGAGGGCGTGGTAGGCCAGGTGATTGGAAGCGTCCAGGGCCAGGGCCTTGTCGATCTCGGCCCGGACCTCCTTGGAAGCGTCGATCTGCTCCTTCTTGCCCAGCATGAGCAGCCTCTTGCCGTTGGCGGCCGCGAGCTGGAAGTGGGTCCAGGTGCTGTTCGGGCCGTAGGCAACGGCCTTGCGGGCCAGCGAGGTGGCCTCAGTGTACATCTTCATCTTGCGGCTCTCGTCGTCCTTGTTGGCGGCCTTGATGAGGTCGGCCAGGTCGACGTAGGCCCGCGAGGCCTTCCAGAGGGCCTCGTAATTGTTGGGCTCGGCCTTGAGGGCCTCCAAGTAGTGGTCGAGGGCCTTCTGGTCGTCGAGCGCCGCGTAGGCCTCGTCGCCGAGGCTGATGTGCTCGGCGGCCGTCTGGGCCGAGGCCAGAGACGCGAGCGCCAGGATCAGGGTCAAGAGAACAGCCGGGATTCTTTTGTTCATTTTCCCTCCACGTCCCCTTACTTCTACCTGATTCACGGGAAAAGTCAAGCCGATAAAAGCTCTAGGACGAATAGTGCGGCAGGTTTGGGTTAATTGGTGGGATGGGAGGCTGCGGGTCTGCTCTCAGATTGTAAGTCTCGTAGGGTGAAAAGACAGCCGGGAAGGAAGAAAACCGGGGACGGATAACGCCCGGCGGCAGTTGGCATATGTTCGGCGCCTGCTCCCGAATTTCAAACGGGCGGCGCCCGCCAGGCGCTGTCGGGAGGCGGTCGGCGACTGTCCGCTTTTTCTGGCGTTTAAAACTTTAATAGGGTACCTGTCCCCTTTTTTATGAGGAAGCCGCACAGGAACGCGGCGGCGCTCAGGCCGACACCCGGCAGGAGCGAATAGGGCCAGACGGGAAGGCCCGCGCTTACCAGGCCGGCCTCCTGCAGGAAGCCGCATAGGGCGAAGCCGCCGCCCGCGAAAAGGCTCAGCGTCCCGGCGAGCGGCGACCGCCTCTTGAGGAACAGGGCGGCCATGCCGGGTATGAACAGGCCCTCGGCCATGACCTTGGCCGCCAGGCCGAGCGTCTGCAGGATGCCTTCGAAGCGCATGGCGACGGCCGAGGCGCAGGCGACGACGACCAGCGTCGTTAGCGGGCCCAGCGCGGCCCGCGCCGGACGGCCCTCCCGGAACAGGCCGAGTCGGAGGGCGTCGGCCGCCAGAGAGAAGGCGCCGGCGTTGACCGCGGCGTCGAGCGTGGACATGATGGCCGCGGTCACCGACAGGAAAACGGCGTAGAGGAGGAACGGACCGCCGAAGCTGGTGACGTAGGCGGATATGACCGGGCCCTCCACGGAAGCCCCCTCCAGGGCCGGCAGCATGAGCATGCCCGCGGCCGTGACGCCGGCGTAAAAAAGGCCGAGGCAGAGCGCGGCTCCGGCGAGCCCTGTTCGGGCCGCCCGCCCCGACCGGGCCGCCTGCATCCTCTGCCAAGCGATGGGCGAGACCGTCCAGGCCAGGACGAAGGACAGCGCTATCAGCCATTTACTACTGAACCCATCGAATATATAGAAATAATCGTCTTTGCCCGCCGCGGCGGCGGCCCGGCCGACCGCCCCGGCCTGGACCCGGCCGAGGAGCGAGGCCAGGAGCGCGGCGACCCCGGCAAGGAGCAGGAAGAACTGGAGGACGTGGGTGCGCGCCACCGCGACCAGCCCGCCGGCGCCCGAATACAGGAAAACGAGCGCCGCGGCGAGCGAGACCCCGACCATACGGTTCACGCCCAGGAAGGCTTTGAGGAAAGCTCCCAGCGCCACCATCTGCGAGGCCGCCAGAACGGCCATGTACCAGACGATGAGGAACGAAGTCGCCGCCCGCGCCGGCCGTCCGTAGGCATCCCCGACCATTTCCCCGAGCGTCCGGCCGGCCTGCGCCCTGATTCGGCCGCTGAGCGGCAGGAACACGAGCAGAGTGGCCACGGCTGGCACGCCGACGAGCCAGACGGCGCTCAGCCCGCCGCGGTAAGCCTCGTCGGTCGAAACTAGCAGAGAGGCGGCGCCGGCCCAGGACGCGGTCAGGGAGAAGGCCACGCGCCAGGCGCCTAGCCTGCGGCCGGCCAGGAAAAAAGCGTCCAGGCCTGCCAGACTGCCGGCAGGCCGGAGTCCCAACGCCAGCAGCCCGGCCGCGTACAGAGTCAGGGCCGCTACCAAGCCTCCGTCCATGACGGCTATTTATACCAGAAGCCGGGTGGGCCGACAACGCGGAACAGGGCGGCGTTCTTCCGCTTTCCCTCACGTAGCGCCTGCCCCGGCCGGCGGAGCCGCGCGGTATGCTATAATTGGCGGCATGAAGCGAGTCGCCCTCTTCCTCATCCTGACCGGCGCCGTCCTGCTCTCCGCTCCACCCGCCGACGGCCAGTCGCCGGCGGTCAGGCAGGTCGTCCAGAACCTGGAGAAGGCCATCGCCTCGACCAGGACCTTGCGGGCCGAGTTCACCCAACTCCACTTCGCGGCCGCCGTGGCCGACCCTCTCATCGAGTCGGGCGAGCTTCTTTTCGCCAAGCCGGACCTGATGCGCTGGGAATACAGCAGGCCCGAGCCCAAGGTCTTCCTGGTCAAAGACGGCCTGTTCGAGATGTACATCCCGGCTGAAAAGCAGCTCGTCAGAAGCCGCGTCCCCGCCGAGGCCTACCGGTCGGACATCATCGGCATCCTGCTCGGCACGAGGTCCATCCTGGAGGCTTACTCCGTCGAGGCCGTCAGCTTCCCCACCAACAACACCGGCGTCCGCCAGCTCAAGCTGACGCCGCGCGAGGAAGGCGAATTCTCGCACCTTCTGCTCGAGGTCGACGGCCGGACCTGGCTTCTGCGCCGGGCCATCTTCATGGAGTGGGCGGGCAACAAGCGCGAGTACGTCTTCAGAAAGATCCGGCTCAACAGCAGCCTGCCAGCCGGGACGTTCAGTCTCAAGGTCCCGGACGACGTCGAGGTCATCGAGGACCGCCGGCCGCGCTTCCCATGAACTTTAGGCAGCTTCCTTCGTATGAACACCTGTGGACGGGTGCCGGTCGCCATGGATGACGACAAGACTCTCGTCCGCCGGACCCTCAGGGGCGACAGGAAGGCGTTTGAGATGATCGTCGTTCGTTACCAGCAGCCGATGATGAATTACCTCGGCCGAGTCCTAGGTGAGCGCGAGCTCTGTCTGGACTTCGCCCAGGACATATTCCTCAAGGCCTACGCCTCCCTGCGTTCCTACAAGCCGGCCTACAAGTTCAGCACCTGGCTGTTCAAGATAGCCTCCAACCATGTCATCGACCACTGGCGCAAGAAGGGCCTCAGGCCGGTCTCCCTGGACCACGCCCTAGAGGCCGACCCCGAGGGCTCCCTCACGCCGCAGGTCGCGGACACGGCGCCTTCCGTGGCCAGGAAATACGAGCTGGCCGAGCTCAGGCGGCAGGCGGAGGCTGCTTTGACGAACATCCCCGCGGCCCTGCGCGAGCTGTTCGTCCTCAGGCACGTCAACGACCTGTCCTACGAGGAGATCGCCGACATAAAGAGCCTGCCCGTGGGCACGGTCAAGAACCGCGTCTTCCAAGCCAAGGAAATGCTCAGGCGGAACATGGGAGGCGGGTCATGAGCTGTCTCCGGACGATCGACATCGACCTCTACCTCGAGGGAGCTCTGGACGCGCCCGAGAAGGAGGACGCCGCCCGCCACCTTGAAGGCTGCGCGGCTTGTCGCGAGTGGCTCGAAGAGCGGCGGCTGCTGCTCGAGGCTCTTAGCAGCCTGCCGCCGGTCGAAGTCCCAACGGG
Source organism: uncultured Eubacteriales bacterium (assembly GCA_964458655.1). Taxonomy (GTDB): domain Bacteria; phylum Acidobacteriota; class Aminicenantia; order Aminicenantales; family Saccharicenantaceae; genus CAYWJT01. Next base: position 6,992 of record CAYWJT010000036.1, on the reverse strand, counting down.
ATTCGCGGCGGCGGTCATGTCCGCGCTCCCGGAGAGCCGCGCGGCGGCCAAGAGCAACCGGCCCGCGGTGCTGGCGGGCGTGCTGGCCTGGTATGCCGGCCTCGCCGGCCTCGTCCTGCTGCTGCCCCGGCTCTTTCCCGGGGTCATCCTGGGCGCCGGCCGGGCGCTCGTCGGGTTAATAGAATCGTCGGGCCTTTTCCTGGTCCGCCTGCTCAAGGCCGGGCAGGTGCTGCTCAAAACCATCCTGTCGCTCATCAGCCTGCTCCGGCAGGGGCTGGTAGGCCTGGCCTCCTTCGTCGAGCCCGCCGCACTCGTCGTCGGGCTGGCGGCCCTTTGCCTGGCGGCGCTGGCAGCGGCGTTCGGCCTAAAAAGGATCACGTCTTTCGGAGCAAGAACATGAACAGAAAAACCATGCTCGTCCCCTTGCTGGTCGTTCTCTGCTTTTCGGCGCCGGCCCTGACGGCCGCTGCGCGCGGCCAGGAAAAGCCGACGCTCGGCGGGGATATCGTCGTCGCCGCCGGCGCGACCCAGGAGAAGGTCTTCAGCTTCGGCGGCAACATCGTCATCGAAGGCCGGGTCCGCCAGGACGTCGTCGCGATCGGCGGCTCGATCACGGTCAGCGGCGAGGTGGGCAAATCGGTCGTCGGCATCGGCTCGCGCGTCCGTATCAAACAGTCGGCGGTCATCGGCGAGGACGTGGCGGCCCTGGGCGGCACGCTGGAAAAGGAGCCCGGCTGCTCCGTCCGCGGCGACACGATCTACTTTCAGACCGCCGAAATAGGCGACCGGCTCTTCAAGAAGGGCCCGCTTTTCGGCCTGTTCGCGCTCAAGTTCACGCCCTTCTTCCTCTTCCTGAAACTGGCCGTCGTCCTCGTTTGGGCCTTCCTCGCGGTCCTCGGGCTGGTGCTCCTGCCGAAGCAGGTCGTGACGGCCTCGGAGAGCATCCGGACCTCGTTTGGGCCCGTCTTCCTGACCGGTCTCGTGGCCGTGCTCGTCTTCACCGGCCTCATCATCTTCTCGACCCTGCTGAGCATCGTGCTCATCGGCATACCCATACTCATCGCCGTGGCCACGGCCGGCATAATCATCAAGATCTTCGGCCAGCTGGCCGTTTTCCATTTCTTCGGCTCGAGCTTCCTGCGCGGCCTCAAGGCCGGTGATGCCTCGCCTCTGGCGGCGGCGCTCGTCGGCCTGCTTGTCGTCAGTCTGCTGGGGTTTGTGCCGGTCCTGGGCCTCCTTTTTTCCCTGGTCGTGGCCATGATGGCGTGGGGGACGGCCGTCCGGACCAGGTTCGGCACGACCGAGAATTGGTTCCGGCCGCAGGCCAAAAACGCGCAGGGCGGCACGGCCGGTTCTTGAAAGGATATGGGGCCGTGTGACGCGGGCCGTCCCGGCCGCTAACGCTCGAGGATCTCCTTTTCCTTGGCCCTGGCCAACTCCTCGGCCCTGGCCACGGCCTCGTCGAGCACCTTCTGGAGTTCCTCTATCCCGGCGAACTTCTCGTCCTCGGTGATCTCCTTTTCCTTCTCGAGCTCCTCGATGAACTCCTTGGTCTCGCGCCGCATGTTGCGCAGGGCGGTCTTCTCGTCCTCGAGCATGCGGCCGATCTTCTTGGCCAGCTCCCGGCGGCGCTCCTCGTCGAGCGGCGGCACCGGCAGCCGCAGGACCTTGCCGTCGTTGAGCGGGTTGAAGCCCAGGTCGGCGCTGCGGATGGCCTTGTCCAGGGGTTCGAGCATCGAGGGGTCGTAGGGCTGGAGCACGATGAGCGTCGGCTCCGGGACCTTGATGGTGGCCACCTGGTTGACCGGAGTGGGCACGCCGTAGTAGGGAACACGGATCTCCTCGAAGACGCTGATGTTGGCCCGACCCGTGCGCAGCAGGCCGAGCTCCTTGCGGAAGTGCTCGACCGACGTCTTCATCTTCTTCTCGAGCTCTTTCAGCGCGTCCTTGACCATGATCTTTCGACCTCTCAGAAGACCTTGGTGCCGACCGCCTCGCCGAGGACGGCCCGCTTGATGTTGCCCCTGCGGCTGAGGTTGAAGACTATGATCGGCAGGTTGTTGTCCTTGCACAGGGAGATGGCCGTGGCGTCCATGACCTTGAGGTTCCGCTTCAGGACGTTCATGTACCTGATGCTCCTGAACTTCCTGGCCCCGGTATCGGTCATGGGGTCGGCCGTATAGACGCCGTCGACCTTGGTGGCCTTGAGGATGACCTCGGCCTTGATCTCGAGGGCCCGCAGGGCGGCGGCGGTGTCGGTCGTGAAATAGGGGCTGCCCAGGCCGGCCGAGAAGATGACGATCCGGCCCTTCTCCAGGTGGCGGACGGCCCGCCGCCTGATGAAAGGCTCCGCCAGCGACTTGATCTCGATGGCCGAAATGTGCCTGGTGACGACCCCGACCCTTTCCAGGGCGGACTGCAGGGCCAGGCCGTTGATGACCGTGGCCAGCATGCCCATCTGGTCGGCGGCGACCTGGTCTATGCCGACCTTGGTGCCCCTCACCCCGCGGTAGATGTTGCCGCCGCCTATGATCACGGCGATCTCGACGCCGAGGTCGTGGACTTCCTTGACCTCCTGGGCGATCGAGACGGCCCGGTCGTAATCGATGCCGTAGTCCAGGTCGCCGAGGAGGGATTCGCCCGAAAGCTTCAAAAGAATCCGCTTATACGCCGGTCCCTTCTTCTTCATAGGCCGAGCCCCATTCCCGTATATGGAATCTGTCGGGCGAGGATGTTAATCCTGTCCGATCTCGTAACGGACGAAGCGGCGGACCTTGATGTTCTCCCCGATCTTGGCCACGGCCTGGGTGATGAGTTCCTTGACCTTGACCTTGTCGTCGCGGATGTAGGGCTGCTCGAGGAGGCAGACCTCCTCAAAGAACTTGCCCAGCTTGCCCTGGACGATCTTCTCCATGATCTCGGGCGGCTTCTTCATGTCGCCCAGCTGGGCCTTGATGATCTCTTTTTCGGAGGCGACGACGTCCGCGGGCACGTCCTCGGGCGAGACGTAGCGCGGCTTGGAGGCGGCCACCTGCATGGCCAGCTCCTTGGCCAGCTCCTGGAACTCGGTGTTGCGGGCCACGAAATCCGACTCGCAGTTGAGCTCGACCAGGACCCCGATGCGGCCGTTCATGTGGACGTAGGCGCCGATGATCCCCTCCGAGGCCTCCCGACCGGCCTTGGCCTGGGCCCGGGCGTGGCCCTTCTTCCTGAGGATCTCGATGGCCTTGTCAACGTCGCCCTGGCTTTCCCGCAGGGCTTCCTTGCATTCCATGACCCCGATGCCCGTCCTCTGACGGAGCTCCTTGACCTGTTCAGCGGTTATGTCCATTCTGGCTTATCTCCTCGAAATCCGGCCTCAGGCCTGCTTCTCGGTCTCAGGGGCCGGTTCAGGCTCCCCGGTCGCCGGCGCTTCCGCGCCTTCCCCGGCTTCCTGCTTCTCCTCGGCCAGCTCGCGGCTGATCCTGTTCTTCTTGCCCTCGATGACGGCCTCGGCGACCTTGGAGGCGAAAAGCTCGATGGCCCTGACGGCGTCGTCGTTGCCCGGGATGGGGTACTTGACGGCCTCAGGGTCGCCGTTGGTGTCGACGACCGCCACGACCGGGATGTTCATCTTCTGGGCCTCGGTGATGGCGATCTCCTCCTTGGAGGAGTCGATGACGAACAGGGCGCCGGGCAGCTCGGCCATCTTCAGCAGGCCGCCCAGGTTCTTCTGAAGCTTGCGGTAGACCTTCTCCTGCTTGGACTGGTCCTTCTTGGAGAGCAGCTCCCAGCGGCCGTCGTCCCGCATCTCCTGGAGCTCCTTGAGCTTGTCGATGCTCGTCCGGACGATGCCGAAATTGGTCAGCAGGCCTCCCAGCCAGCGCTGGTTGACGTAATGGGCCTCGCACTTGGCCGCGTACTCGCGGACCAGGTCCTGGGCCTGCTTCTTGGTGCCGACGAACAGGATGTCCTTGCCTTCCTCGGCGACGCCGCGGATGAAGTTCAGGGCCTCCTTGAAGTTCTTGATGGTCTTCTGCAGGTCGATGATGTATATGCCGTTGCGCTGCCCGAAGATGTATTCCTTCATCTTGGGGTTCCAGCGCTTCGTCTGGTGGCCGAAATGGACCCCCGCCTCCAAAAGCTCCTTCATCGTGACTGAAACCAACTCGAGCCTCCCCGGTCCTGCGTTACCGTTTATGGTACTGCGGCGCTTTCCTGGCGCCGAGCAACCCGTATTTCTTGCGTTCCTTGATCCGCGAGTCCCTGGTCAGCAGCTTGGCCTGCCTGAGCGCGCCCTTGAGCTCGCGGTTGAACTCCACCAGGGCCCTGGCTACTCCCAGGCGGATGGCCTCGGCCTGGCCCTTGAGCCCGCCCCCGTCGACGCGCATCAGGATGTCGAACTTGTTCTCGGTCTCGGTCAGGTGCAGCGGCTGCTTGATGGTGTACTTGTACTGGTCCTCTTTGAAGTATTCGTCGAAGGGACGGAGCCTCTTGTTGACGAACAGCGTTATATCCCCCTTGCCCGTCCTGAGATAGACGCGGGCTATGGCCGTTTTCCTCTTGCCTGTTCCGTAGTACTGGATGAGACTCAAGCTGCCTCCTAAAACTTGTATTCCCGGGGGTTCTGGGCCTGGTGCGGGTGGTCCGGCCCCTTGTAGACCTTGAGCTTGCCGTAGACGCGGCGGCCGAGCTTGTTCTTGGGGATCATGCCCCAGACGGCCTTGCGGATGACCTCTTCGGGCTTTTTGGCCAGCAGGTCCTTGAGCCTCTCTTCCTTGAGGCCCCCGGGATATTGGGAATGCGAATAATAGACCTTCTTCTCAAGCTTGTCGCCGGTCACCCGTATCTTCTCGGCGTTGACCACCACCACGAAATCGCCCGTGTCCAGGTGCGGCGTGAACTGGGGCTTCTTCTTGCCCCGGAGCAGGTCGGCCACCTCGGTGGCCAGGCGGCCCAGGATCTTGCCGTCGGCGTCGACCAGCCACCAGTTCTGTTCGATATCTTCTTTTTTTGGAATAAAAGTCCTCATCTGGTTCTAACCTTAATAGAGAGGTGTAGAAGAGCCCATAAGATACTAAATCCGGGCCGAAATGTCAACTTGAGGCGGCTCCCCCCCGTTAGGTGCGCCTCGGTCTGCGACCGCCCAGGCCGCGGACGAGCGCCAGGCCGGCCAGGAAACCGCCGATATGGGCGAACCAGGCCACCCCTCCGGCCAGGCCGACGTTCAAGACCTGCATCACGAACCAGATGCCGAGGAAGAGGCCGGCCGGCACGGCGACGACATCGATATAGAAGATGAGGAAGACGAAGGTCATGACCCTGGCCCTCGGGAAAAGCAGCCAGTAAGCGCTGAGCAGACCGGCGATCGCGCCGCTCGCCCCGATCATGGGCACCCTGGAATTGGGGGTGGCGGCGACCTGGGTCAGGGCCGCGGCCAGGCCGCACAGGACGTAGAAAAGGCCGAACCTGAACCGGCCCAGGAAATCCTCCACGTTGTTGCCGAAGATCCAGAGATAGAGCATGTTGCCGGCCAGATGGAAAAAGCTGCCGTGGAGGAACATGCTGGTCAGGAGGGTCAGGAGCGGGGGGAACCGGAGCGCGGCATCGAGCGACCTGAAATGGGTTATCTCGAAAGGCACGGCGCCAAAGCGCAAGGCGGCCATTTCCAGGCCGTGGGGGACGAAGGCGTTGGCCAGGAATACCGCGGCGTTGGCCGCGACGAGCAGGATCGTGATGAGCGGGAACCTCGAGGTCGGGTTCTCGTCGCGCAGGGGTATGAACACGGCTCGCCGCCTTTCCCGAGCCGAAAATAAAAGCGCCCTGCCCGAAGGACAGGGCGCTTTCTATTCAGCTCCGGTTCAATATCTCAGCCGATCTTCTTCAGCTCTTCTTCGAGCTTCTTGCGCTCGGCCGCCCTCTTCCTCAACTCCTGGAACTTCTCGATGTAGCGGTCGGCTTCGGCGTTGTAGCGCCCGGCCTTCTCAGGCTCGAGGTTGGCCAGCAGGCTCTTGTAGATGACGCTCAGCCAGCTCCAGGGCTCGGGGTAGTTGGGGTCGAGGTCCCTGGCCTTTTCGACCGCCCGCAGGGCGTCCTGAGCGATGTTCAGGCGCTCCTTGGCGGGCTGGTTCTGGAAGCGGTAGGCCTTGCCCCAGCGGTTGACGCCCTTGGCCAGCCAAGCTTCGGCGCTGTCGGGCTGCAGCTGGATGCGGCGCTCCCAGTAGGCGTTGGCCGTGTCGTAATTCCTCATGGCCATCTCGATCTGCTCGGGCGTGGCCGGCAGGTTCTCGTAGTAATTGGCCACGTAGGCGTAGCCCTGGGGGTTCTCCGGGTCGAGCTCGATGCGGCGCAGGTACATGGCCACGGCCTTCTCGGCCGCGCCCGGCTTCTCGCCGGCGTACCTCTTGTAGAAATCGGCCAGAACGTAGTAGTTGCTCATGTTGGTGGGCTCGAGGTCGAGGATCCTCAGGTAGAGCTTCTCGGCCTCGTCGAAGCGGTGCAGCTTGTCGTACATGTCGCCGAGCGAGTAGATGATGTCCTTGTTGTTGGGCTCGATCTCGAGAGCCTTCTGGAGGGCCTCGATGGCCTTGACCTCCAGCTGCTTGTTGACCTCCGTGTTGACGCCCGGCCTGTGGATCTGCTTGTAGCTCTCCCCCAGGAAGCGGTAGGCCTGGACCATCTGGGGGTTGTATTTCAGGGCGTTCTCGTACTCCGCGATGGCATTGCGCCATTTGCTCTCGGTAAAGGCCTTGTTGCCGTTGGTGAAATGGTAATTGGCGCGCAGCTTGCCATAGTTCAGCTTGTCACAGCCTGTCATCGTCAAGATCAGCGCGACCCCTACGACCGCCACCAGCAGCGCCTGTCTCCTATATCGAAGCATCCTGACCTCCTTTGACGGAAACTTCTCCGCAGAACGGCAAGATGTTATTTATAAACCAATATAAGGGCAAAGTCAAGGAAATGGTCTCGTCCACTACATTAGTGACGCGCTTGGCTGGGGATGAGTTTTGAGC
>CAYWJT010000035.1:0-28682 GCA_964458655.1 uncultured Eubacteriales bacterium | reverse complement strand
GCCGCCGAGCGCTCGAGCCGAGAAGGCGCCCGGACCCGAAGCAGGGAGCCGAGCCATCCCCGTCTTGCCCTCTAAACCTTTTCTTCCCCCTCCCGTATTAATCCGGTAGAATAATTCCGAGAGAGAGGCATGGCGAAAGTTCAAGTCGGCGAGTCCGTCCGCATGGCCCTGGATTCCCTGCTGGCCAACAAGCTGCGCACCTTCCTGACCCTGCTCGGCATCATCATCGGCGTCCTGACCATCATCGCCGTGATCTCGGTCATCCAGGGCCTCAACGGCTACGTCTACAGCAAGATGTCCTTCTACGGCGCCAACGATTTCGCCGTGCAGAAATTCTCCATGATCGGGACGTCCCTCAAGGATTTCCTGGAGCAGATGAAACGCAAGGACATCACCATGGAAGAGGTCGAGCTGCTCCGGGCCAACTGCCGCTCCTGCGACCTCATCGGCGCGAGCGCCGACACCTCCCAGGACGTCAAGTACGGCGGCCGCATCATCAAGGGGGCCGACATACGCGGCGAGACCTCGGTCGACTACCAGATAGGTTCGGTCCTGGAGCTCGAAGCCGGGCGTTACTTCCAGCGCCAGGACGAGACCAACTCCAGGCCGGTGTGCATCATCGGGGCGGACATCGTCGAGAAGCTATTCCCCGGCATAGACCCGCTGAACCGCTGGATCAAGGCCGGCAACCAGAACTTCCAGGTCATCGGCGTGGCCAAGAAGAAGGGCAAGGTGCTGGGCTTCAGCCAGGACAATTTCGTCCGCATCCCCATCACGACCTTCCTCAAGGCCTACGGCTCGAGGCGCAGCATCACCATCAACGTCCACACCAGGTCCCAAGAGCAGATGCAGCAGGCCCAGGAGGAGGTGCGGACCATCCTGCGCTCCTGGAGGAAGAGGACCTACCGGGACCCGGATGATTTCTCCTTCGCCACTTCCGAGACCTTCATCCAGTTCTACAAGAGCGCGACCTCGGGCATCTACTTCGCCATGATCGCCATCTCCTCCATCGCTTTGCTCGTCGGCGGCATCGTCATCATGAACATCATGTTCGTCTCGGTCTCAGAAAGGACCAAGGAGATAGGCATCAGGATGGCCGTCGGCGCCCGGCGCCGCGACATCCTCTTCCAGTTCCTGATCGAATCGTCCTTCATCTCCGCCGTCGGAGGCGTCATCGGCATCGCGCTGGGCTTCCTGGCCGCCCGCATCGTCTCGGCGGCCACCAAGATCCCCTCCAGCCTCGACCCCCTGTCGGTCGTCATCGCCATACTGCTCTCCTCATCGGTGGGCCTTTTCTTCGGCATCTACCCCGCCAACCGGGCGGCCAAACTAGACCCGGTCGAGTCCCTGAGGTCGGAACAATGAGGCTGCAGTTCCTGCGAGAGATCTTCCAGATGTCCCTGGCGTCGCTCTGGGCCAACAAGCTGCGCTCCTTCTTGACCGTCCTTGGCATCGTCATCGGCGTCATGACCGTCATCGGCATGGTCTCGGTCATCCAGGGCCTCAACAAGTCCTTCCTCTCGGAGCTGGAGTCCGTGGGTTCGGACCTGATACTGATCCAAAAATACGACCCGGTCCAGATGGGCCGCCGCTCCGAGGAGGAGCGCACCCGCAAGGACCTCACCTACGAGGACGGCCTGGCCATCGAGAGAGAGTGCCCTCTCATCAGGGCCTCGGCCGTCTCGCTCAACGTCAGCGTCTTCGAACCGGTGGAGATCAAGTTCCAGAACAGGAAGAGCGACTCGGCCCAGGTGCTGGGCATCAACGAAAAATGGCCCCAGGTCTTCGCCCTGTACCTGCCCCGGGAAGGCCGGCACTTCACCGCCGCGGAGATCGAGCACCGGGCCCGGGTCTGCGTCCTGGGCGCTGACCTGGCCGCGGCCCTCTTCCCCGATTCGAGCCCCATCGGCAAGGAGATACGCGTCGGGCCGGAGAGCTTCACCGTCGTCGGCGTGCTCAACAAGAGGGGCCAGATGTTCGGCCAGAGCCGCGACAACTTCGCGGCCATGCCCATCACCACCCTGACCAAGTACTTCAGCTACGACAAGGAATCCCTGTCCATCTCGGCCGTGCCGGTCAGCCACGAGGACCTGCAGGAGGCGATGGAACAGGTCACAAGCCTCCTGCGCCGGCGCCGCAACGTGCCCTTCGGCAAGCCCAACGATTTCGCCGTCTTCACTCAGGATTCCCTGGTGGAACTCTACAACCAGCTGACCGGGGCCGCCTACCTGGTCATGATGGTCATCTCTTCGATCGGCCTGCTCGTCGGGGGCATCGGCGTCATGAACATCATGCTGGTCTCCGTCAAGGAGCGGACGAGGGAGATCGGCATACGGAAGGCCATCGGCGCCCGGGCCCAGGACATCCTCAAGCAGTTCCTGTTCGAGGCCGTCGTCCTCACAGGCGCGGGGGGGCTCATCGGGGTCCTGGTCGGCATCGGCATCGCCATGGTCGTCAGGGCCGCCACGCCGCTGCCCGCGGCCGTCTCCGCCTGGTCCGTGCTGCTCGGACTCGGCGTGTCCATCGGGGTCGGCCTTTTCTTCGGCATCTTCCCGGCGCAGAAGGCGGCACGCATGGATCCCATCGTCTCTCTTCGCTACGAATGAGCCGCCGACGGGCTCAGGCGCCTGACCCGAGCTTTTCCCGCACCCAGTTCTCGGCCAGCCTCAAAGCCTCGGCGAGCTTGTCTTTGTCGGAAGTCACGAGCTCGACGAGCGACGGGCCGCCCCCTCCCTTGAAAACAGCCGCGGCCGCGACGGCCGGGACGACACCCCTGAGGTCGAGGCCGATCTCGGCGTGCCGGGCCAGTATGAGATGCGCCTGGGCTTCGGTCCCGGCGCCGAAGACGACGCAGAAACGGCCCTGCCGGGTCAGGCTGAGGGCCAGGAAACGCACGCCCTGCGGCGTCCTGTCTTCGAAGGCCTTGACGATCACTCCTCCCCTGGCCGCGGCGGCCAGGCCGGCCGCCTCATAGGAAAAGAGCTCCTCTTCCAGCTTCTTGACAGTCCTCTTCAGGTCCCTGGCCTCCGCGGCCTGTTTCTCCACGAGCCCGGCCAGCCCGGACCAGGACGACGAAAAAAGCGCCCCGATGCGGCGCAGCTCCCTGTTCTTATGGCCGTAATCAATAAGTGCCCGCCGGCCGCAGAGGAACTGGAAACGCAGCCGGCCGCGGATCTTCTCCTGGCCCGTGACCTTGATCAGGCCGACCTCCCCGCTGCGGCGGCAGTGCGTGCCGCCGCAGGCCGAATAGTCGTAGCCGGCGACCTCGACCACCCGTAGAAGGCCGTGCTTTTTGGGCGGCCGCCGCAGCGGCACCTCGCCTATCTTTTCCTCTTCGACATAGTAGCACCTGACCTCGCGGTCCTCCCAGACGACCTCGTTGGCCCGTGTCTCCACCCGGTCCAGGGACTCGTCGGTGACGGAAGCTAAGCCTATCTCGAGGGTGGAGAAGTCGTCGCCGAGATGGAAAGCCAGCGTCTCGCCCTCGACCAGCTCGTAAAAGGCCTGGGAAAGGATGTGCTGGCCGGTGTGCTGCTGCATGTGGTCGAAGCGCCGCGGCCAGTCTATCCTGCCCGTGACGCGGTCCGCGGCCACCTCCCTGTCCAGGACATGGAGCACGCGGCCGTCCTCCTCGACGACCTTGATGACCGCGGCGTCCTCGATGACGCCGGTGTCCCAGGGTTGGCCGCCCGATTCGGGGTAAAAGGCGGTCCGGTCCAGGACCAGGGCCGGCCGGCCCTCGAACCAGGTCCTATCCACGACCGCGGCCTCGAACCGGGCGAGATACGGGTCGTCGTAATACAGCCGTTCGGTCGGTCCGGGACCGGCCGCGGCCGGGTCGGGCTTGTCAGACATGTGACGTCTCCTTTTTCCAGCGGCTTGCGTCGGCTCGTACGAACCGTCGCAAGCCTGGCATTCTCTATATATCCGATAGTTCCTATATTTTATATAGAATCGGCTTGGCCCTCCCGAGCGCTTCAGCCCTTTGACGGCTGGCTCGCCGCCGGCGATAAGTCGGCGGCCGCGCGCCACCGCGTCAGTGCCGCCCGGAGCTCAGCCCGCGCCGGCCAGGCCCAGCACGCGTCCGGCCGTCTTGAAATGCATTTTGGCGACGGTGGCCAGCGCTTCCGCTCCTTTTTCCCTGACCAGCCTGACGGCCGCCTCTTCAACGAGCTGCGAGGCGCCCTTGGGCAGCTCGAAACCGACCTCGGCCGACAGCTGCTCCAGCCGCCGCAGGAACTCGGCCCGGGCCAGCACCGAGGCCGCGGCCACGGCCGCGTCCTCCTCGGCCCTCGGCCTCTGGACGAGCTCGATGGTCCTGCCCTTCTTCTGCAGGGCCTGGCGGACGAACCGTTCGTCGCCGAACTGGTCGGTCACGGCCATGCCGACCGGCAGCCTCTCCAAGATGTTCTCGATGGCCCTGGCGTGGGCCCAGGCCAGCAGGCGGTTGAGGTTGCGCAGCTTATCGTAGAGCTCGTTGTACTTGGCCGGGCCGACGGCCACGACCGAATGATAGGGGTAGCCGCGCCTGAGCCGGTCGGCCGCTTCCAGCACCCGGTTGTCCGACATCTTCTTGCAGTCCCTGACGCCGAGCTCCCGGAGCACCGGCTCCTGGCCCTCCGGCAGGAAAAAGGCCGCCACGACCAGCGGGCCGAAGAAATCGCCCTTGCCGGACTCGTCGGTCCCGATATGCCCGGGCTCGTCGGGGATGAGTTTCGTCTCCATCCGCTAGTCTCCGGTCTATCGAGGCCCGGCGCCTTTGCCTTCCCGCTGCGTCTCCGGTTTCTCGTAAACCACCCGCCCGTCGACAATGGTCATTGATACCCTGACGTCCGCTATTTCGGCCGCGGGGAGGCTGAAGATGTCACGGTCGAGGACGACCAGGTCGGCCAGCTTGCTCCTCTCGACCGTCCCCTTGTCCTTCTCGGCGAACTCGCTCCAGGCAGCGCTCGAAGTGCTGGCGCGGACAGCCTCTTCCACCGACACCTTCTGCTCGGGGTGCCAGCCGTCCGGGTTGGCGCCGTCGAGCGTCCGCCTGGTCACGGCGGCGTAGATGCCGGCCACCGGGTCGAGCGGCGCCACGGTCCAGTCCGAGCCGAAGACCACGACGGCCCCGGCGTCGAGCAGGGAGCGGAAAGCGTAGGTCGTTTTGGCCCGCTCCGGGCCGATCTTCCTTTCGGCCCAGCAGCCGTCGTCGATCAGATGATAGGGCTGGACCGAGGCGATCACGCCGAGCCGGCCGAAGCGGGCGATGTCCTCCGGCCGGAGATGTTGGGCGTGCTCCACCCGCCATCTCCGGTCGCGGGGCCCGTGGGCCTTGGCCACGTTCTCGAAAATGTCGAGCAGGTCCTTGTTGGCCCGGTCGCCGATGGCGTGGACCGCGACCTGAAGGCCCGCCCGGTCGGCCTCGAGCAGCCTCTTCTCCATGACGCCTTCCGGGAACATCTGCTCATGGAAGAGGCCGCGCGTGTTCGGGTCGTCGGCGTAGGGCTCGAAGAAGCAGGCCGTCGAAGAACCGAGGGAGCCGTCCACGAAGCCCTTGAGGCCGGCCAGCTTGAGGAACGGTCCACCGAAGGGCGACTTGAGCTTGAGCGAAGCCAGCAGCCCGACCTCGGTCACAGGTATGTAGACCGAGATGCGCGCGGTCAGGCGGCCGCGGCGCTCGAGCTCCTGGAAGACTTCCAGGCTGGAGCTGTCGGCCATCTCGGCGAGCGAGGTCACGCCGTGCTCGGCGGCGTGGCGGAGCGCCGCCTCGGCCGCCGCCAGCTTGTCTTCGAGCGAGGGCTCGGGGATGTGGCCCGCGACCAGGTTCATGGCGGCGTCCTTGAGAATGCCGGTGGGCTCCCCGGTCGCCGGGTCCTTGACGATCTCGCCGCCGGCCGGGGCCCGGGTTTCCTTGGTTATCCCGGCCAGCTTGAGAGCCAGGCTGTTGGCCAGGGCCATATGGCCGTCCAGCCTGTTTATGAACACCGGGTTGTCCCGCGTCGCAGCGTCGATCCATTCCCGCCGGGGGAGTTCGGGCGGGTCGAGTTTTTCATGGTCCCAGTCGCCGTTGGTCACCCATTTGCCCGGCCCGAGCTCGGCGGCCTTGGCCGCCACCTTGGCGACGAAATACTCCTTTTTGGTGACATCGCCGAGCTTGACGGCGGAAAGGGCGAAGCCGCCGGCCAGGAAATGCGTATGGCAGTCGATGAAACCCGGCAGGGCCAGCTCCCGGTTGGAGCCGACTTTGACGAAACGGCCGGCGGTGACAGCCGCCGCTTCAGCCCACGGCGACGCGGGGTTGCCCGTCCAGATCCTGCCGTTCAACAAAACGAGGTCGACCATTTCCCTGCCTCCTTCAGGCCGGCAGCCCGGCGAGATTACCCCGGCGACGAGCGCGACCGCTGCGACGGCGAGCGCCCGCACCAGAAAAAGCCCCGGCCCACGTCGAAGCGATTCGAACACGCGAAGTACGGCCATCATCATCCTCCCTCAGCCCATTGCCAGCCTTTCCAGGTCGCGCGGCATATGGAGATCACCGGAAAAGTTCTGCCTTATCTCCCGCTCGACCTCGTCCCTGTCGAAATCCAGCTCGGCCAGGAAGTGGCACGGGACGAGCAGCCCGACGCCGGCGCGGGCGCTCCATTCGCCGAGGGCCAGAGCGTCCGTGTGCCGCGATCTCAGCGCCGGATAGAGCTCGAAAAAGCGGCTCGGGCCGCCGCAGTCGTGGACGAGGACGTCGGCGCCGCGGGCCCATTCGAAAAGCTCCGGGCAGGGCGGCGTGTCGCCCGAAATGACGATTCTTTTGCCGGCGAAAGTGATACTCAGCGCCAGCGACGACCCGTGGTGCGGCACCTTCAGGAAATCGACGCTGAGGCCCGCGGCCGGCTGGACCGTCGCCCCGCTCGCGGCCTCCACCAGCTCCACCCTGGTCCGATACCTGTCCTCCCGCAGCCGGAAGAAGTCGAGCAGGCCGGCGGCCGTCTCCAGGGCCTCGTCCGAGCCGTAAACACGGATAAGGTGTCGCCTGAGCATCAGGCTGTGGACGAGCGAAGGCAGCCCGTAGATGTGGTCGGTGTGCGAGTGGGTCAGGAAGAGATGGCCGACCTCGAGCGGGTCGGCGCCGACCTGGAGCATCTTGCGGACGACGCTCCCCGGGCAATCTACGAGGCACTTGACGGAGCCGCAGACGACGAGGAAGGCGGTGTTGTCGGACTCGCGGGAAGGATACGGCCCGCTCGTCCCCAAAAAGATGATCTCGGTCAAGCTCGCTTCGCCTCCCGGCCAGACACCTTTATAAAGTAGAAGGCGGAGGAAATCAAATCGGCCGGCCGCGGCGATTTGACGGCCGCCGGAAAATTGCTAAAATACACTGAGTCACGGACCTTCCTTCGTGGCATTCCCTGGAGGAAACATGATCGACGCGACCCAGATCCGGAAAGGCATGGTGATCCTGCTCGACGGCGTGCTCTACAGGGTCATGGAGATGCAGCTCATCACGCCCGGCCGCTGGAAGGCCATGGTCCAGACCAAGCTGCGCAACATCCTAACCGGCACCCAGACCGAGCACCGCTTCCGCTCCGAGGAAAGGGTGGAGCAGGCCATCCTGGAGGAGGTCGAGATGGAGTACCTCTACCAGGACGGCGACAACTACGTCTTCATGAACCTCGAGACCTTCGACCAGATCTCGATACCGGCCGACGCCGTCGGCGACGGGGCCAAGTACATGCTGCCCAACACCGTCATCAAGGTCGAGATGTACGAGGGCAAGCCCGTGGGCATCGACCTGCCGACGTCGATCGACCTCAAGGTCGTCAGCACCGAGCCCCGGGTCAAGGGCGCGACCCAGACGGCTATGTACAAGCCGGCCGTGCTCGAGACCGGCGCCGTGATCCAGGTGCCGGAGTTCATCAAGGAAGGCGACGTCATCAAGGTCGACACGCGCGAGGACAAGTACCTCGAGCGGACCAAGACCAGGTGAGGCTCGCCCCGCCTCAGAAAGCCTGCCTGTAAACGCCCACGTTGCCGTGCCCGTCCCGGGCCCTGATGGTGATCATGTCGTCGCTGCCGGGGTCGAGCTTGACCGAGAACTTGAAGCGCTCGCTCCGCGAATCCGCGACGCCGTCCACGGGGAAAGCCACCCGCCAGCCGGCGGGTCGGACCAGATACCTGACTTCCTCGACCCGGGAATAGGCGTCCTCGACCTCGAACTCGACCTCCAGGCCGGAGCCCGACCGGCGGACCGAGACGTTCCTGATGACGGGCTGCGAACTATCTATGACGAAGGGTCGGCTGACCCTCTCCGCGGTGAGTTCCATGCCGGCTGGGTTGGAAGAAGCGTCCGAGGCAGCAACCTTGACCGAATAGGTGCCGTCAGGCAGGGTAGCGCTCTCGAAAGCGAAAATTGTGCCTTTGAAACCCTTCTGGAGCAGGCGCCAGCTCTTCTCCTTATCCTCCTTGATGAACACCGAATAGGCCAGCTCGTCGCCGTTGTCGTCTGACGCTTCCCAGGTTATGGTCTGGAAGCCCTGGCGCTCGGCTTTCTTGGGGAAGATCATGATGCGCAGTTCGTCGCCGCCGGCCTTGGCGGCCGAACGGTCGTCGGCGTTGTCTTCGAGGCCCAAGATGACTTCCTCCTGCTCGGGCATCTTGAGGAAAACTTCATTGGGTTTGAGCACCTCGAGCTTGGAGATGGCCGGAGGCAGGTTCGTCTGCACGTAGAAGACGGCCAGGCTGCCCAGCGCCGGCGAAGCCTGCCCCGACTGGGCCTTGAACACGGCCTTCACCTGGAGGAAGCGCGCCCTGGGGCTGAGGACCTGTTCGTCCTTCTTCTGGTAGAAGGGCGACCAGTCGCTCCAGGTGGAGTTGGGCTCGGCCGTGTTGCCGCTCCTCGTCTGGAGCTGGAGCGTGGCCCCGGCCGGGAGCTCGGCCTCCCAGGTTATGCGGCCCCAGGCCGAGATCGTCTTGGCATCGAGGGCCGGGCTGAGGAATTCGCCTCCGGAGCGCTGGGCCGGCAGGATGTCGCCCAGATAGCAGGGGTTGTTACCGACGAGCCTCAGCTTGCGGTCCGGCAGGCTCAGGAGCTCGTAGGCCTGCTCCGAGCCGGTCTGGAGAAGCAGCGACGGCCTGCCCTGCTTGTCCACGGCGTAGACGCGGCCCTTGGGACCGGTGCCGAAGATGATGGCTCCGTCCTCGCCCCTCAGGGCCAGGCTGTAGACCATCTCTTCCGTGGAGCTCCAGAGCGTTCTGCCCACGCCGTCCGGGGAGATCCTGTAGACCGCGCCTGCTTCCCTGGCGGAAGCGGGCTGGACCGGGGCCGGGGCCGCGGGCCGCTGTTCAGCCTTGTCCTGACCTGAGGCCGAAACAGTGATCGTCACGTCGGTGCCTAATCGAACCGGGGTCGTGTCCGAAGCATCCTGCCCGCTCTTTGCCGCCGGAGTGCCCGATGCCGCCGCGTAGATCAGGCCTTCGGCGTCGATAGCCAGGCTCCGCACTTCCTCGTAGGGAGTCTCGAAAACGACCGAAGCCTTGCCCTCAGGCGACACCCTGTAGACGAGGCCCTTGCCGCCGCTCCCGGCGATGACGTCACCGCGCTGGGTCTTCACGAGGCGCAGGATGTGATTGTCCTCGGCCTTGAAGATTTGCCGGCCCTCACCCTCCGGGCTGACCTCGTAGATGCCGCCGCTCTCCCCCACCGCGGCCCAGAGACGGCCGGAGTCCGTGAAGAGGAGGTCCCAGATATACCTTTCGGCCGGGTTGAAGAACTCCTCGGCCTTGCCCTTGTCGCTTATTTTATAGATCTTGCCGTTGGGCGAGGTGCCGGCGTAGAGCACGCCCTTCTTGTCGAGCTCGAGGCAGGTCACGTCCATCTCGGGCGCCTGGAACAGGAGCTCGGCCTGGCCGTCACGGCCGACGCGGTAGACCTTGCCGCCGTGACCCGTGCCGAGATAGGCGACCCCGTCCGGGCCGACCAGCAGGGAAAGGTAAAACTCCTCGACCGGCGCGGCCAGCTTCTCCTCCCGGGGAGCGAGCGTGAGCAGGCCTTCCGAGGACACAGAGAGGCCTTCGAGCTTGCCGCGCAGGAAATCTTCCTTGGCCCTCAGCTCCCATTTCTGGGGGACGACGGCGGCGGCGACGGCCGGCAGGAGCCCGGCCAGTATGACGGTCAGGACGGCTTTTTTGCTCATCGCGGAGGCTCCTATTTCCTTATTTTCACGGGAATGACCGCCCCGCCGCGGAACACGTAAGGCACAGGGAGCTGGTACTCGCTCAGGGTCGAGCGGGACAGTTCGACCGGAGCCGAAGAGGCCGCCCGCGGCGACGTGAACATGGACTTGAGCGTTGCCGGCAGGTTGGGCATCTCCTCGCCCTTGAGGAAGATGCCCGGCTTGGGCGCGACCACCTTGAAGTAGATGCGGTTGTTCTTGCGCAGGTTGCCGAGCAGGCGGACGAGCTGGCTGAAACTTCGCGGCACGAACTCCTGGACCCGGTACTGGGACCTTTCCATCTGCTGCATGGTGGCCGAGTCCCCGACGACCAGCTGGAACTCCGTGCCCGCCGGCAGAGGCGGCACGACCAGGGTCACTTCCTCGACACGGCTTTCTTCCCGGAAGGTCCGGTAGAAGACCTTGACCTGGACCTGCTCGCCGGGCGAGACCTCGTACTTGTCAAGCAGGACTTTCTCCAGGGCGCAGAAGCGGGCCTCCTCGACGGCTCTCACGTTGAGGTCGATGCGGAAGAGGCCGACATCCCGGAACTCGTTGTTCGTCAGATAATAAACGACGGCCGCCACCAGGCCGGACAGGCTGGTGGCCGCTCCGTCATAATTGCCGCTGAACAGGTCCTCGAGACGGACGCTCAGCCCGTTGTCGAGATAGACCGTGCCGTCGAAGTCGAGGGAAAGGTTGCCGTAGCTGCGCTGTTCGCTCGTGACCAGCGTCGACACGGCCAGGTTGAGCAGGGCCGGGGTCAGGAACCTGTCGGCGACGACCTTGAGCTTGAACTCCCGGCTGACCGTCGGGCTGAGGGTCAAGTTGAGGTTCACCGGCACCAGGCGGGGCATCCGTCCGGTTTCGCCGAGCACCCCGGATGTCCTGTCCTGGACGAAAGAGCCGATGACCGGTCCGGCCGCCGCCAGCTTGAAGGAACTTTCCAGGCTGGGCATGACGGCGATGACCTCGGCCCTGGTCATGGCGTAATCGACCGCGCCCAGGTTGTAGACCGGATGGCCGAAGGCCAGTATCCTGTTCCCGCTGACGCTCGTGACGGTGCCCACGGCGGACAGGTCCAGGTCGCCGCCGATGAGCTGGACGCCGACCGCGTCTCCTTCCTTCAGGCTCTCCCGGGCCGGCGGCGGCGGCAGGGTTACCTGGGATACCCCTCCCGTACCGCCGAGGAAGGGTTCGAAGCCGAGAGGTTTGAAGAAATCCCTGGCCCGTTCGAACACCCAGGGCGCGAAGCCGTTGAAGACGAGCGGAACGGGAAGTGGCGTCACGGCCTGGCCAGGAGCCGTCAGGCCGGCCCTTAACTTGAGCTCGAAGCTGTAGAGCTCGAGCAGGTCGTCCTGGGTCAGCCAACTCTTAAGCGGCGGCCGGCTCTGGGAAGAGGACGAGGCCAGGGCCGGGGTTTTCTCGATCGCCATCATCTCCTCTATCGGAGTGAGGCCGGTGATCGGCTCCTTGGAGAAAGGGAAGCCGTAGGCCACGGCGCCGACCAGCTTGCCGTCGATGTAGACCGGGCTGCCGCTCATGCCGCCGATGACGCCGGTCGTGTCCAGGCCGAGCCCGCTCAGCCGCGCCAGTATTATGCTCCTCTTCGGCTGGACGTTCTCCAACACTCCCAGCACTTCCACGTCGAACTCCGAGGCGGCGGCGCCCTTGAGAACGGTCCGGCCCTTGCCCTTCAGCCCGGGCTTGACCTGCGAAAGCGGGAAGATGTCCGCAGCCGCTGGCGTTCCGGCCGCAAGGAAGGCAAGCCCGAGGAAAACCGCCCCGGCCCGTTTCAGGTTCAGCATGGGAACATCCCTTTCCGCCGGCGCTCCCGGCCGGAGGCCTTCCGGCCCGAACGGCTCGGCTCCAACTTCAGATTATGCCCAGGGCCTTGCCGCCCTCTTTGAAAGCGGCCAGGATCGTGTCCAGATCCTCGTCCGTGTGGGCGGCGCTGTAGCTCGTCCTGATCAGGGCCTGGCCCTGCGGAACGGCCGGGTAGATGACCGGGGTCGTGAAGATGCCCTTGTCCCGGAGGAGCTTCCAGAGCATGAATGTTTTCTCGTCGTCGCCGATGACGATGGGGATGATGGGCGTCTGGGAGGGCCCGGTGTTGTAGCCCATGGCGTCGAAGCCGGACTTCATCTTGCGGGTCACTTCCCACAGGCGCTCCCTGAGCTCGGGCTGCCGCTGCAGGATCTCGAGGATGGCCAGGACCGAGGCCACCGAAGCCGGCGTGGCCGCGGCGCTGAAGATCATGGACCGGGCGTGGTGCTTCACAAAGGAAATGACCTTCTTGTCGCCGAAAACGACGCCGCCTATCGAGGCGAAAGTCTTGCTGAAAGTGCCCATTATCAGGTCGACGTCCTTCTCGACGCCGAAGTGCTCGGCCGTGCCGCGGCCGTTCTTGCCGAGGACACCCAGGCCGTGGGCGTCGTCGACCATCAAGCGGGCCTTGTATTTTTTGGCCAGCGGGATTATTCCCGGCAGGTCGGCGATGTCGCCCTCCATGCTGAAGACCCCGTCCACGATTATGAGCTTGCCGATGTCGGGGTTGAGGGAAGCCAGGATCCTTTCCAGGTCGGCCATGTCGTTGTGCTTGTATTTATATACATCGGCGAAGGACAGCCTGCAGGCGTCGATGATGCTGGCGTGGACCATGCGGTCGGCTATGATGGCGTCTCCCTTGCCGGTGACGCTCGAGATGAGGCCGAGGTTTGTCTGGTAGCCGGTGCTGAAGGTAACGGCCGCTTCCCTGCCCATGAAGGCGGCCAGCTTGGCTTCGAGCTCCTCGTGAAGGTCGATCGTGCCGGTCAGGAAGCGGGAGCCGCAGGTGCCGACGCCGTAGCGGTCGACGGCCGCCTTGGCCGCCTCCTTGACCTTGGGATGGTCCGCCAGGCCGAGATAATTGTTCGAACCGACCATGATCATGGACCGACCCTTGACCTTGATCCTGGTGCCGTGGGCCTCCTGGATGGGGACGAAATAGGGATAGAGGTCGGCCGCCTGGACTTTCTCAGCCCGGTCGAACGAATAACACTTATCGAATAGGTCCATCTTGCCTCCTTTGGGCCAGAAGCCTTTAACGACTTGCACCCGGCCGGGACCCGGCACTCCCTCCGAGCCACTGCCCCTGCCGTTGACCGCGGCGGTCTATTTTCATAGAATCGAGAACATGAAAACCCTGGTCACGGGAGCGACGGGCTTCATAGGCAGTCACCTGGTCGGCCGTCTGCTCAAGGACCCTGAACGCGAGGTCCTGGCGCTCGTCAGGGACCCGTCCAGGGCCGCCAAGCTCCCGAGCTCAGACCGTCTTCAGCTCATTCAAGGCGACCTCTTTCACCTGGCCGGGCTTCCTCCGGATATCGAAACCGTCTATCACCTGGCCGGGGTCACCAAAGCGCCAAAAACGGAAACGTATTATACCGTAAACAGGGACGGCACGGCAAGCCTTTTGAAGGCCATGGCCGAAAACGGCCTCCGGGCCAGGCTGGTCTACCTGAGCAGCGCGGCGGCCGGCGGCCCGGCGCCGCTTGCCAGTCCCCGCCGGGAGGAAGACGAGCCGGACCCTGTTTCCCCCTACGGCAGGAGCAAGCTCGAGGCCGAAAAGGTCGTCGCGCGCTTCAAGGACAGGTTCCCCGCGGTAATCCTCAGGCCGCCGGCCGTTTACGGCCCCGGGGACATGGATTTCCTGGAGTACTTCAGGCTGGTGCAAAAAGGTCTGGTGCCGGTCCTCGGCGCTCGACAGCGATATCTGAACCTCATCTATGTCCGGGACCTGGTCGACGCGCTGCTTCTGGCCGCGGCCGCGGACACGGAAAGCGGCCAGGTGTTCAACATCGCCGACCCCAAGCCCCTGAGCTGGGAAGATATCGGCCGGCTCACGGCCCGGCTGCTGGGCTGCCGAGTTCGCGTCGTCCGGGTTCCCGGTTGGGGGGCTTTCCTCGTGGCCGCCTGCGTCCAGGCCGCCGGCGCGTTTTCCGGGAGGCTCTCGGCCGTCAACCTGAGCAAGTTCCGGGAAATGCTTCCGGAAGGCTGGGTCGTGGACGTAAGCAAGGCCCGCCGCGTCCTGGGTTTCGAGGCTACGACCCCGGTCGAGAAGGGACTGGCGGAAACGCTCGACTGGTACCGGAACGAGGGATTGCTGTAGAGAGATAATTGGCCAAGCCGTCCGATTTATTCTATAATGTTCGAAACGCCCTGAGCGGACAAGGAGCATGCCGATGACAAGGAGCGTGATCAGAGGGACCGGCCACTACGTCCCACCCCGCGTCGTCACCAATCATGACCTCGAAAAGCTCATGGACACCTCCGACGAGTGGATACGCCAGCGTTCGGGGATAGTCACCCGCCGTTACGCCGAGGCAGGCGTGGGCACTTCCGACCTAGCGGTGGAGGCCGCCCGCCGGGCAATAGAGTCCGCCGCGATCGACCCCTCGGAAATCGAGTTCATAATAGCGGCCACCCTCTCCCCGGACCATTACTTCCCAGGCATCGGGGTCATGGTCCAGGACAAGCTCGGCCTGGGCAACATCGGCGCCCTGGACGTGCGCAACCAGTGCAGCGGCTTCATCTACGGGCTGGCCGTGGCCGACCAGTTCATCAAGGCCGGGACGTATAAGAGGATACTGCTGGTCGCGGCCGAGCTCCAGTCGTCGAACCTGGACTTCTCCGACCGCGGCCGGGACATGGCCGTGCTCTTCGGCGACGGCGCCGGAGCGGTGGTCCTCGAGGCCGACGGAAGCGGCGACGGACGCGGCGTCCTCTCGAGCCACCTCTACTCTGACGGCCGCTTCTACGCCAACCTCTGGATGCAGAAGCCGAGCTCCAAGGACAGGCCGGTGATTCAGCAGCGCTTCGTCGACGAGGGCCTGTTCTTCCCCCGGATGGAGGGCCGCCACGTCTTCATCAACGCCTGCGAACGCATGCCGGAGGCCGTGCGGACGGCCCTGGCCCACAACGGCCTGACCGTGGACGACATAGACGTGCTCATCCCTCACCAGGCCAACGACCGCATCTCCCTGATGGTGGCCAAGAACCTGGGCATCCCGGTGGAAAAGGTCGTCAGGAACATCGACCGCTACGGGAACACGACGGCCGCCTCGATCGCCATCGCCCTCGACGAGTCCGTCAAGGAGGGCCGCATCAAGCCCGGCAGCCTGGTGGCCCTGACCTCCTTCGGCTCCGGCTACACCTGGGCCGCGGCGCTCATCCGGTGGTGACGGACCATGACGGAAAATTTCCCGTTGCCGATAAAAAATAATTTGTGCTACGATTCCCCGAAAATATTTTGAGGAGGAAGAGATGAGAAAAACGGCCCTAGCGCTCACCGTCGCCGTGCTGCTCAGCCTCGGCCCGGGCCTGCTCCTCGCCCAGAGCGGAGAGGACGCCAAGTTCAAGAAATTCCAGGAAACCTTCTTCGACGCCTACTTCAAGTTCTTCCCGACCCAGGGCAGCCTTCAGGGCTACTCCAAGTACAACGAGAAGCTCGAGGACCTGAGCGGCGGAGCGGTCGAGAAGTTCCACGACGGCCTGGACAACTTCAACCAGGAGATCGTGACCAAGATCGACAAGACCAAGCTTTCGCCCGAATTCCAGCTCGAGCACGAGATGATGATGGACTTCCTGGACCTGGAGTTCGTCAGGTTCGAAAATCTCGTGCCCTGGGAATACAACCCGCTCTTCTACAACGACATCATCCTCAACGGCATGCGCGGCCTCTTCGCCGGCCCCTACTCGGCCGCCGACGCCGTCAGGTGCGCCACAGAAAGGGCCAAGGCGCTGCCGGCCTTCCTCAAGAAGGCCCGCGAGAACCTCAAGACCCCACCCGAGGAATACACTAGAGCGGCGGTCGAGCAGATGCCCGGCATCGTCGACTTCTACAGGAACGAACTGCCGCGGCTGGCCGGCTCATCCTCCCTGCTCCAGGCCGAGCTAAACAAGGCCCTGCCGGCCCTCGAGGAATACGGACGGTTCCTGCAGTCGGAACTCCTGCCCAGGTCGACCGGCAACTTCAGGCTGGGCGAGTCCCACCTGCGCATCCTGCGCCGCAGGTCCCAGGGCGTCATCCCCATCGTGGAGGAAATGGGCCCCCGCTCCACGGCCGATTACAAGAACATCCGACGCGAGATGTCGCTCGTGTCCATCCCCTTCTTCAACATCATGTACCCCGAAGTCAACATCGACCAGCTCTACCAGCAGAAGGGCGAGGAGGCCACCCGCCAGATGCTGATCCAGAACGTCCTGGAAAAGATAAACCAGGAGCACTGCTCGCGCGACCAGTTCTTGGCCAGGGTCCAGGCCGCGGCCGAAAAGATGCGGAGCTTCGTCCAGGAGACCAAGCTGGCGCCGCTGCCCGCCGAGACGTTGAAGATCGAGGCCATGCCCGCCTACGTCGCCCCCGGCTGGCTGTTCCAGCTGGTCGGTCCGGGCGCCTACGCGCAGACGGCCGCTTACACTCTCTATGTCAGGACTATCCCCTCCGCTTGGAACGAAGAGAAGGCGGTTTCCTTCCTCAGGGAATACAACGATCATTTCATCGACCTGGCCGTGGCCAAGGATGTCATGCCCGGCAGTTTCGCGCCTGCGGCCCTCAGCTGGAAGAACGCTTCCCTCGTGCGCCGGCTCTGCGCCAACCAGGCCCTGATCAAGGGCTGGCCCCTCTACCTCCTCGACAAGTACATATACGCCCCGGCCGGCCTGAACAGATATGACCTCAAGACCAGGCTCAACGAGCTGAAGCTCCAGCTCAAGAACGCCATCATGTTCCAGATGGACATGAACATCCATGAGGGCACCTACACCAAGGAAAAGGCCATAAGCTACATGACGAGCGGCGGCTTCATTTCCGACGCCGAGGCCGAGCGCATCTGGACCTATCTCGTGCTCAACCCGGGCGACGCCGCCCTAGCCTACATCGGCTACCAGGAGCTGCTCGACCTGGAAAAAGAGTACAGGAAAATGAAGGGCGCCAATTTCACGACGGCCGATTTCCTGCAGAAGGTGCTGAGCCACGGCCCTATACCGCTCAGGGCGCTCAAGGCCAAGCTGGCCTCCTGAGAGCGGTCCTTTCAGTGACGACCGAACAGGCCTCCCCTCCGGGAGGCCTGTTGTTTTCCAGGCCTCAAGCATGAATGAAGCGGCGGAGCGAGCGGTCACCGTAGTCGATTCCCACGCCCATCTCGATATGCGGGATTTCGACCCGGACAGGGCGGAGGTCCTGGCCCGGGCCGCGCGGGCGGGCGTCAAGGCCATCCTTGTGCCCGCGGACCTGACCGCGCCGGACAGCCTGTCCGTCACGGAAAGGATGAAAGACATCTTCCCGGGCTTGATCTCGGCGGCTGGGGTGCATCCGCACCAGGCAAAGCTCTGCCGCGAAGCCCATGCCGAGGCCGTCGTGGGACTCGCCGCGAAAGAAAAGATCCGGGCGGTGGGCGAGATAGGCCTCGATCATCACTATGATTTCTCGCCCCGCGCGACCCAGATGGAGGCTTTCCGTTCCCAGCTGGCCGTGGCCCGCTCCGCCCGGCTTCCGGTCATCATCCACAGCCGGTTGGCGATCAAGCAGGTCCTGGAGGCCCTGAGCGCCGAGTCTTTCGACCGCGGCGGCATTCTGCATTGCTATACCGAGGACGCCGCCTCCGCCCTGCGGGCGATCGAGCGCGGCTTCTACGTGTCCTTTTCCGGCATTCTGACCTATCCCCGGGCCAACAACGTGCGGGAGGCCGCCCGGGCCGTTCCCGCCGACAGGCTCCTGGTCGAGACCGATGCCCCCTATCTTGTCCCGCAGGCGCTCAAGGCCGGCCGCAAGAGGAACGAACCGGCCTTCGTGGTCGAAACCCTGCGCGCGCTGGCAGCGGTCAGGGGCATCCCTTATGAAGAAGCCGGCCGGCTCGTGACTGAGAATTTCGAGACTCTCTTCCCGCAACTGCCTTAAGGACGCCGGCATGGCGCCCGGCCCCGGCTTTCCCCGGAGCTTGGAAAAAAGCCCTGCCTGGTGTTAAGATACGCGCAGTATGAGCGTCAGCCCGCGTTCCAGCCAGGCCGGCCTCGAGGCCCTCGCTTTCGGCCTCGTCCCTCCCCTGTTTGCCGCAGAGATACAGGCCGCTCTGGTGGAGGTGGAGAAGGAACTCGAGCTAATGTCGACCTCGGCCAATCCCCTGGCCCTCGAAGCGAGCCGCTACATCTTCGAGAAAAAAGGCAAGCGCCTCAGGCCGGCGCTGGTACTCCTCGCGGAAATGCTGTTCGGCTCCAGGCGGGCAGAGGATGTCCGGGTCGCTTCGCTCGTCGAGCTCCTCCACGCGGCCAGCCTGGTCCACGACGACATCGTCGACCGGGCCGAGACCCGGCGGGGGCGGCAGACGGTTCATGCCAGATGGGGACCCAACGTCACCGTACTGCTCGGCGATTATCTCTACATCAGGACCATCGGCCTGGCGCTCGGGTCCGCCCATGAGAGGGTCATAGGGATATTGACCGGCGTCTCCGAGCGGATGATCGAGGGCGAGCTCGATGAATACGCCGCTTCCGGCAACACCTTGAGCGAAGAGCGATACCTCGACATCATCACGAAGAAAACGGCCTCGCTCTTCGAAGCCTGCGCCCGGCTGGGGGCCGTCCTGGCCGGCGCGGCCCCTCAACAGGAGGAAGCACTGGCCGCCTTCGGCCTCAATCTCGGCCTGGCCTTCCAGGTCAGGGACGACCTGCTCGACCTCGTCGGCGACGAAAAAGAGCTGGGCAAGCCGGTCCTTTCGGACATAAGTGAAGGCCGCATGACCCTGCCGTTGATACACGCCGCCGGAAGTCGAGACGCGCGGGCCCGCGAGTCCGTCCTGGGCCTGTTCGGCCGGAAGGCGATAAGCCGACCGGACAGGGTCGCGCTCTTGGAAGCGTTGGAGAGGACCGGGTCCCTGAGCTACGCCTCAGACAGAGCCCGCGATTACGCCCGGAGAGCGGTCGGCTGTTTGGCCGGCTTTCCCGATTCTCCGGCGAAAAAGATGCTGACCGCGATCGCGGACTTCGTGGTCTCGAGGAACTGCTGATGGGAAAAGGGATGGGCTCCGGCCGTTATGCGATAATGTCGCCTGGCTGGGCCGAGGAGAGTCTTGCGACATGACAGAGATAGAGATAAAACTGCGCGTGGATGACGCCGGCAAGGCCGCCGAGAAGGTCAGGGCGGCCGGGGCCAGGTTGATCCGGCCGAGACACCTGGAGGACAACACCCTTTATGATTTCGAGGACGGCCGGCTTGCGGCCAAAGGTCAGGCTCTCCGGCTAAGGAAGACCGGCCGCCGGGGGTTGCTTACCTTCAAGGGCCCGACGGTCAAGTCCCGCTCCTTCAAGGTCAGAGCTGAGCACGAAACGGCCGTCAAGGACCCGGCCGAACTCCGCAAGATCCTCAAGGCCCTGGGGTTGAAGCCCGTCTTCTCATACCGCAAGCACCGGACGCTCTTCCTCAAGGGCCGGCTGCGCGTGGCCCTCGACGAGACCAAGGTCGGCTGCTTCCTCGAGCTCGAGGGAGAGCGTCACGAGATAGTCCGCTTCGCCGGGGCCCTGGGCTATGAAAGAAGAGATTTCATAAGAGCGGATTACGTCCAGCTTCTGAAGGAGGCCGGCGCGGAGTCTCCAGCAGCCGGCGGCGAAACGGCCGGCTGAAGCCGGTCACTCGTCCTTGTCTTCCTTGAGCAGGTCGTCGATGCCTTCCTCGAGCTCCTCTTCGCTCTCGTATTCCTCTTCGGCCGCTTCCTCGGCTTCCTCTTCGACCTCTTCCTTCTCGATTTCCGCGACCTCTTCGACTTCCTCGAGCTCCTCGTGGACATGGGCCGCCACCGGCACGCCCTCGTCGCGCTCTATGGGGGCCTCGGCCGCCACCGGCAGGATGTTGTACTCCACCTGGCCGGCCAGGACCTCCTCCTGCGCGATACGGATGGGGTTGCGGGACCTGGACTTCACCTTGGGCCGGGCGCCCTTGAGGAGCTGTTTGGCCCGCTTCGCGGCGATGATGACGTATCTGAACTTGCTGTCTATCTTTCCCAGGTTTTCCACCTTGTGTCGACTCCTCGCGTCTGGATAGGGATTAACCGACAGGATAGCAGAAGCCGGCCGGAAATTCAAGCGGGACAGCCCGAAAGGCGGGGACCGTTCTTTACTTGCCTTCCGCCCTATGTTATATAAAAAAACCATTTGACGGCAGCGCCGATGAGCCGGAAAAGGGCCTGATAGAGGCCTGCGCAAGGAGGTCATATGAGAACAGGATTGACGAGCTACGGCTGGCTGTTCATCGCCCTGGCCTGGGGCTTCATCCTGACCCTGGTCATGTACTGCTTCTACCGGGTGCTTTTCGCCAAGAAACCCGCCGCTGCGGTCGCCGTCGACGTCAGCAAGCGGGAGCAATGGGGGACCCGCATCGGCCTCATCCTGGCCGTGGCCGGCAACGCGGTCGGCCTGGGCAACTTCCTGCGCTTCCCGGTCAAGGCCGCGGCCAACGGCGGCGGGGCCTTCATGATCCCCTACTTCGTGGCCTTCCTCCTGCTGGGCATCCCCATGATGTGGGTGGAGTGGACGATCGGCCGGATGGGCGGTGCCCACGGCCACGGCACGACGCCGGGCATGTTCAACGTCATGTGGAAGAAGCCCGTCTCGAAATACCTGGGCGCCCTGGGCATCGTCATACCGTTCGTCATCGTCATCTACTACAACTTCATCGAATCCTGGTGCCTGGGCTTTTCCTGGTTCTCGCTGACCGGGAAATACTTCGGCCACGCCAACCGGGAGGCCATGGGCAAGTTCCTGCGCGGCTTCCAGGGCGTGGAATCGAACGAGTTCTTCAGCTCCCTCGCACCTGCGCTCATCTTCTGGGGCCTAACCATCGCCATCAACTTCTTCTTCCTCTACAGGGGCATTTCCAAGGGCATCGAGGTCCTGGCCAAGTACGGCATGCCGCTGCTGTTCATTTTCGGCGTGGTCCTGGCCGTGCGCGTCCTGACGCTCGGCGCGCCCGACCCTTCCCAGCCCGACATGAACGTGGCCGCCGGCCTGGGTTATGTCTGGAACCCTGATTTCAGCCGCCTGGGGTCGGCCGGCGTCTGGCTGGTCGCGGCCGGGCAGATCTTCTTCACCCTGAGCCTGGGCCAGGGCATCATCCAGACCTACGCCTCCTATGTCCGCGAGCATCAGGACATAACCCTCAACGGCCTTTCGACCTCCTCGGCCAACGAGTTCGCCGAGGTCGTGCTGGGCGGGACGATCGCCATCCCGGCCGCGGTGGCCTTCTTCGGCCTGGTCGAGACCCAGGTCATCGCCAGGGAGGGCGCCTTCAACCTGGGCTTCCAGGCCCTGCCGGTCATCTTCCAGAGGATCCCGCTGGGGCAGATCTTCGGAGCGATGTGGTTCCTGCTGCTGTTCATCGCCGGCATCACGTCCTCGGTGGCCATGACCCAGCCGGCCATCGCCTTCCTCCAGGACGAGTTCAAGTGGAAACGGCAGAAGGCGGTCATAGTCACGTTCGCGGTGCTCGTCGTCTCGACGGCCGGAGTCATCGCTTTCTTCCGGTTCGGCTTCCTGGACGAGCTCGACTTCTGGGCGGGCACCTTCGGCCTGGTCGTCTTCGCGGCCATGGAGATCGTCCTGTTCTCCTGGGTCTTCGGCATAAAGAAAGGCTGGCAGGAGATGCACAAGGGCGCCGACCTCAAGGTGCCGCGGGTCTTCAAGTTCATCATCACCTACATCACGCCCGTCTACCTGCTCGTGCTGCTGGGCGTCTGGACCTACCAGGACGCGGTCAAGGAATTCCTGATGAAGGAGAAGGACGCGGCTTCCCGTCCCTATCTATGGATAGCCCGCGTGCTGATCCTGGTCCTGCTGGTCGTCGTGCTGCTGCTCGTGCGCCGGGCCTGGAAGATCAAGGATAAAGAACAGGAAACGCCGGCGGAGAGCTGAGCGACGGCGAACGCGGGCAGGTCAGAGAACAACCAGCGCCCGGCGGGCCGCACCGCGGGCGTTCTCAGTATTCCTTGATGATGTCGTCTTCCGTCCGGAACTTGCCGTCCGGGCCGGCGGAGAGCAGGCGGAAAGAGGCGTCGGAGACCCTTTCGTAGGCGATTTCCCTGCCCCAGCCGTCCAGGGGAACGGTGAACTGCGGTCTGAGCCTGCGGAGCTCGGCGAGTTTCTCGGGAATGCCGTTCTCGGCGGCGAATGACGTGACCTCTGCGGCCAGGGCTTCGAGCGCGGTCCTGGTGAGCTCGACCCGGGATTCGAGCGACTTGTCCACCTGCGTCTCGAGGCCGGACTTCTCATTGGCCATTTTGGCGAAAAAAACGAAAAAGACGACCGCCATGACGACGACGAGGACGGCGACAAAACCCCTTATCTTCATGGTTGCCTCCCCCGGTCAGGACGCTCTACGGCGGCGCGCGGAATGCGTTCCCGCGGCGCGGCCGTATGGTTCTCTTGGACCGGCCTTACCCGCGGACCATTGTCGCCCAGCGCCTGCGCATTGTCAACGGCCCCACGCCTGCCTGAGGCGCCATAATCCTTGTGAGTCCACGCAGCGACGTCCCGCGAACCGAACACAGGTCCTGTCCGACGACCTGTCAACTCCTTCTCATATGAGAGCCCTACGCTTTCATAGAAATAAGCAGCCGCGGCCTCCCGTCTCTAAAAGGCCTTTGAGCCAGGCGGGGTACCGGCGCCAAGGGTCATCTTAACGGAGACAAGACCGCCCCCAGCTTTCGAACAAGGAAACGGCCGCCGGGAAAGCCGCGGGCGCTTGAGGCGATGGTCGGGGAAATAAAAGGAAATGACCCGTGTAGGACTCGAACCTACAACCCGCGGATTAAGAGTCCGCTGCTCTACCAATTGAGCTAACGGGCCGGAAACTTACACTAGTTTAGTCAACTGCCCCTCTGTTGTCAAACCGCCGGCGGGGAAAACTGGGGACAGGGGAAAACTGGGGACAGGTACCGACTATATACCAACCGCCGCTGGTCGGTACCTGTCCCCAGTTTTCCCCTTTCTGTCCCCGGTTTTCCCCTTTTGCCCACGCTTTTCGTCATGCAGCCACCGGCAGTGTCCAAGGCCCGACATATGCCGTAAACAATCGGGCTTTTGCCTATCGGGAGTATATGAAGCGGGTCTTGGAATTATCGGGGTACGGGTTTCCTCTGGAGACCGAAAGGAAGGAGGACTATCGCCCGCAAGGAACCGCGCAAGTTCAGCCCCAAGCCTCCCGAAAGGCCGTCCTCGAGCGCCTTAAGGCCAGCGGACGTCGGCGGAAGCGCACGACTTGTCGGATATCCCCGGTCCGCATTAATAGCAACGCCCCACCCGTTCAGGCGATGGCCCTTGCTGCCGACCGTTCTGACCCGACCGGCCGCTTCGCGCCGGTTCAGGTCCGCCCGAAAAACGTGCTAAAATCGGGGTGAGGGACGGCATGGCCGAAGACGACCCCGAAAAGCCTCGCGAGCTGCCGATAGACGGCGTGCTCGACCTGCATACTTTCAACCCCAGGGAGGTCAAAGAGCTGGTCTCTGACTACATCGGCGCCTGCCTGGAAAAGGGTATTAAGGAGCTCCGGCTCATTCACGGCAAGGGCAGCGGGACCCTGCGGGCGGTGGTGCATTCGACGCTCGAGAAAGACCCCAGGGTCGCCGGCTACAGGGACGCGGAACCTTTATCCGGCGGCTGGGGGGCCACCTTGGTCGTCCTGAAGCCCGGGGCGAAAGGCGGCGACCGCCGGCTCTGAACCCGGCCTGGCGCCCTATTTCTTCACCTTGACGCTTTTCCGGATCTCGAACACGACCGCATCGTCCCAGCGCTTCTCGGACAGGAGGAGCCTCAACACCGCGACGGAGTTTATCTTCACGCCGTCGATGGACATGATCACGTCGCCCTTGGCCAGTCCGTTCTTCTCGGCCAAGCTCCCCTTCTGGACCGTCGTGACCTCGAATTCACCGGCGTCGTTGACACGGCCGCTCAGGCCGAAGGCGCCGGTCCGCCAGAGCTCCAGCGCCTCTTCGTCCTGCCTCTGGAAGAACTCGAACCCGACCACGACCTTGGGATGCTTGGCGACCAGGGCCTCGATGAGGTCGCGCTGGAACTCGTGGCGGGCGTAGCCGTCATGGAGCTCGCCTATTATGAAAAAATTCTTGACAAGCCATTTTTTTTTGTATTCTTCGAAAAAAAGAAGGGTTTTATGGGGTATGGCCTTGAAGATCCCCAAGGCTAAAATGGCCATAATATCTTCGATAGTCTTTTTAATAATATCCTTTTTCGGCCTTTCTGTTCATTTCGGAAACCATACATCACTTGATAAGCACAAAGGATTAGAGCAGCTTTATAATATTCACGCAAGCGCCCTTGATGGAGAGATGATCGATGGTAAGTTTATATCAAACAAGAATGCCTACATTCAATTCATATATGCGTCTTCTATGATTGACATCGACATATTCACGCAAGTGTGCGACGAGTGGAGTTCTAGCCCTTTAATAATAATAGGGATAGTCGACGATATCGTCCTATTTTCGAAACATTCACAATTTCACAAACAACCGACAGCCCTGATCAACGAGCATTATATAACTTTGAAGGAGGCTTTTAATTCACCCAGGCAATTGTCGACTTATCACATATTTGATAAGAACGGCCAGGAGATAGCGAGCGGAATAGTCCATCAAGGTTACTCTGATAGCATAAAGCCTCAACTCGCACGGTTAATAAACGGTACGTCATTTTCCATTGATATGTTCGCACCGCTAAATAGAAATATGCATGACATCCCCTGGCTAAAACAATATGCAGATTATCTGGATGAGAGCAAGGACAAAGACGGGTTTATACTCTCCTTCTTCAATAATGTCTGCGACTCATGCTTAAGCGGCCGAATCCAGGCAAGATTATCAGAAGTGCATGATCTGCACGGAGAGCACATTGGGATCTTATCCATCGGGAACAGAAACTACAGCGCGGATGATATCTATAACATGAAACTTGCTCTTAACCTCTCATTCGATATTCGTGAAGCAACCAGTGCTCTTTCTGAAAGAGAAGTCTTATTAAGCAAAGAGTACGGAGCCGGAATCCTTAATAATGTTGTAATATTCACTGACAATAGAGGCACCATTATTAGGGTATTCTATTCAGAATGCGGCTGTTGGAATGAGTTTGATAATTACGTTCGTGATTTCGCGGAATCAGCTAGAAGGGAAAATAATAATGCCTAATTGTAGATATCGCCTATGGTTATCTATTTGGTGTCTTGCCCTTAGCAATATTTCTTTGCTCTCTGCAATGCCTATAAAACGGCTATTCTTCTTTCCAACAGAAGCTCAGATAAAAGCTGGATGCTTACTAAAAAACGTGTCTCCCATATGCATCGATAATGAAAACGCTTTAATTGTCGCAGATTGGCTTTATTGCAGCATCTACAGGTTTTCTGCGTCTGGACAGCTATTGAACTTTTTTGGCAAGAAGGGTCAGGGGCCGGGGGAATACGAATACATAAACCAGATATTTCCGTTCAATAATGGACTTGCCATTATGGATAGCGGAAACATGCGGATTAATATTGTCGACAAAACTGGCCAGTTAACAAAATCTTTTAGGATATTTAAAACGTATTCGGGAATCGCCTCGGCACCGAACCAGAGCGTATTTTACTTGCCCCCTCTCAATACAGAGCCTCACCTTATTGATATCGTCAACATCGAAGGACAATTGGTTGGCAAGCTAGGAGAAAAGATACATTTCAAGAATTCCCATCCTTCACTGAATTCAGTGTTCATACAATCCAATTCAGCAGGAGATGTTTGGGCGGCATGGCGGTATTTTCCTGTCATTAAAAGATATGATAGCAAAGGTCGGTTGCTTGCGGACTTGCGTATCAATGATAATGCCTTGGACGACCAGGTCAAAGCGAACGAATCGGTTGCAGAATCAAGAGCCGCGGGCAACAAGATAGCTACCTATGGCATTATTAACGGCTTTTTCCTAACAGAAAGAAGTCTCTTTGTGCTTTTATACGGAAAGGATGTCAGGCCGCGCATTATTGAATACGGCTACGAAGGAGAACAGTTAAATGTCTACGAAATTATGGATGATGTGGAGAAGGTAATATATATGAATCTCGTTGTCACATCCGTTAAGGATAAGAAAGAAAAATACTTCTATTTATTACAAGCATTCCCTGAAGCGCGTGTTGATGTATATGGGATATACTAACTAATAAAGGAGGTTTGGGATGCACAGGTCAATTAAACTTGCTTCAATCGCCTTCATTGTCATCGCAGCTGTTTTATGTGCCCATGATCTTCTCTTCCCGGCCTATTCAAAACACTGCGATCAAATCAACGGCTGCCCCATGATCATTGAAGGCTGCAGCGGCGATATGGTGACATGGGAGGGATGTCTCATCATTTGCCGGAGCTCAAGCGGCGGAATGATCGTTTCGCAAAACGTGTATTGCGAAACGCCGGCCCAATAATAATGGAGGAATGCAAAGATGCGCTTCTTTGTGACCCGATTGGTCGCCGCACTTCTATCCATTTTGTTTTTAACATGTTATGTGGCTACAGAGGAGATTGACTGCCAACAGACGCTGCATTGCACTAATGTCGGGGGTTGCGGCTCCGATGTATTGACCTTTACAGGTTGCATCATTCAGTGCGGGTTGAAAGTAAAGGACGGCATCGCCTTTTTTGAGGTTCATTGCGGCGATAAGATGATCTAAGGAACCAACATTTATAGCCATGAGCCCATAGCCCAGGCACAAGGCGGGATAATATTAAGCCGTCCATGATGATTACAATTTAGTCTAGGCCGGGCTTTATCAACGGACTTGCGACTACAAATCTTGCTCGACCTCAGGATCTAGAGTACAACCTGCCCGACCGCCCTATTTCTGCAGTTTAACGCTTTTCCGGATCTCGAACACGACCGCATCGTCCCAGCGCTTCTCGGACAGGAGGAGCCTCAACACCGCGACGGAGTTTATCTTCACGCCGTCGATGGACATGATCACGTCGCCCTTGGCCAGTCCGTTCTTCTCGGCCAAGCTCCCCTTCTGGACCGTCGTAACCTCGAATTCACCGGCGTCGTTGACACGGCCGCTCAGGCCGAAGCTCGGGAAATAGTCCCTGTCGGAAGGCGCGACAGCCAGGACGTAATCGGCGATGCTCCGCGAAAAAACGGCGGAAGGCGGTTCCTCCTTCCCCATGCCCATCATGCCCATGGGCGCGTTCCCGGCGTGCGCGAGCTCGGCCGCCGAAGGCGCCATAACGGGCACGACCGTCAGGAGCCGGGCCTTTTTGTCGGAGAGGGCGTAGCGGAAGGGAATGCCCAGGCCGTAAGCCACGTGACCGGCGCCGGCGATGATGACGCCCTTGTAGCCCCTGTATTCCTTCCGCGCCAGCACCCGCCTCATGGACTCGGCCATAACCGAGTCCCAGCATTTCTGGGCCTCGTACATGCGGCTGAACCAGTCGGGCATCAGGGCCGACTGGTCGCCGAAAATGCTCCTGATGTAGAATTCATGCTCGGGGTTGGCCGCGGCGACGCCCGGGAAAAGGGCTTTCTCCTCCTCGGTGAGGCCGGCGAAGCCCTTGGTCGAGACCTTGTGGATGAGCTCTCTCGGGACGTTGAGGCCGACGGCCTTGAGCTGATGCTTGCGGACGACATCCATGATAAGCCGGGTGAAGCCGTAGTTCTGGGCGCTGCGGTCATACCAGCCGGTCCGGTCCAGGAGTTCCTTCTCGCCGATGGCGCCGGTCCGCCAGAGCTCCAGCGCTTCGTCGTCCTGCCTCTGGAAGAACTCGAACCCGACCACGACCCTGGGATGCCTGGCGGCCAGGGCCTCGATGAGGTCGCGCTGGAACTCATGGCAGGCGTAGCTGTCATGGAGCTCGCCGATGACGAAGACGTCCCTGCCGAGGTTGCGGGCGACTACATCCTCGATGGCGACCGCGGCCCCGGAGGCCGTTTCCATGATCTTACCGGCCTCGAGCGCGGAAAGCGTGAAGCGCAGGCGGGCGTTGCCGAGCGGCAGGACGTCGGTCTGCTCGCCTTTGAGCGCCGCGGCGCCGGGGCCGAAGATAAACGCGGCGGCCGCCAAAAACGGCCAGGTTCTTTTCAGGTTCATGAGCTTCTCCTTTTTAGGCGGGGGCATTATACATCAGAGGGGCGCCACGCGGAAAAAGACCCGGGTTTCTGCGGCCGAACTCCCGGGCAGAGGCCGCTTTGAAGTTGTTGCGCCGGCGCTTCTTTTCGTTCATCATAAAGCCGGGAGGACAGGACCATGGCCTTCAAGACGCTCTTTCTCGCCCATGCCCCGGACGCGGACATGGAAAAGCACCGCTGCTCCATCGACACCGGCAAGTACCAGCTGGATGTCGTCATCGTGAAGAGCCAGGCCGAAGCCCTGGAAGTGTGCACCCGCTTTTTCCGGGAGAAGCAGGTCGAGTCTATTCTGCTCTGCCCGGGCTTCACCCACCGGGACATCGC
>CAYWJT010000034.1:0-28787 GCA_964458655.1 uncultured Eubacteriales bacterium | reverse complement strand
ATGGCGGCACCTATCATAGCCCATCGTGTCACCTATGTATCTGAACGAGCTCAACGCGGCTCGGAAACCGGCGCTCGGCTTCGAGACGGGCCGTCATATCCGGAGGCATGAGGGAAACTTCACCGAGCCGGCCCGCCAAGCCCCCGGGCTGAGACTAAAGCTCCCGGTTTCCCGCATAGACCGGCTGCATCCTGTCAGTCAGGATAGGGCCGGTCGCCGGCGCCGCGGTACACGGCCTCGCCGAAGTTGATTGTCCGCATAGGGGGCTGAGTGGCGACTTCCTCGAAATAGTGCGCTGAAAGGCCCATCAGGCGGCCGAAAATGAACAGGGCCTTGGCCAGCCTGGGTTGGAGGCCCAGGTCGGCGATGATCGCTCCGATCACCCCGTCCACGTTTATGGGCAGGCTGATGCCCCGGACATCGCGGAGAGCCTCCTCCGCCAGCCTGGAAGCCGCGACGCAGGGGCCTGCCGCTCCCGTCCTCTCGGCCATCTTCCACAGCACGTCCCGGCGCGGGTCGTGAGTGTGGACGCGGTGGCCCAGGCCCTCGATGCGCCGTCCCGTCCGAATGTAATCGCGCATCACCGTCCGCACGGCGTCCTCAAGGGAAAGGCCCTTTTCCTTGGCGATGGAAACGCAGCGCAGGAAGAACTCGGCCGCCTTTTCTCCGGCTCCCCCATGGACGTCGGTTATTGCTCCCACGCCGTGGGCGAGGCACACTTCGTAAGCGGCCCGGACCGAAGCCGCGATCAACGCCGCCTGGGCCGAAGGCGGAGTTACGCCGTGGTCGAGCGACGCCACGATGACCGCCTCCAGCAGACGGGCTTTATCCCGGTCCAACTTGTCGCTCCCGGTGACCGCCCTGAACACGGCCTCGGCCGGAGTGGCGGCCGGCCCCCTGGACTTCGGCTGCGGGCCATGCCCCATCGTTTCCGCCAGGTAGGCCGTAAACCTCCCCAGGACGAAAACCGTCAGCTCGGCCGGGGCCGCTTCGCCCGACGCCTTGAAGGCCGGAATTTCCGGGTCGTTGAGGAGGTATTTCTGGAAAGTCTTGGAGATGTCCTCGCCGGCCGCGGCCGTCACCCGCGGCAGGGGCTTCCCGGCCGCCTCCAGGGCCAGCCGCTCCAGGGCTTCGACCCGCGCCCTCCCCGGCAGCTCCCCGACCGCGACCAGGTGAGCGGCCTCGACCAGGGAGGCGCGCTCGATGATATCCTGGATGCGGTAGCCGCGGACCACCAGGTTGTTGGGCTCGACCTTGGTGATGAGCGTCGTCCAGCTCGGCTTCGGCGGAGGCGCCTCCCAGAGGGCGCGCATCCGGGCGTAGTATCTCTCCGGAGAAAAATAGGTCCTGCCCTTCAACTTGGCCCTGACGGTCTCGATGAGGTCGAACTGGCTGTTGACCACAGGCACCCCGGCCTCTTCCAGGGCCTTTTTCTTCGACCGGAACGTGCCTGTTTCGAGACCGGGAGTGATGATGGCCCCGGCATGGCCCATGGTCTTGCCTTCGGGGGCGCGGGCCCCGGAGACGAGCGCCACGAGAGGCTTGGGATATTTCTCAGGATGCTCTTTGATGTCCTGCGCCAGGAGCTCCTCCTGGCAGCCGCCGATCTCGCCGGCCACAATGACAAGGTCGGTATTGGCATACTCCATGGCCAGGGGAACGAGGTCGCGGAAAGTGGAGCCTATGGCCCCGTCGCCGCCGATCCCGATGACCGCGTTCTGGGCGACGCCGATGCTGGCCATGGCGTCGGACATGTGGTACAGGATGGCGCCGCTGCGCGAGATGATGGTCACCCCGCGCGGCCCGAACCGGCCCGGCTCAACTTCTTCAGGATAGAAAATGTCGGGCAGCATCCCGATCTTTATCCGCTCCGGAGGGAAGATGAGCCCGGGCGTGTTACCGCCGATGAGCAGCGTGTTATGGGCCCGGGCGCTCACGATTATGTCGCGGACGTCCCGCAGGGGAAGGCCTTCCGAGATCAGCACCACGAGCGGGATGCCGGCCTCGATGGCCTCGAGGGCCGCGTCCCGGGCGGTGGAATAGTGCCTCCAGATGCTGGCGGTCGCCATATCCGGGTGCTCGGCCAGGCATTCTTTGACCGTGTCATAGACCGGGATGACCTCGTGGACCCTGGTACCGCCCATGCCAGGGGCGACGCCGGCCGCCACGGATGTGCCGAAGTCATGCATGAGCGCGGCGTGCCTCGAGCCCTGCCCGCCCAGCCCGATGATGATGGTGTCAAGGCGGCCGCTCCGGGCCGCCCGCTCGGCCAGCTCCGGCCGCAGCTTCCTGACCAGATGGTAAAGCATGCCTTCCGTGGCTGGGATCCCGGCTGACATCACTTCCACCCCCTGCGCTTGAAGGCCAGGTCGATCCCGTCCCGGATGACCTCGGCCATGATCTTCTGATTGCCGACCGTGATATGCATGTCGGCCAGCGGTTCCGGGGTCTCCCGCCTGGCCCGTTCCAGGAAGTCGCGGGCGCTCGGCAGGTCGGTGCCCACCATGCGGCCGAACACAGGCACCATCCTGAGGCCGGCGGCCCGGCGCTTCCTCAGTGATTCCACCAACCCCCTGATGAAGATATCGCAGGAGGAGATGCCGCCGAACCTGGACGTTATGATCAGGTCGACGAGCTCGTAGTCCATGAGCAGGTCGAACATCTCGCTGACCATCTTGACGGTCGGCCCGCCGCCCGAGTCCATGAAGTTGACGGGCACCACCCGGCCGCCGAAGAACCTGTCCCCGACGTTGGCGACCTCGTCGATGGAGAAGATGCCGTAGCCGGCCCCGCCCGGCACCAGCCCGACGTAGAGCCGGTCCGAGGCCTTGACATGGCCCTCGGGCAGAAGGTCGACATAGCGGAACCCGGCCTGCCTGGCCCTGACCTCGTTCCGGGTCGGCTCCGACGCGTCGTGACGTATCTCGTCGAGGCCCAGGAGTTTCAGCAGCCCGGCCTGGCGGTAGAGGCCGTTATCGTCCAGAACGACTTTGGCGTCGGCGGCCACCGGGCCGGCCGCGGTGATGAGAAGCGGGTTGACCTCGGCCAGCTTGCAGTCGTATTTCTGGAACAGGCCGTAGAGACGGGCGACGACATCCCTCAGGGCGTCCAGCCTGGCCTCTCCCCCGGACGTTCCCTCGGCCAGGAACGAGGCCAGCTTCCTGGCTTCAGCTTCAGGCAGAACCGCGTCGTTTCCGGGGACCTCGACCCTGAGCACCTTTTCCGGAGACTCTCTGGCTGTTTCCTCGATGTCCACCCCGCCGGCTGGGCTGACTATGACCGTGACGTTGAAGTCCGCGGGGTTCATGGTCACGCCCACATAGCAGGCGCCCTGCGCCTCCCGAACCGCCTCTTCGACCATGACGCTCTCGACACGGTGGCCTCGGATGCTCCGGCCGAGGATCTCGGCCGCCGCCCGGCACGCTTCTGCCATGTTGTCGGCCTTCCGGATGCCCCCGGCCTTGCCCCGGCCGCCGGTGAGGACGAGCGACTTGAGCATGACCGGGTACGCGACGTCCTTAAGCTCGTCGAGCTCATCAGGCCGCCGGAGCGCGCCCCATTGCCTGGGCACCGGTATGCCCTCTTGCGCGAAGATTCTCTTGGCTTCGTTCTCGTATAGCCGCATTGACGCCTCACTCGCTTTCGAGCAGACCGCCTCTCCGGTAGATGGCCGCCTGGATCTCCGTGAAAGGCCGGACCCGGAGCGTTTCCCCGGTCGAATGCCTGGTCACCTGACCGTTCAAAAGGTTTATGGTTATCTCCTCGCCGCTCTTCAGCCCGGCCGCGATGAGGTCGCCGACGAGCACCGGCAGGCCGGCATTGACGGCGTTGCGCTCGTATATGGCGCCGAACGACCTGGCGACAACAGCCTGAACGCCCAGGCTCTTGAAACAGTCGACGGCCTGCTGGCGGGAGGAACCGGCCCCGAAATTGGAGCCCGTGATGATGATATCCCCAGGGGCGGCTTTGGCCGCGAAATCCTCCCAGCCCGGCAGGTTGCCGAATGTATACCGGCCCATTTGAGCGATATCGGTGACGGCCAGATGGCGGTTGTGAAAGATCATGTCGGTGTCTATGTTGTCCCTATCTATGACCCAGACGCGCCCCCGGATGACCGTCGGCCTGGGAACTGAGGCCGCCGTCTTTTTCTCTTCCTTTTTGCCCTCGACGGCTCCCGCGGCCGCGGCAACAAAGACGGCCGGCCTATCCGGTATCGTTTCGGGAGTGGCGATGACTCCGGCCACGGCCGAGGCCGCGGCCACGGCCGGAGAGGCCAGGTAGACGCTCCCCTTTCCCTGCTTGCCCGCAAAATTCCTGTTGCCGGTGCTGACCGTCACCTCGCCGGGGCCGTTCTGGCCGATCTGACCCTCGGCGCATCCGGCGCAGCCGGGGTTGCCGACCAGGGCTCCCGCCTTCATGAATACATCGAGCAGGCCCTCCTCGAGCGAACGCTGCCAGACATCCCGGGTGGCCGGGACGATCTTCAGCACGACTCCGGGAGCGACCCGCCGGCCTTTCAGGACCTCCGCGGCCGCCCGCATGTCGTCAAGACGGCCGTTGGTGCAGCAGCCGATGAACGCCGAGTCGATCTTGGTCCCGGCGACTTCCCTCACAGGCACCACGTCCTCGGGATGCCCGGGCCTGGAGATGAGGGGTTCTAGACCTGAGATGTCTATCTCGACCAAGCGCTCGTAGACGGCGTCCGGGTCGGCGTAAACGGCTTCGTATTCCTTGCCCAGGCGGTCGAAATGGTCCAGCACTTCCCTGTTCGGGGGGAAGAGGATAATTATGGCGCCCATCTCTGTCGCCATGGAAGCGACCGTGACGCGGCCGCTCAGGCTGAGGCTCTCCGCGGCTTCGCCGTACATCTCGGCGCTCAGGCCGAGCAGCCCGTCGGCCCCGAACTCCAGAAGAAGCCTCAGGGCGATGTCCTTGGGCGTCACCCCGGCGGGCAGGGCGCCCTTGAGCACGACCTTGACCGAGGCCGGGACTCGGAACCAGACCCGGCCGAAAGCCCAGGCGGCGGCGATATCCTGGTCGCCCATGCCCTGCCCGAAAGCGCCGACCGCGCCCAGGATGTTGGCATGGGAATCGGTCGAGAGCAGGGTGCCCCCGGGCACGACCAAACCTTGTTCGATGGCGATGTGGGTGCCGATGCCCGACTGGATGTCGAACAGGCCTATGCCGCGCTCACGCGCGAACAGGCGGCAGAGATGCTGGTTGGCGGCGTATTTCTGGTCGGAGCCGCCGGGGTTGCAGTCGAAAGTGAAGAACGTCCTGGCCGGGTCCTGGACCGGAAGGCCGTGCTCCCGGAGGTTCTTGACCACGTTCGCCCCGCCGAAATCGCGGGCGACCCGGGCGTCGACCGCCATGTCTATCGTGTCGCCCGGCTTGACCTTCCGGCCGCAATGCCGCGAAAGGATCTTTTCGATTATGGTCTGACCCACGACGACCTCCGGCATGGAACGCGGCTTCAATCTTCTATCAGGGCGCCTTTCTGCTTCATGACCAGGGGGTCGAAAGTCGCGAAATCCGCCTGGTGGATGAAGACCGCCTCGACCACCTGCGGCCGCCCCTCGCCTTCCTTGGCGTGGCAGACTATGATGTTGATGATATCCCCGGGCAGGCCGCACTCGGCCGCCAGTATCGCTCCCGAAACCGGATGGCGAGCGTACTTCCCGGCCAGGCTCTTGCGATACCCCCCGCTTCCGTCGGGTTCTATCTCGAGGAGCTTGCCCACGTCATGCAGCAGGCCTCCGGCGTAGAGCCGGTC
Organism: uncultured Eubacteriales bacterium; assembly: GCA_964458655.1. Taxonomy (GTDB): domain Bacteria; phylum Acidobacteriota; class Aminicenantia; order Aminicenantales; family Saccharicenantaceae; genus CAYWJT01. The sequence goes on along the minus strand of CAYWJT010000034.1, from coordinate 23,014 downwards.
GAAATCGACGGCGTAAGGCAGTTTGTCATAGGCCTCGACCTGGGCCCGGGCCAGCGCGGCCGCCCCTTCGGTCACGGCCACTGTGTGCTCGATGAACCCGACCCCCCGGGCGTCCGTGAGCAGGGTGAAGGGCAGGCGCTTCAATTCTTCGACGCTCTTCCATTTTCCGCGCTCGCAGGCCAGGACGAACACCTTGACCACCCTGGCCCTCAGGCTGGCATCTTTAATCCGTTCGAGCTGGGCCGCGAAAACCTTCTCGATGTCTTTTTCTGTGACCATGCCTGACTCCTGGGATCCCGGCGCCGGGACGACGCTCTACGTCGCCTCGCGTGACAGCCCCCAAGATATCATCTGACCGCTTCAAATTCAAGCTAAAACGGGGGCTTGCGCAGGGGAAAAAGCCCGGCGGCGGTCATTCCACGAGAGAGCCCCTGTTGCCGCGGAAGTAATTGACGTTGAGGGCCTCGAGCCGCTTGTAGAAACCCTCCAGCCTGGAGAGAAAGTCCGGCCAGTCCTTGAATTCCGGCCGGGTCCAGGCGGTCTCAGCCAGGGCGCAGGCCCTGGGGAAGGCCATGTACTCGACGTATTTCTCGTTGAGCAGGTACTCGCTCCAGACGTTCCCCTGGGTGCCGAGAATGTGGGGCTTCTCGTCCTCGTTGAGCTCAACCGGGACAGGCTCGTAGCCGTAAACCTTCTTCATCGTCAGGAAGCCGCCGATGGCCAGCGGCTGGCCTGCCAGGTCGGCTTGATAATAATCGAAATAGCAGAAGTCGGTCGGCGTCATGATGACGTCGTGCTTCAGGCGGGCGGCCTCGATGCCTCCCTTGACGCCGCGCCAGGACATCACGGTCGCCTGAGGCGCCAGCCCGCCCTCCAGGATCTCGTCCCAGCCGATCAGCCGGCGGCCCCTTTTTTCGAGGATCTTCTCCACCCGGCGGATGAACCAGCTCTGCAGTTCGCTTTCGTCCTTCAGGCCTTCGGCCTTGATGCGGGCCTGGCACCTGGGGCATTCCTTCCAGCGGTCCTTGGGACATTCGTCGCCGCCGATATGGACGTAAGGGCCCGGGAAGAGCCGGCAGACCTCGTCGAGGACGTTCTCGATGAACTCGAAGGTCTTCTCGCTGCCGGCGCAGAAAACGTCCTCGAAGACGCCCCAGCGGTCTCCCACCCGGTAAGGGCCGCCGGTGCAGCCTAGCTCCGGGTATGAGGCCAGGGCGGCCAGGGCATGGCCCGGCATCTCGACCTCGGGCACGATGGTCACGAAGCGGCGCCGGGCGTACTCGACGACTTCGCGGATCTCCTTCTGGGTGTAGTAGCCGCCGTAGCGCTCGTCGTTGAAGACCAGGGTCCTGGCGCCGCCGTGGCCCACGACCGTTCTCGCGCGGTAGGCGCCGACCTTCGTCAGGCGCGGGTATCTTTTGATCTCAATGCGCCAGCCCTGGTCCTCGGTCAGGTGCCAGTGGAAATAGTTCATCTTGTGCAGGGCGATAAGGTCGATGTACTTCTTGATGAAAGATACGGGGAAGAAATGCCGGCCGCAGTCGAGGTGCAGGCCGCGGTACGGGAAGCGCGGCGCGTCCTCGATATGGACGCAGGGCACTTTCCATTCGACGCCCTCGGCCCTGGCCCGGCTCTCGACGGCCGGAGGCAGGAGCTGGCGCAGGGTCTGGACGCCGTAGAACATCCCCCGTCCTGAAGCCGCGCGGACCTCGATCGCCTCCGGGCCGACGTCGAGGACATACGCCCCGTCCGTCCCGCCCAAAGACCCGTCGTAAAGGAGCCGGACAGCCGCCGCGCCTTCAACGACTTGAGGGAAGGCGCAGGCCATGGACGGGCCGAATCGCTCCCGAAGGAAATCAAGGACGAGCTTGATATCGGGCACGCGCTTGTCGGCGTAGACGGTCGTCGCGCCGCGGAAGACGAACTCGCCCGGCCGCGGCTCGAGCGTCTGCGGCCTGGGGATGACTGGATACGGCGACATCACGCCCGCGGCCGCGGCCCCCTGCCCCTTCAGCGCGGACGGGGCCAAGAACGAAACTGCGGCCAGCGCGACAAGAGCCGTGACGTATGCCCTCTTTTTGACCGACATGAGCCTGCCTCCTTTGGCCCGAGCGCAAATACCGCCGGGGCGTTCCCGCGGACCGGTGACCAGGCGCCCGCCCACGGTTCTGCCGCAGATTTTAGCCTTCCGGCCGGCCGCACGCAAGAACGGGCTTGCCGCGGCTCCCGGGCCGTTATAAAATCCCGCATATTTTATATTACAGGTGAACGCGCCTTGGCTTGCCGGCTCGTCGCAGGGAACCGCGTCCCGGGCTCAGCCGGGTTGGCCGGTCAGCAAGGACAAAGGAGGCCCATGAAGCATCCGAGAAAGGCGCCGCCGCGCGCGCTCTTCGCAGCGGCATTCCTCATCATCACGGCCGCCGTGCTTGCGGCCGCTCCGGACCAGGGGGTCTACGCCGTGCGCAACTGCGCGGCCATCCCTGTTTCCGGGCCGGCGATCGAAAAAGCCGTCATCATCGTCCGCGACGGCCTTATTGCGGCGGTCGGGCCCGCGGATAGAACGCCGATACCGAAAGACGCCGAGGTCATCGAGGCCGAAGGCCTGACCGCCTATCCCGGCCTCATCTTGGCGCACGGCAACATGTTCCTGGAACTGCCGGCTCGGGAAGCGGCCGCTGAGGGCCGGCAGGAGACGGCCGTCGTGGAGCAGCAGGCCGAAGAGCCGAAATTCCCACCGGGGCCGGGGCTCGACGTCCTCAACCTGCTCAAGCCGAAGAAGGAGACCGCCGAAGCCTGGCGCAAGGCCGGCGTGACGACGGTCCTGGCCGCGCCCGCCGCGGGCATATTCCAGGGCCTGAGCTCGGTCCTCAGCCTCAACGGAGACGAGCTCGAGCCGATGGTCATCGTCCACGGCTTCGCCCTGCACATTAACTTCACCAATGAACGGGGCCGCTATCCGTCGAGCCTGATGGGCACGATCGCGCATATCCGACAGAGCTTCCTCGACGCCCTCCGCTATGCCGACTGGAAAGCCCGCTACCAGAAGAACCCGACGGGCATGAGGCGGCCGCGTTACAACTCGTTCCTCGAGGCGCTCGTCCCGTTCGCCTCCGGCCGCGGCCCGGTCGTCTTCCAGTGCAACAACGTGGAGGACATCGGCCGGGCCCTTAAGATAATCCAGGAGTTCAAACTCAACGGCATCCTGGCCGGGGCCACGGAAGCCTGGCGGGCGGCCGACCTGCTCAAAAAGAACCCCAGGCCGCTGCTCGTCTCCCTCGACTTCAGGGCGCCCGCCTCGAGCGTCTTCAGGAGCCAGGGAGAGGAAGTGCGCAGAAAAGCTGAGGCCGAGCTCTTTCCGGCCAACGCCGCGGAGCTGGCCAGGCTCAAGCTGCCCTTCGCGCTGACGGCCTTCGGGCTGGCCGACCCTATCGCCTTCCACCGGAACCTCCGGGCGGCGGTCAAGTCCGGCCTGGACGAAGCCGAGGCCCTGCGGGCGCTGACGATCACGCCCGCCCGCATACTCGGACTCGAGCGCAGCCTTGGCTCTCTCGAAGCCGGGAAGACGGCGAACATCGTCCTGACCAAGGGACGGCTTTTCGACGAGAAGACAACCGTCGCGGCCGTCTTCGTCGACGGGACTCTCTTCAGCTACAGCGAGGTGACAAAATGAACAGCGCAGCCATGAAACCGAGCGCAACGTTCCTGCTCCTGCTGCTCGCGCTCCTGGCGGTCCCGTCCGCGCTCCTGGCCGAAGGCGGCGACCTGCTGCTCAAGAACGGCACCATCCTGACCGTCACCAAGGGCAGGATCGAGCGCGGCGACATCCTCGTCCTCAACGGCCTCATTAACAGGATCGGAGAGGGCATAACCGCGCCGCCGGGCGTCAAGGTGGTCGACGTCAGCGGCAAGTACGTCATACCGGGCATCATCGACTCCCACACGCATATCGCCCTGGCCGGCACCAACGAGGGTTCCGAGGCCATCACCCCTGAGGCGGACGTCGGCGCAGTCATCAACGCCGATGACACCTCCATACTCACCGCCCTGAGCGGCGGGGTCACCATGGTCCACACCATGCACGGAAGCGCCAACCCCATCGGCGGGCCCAACGTCGTCATCAAGCTGAAATGGGGCCGACCGTCGCAGGAGCTGGTGGTGCGCGAGGCCCTGCCGACGCTCAAGTTCGCCCTGGGCGAGAACGTCAAGCAGTCCGGCCGCGTCCTGCAGCCGGGCCAGACCCAGCGCTACCCCGCGACCAGGATGGGCGCCAACGCCATCATCCGCCGCGAGCTGATGAAGGCCCGGAACTACATGGAGCAGTGGGACCGCTACAACAGGCTCATGGCCGCCAAGAACCCGCCGACCAACCTGGTGCCGCCGCGCAAGGACCTGCGCCTCGAGACGCTGGCCGACTTGCTGCGGGGCAAGATCGTGGCCCGCTGCCATTCCTACCAAGCCACGGAAACGCTGGAGTTCATGGAGCTCGCCCGCGAGTTCGGGTTCAAGTTGCAGTGCTTCGAGCACATCTGGGAAGGCTACAAGATCGCCGACGAGCTGGCCGCGGCCGGCGTCGGTATCTCGGTCTTCGCCGACAGTTGGGCCTACAAGATGGAAGCGGCCGAGGGCATCGCCTACAACGCCGGTTACTGCGCCAAGAAGGGCGTCCTCGTCTCCATCAACTCCGACAGCGGCGAGCGCATCAGGCGCCTGTTCAACGAGGCCGCCAAGACCATGAAATACGGCGGCCTGAGCGAGGACGAGGCTCTCAGGCTCATCACCATCAACCCGGCCATCCAGCTCGGCGTGGACAGGTTCGTCGGCAGCCTCGAGCCGGGCAAGCAGGCCGACATCGCCGTGTTCAGCGGCCACCCGATGAGCGCCTACACCCGCTGCGAAATGACCATCATCGAGGGGCTGGTCTATTTCGACCGGGCCTCGGCGAGCTCGGAGCGGAAAAAGGAGACGGTCAAAGGCGGCTCTCCGGCCGACGAGGGAGGTGCCCGATGAAAGGCGCGCGCGCTGTCGCAGTTCTCTTCGTCTGCGTCGCGTTGTTCCTGGCCCTGTGCCCGGCCGGCGGGATTTTCGCCGGAGAACAAGGCGCGAAGACTACGGTCATCCGCAACGTCAAGATCGTGCCCGTCACGAGCGACGACATCCCGCGCGGGACTATCGTGATCAAAGACGGCCTGATAGAATCGGTCGGACCGGACGCAGCTGCCCCTGCCGGGGCCGAGGTCATCGACGGCGCCGGGCTCATCGCCTACCCGGGCCAGATCGACGCCTATTCGTCGCTCGGTCTGGTCGAGATAAGCGGCGTTTCCGCCACCGTCGACAACCGGGAGACCGGCCGCTTCAACCCACAGGTGCGGAGCCTCGAGGCGCTGCGCTACGATTCCATGCACATCCCCATCGCTCGCTCGAACGGCATCACGGCCGCGCTGGTCGCGCCGTCGGGCGGCGTCATCTCCGGCCAGAGCTGCCTGATAAGGCTGGACGGCTGGACCAACCGCGAGATGGCCGTCAAACACCCGGCCGCGCTTCACATCGAACTGCCGGGGATACGCGGCGGCCGCGGCGGCTTCCAGCGACCTGGGGCCGGCCAGCAGGCCGTGGACACGCCCAAGATCCTGGAAGAACTGGCCGGGCTCTTCAAGGCCGCCCGGCTGTACGAAAAAAGGCTGGCCGCGGCCCGGGCCGACCTCAGGCTCAGTTTGCCGGAGTTCGACGAGACCTCGACCTCGCTCCTGCCGCTGCTTCGCGGCGAGATGCCGGCCGTCATTTCGGTCCACAGCGACCGGGACATAAAAGCCGTCCTGGCCTTCATCCGCGAGCAGAACATCAAAGCCGTCCTGTACGGAGCGGAGCAGGGCTGGAAGGTGGCCGACGAGATAGCCAAGGCCGGCGTGCCCGTGATCATAGGTTCTCTCTACGACCTGCCGCCTGTTTTCGAGGACGGCTATGATTCCCTGTTCAGGAACCCGGCGCTGCTCGCCGCGGCCGGCGTCAAGATAGCCTTTTCCTCATCGAGCGCGAGCGCGGCCAAGGACCTGCCCTATCACGCGGCCAAGGCCGCGGCTTTCGGCCTAGACCGCAAGGAGGCCCTCAGGGCTGTGACCGTCAACGCGGCCGGGATATTCGGGGTTGACGGCCTCCTTGGCAGCATAGAGAAAGGCAAGGCCGCGGACATCGTCCTGGCCGACGACGACATCCTGGAGTTCAGGACCAACATCAAGCATGTTTTCATAAAAGGAAAGAAGGTCGACCTGTCCTCGAGGTACACCGAGCTTCTCGAGAAATTCGAGAAACGCGGCAAGTGAACCCGGGGCCGTGCCGCCCGAAAGCGGCGGGAGCCTCTTCCCCGCTTCGGCACGGCCCGGACAGGGATGAAGGGAGGTAACAATGGATAACGCAAAGTCCGGACGGAAAAGCTCGAGGTTATTATCGATCCTGTTCGGATTGGTGGCGCTCTTGATATCGCTGCCAGCCGTCCACGGCTCCGGCCGCGCCGCTTCGGAGGCGGCCAGGGCCAGGATCGCGAAAGAGAAAAGGTTCGTCCTGGATTGGCTCGGAAGGCCCGAAACGGTCGAGAGGTTCGGCCGCATCTCAGACGCGATCTGGAGCTACGCCGAGCTCGGTCTCCAGGAGTTCCGCTCCTCGAAGCTGCTGGCCGACACGCTCGAGGCGGCCGGCTTCACCGTTGAACGGGGCGTGGCCGGGATGCCCACGGCGTTCGTCGCAACCTACGGCTCCGGAAAGCCCGTCATCGGGCTCCTCGGGGAGTTCGACGCCCTGCCCATGCTGTCGCAGAAGGGACGCGTACCGGTCAAGGACCCGGTCGTCGAGGGGGCGCCGGGCCACGGCTGCGGGCACAACGCCATGGGGGTCGCGGCCGCCTCCGCGGCCATCGCCCTCAAGGAGGCCATGGCCGCCCACGGCCTCAAGGGCACGATCAAGATGTTCGGCTCGCCGGCCGAGGAGATCGTCGTCAGCCGGCCCTACATGATCCGGGCCGGGCTGTTCGAGGGCGTCGACGCCGTCATCGACAACCACAGCTCGACCGGGTTCGGCACCGACTACGGGGTGAGCGGCAACGCCCTCTACTCGGCCATATTCACCTTCAAGGGCCGCACGGCCCACTCGGCCGGGGCGCCCTGGGCCGGCCGAAGCGCCCTCGACGCGGTCGAGATCATGAACGTCGCGACGAACTACCTCCGCGAGCACCTGTCCCTGACGCAGAGAATGCACTACGTCATCCTCGAGGGCGGCGAAGCCCCCAACGTCGTCCCCGACCGGGCCAGCGTCTGGTACTACGTCCGGAACACCGACGAGCGGCTCACCGAGATGTACGAGAGGGTCGTCAACTGCGCCAAGGCGGGAGCCCTGGCTTCCGGCACAGAGCTGGCCGAGGTCCGGGTCCTGAGCGCCATCCACCAGCGCCACGCCAACAAGGCCATGGCCGAGCTCTGCCAGAGGAATATCGAGCTCGTCGGCATGCCGTCGTGGAGCGAGGAGGAGCAGGCCTTCGCCCGGGCCCTCCAGAAGGAGCTCGGCCTCAAGGAGACCGGAATGCCCGACAAGGTGGACCCGCTCGAGGCGCCGCGAACGGGGCGGGATTTTGTCGGCGGCGGCTCGTCCGACGTCGGAGACGTGACGCTCATCGCGCCCACGGCGACCATCACCTTCCCGGGCGCGGCGCCGGGGGCCATCGGCCACCACTGGTCAAATGTGGCTTGCTGGTACGGCTCGACGGCCTGGAAAGGGCTGAACGCCGGGGCCAAGGCCATCGCCGCGACGGCTATCGACCTTTTGACGAAGCCGGACGAGCTGGCGAAGCTGCGGAAGGAGTTCGAGGAGTACTCGAAGGCCCATCCCTACAAGCCCTTCCTGCCGGCCGAAGCGACGCCGCCGAACGACCTCAACAAGGAACTGATGGACAAGTACCGCGCGCTGATGGAAAAGGCCCAGGGCCTCCGCTGAATCAAGAGGGACGGTCCCCGATGCCGGGGGCCGTCCCTATTTTCCTATTTATAGATCGGCTTGACCCCCATGTTGTGGAACATGAAGGACCACTGGTCCGTCAGGTCCTCGATAGCCTTGCTCAGGTTGCTCGAACCGTGCCCCGACCTGGTCTCGATGCGGATAAGGACGGGCTTGTCGCAGGCCTGGCACTCCTGCAGAGTGGCCGCGAATTTGAAGGAGTGGGCGGGCACGACCCGGTCGTCGTGATCGGCCGTCGTGACCATGGTCGCCGGGTAGCAGACGCCCGGTTTGATGTTGTGGAGCGGAGAATAGGCGTGGAGGTAGCGGAACTGCTCCTCCTTGTCGCTCGAGCCGTACTCGACGACCCAGCCCCATCCGACCGTGAACTTGTGGAAGCGCAGCATGTCCATGACGCCCACGGCCGGGAAGGCCACGCCGAAGAGGTCGGGCCGCTGGGTCATGGCCGCCCCGACCAGCAGGCCGCCGTTCGAGCCGCCGGCGATGGCCAGGCGCGGCGTCGAGGTGTAGCGCTCCTTGATCAGGTACTCGGCCGCGGCGATGAAGTCGTCGAAGACGTTCTGCTTCTTGTCGAGCATGCCGGCCTTGTGCCAGGCTTCGCCGTATTCGCCCCCGCCCCGGAGGTTGGCCAGGGCGTAGACGCCGCCGTTCTCGAGCAGGATGATGTTGGCGACGCTGAAGCTCGGCGTCAGGCTGATGTTGAACCCGCCGTAGCCGTAGAGGAAGGTCGGGTTCCGGCCGTCGAGCTTGAGGCCCTTCTTGTGGACGATGAACATCGGGACCTTCGTCCCGTCCTTGCTCTGGTAAAAGACCTGCTTGGTCTCGTAGGCCGAGGGGTCGAACTTGACCTCGGGCTTGCGGAAGACCTCTGACGCGCCGGTGGCCGGGTCGAACTTGTAGATCGTCGACGGATAGGTGAAGGAGGTGAAGGTGTAGAACATGACCTTCTCGTCGCGCTTGCCGCCGAAGCCGCCGGCCGTCCCCAGGGTCGGGAGCTCGATCTCGCGCACCGGCGTCCCGTCAAGCCGGTGCTGGAAGACCTTCGTGTTGGCGTCCTTGAGGTAGCTGCAGAAGAGGTAGCCGCCGGCCGTGCCGGCCCCGCTCAGCACCTCGGGCTTCTCGGGGATGACCGTCTCCCACTTCTCAGGCGCCGGGTCCTTCGGGTCGATGGCCACGACCCGGAAGTTCGGGGCGCCCGCGTTGGTGTGGACGAGGAACTTTTCGTTAACGACCTCGAGGGGCGAGGCGTCGAACTCGAAGCCCTTGAAGAGCAGCGTCAGCGGCGCGTTTTTCTTCCTCAGGTCCTTGACCCAGACCTCCGAACCGCTCGTCCCTTCCGAAAGGCTGAGGATGAGCCATTCCTCGCCCTCGGTCGTGCCGGCGCCGACGTAGCGGAGCGGGTGCTCCCTGTCCTCCCAGACGAGCGTATCCTTCTCCTGGGGGTCGCCGAGCTTGTGGTAGAAGACCTTCTGGTACTCGTTGCGGGCCTTGAGCTCGTCGCCCGGCGCCGGCCTGTCGTAGCCGCTGTAGAAGAAGCCGTCCTTGTACCAGGCCGCGCCGCTGAACTTGACCCACCGGATGCGGTCCGGCAGCATCTGCTTGGCGGCGAGGTCCATGACCAGGATCTCCGACCAGTCGGAGCCCGCCTCTCCCCGGCTCAGGGCCAGGAGCCTGTCGTCGGTCGAGACGCTGATTATCCCCTGGCGGACCGTGCCGTCCGGCGAGAGCGCGTTCGGGTCGAACAGGACCTCGGGCGTCCCGTCGAGGCCCTTCTGGATGTAGCAGACGGACTGGTTCTGGAGGCCGTCGTTCTTGTAGAAAATGTAGTACTCGCCGGCCCGGAAGGGCGAGGAATAGCGCGGGTAGTTGAAGATCTCGGTCAAGCGGGCCTTTATCAAGGGACGGAACGGTATCGCCTCCAGGTAGCCGAAAGTGACTTTGTTCTGGGCTTCGACCCAGGCTTTGGTCTCCTCGGAGTTGTCGTCTTCCAGCCAGCGGTAGGGGTCGGCGACCTTGGTCCCGAAGTAATCGTCGACCTGCTCGACTTTCTTCGTCTGGGGGTAAGGCATTTTCATGGCTCCCTGGGATGTCTTCCGGCAGGCGGGCGCCGCGGCCAGGCCGATGAACAGGATGGCCGCGCCGGCGGCCGCCGCCATTCTCTTCGCGTTCATGTGCTCCTCTCTCCTTTCACGGAACTCCGTCCGTTTAAGTATCGATTCTATTATCAAACGCCCCCGGATTCAACGGCATCTTCGCACGTCGGGTCGGCATCGCCCGCGGCTCGCCCGATGCGGACGAAAAACAACCGGCGCAGCGTCCGGGCGGGCGCATCATAAAGCCATCTTGACAAAATTATAAATCTAATATATTAGACAGGTGACATATGATATCTGGAGGAGAATGAATAGGGTGCTTGCGAACAAAAGCTCTTTGGGCCGGTGTTGAACCAAACACCATGGGTAATTGGCAAAGTGCCGCACTAATCAATCCAAGGAAGGTCATTATGAAAAAACTTTTCTTGCTGATGTGCTGCCTGCTTCTCGCCCTGCCCTTGGCGGCGCAGCAGAGAACGGGCAACATCTACGGCAAGGTCGTGGACCAGGAAGGGGTGCCCCTTCCGGGCGCGTCGGTCGTGCTGACCGGTTCGCTGACCGCGCCCATGAAGGCCGTCACCACGGAAGAAGGAAATTTCCGTTTCTTGTCCTTGGCTCCCGGCAAGGACTACACCGTCAAGATCGAGCTGCAGGGATTCAAGACGCTGACCCGCTCCGACATCATCGTCAGCCTCGGCATGAACACCGAGCTGTCCTTCACGCTCGAAGTGGGCGGACTGGAAGAGGAGGTCACGGTCACCGCGGCCAGCCCGGTCATCGAATCCAAGAAGACGACCATCTCCCAGACGGTCTCCTACGACGTCCTGCAGTCGCTGCCGACCTCGCGCGACCCCTGGGTCATCCTGCAGCAGGCCGCCGGCGTCCAGGTGGACAGGGAGAACGTCGGAGGCAATGAGTCCGGCCAGATGGCCAGCTTCATCGCCAAGGGCGGCGGAACGGAGATCTGGAGCATCGACGGCGCCAGCATCGAGGACCCGTCCTCGGTCTCGTCCATCACCTACTTCGACTTCGACGCCTTCGACGAGATGAACATCACCATCGGCGGCGGCGACGTCACCATCGCCACCGGCGGCGTCCAGGTCAACCTGGTCACGCGCCGCGGCTCGAACAAGATGAGCCTGGGCGGCCGTTTCTACCTGACCGACAGGAAGTTCCAGGCCAACAACCTGACCGACGAGCTCCGGGCCGAGGGCGTCAGGGGCACGAACGTCATCCGCTCCATCAAGGACTACGGCTTCAACGCCGGCGGACCGATGGTCAAAGACAAGGTCTGGTGGTGGATCTCCTACGGCGTCCAGGACATCTGGACCAACAACATCTACGGCAACAAGGACGACACGCTCCTGCAGAACTATGTCGGCAAGCTCAACTTCCAGCTCCTGCCCCAGAACAGGTTCGAAGCCTTCCTCCATGTGGGCGGCAAGGAGAAGTTCGGCCGTTCCTCGAGCTATGAGTTCCCGCTCGGCTATCATCAGAGGGGCAAGTACTATTTCGGCACGCCCATCCTCAAGCTCGAGGACGAGCACATGTTCGGCGACAAGCTCCTGCTCTCGGCCAAGTACGTCTTCAGCGGCGGCGGCTTCTCGTTCCTGCCCATGGCCGACGAAGGCTTCGAGAAATTCCTGGCCTACGACGAGACGACGGGGATCTACCAGAATTCCTATTGGAACTACGGGGCGGACCGTCCGACCACCCAGCTCAGGCTGCTCGGCAACTACTTCAACGACAGACTGCTGGGCGCGAGCCACGAGTTCAAGTTCGGCGTGGAATACCGCAACAGCACTGGCTCCCACTACTCGACGACGCCCGGCAACATCTACAAAAGCATCAACTACAACTACCCCACCATCGACGTCACAGGCGACGAAGTGCCCGACATCGTCCCCGGCATAGAACAGCTCTACCTGGCCCGCGGCTGGAAGGACAACAACAAGGTCGTCGAGTACACGGGCTACGCCAGCGACACCATCAGCTTCGGCCGCTTGAACTTGATCCTCGGTCTCCGCTACACCTACCAGAAGCCGAAGATCGCGGCCTTCACCATGACGGCGGTGGAGCCCGAACATCCCGTCTGGCAGGACTATTTCTCGGCCACGGCCACCTCGGCCATCGACGCCGTCCTGCCCGGGCTGAACGTCCCGGATATAACCGGCGACTACAAATGGTCTTTCCTGTCCCCGCGCATCGGTCTGACATATGACGTTTTCGGCGACGGCAAGACCATCGCCAAGCTTTCCGCCGCCCAGTACGGCGACTTCATGGGCACCGGCGAGGCCAGCTATTACGAGCCCATGGGCCTCGGCGGCTGGATGAACTTCTGGTGGCTCGACGACAACGCCAACGGCGTCGTCGACGTCAATGAGCTGCTCTGGTACACGGCTTCCAGCTACCAGCCGCACCGGGTGTTCGACGACTCCGGCAATTTCGTCGGCGACCTCGACGGCGCGGCCGGCATCATGTGGGGCGACTACGACTTCGACAACCCCCAGCAGATAAGCGGCTCCCGCTACACCATCGACCCGAGCGTCAACTCTGCCCGGACATCGGAGGTCATCCTCTCTCTCGAACGCGAGCTCCTGCCCGACCTCGGCGCCGCCCTCGACCTGACCTATAGGAAGTTCGACCGCTTCAACTGGGCCCTGGCCTATGACCCGGAAACCGGCGACAAGGAAGACAAGGACGAGTACGTCCAGGTCGGCACCATACCCGACTACGTCGGACCCCATTCGACGGAGGACGGCGCGGGCAAGCCCTATTATCTCTGGAACAGCTCCGTTCCCTACAGGTTCTACAGGTACTATGAGCGCCGGCCCGACTATTACCGCGATTTCATGGGAGCAGAGCTCAGGGTAAACAAGAGGCTGTCCAACCGCTGGATGCTCAACGCCTCCTTCACACTGCAGATGCAGAAAGAGCATTACGGCGACAACGGCTACCTCAACCCGACCAACCTCTGGGCCATCGACGGCAAGGCCTGGGCGCCCAACATCGGCGGCGCCAGCGGCAAGATCGGCATGAACGTGTTCTCGCGCTGGCTGTTCAAGCTGGCCGGGCTCTACCAGCTCCCCTACGATTTCAACATCTCCTTCGCTTTCAACGCCCGCGAGGGACACATCATCGCACACACCGTGACCATCGTGAACTACGACGCGCCCAACGCCCTCAGCCGCAGCGTCACCGCCTACCTCGAGGAATTCGGCACCGAGCGCCTGCCGACCTTCTACAACCTCAACCTGCGCCTCGAGAAGATCGTTTCCCTGGGCGAGACCGCCCGGATGTATCTCATGGCCGACGTCTTCAACGTGTTCAACTCCGCCATCATGAACAGAAGGTACGCCCGTCATCACGGCAGCTATTACGTTCACGACGGCTCTTTCGTCCAGAACCCCACCGACTTCATGGCCAACGAGATCCTCAACCCCCGCGTCATCAGGCTGGGGGTGCGCTTCCAGATCTAGCCCAAGTTCCGAAGTTCAACGCAGCCAGGCGAGCCCTTCCCCGCGGAAGGGCTCGCCGCTTTTTTCCGGGTCGCGGCCTCCGGGCCTCCGTCAAGGCCGTTCGAGAAGCTCGAGTCCGGTGATCGTCCCTCTCGGGCCGTTTGCCGCGACCAACCGGGCCGCGAATCACGGCGCTTCCTTTCACACATCCTGAACCACATTGGCCTCCCTCCTTATTATTGTTATAATCCGGCTATGTTCCTGTTCATCGTCGGGATACAGCCCAGGAAAAGATTCCTTGAGGGCGGCCCGAGGGTCTGTCCGGAGTGCGGACGGCCGGCCATGCTCCCCTGCCGGGTCGACCACTACCTGAGCCTCTTCTTCATCCCGCTTTTCCCGGTCAGGAAGGGCGAGGCGGCGCTCTGCTGCCGGGAGTGCGGCGCGACTGAGCCTTATGATAGCCGGAATCCGGAGGGAACGGATGCCGGAAGCGTAAAGACAGCCGGCCGGGAGGTTTGGCCGAGCGAAGACAGGGGTTCGAGCCCAACATCGCGCGAAGCCGCGCCGAGAGCGCCGGAGAGGGGAAGCAGGTCTTGCCGGGCCTGCGGAAAAGAGCTCCAGGCCGATTTCAGGTTCTGTCCCTGGTGCGGAGGACGGCAGGATCACCGTGAAGGAGGAGGGCGATGAAACGCATCGGCATCCTGACCAGGGACTGCGCCGGCGTCAACGCCGCCATCAGGGCCGTCGTCAGGACCGCGACCGCGGCCGGGCTCGAGGTCCTGGGGGTCAGGCGCGGCTATGAGGGCCTGATAGAGGGCGACTTCACGCCCCTCGACCGCCGTTCGGTCTCCAACATAATCGGCCGGGGCGGGACCATCCTGAAGACGTCCCGCTCGGAGCGCTTCTTGGACCGTTCGGCCAGGGAGCGGGCCGCAGCCAACCTCCAGGAAAGCCGCGTCGACGGACTGATCGTTATCGGCGGCAACGGCTCGCTTACCGGGGCCCATCTCCTGGCGCTGGAAGACGGCGTGAGGACGGTCGGCATCCCGGCCACTATCGACAACGACGTGAACGGCGTCGCGATGGCGCTCGGGGCCGATTCAGCCGTGAACGTCGCGCTGGACGCCCTGGACAAGATCCGGGACACGGCCACGAGCCTGGAGAGGATATTCGTGGTCGAGGTCATGGGCCGGCTCTGCGGTTACATCGCCATGCAGGTCGCCCTGGCCGGCGGCTGCGAAGAGGTCCTCCTGCCCGAGCGCGACCCCGACTTCGAGATGATGTGCCGGGAGATAAAGGCGGGCAGCGCCCGCGGCAAGAAGAGCTGGATCATCATCACGGCCGAAGGCCGGGCCCGGGCCTCGGACATAGCCGAGGCCGTGACCGTGAAGACCGGCCTCGAGACCCGGGTGGTCGTGCTCGGTCACGTCCAGCGCGGCGGCAGCCCGACCGCCTTCGACCGCATCCTGGCGGCCAAGCTCGGCCGAGCGGCCGTGGAGGCGCTCCTCGAAGGAGCAACGGATATCTGCGTGCACATGACCGAAGTCGGCGTTTCCCGCCTGCCCCTCGAGGTCGCCATCCGCGAAAAGAAGACCGAGTTCGAAACCGATTACCGGCTGATGAAACTTCTCTCTTGACTTGAGCTGCTGAAATCTAATATTTTTTATATATCATGCGCGCGAATCCGACACGGAGGAGGTAGCGATGCCATCATCTCTGCGACGCGTCTTCATCCTTTTGCTGGCTTTGTCCCTAAGCCTCGCCACGGCCGGCTGGGCCTTGCAGGCCAAGCCGGCGGCCAGGGCCCCGAAAAAGGTCGAGAACACCGACCCCGGCCAGCGGCTCAAGTGGTTCGAGGCCCACAAGCAGATGAAGGAACAGACGCCTTTCAAGGACGTCCGCTGGCGCTTCATCGGCCCCTTCGACCTGGGCGGCCGCTGCACCGACGTGGCCGTCCCGCTCGGCAGCAGGACGGTCTTCTACGTCGGGGCCGCTTCAGGAGGGGTCTGGAAAACCGTCAACGCCGGCACCACCTGGGAACCGCTGTTCGACGACATGCCGACCCTGTCGGTCGGCGACATCGCGGTGGCCGAATCCGACCCCAACATCGTCTGGGTCGGGACGGGCGAGGCCAACATCTTCAGGGCCTCCATGCCGGGCATCGGCGTCTTCAAGTCAACCGACGCCGGCAAGACCTGGACGCACATGGGCCTTGAGGGCACCTACACCATCGGCCGCATCGTCATCCACCCCAAGAACCCGGACATCGTCTACGTCGCGGCTTCCGGCCATGAATGGACCTACAACCCCGACCGCGGCGTCTACAAGACCGCCGACGGCGGCCGGACCTGGCAGAAGGTCCTCTACATCGACGAGAAGACCGGCGCCTGGGACCTGGCCATGGACCCGACCAACCCGGACACCGTCTACGCCTCTACCTGGAACCGCATCCGTAGGCGCTGGAGCGACCCCGTGCCCGAGGACGGCGACCACATCTACAAGACCACAGACGGGGGCAGGACTTGGAAGCCGCTGCTGAACGGGCTGCCCGACACGAAATTCACCGGCAGGGTCGGCATCGACCTGTGCCGGACCAAGCCTAACGTCATCTACGCCTTCGTGGACAACCATACGCCTGGCAGGGAGCCGCAGCCCGGCGAGCTCGACTCCTACGGCCGGCCTCGCCAGCGGGGCATCGTCGGCGCCGAGGTCTACCGCAGCGACGACGCCGGCGAGACCTGGCGCAAGATGAACCCGGCCGCGCCCTACTTCGAACGCTTCGGCGGCACCTACGGCTGGGTTTTCGGCCAGATCCGCGTCGACCCCAACGACGAGAACACGGTCTACATCATGGGCCTGGGGCTGGCCAAGTCGACCGACGCAGGCCGCAACTTCACCAATCTCTACTTCGAAGGCCTGCACGGCGACCACCACGGGCTGTGGATCGACCCCTTCGACTCCAACCACCTCATCAACGTCAACGACGGCGGCGCCAACATTTCTTACGACGGCGGCAAGACCTGGCGCGATTTCCATAAAGGCATCCCCGCCGTCCAGTTCTACAACGTCGCCTTCGACTTCCAGTCGCCCTTCCATGTCTACGGTTCGGTCCAGGACCAGGGCACCTATCGCGGGCTCATACCGTTGCGCAAGCCGGGCCAGGAACAGGAACCCCGCCGGCGCCGGCAGATGTCCGCCGAACCGGTCTGGGAAACGGCGCCAGGCGGCGAGGGCACGCTGATCGAGGTCGACCCCAACGACCCGAACACCATCTATTCCTCGAGCTTCTACGGCAGGCTCGAACGTTCCGAATACAGCCGAGGGCAGTGGACGAGCAAGCCGGTCTTCCCCAAGGCCCAGGCCGGGGAGCCCGAATACAGAGGACAGTGGCTGGCCGGGCTGCGGCTTTCTGCCCACAACCCTTGGATCGTCTACCACGGCTTCCAGTACCTTTTCCGCTCGCTCAACCGCGGCGAGAGCTGGGAACGGATAAGCCCGGACCTGACGGCCTTCAACACCGCCCAGCAGGGCAAATGGCCCTACGCCATACCGTTCGCGACCATCACGGCCATAGACGAATCGCCTTTCAAGTTCGGCGTCATCTACGTCGGCACCGACGACGGCCGCGTCTGGGTTACGAAAAACGGCGGCGAGAACTGGACTGAGGTTACGCCCGGCCTGCCCTTCAACAAGCACGTCTGGAAGGTGGTGGCCTCCAAGTACGACCCGGCCGTGGTCTACGTGACGCTCATAGGACGGCACGACGACGACTTCAACCCCTACATCTTCAAGTCGGCCGACTACGGCAAGACCTGGAAGAGCATCGCCGCCGACATCCCCGGCGGCCCGGTAAACGTCGTGCGCGAAGACCCGAAAAAGAAGGATATCCTCTACGCGGGGACGGACACAGGCGTCTATGTCTCGCTCGACGGCGGCGGCAGCTGGCAGGTGCTCGGCTCCGGGCTGCCCACGTCTTACGTCTGGGACCTGGCTGTCCATCCGCGGGACAACTGCCTGGTCATAGCCACCAACGGCCGGGGCATGTGGCTCATCGACGACCTGAGCCCGGTCCAGGCGGCTAAGAAAGACTGAAGCGACAGGAGCACACGGCCGCAAGAGAGCCGCGGGCGGCAAGACGACCTGCCCGCGGCCCGCACTGCGCCGGACCAGGCCGGTCCTGAAACTACGCGCGTCCTGCCGGCCTGACGGCGACGGCCTGCCGCGGCGGCCGCACCGACCCGAGCCGACCAATTCGGACGGCGCTCTATATCGGGACCAACAGCAGGCTGTCCCTCGGCTTGGAACCGATGGGGGTCCGACTTGCCCTGATACTCCGGCTTTCGTGCGCCTAAAAAAGCCGGTGACTTGGCGGCCGGTCCGTGTTAAGATACCGGCGTGGCGACCGCTCCGAACGTCGTGGTCCTGATATTGGCCGGGGGGCAGGGCTCGAGGCTTTATCCGCTGACGCGCTTCCGGAGCAAGCCGGCCGTGCCCATCGGCGGCCGCTTCCGCCTCATCGACATCCCCATCTCGAACTGCGTCCATTCCGACTTCCGCCGCATATTCATCCTGACCCAGTTCGCCAGCGAGTCGCTGCACCGTCACATCTTCACCACCTACCGCTTCGACCAGTTCCACCTCAAGGACTTCGTCACCATCCTTTCGGCCCAGCAGACCCTGGACCACCGGGACTGGTACCAGGGCACGGCCGACGCCGTACGCAGGAACCTGAACTTCATCGAGGACCCGGAGGCGCTGGTGCTCATCCTGTCGGGGGACCATCTCTACCGGATGGACTACCGCGGGTTCGTGGACGACCACATCCGGACGGGCGCCGACATATCGATCGCGGTCAAGCCGGTAGCCGCGGAAAGAGCACGCGAGTTCGGCGTCATGAAGGTCTCGGCCGACGGCCTGGTGGAGGAATTCTCCGAAAAGCCCGATACGGAGCCCGAGCTGGCGCGGATGAAGGTGCCGGAAGAGGTCGTGAGGCGTTTCGGCATCGAGCCCGCGGGACGCACGCACCTGGCCTCGATGGGCATCTACGTCTTCCGCCAGGAAACGTTGAGGCGACTGCTCCGGGACAGCCCGGCGGCCGACTTCGGCAAGGAGATCATACCTTCGGCCATCGGCAAAGAGCGGGTGGCCGCCCACTTCTTCGACGGCTACTGGGAAGACATCGGGACGATCCGCAGCTTTTTCGAGGCCCACATGGAACTCTGCCGGCCGCTGCCTGGGTTCAACTTCTACGACGAGGAGCGGCCGGTCTTCACCCACGCCAGGTTCCTGCCGGGCTCGAAGCTCAGCGCGGCCGAGGTGGAGAACGCCATCCTCTGCGAGGGCAGCATCATCGAAAGCTGTCGGATAAGCTGCTCCATAATCGGCATCCGGTCCCGTGTCGGCCGGGGCTCGGTCCTGGAAAGGACCGTGGTCATGGGCGCGGATTACTTCGAATCCGGGGCCGAGCTCGAAAGGAACCGGGCGGCCGGCATCCCCGACGTCGGCATCGGCCGCGACTGCCGGATAAGGAACGCCATCATCGACAAGAACGCTCGGATCGGCCACGGAGCGCGGCTGCTCAACGAACGCGGGGTCATCAAGGAGGAGTCGGAGAATCACTTCATAGTCGACGGCATCATCGTCATCCCCAAGAACGCCGTCATCCCGGAAGGCACGGTGATCTGAGGCAGCGCGCCGGGTCCGGCGCCTGAACTCCGGGAGCGCGGAACGGCTCAGTCTTCGCCGGCCAGCCGCAGGAACTCAGTCTCCAGGTCGATGTAACGGCCGCCGTTCAGGCTGAACTGGGCCGCGACCCTCCCCTGCTTGATGATAACGGCGTCGTCGGCGACCCTCTGCATCTCGCCGAGCAGGTGTGAACTCAGCAGGAGCGTCACGCCGCGGCCGCGCAGCTCCAGGAAGAGCTCACGCGCCGCCTTTATGGACGGCGGGTCCAGCGCGGAGAAGGGCTCGTCCACGACCAGGAGATCGGGCTCGAGGACGAGGCTCTGCAGGTAGGCGAATTTCTTGGCCGTGCCGCTCGAGTAGGCGACCGGCGGCCGGCGAAGGAGGGCGGGGTCGAAGTTGAGCCTTCCCGCGTAGCGTTCGACCAGCCTGCCCTGCTCCCGCCCGGGAACGCCTCTGCTCCTGAAGGTCAGCCCCAGGACGCCGGAACCTTTCAGGAAGGGAAAGAACGCGGGATGCTCCGGGACATAGCCGGCCCGTTCGAAGCGGCGCTCCAGGCCGCCCGCGTCCGGCCTAAGGAAGCCCAGGATGACCTTCAACGACGTGGTCTTGCCGGCTCCGTTGGCTCCGAGCAGGGCGGTGACCCGGCCGGCCTTGACGTAGAAGCTCGCCCCTTTCAGGGCCTCGACCCGGCCGAAGCTCTTTCTCAAGCCTTCAACGACGACCATGGCGACCCCTCACTTCCTGAGCTCCAGGCGCGAGACGAGCAGCTTTTGCAGGTAAAGGCCGAGGGCCAGACCCGCGGCCGGCACCCAGGCGAACCGGCCGTGCCCGGGCAGGGTGATGATGTTGGGGAAGACGAGCAGCAGCCCGTGGAAAAGGAACCTGGCGCCGACGCTCGGCAAGCGGCCGTCGATGACATAATCGACAAAACCCGGCCGGGAGCCGGCCGAGAACAGCAGGCCGAAGAATCCGGCGAACTGGAGCAGGATGAAAACGAGCGCGTTGGAGCCGGAATTGAGATAATAACTGGCCAAGCCGGCCGCCGCCACGTAATAAGCGCCTGCCAGGAGGCCGAGCAGGAACCTGGTCAGGAATGAGAGCCGCAGGTCGCCCGTCGCGGCCGCCAGCGCCGCCAGGCCGGCGAACAGGCCGGCGGCGTAGGCGCCTCCAATGGCCAGGACGGCCGGGTTCTTGAGCCAGAGGTAGCGCCGGAAGGCGCCGTCCAGGAAGAGGACGTTCTCCAGGACGCCGCCCGCCAGCTCGGACCTCACCATATCCTGGGCCAGTATCAGGAAAATGTGCGGGAAAAGCAGCAGGAAGGCGGAGACGCCCGCCCTGACGCCTTCGTTCTTGATGAGCCAGGCTATGGAAACCGGAAAGGCCGCGGCCAGGAACAGGCTGAACCTCGAGCTCCTCGTCTTCCCCCAGGTTAGCCTCAGGGTCAGCGGCCAAAGAAAGCGCTCAGACATTTGACGAGCTCCTCATAACGCGCCTCGGGCCGGGTCAGCGGGCCGTCGCGATAGAGGACGTCTTCCCCGACCAGGACGGCCTTGAAAGGCACCAGGTCTACCCGGAGCTTCCTGAACAGCTCTTTCTTCCTGTCGAGGATGACCGGCCGGTCCCAGCGCCACTTGTCCAGGAACTCCAGCAGGCCTTCGCGGGAGCCGCCGTTGACCCCGACGACCTCGACCGGCCAGTCCCGGCTCTCGGCCAGGCGGCGCGCCTCGAAAAGGTCTTCGAAGCAGACCGGGCAGTCCGTCGCGAAAAAGACCAACAGGAGAGGGCCGCGCAGTTCGCGCCTGGCCTCCTCCAGGCTGGAATAGACGGCCGGCCTCGGCCGGACCGGCGCCGGGGTCGCGAGCGCGAACGCTCCCACGATGATAAAGACGACCGCCGCCGCGATCTTTCTCATCGTCCGAACTCGAATATCCTGAGCCCGCCGTAGACGTCGACCGCGAAGACGCGGCTGCCGGAGACGGCGATGCGCGTGACCGGCTCCGGCAGCTCGATCTCTCCGACGACCCGGCCGTCGTCGGCGACCGAATAGATGATTCGTCCCGGTCCGGCGTCCCCGCCCTCCAGGGCCTCGGGGGTCAGTATGTAGAAAAGCCCGCCGGCGCGGACGCATGACCAGCAGAGCGCGGTCAGCTTCTCCTTTTTCCCTATCGGGGACAGGTCCACCCGCCGGCCTCTGTATCTTTCGTCCAAGGCTATCCCGCCCAGCGTCCGGCCTTCGCCGGAGAATCTAAGCAAGCGGCGGTCGTCATAGACACGGGCCACGAAGAACCCGCCCTCCTCTCCGGGCAAAACGAAAAAAAGGTTCCTGAGGCTGTCGAGCATCGGGTCGCTCGAAACCAGGCTGTCCAAGCACATGCCGACCTGCCGGTCCTCGAGGTCGAATATATGGACCGTTTTTTCAGAAACGCCGCGGCCGCCGGCGAGCTTGGTGACGAGGAGCAGATGGCCGTCCACCAGGTGCACCTTGTCCGGCCTGAACGGAAGCTTGAACGAGCTTATGTACCCGCCCTCCTCGTTAAGGACCTGCACCCGCCCGTTGCCAGCGTCCGCCACGAACAGCCGGCCCTTAAGACGGCAGACACCTGAAGGGCTTTCGAACTCCCCCGGCCCGCTTCCCTTGCGGCCGATCTTCTTAAGGAACCGGCCGTCACGGTCGAAAACCTTGACGGCGTGGTCCCCGCTGTCGACCACAAACAACCGGTCGCCTTCGGCCAGGAGGAAAGCGGCTTTGGCGATAATGGCGTCATCGTAGTCCTCGGCCGCCACCCTGACCTCGCTCACCTTGTAAACCTTCTGGTCGGCCGGCGCCGCCCGGCCTCCGTAGTTGACGAAGGACATCATCAAGACGATCAGCGCGCCCGCCGCGGTCCGTGAATCGAGCCTGCCCATTTCTCCCTCCGCGAAACATCCAAGCTTTGGATGAGAAAAAGCCGGGGCCCTCCGGAGAGGGCCCCTCCCGTCCTCAGACCTCCTGCTGGCCGAAGCCCAGGATGCACCTGCCGAGCGCGATGTCGCAGAGCGTGAGCGCGAGCGTCATTTTGAACACCGTGGTGTCCATGTTCAACGCCCGGACGCGGCAGGCATCGTAGTCGTCATAGCAGTGGCCCACGTCGTGCGCGGCCACCTGCCTGGGGAAGAACAGGCCCGCCGAGAGCAGGACGATCCCCGCCAGAGTGACGGCAACAGCTTTTTTCATGATGACCTCCTTTCGGCCCGATATAAGCATGTTTCGTGCCGGAAAAGAGGATTTTTAGCGCGGACGTATCTTGTTTGATATGAAATGGTTAGTGTTGCCGTTCCGCTCCCGCGGCGCGGCCGCGTCACACCCGCGCGGCACAGAGTGTGACACGCCCTCTTTCAAGCGCTTGACAATCAACGGGTTCGAGCCGGCCGCCCGCGGCACAAACTGTGACGCGCGCGCCCGAGCGACCCGTTCATCTCCCGAGCATCGGTATCTTTATCTTGTTCTTCCTGGCGCAGGCGACCGCTTCCTCATACCCGGCGTCGGCGTGCCTGGCGACGCCCAGCCCTGGGTCGACGGTCAGCACCCGTTCCAGCCTGCGTGCCATGGCCTTCGTCCCGTCGGCCACGATGACCATGCCGGCGTGGATCGAAAGGCCTATGCCGACTCCCCCGCCGTGATGCACGGAGACCCACGAGGCCCCGCTCACGGCATTGAGCAGGGCGTTCAGGATCGGCCAGTCGGCGATGGCGTCCGAACCGTCCTTCATGCCCTCGGTCTCGCGGTTGGGCGACGCGACC
>CAYWJT010000033.1:0-29463 GCA_964458655.1 uncultured Eubacteriales bacterium | reverse complement strand
GGGTTGCGGAGCAGGCCGAGCAGGGCCCCTTCCGGCTGAGTGCGCGGCGGGAGAAGCCCCGGGTTCCTCTCGAACTGGGCCAGGAAGGGCTGCCCCTGCAGGACCTCGGGGTCCTCGATGGAGAAGATGGAATGATAGGCGTTGTCGTAAGCGCTGAAGACGAGCTTGCCGGTGTCGAGGGCCACCGAAATCGCCGGGCTGAGCTCGGTGATGCCGCTGATGCCGGTATAGAGGTTGGTGACCTGGAAGATCTTGCCCGAGGCCAACTCCAAGCGGTATAGGTCGGTTTTGCCGTTTTGGTCCGAAATGAAGAAAAGGCTGGAAGAATCCGGGGACCACTGGGGGTTTATGTTCTTTCCGCCCGGGAACGCCAACAGCTTTTCGACCTGCCCCGACTCCACATCGAGCAGCGCCAGCTCGTAGTTTCCGGACTCGGCCCAGTTCAGGTTGGCCGAGAACCTTTCGGTGACGAAAGCGATCTTGCGTCCGTCGGGCGACCAAACGGGGTGCAGGTCGCCGAAGATATCCTTGGTTATCTGCCGCAGCGAGTTCGCCTCCATCTCATAAATGAAAATGTCGGTCTCACCGCCGGTCAGAGCCGAGAAAACTATGTAACGGCCGTCCGGTGACCAGTCCGGGCTGAGGATCTCGCCCAACTCCCGGAAGGGGATCTCTTGGACCACCTTGGTCCTCTTCATGTCCATTATGGAAAGTATGGGCACTCCCCTGGCCACCCCGGAGAAGACGAAGCGCTCGCCCGTGGAGTCCCAAGCCCCGGTCGAGCGGATGAACTGGATGCTCTCGAAATGCGGGTCGATGGCCGAGGAGATGAGCTTTTTCTTGATTTTGCCTGTTTCGGCGTCGGCCAGGTACATATCTATCGACAGCATGTCCCGGCTGGACAGGAAGACCATCTCCTTCCCGTCCGGGCTGACGGCCGGGCCGATGTTGTAGATGCTGTTCTCCGTGCCCTGGAAGAGCGTCTTGCCGTAGTCACCCGCCCTCTTGGTCTTTTCAAGGAGCGGCAGGTAGGCATCCTGCATGGCCTTGTGCCAGTCTTCCGAAAGCTGCTTGGACTTGATGCTCAACATGCCCTCGAGGATGACCTCGGCGTCGCCGCTTCTTCCGACGGCTTTCATCATCCGTCCGATGACCTCGTCCCCCCAGCGGCCGGTGACGTAGGCCCAGACGGCCTGGCCCCACCTGTAAGGGAAGTACTTGTAGGAATTCTCGAGCTTCCGGATCTGAGGCAGGTCCTTTTTCCTGACGGCCTCCCGCATCCACATGGCCGTGTTGGGGTCGAACGGCCCGATCGAAAGGTACTCCGACATGCCCTCTATGAACCAGAGCGGGATGCGCAGGCCGGTGTCGTTCACGCGCCTGTCGTCGGAATGCCCCTGGGACATGAGGTCGTACTGGAAGGCGTGGACCAGCTCATGGCCGATGACGTGGTCGGTCTCGGCCAAGGAAGCCCCGTAGGGCAGGACGATGCGGCGCTTGAACGATTCGGTCACCCCGCCCGTGCCCTCGCCCATCTGTTCCGGGATGACCGTCGTCTGCTGGAACTCCGGGCTGCTGCCGTAGAGTATGAGAGGCTGGCGGCCTTTGAGCTCGTGGTTGAACATGCGGGCCAGCCGCGCGTACCACCTTTCCGCCATGACGGCCGCGACCTTGACCGTCTCCTCGTTCGGCAGGTAATAATAGATGTCGAAATGCTGGGTCTTCATGATCCTGAAGTCGAACTTCCTGTACTGGACCTTGTTCCGGCCGTAGTACTGGGCCCTGGCCGGGACTGACGCCGCCACCACGAAGACCGCCGCGAGAAGAGAACACAAAGCCGTTCTCGACGCCCTTGGCTTGCGCATGGATCGTCTCCTTCCGGGAGGGGTTTTTTCGAGGTTCAGAGAAACGAGGGGCTCGGCAATTGAGAGCGACTCTCCCATGGGTCGAAATCTCCTTTCGACCCCTTCCCCCCGCTATTTTACCACCGGCGCAAAACTTTTGTCCACACTGGAGCCCGGGGCGACGGCCCGGGGTATAATGATGCCCGGAAGTGGAAGGCGCATGAAGGTCACCGAGAAACAGGCGAAATCAATTCTCAACAAGTCCAAGATCCACGATTACTGCATCAACCCCTACACAGGCTGCAGCCACGATTGCGTTTATTGCTACGCCAAGCTCTTCATGGTCCGCTACTCCGGCCATACCGAAGCCTGGGGCACGTTCGTCGACGTAAAGGTGAACGCGGTCGAGCTCCTGAAGCGCGAGCTGCCCAAAGCCAGGAAGGGGACGATCTGGATAGCCTCGGTCTGCGACCCGTACCAGCCCCTGGAGAAAAGCTACCGGCTGACCCGCCGCCTGCTGGAGCAGATAGTGCCCTGGCAATTCCCGGTCGAGATCCAGACCAAGTCCTGCCTGGTCGTCCGCGACCTCGACCTTCTTCTGCGCCTCGAGAACGTTTCGGTCGGCCTGACCGTCCCCACCGACGACCCTTCCGTATCCCGCCTGTTCGAGCCGGGCGCCTCGCCGCTCGAGGAAAGGCTGCAGGCCCTGGAAGTGCTGCGCCAGGCCGGGGTCAGGACCTTCGCCTTCGCCGGTCCGCTGCTGCCCGGGAACCCGGAGAGGCTGGCCGGGCTGCTCGCCGACAAGGTCGGCCACGTGCTCATCGACCGGATGAATTACCTTCCCGCCGTGAAGGGCTTCTACCGCCGGCACGGGCTCGAGAGATTCCTGTCGGACGATTTCTTCAGAGAGCAGGCGGACCGCCTTTCCCGGGCGCTGAAAAAGGCGGGGGTGGAGAGCCAAACCGTTTTCTGAGGCACATGACCGGCTTCTGGACCGAGGGCCAGACCAAGGTCCCGGCTGAAGGCGGAAAGCGGCCACCGTCCGCGTTGCTTTGACCCCAGGCCTTTTTGCGTTGATTTCCGGACGACTGATGCGTTATCATGGCCGGGTCCGCCATGATAACGACCATCTGCATCATCCTGGCCGCAATAATAGGCGCTTACGTCGCGGCCAAGGCCTGGGCCAGGCTCTCGGTCGAGCTGAGCATGTTCATCGCCGCCGCGGCCGGCGGACTGGCCGGCGCCTTGTTCGAAACCCCGGCGTTGAAGGAGTTCCCGCGGCATCTGGTCGAGGGTTCGATCACCTACCTCGACGTCATCCTGGTCTTCTTCACCGCCACCCTGTTCATGGACGTGCTCAACGAGTCAGGCGGGGCAAGTTACGCCGTCCGCTCGACCCTGAAGATCTTCGGCCGCCTGCGCTTCCTGGCCCTGTTCCTGCTCATGATCATCGTCCTCATCCCCGGCGCCCTGACCGGCGCGGGCAGCGTATCTCTGCTCGTCGTCGGAGCGCCGGTGGCCCTGGCCCTGCGCAATCTCGGCGTATCGGCCAAGAGGTCGGCCGCCATCCTGTTCATCCTGGCCGGCCTGAGCGCCGCCGCGCCTCCGGTCAACATCTGGGCCATGATCCTCTGCGCCGGCACGGCCATCCCCTACGTCGGCTTCGAATTCACGCTCGGCCTGCCCGTCCTGTTCCTGGGCGCCTGCTCGGTCTACATACTCGGCTGGAAAAAGGAAAAGGCCGGCGATCCATCGGCCGGGACCTCCCTGCCGGAGGTCGTGCCCGGCATGTCCTGGTGGCGTCTCCTCGTGCCTTTCCTGGTCTTCTTCGGGCTGCTGGCGGCCTACCGACTGAAGCCTTTTTCGACACCCGTTCTGGGCCTGCCTCTTCTGTTCACCATCTCCGGGCTGACCGCGTTCATCCTCAGCCCACGCCGGATCGACATCCTCAAACTGGCGTCGGCCACCGTCCGGCGGTTGCTGCCGCTGCTCACGACCATGGTGGTGGTCGGCATGCTCCAACAGGTCATGACCGCCACCGGCGTCAGGGGTCTGCTCTCTTATGCCCTCATCTCCATGCCCATTGCCGCCGTCCTAGCCATCCTGCCGGTCGTCATCCCCGTCTCCGAGGGCGTCCTGACCTACGGGGCCGCCGCCATCCTGGGCATACCGCTCGTCTGGCTGCTCGACTCCCTTGGCTATCACGCGACCGTGGTCATGGCCGGGCTGAGCTTGCTATGGCCCCTCGGCGACGGCCTGCCGCCGACGGCGCTGATCGGCCGTCTGAGCAACATGGTTTCGGGCTATAAGGGTAGTTACTCCGATTTCCTCAGGGCCACCTGGATACCCTGGCTGCTGATAACCGCGGCCGGCATGCTGATGATCATCTTCAGCTCCCGGCTGGCCTTCCTGGTCAGGTGGAGCATGTGAGCGTCATGGGCGTCATCAGCATCCTCTACTACTTGATAACGGCCTTCCTCCTGGGCCTGCTGGCCTGGAATTTCTGGTCGGGTAAAGAGGACCGCCCGACCCGGCTGCTCTACCTGCTGGTCATGGTCCCGTTGCTGCTGAGACTTTTGCGCTTCAAATAAGGTCATGCCATGAAGAAAGAGCTGCTTTTCAGGCTGTCCGGCCTGGGGCTCTGTCTGGCTTTGGTGCTGGCCGGCGGGCTGCCGCTCCTGCGGCACCGTCGTTTCGACGTCCCGGTCATCAAGGGTCCCGGGGTGACGTCGGTCTTGAGACTGAGCGACTACTGCCCGTCCTTAAAGGGCACGACCGCGGACACAAATGTCTTCGTGCTCGGCGGCCGGGAGCCGGGCGGAAAGGCCGTCCTGCTCGGCAACACTCACGCCAACGAGCCCGAGGGCATGCTGGCGGCGCTCATCGTCATCGAGAACGCCGTGGTCGAAAAAGGCACGATCTACGTCATCCCCTTCTTCAACAACAGCGCCGGCCGCAACACTCGGGCCGGGGACGGCTACCCCCTCTACTTCGAGGTCCCGACGGCCTGGGGGGCGAGGAAGTTCCGCATGGGCAACCGGGACGCCTCTCCCCTCGACCAGTGGCCCGACCCGGACGTCTACATCCATTACCCCAGCAGGCAGCTCTTGTCTTATATCGACATCCGCAACGTCAACCGCTGCTGGCCCGGCCGGCCGAACGGCACGCTGATGGCAAGGGTGGCCTTCGCGGCCATGGAGCTCATCCGCCGGGAAAAGGTCGATATAGCGGTCGACATCCACGGCGCCGAAACCATGTTCCCGGTGACCAACTGCATCGTGGCCCCGGAAAAGTCGGTGCGCCTCGCCACCCTGGCGGCCATGACGGTCAAGGCGAGGGAGGGTTTCGAGAACCATGTCGAGCCTTCGCCTGCGGGCTTCAGGGGGCTTTCGCACCGCGAGATCGGGGACCATTCCGAGGCCATGCCGTTCCTGCTCGAGGCGCCGATACCCTTCCTGGACCAGCCGACCGGTCCCAAGACGACCAAGCTCCTGCTCGACGGCAAAGACCCTTTCCTGCTCAAACTCGCCGCCAAGAAAAAGCTCTTCGTTCCCTACGACGAGACCGGCTGGCCGCTCGCCAAACGCGTCGGGCAGCACTGTTCCGTGGTCCTCGAGATATTCCGGCAGTTCTCGCGCAAGAACGGAGATCGGGCCATAGAGGTCCGGGAAGTGCCGCGTTACCGTGAACTGGTCGAGAAAGGCGTCGGAGCCTATCTGGGCGACCCATCCCGGGTGGAGCCTGAAAAGCTCGTCAGGAATTGAGATTATCGGGCCGGCATGTCCCTGAGGCCCGTGATCCGTTGGAGGTCCCGAAATGCACTTCGTCAACATCAACAGGAAAGCGACCCTGCTCGCGGCCGCCGCCCTGCTGGCCGCCGGGCTCATCCTGGGACATTCCGCCGGCCGGCCGGAGGCGGCCTCGGGAGCATCCCCGGAAGCATTCGAGAACTGCACGGTCATCATGGTCGGCAAGGCGGCCTCGGCCGACGGATCGGTCATGTCCACCCACGCGGCCGACTGCGGGGTCTGCGATTTCACCTGGCGCCACGTGCCCGCTGCCGACCACAAGCCGGGCGAAAAAAGGCGCATCTATCACATCAACCAGATCAAGACCTGGCCGCCTTCAGAAGGCCTCAAATGGGACCTGATAAAGCGCGATTTCACCGGGCTGGAGCTCCCGGAGGTCCCCCACACCTACGGATACCATCACGCGGTCTTCGGCTACATGAACGACCAGCAGCTGGCCATCGCCGAGTCGACCATCGGCAACGTCCGCAAGATCTCCAACCCGACACCGACGCCGGCCTTCGACATCACCATGCTCACTCTCCTGGCCATGGAGCGCTGCCGCACAGCCCGAGAAGCCATCCGGCTCATGGGCTCGCTCGCGGAACGCTACGGCTACGGCTACCATGACGGCGGCGAGATGCTGGCCGTGTCCGACCCCAACGAGATATGGGTCTTCGAGATCATGCCCGTCGGCCCCCTCTGGACCCCGGAAAGCGGCAAGCCCGGGGCGGTCTGGTGCGCCCAGCGAATCCCTGACGACCACGTCAGCGTCTGCCCCAACGAGTCGCGCATCGACGAGATCGGCCTGGCCGACACTGACCATTTCATGGCTTCGCAGCACGTCGTCTCGTTCGCCGTGGAAGCCGGGCTCTACGACCCCAAGAGCGGTCGAACCTTCAGCTGGAAAAAGGCCTATTCCCCGGCCGAGGGTAGCGCCGTTTCCAGTCAGGGACGCCGTTCCCGCATGTGGCGCTTCTTCGACCTGGTCGCGCCGTCGCGGAAATTCAGCCCGGAAACTCCGAACATGGACTTCCCCTTCTCGGTCAAGCCCGACCGCAAACTCTCGGCTCGAGACGTAATGGAACTGACCCGTGACAAGTCCCGGGGTACGGTCTTCGACCCGCTGCGGGGCATCAGGGGCGGTCCCTTCCAGAACCCCAACTATCACAGGGGGACCAGGCTGATAAGCGTGCCCAACGTCGAGTACACCACGCTGACGCAGTGCCGTTCCTGGCTGCCCGACGCCATCGGAGGCGTGGTCTGGGTGGCGCTCGGCTCCCAGGACACCTCTTGCTACATCCCGTTTTACGCTGGCGTGACCGAGATACCGAAGTCCTTCTCCCTGGGCGACCATTTCGTGCTGGACCGCCGGGCTGCCCGCTGGGCCTTCGATTATGTCGATTACCATGTTCAGCCCGCCTACGCCGCCGCCATCAAGGACGTCCAGGAGGCCAGACAGAAGTGGGAGGACGGCGTTCTCGAGCGCCTGCCCGAAATCGACCGCCAGGCCCTCGAGCTTCATAAGAAGAACCCTCGGGAAGCGGCCCGCTTCCTGACAGGCTTCTGCCTGAACAACGCCCAGAATGTCGTCGACGCCTGGTGGAAGCTCGGCGACGACCTCTGGGTCAAGTACAACCATCTCTCTATCTACGACTCCGGGAAGCGCAGCCGAAGGCAGCTGCCGGTCTCGGACCCGGAGTGGTGGGACAGGGCCGTCAGGGCCGTCGACGCCCTTTCGGAGGGAGGCGGCGTAAAATAACAAATCGACATAAGCAAGAGAACTCAGGAGGCGAAAATGACAGGAACACGGCTCAAACTGGCCGGGGCGGCCCTGCTGCTCTTTCTGGCCGGCTTTCTGGCCGCTCGGCTGACCGTGCCGGCTCCGGCCTACCTCGACTGGCAGGAGGCCGCGGAACTGGCTTCGGACACAGGACTCGAGTCCTGCACTTCCATCCTGGTAGGCAGGGAGGCCTCGACCGACGGCTCGACCATGACCACTCACACCTGCGACTGCGGCATCTGCGACTGGACCTGGCGCCACGTCCCGGCGGCCGACCACAAGCCTGGCTCAACCAGGAAGATCTACCACATCTCCCAGTACAAGACCTGGCCGCCTTCGGAAGGGCTGAAGTGGGACCTCTACAAGAAGGATTTCACCGGCCTCGAGATCCCGGAAGTGCCCCATACCTACGGCTACCATCACGGCATGTTCGGCTACATGAACGACCGGCAGGTCGCCATAGGCGAATCGAGCATCGGCTGCCAGCGCAAGCTTCAGAACCCAACGCCTACGGCCAAACTCGACCTCACCATGCTCACCATCCTGGCCATGGAAAGGGCCGGAACAGCCCGGGAGGCCATTCAGGTCATGGGCGGCCTGGCGGAAAAGTACGGCTACGGTTTCCATGACGACGGCGAGATGCTGGCCGTGGCCGACCCCAACGAGGTCTGGATATTCGAGATCATGCCCGTCGGCCCACTCTGGACGCCGGAGAGCGGCAAACCCGGGGCGGTCTGGTGCGCCCAGCGCGTCCCGGACGACCACGTCAGCGTCTGCCCCAACGAGTCGCGCATCGGCGAGATCGACCTCGAGAACAAGGACCATTTCATGGCCTCCCCCAACGTGGTCTCGCTGGCCGTGGAGATGGGGTTCTACGACCCCAAGGGCGGCAAGCCCTTCAACTGGAAGAGGGCCTATTCCCCCGTCGAAGGCAGCGCTGCCAGCACCAACGGCCGCATCCAGAGGCTGTGGCGCTTCTTCGACCTGGTCGCGCCTTCCAGG
Organism: uncultured Eubacteriales bacterium; assembly: GCA_964458655.1. Classification (GTDB taxonomy): domain Bacteria; phylum Acidobacteriota; class Aminicenantia; order Aminicenantales; family Saccharicenantaceae; genus CAYWJT01. Next base: position 21,046 of record CAYWJT010000033.1, on the reverse strand, counting down.
AATTTCAAGCCCGAAACACCCAACATGGACTTCCCCTTCTCAGTCAAGCCCGACCGGAAGGTTTCGGTGGCCGATGTCATGGCCATGACCCGAGACCGGAGCTACGGGACCCCCTTCGACCCGGTCAAAGGCATCCGCGGCGGGCCGTTCCGCAACCCCAATTATTACCGGCAGACCAGGGTCATCGACGACGCCAGGGCCGAGTACACCACCGTAACGCAGTGCCGGCGCTGGCTGCCCGACCCCGTGGGCGGGATAGTCTGGATCTCCTTCGGCTCCCAGGACACAGCCTGCTACATGCCTTTCTACTCGGGCGTCAACGAACTGCCCAAGTCCTTCGGTGTCGGCGACCACTGGGTCTTCAGCCGGGATTCGGCCCGCTGGGCCTTCGACTACGCCGACTTCCACGTCCAGGTGGCCTATTCCGAGGCCATCCAGGACGTCAAGGCCGCTCAGGAAAAGTACGAGACCGCGGTCATCGAGCGCATCCCGGATATAGACAGGCAGGCGGCCGAGCTCTACAAGAAAAAGCCGGCGGAAGCGCGCTGGTTCCTGACCGGCTTTTGCCTGAACAACGCCCAGACCGTGGTCGACGCCTGGTGGAAACTCGGCGACGACCTGCTCGTCAAGTACGACCATCTCTTCCTTTACGACGTCCAGAAGCGCAACTACAGCCGCAACCGGCCGGGCCTGCCCGACTGGTGGAGGAAAGCGGTCAACGCCTTCGACATCCTGCTCGAAAAATGAAGTCGGAAGCGAAGCTTGAGGAAGGAGTATGGAATGAATAAAAAGCATATCCCCCTGACAATTCTCGCGGTCATCGCTGTCATGGCCGCTGCGGGTGCCGCCGCGCAGCAGTACCCCAAGGCCGGCCTGCCGGTGCTCTCGACCTCGGCCGGCCAAAGCCCCGATGTGACCACGCTCAACATCGTCCTGGACGAGGCCGGCATACCCTACGATTACTGCGACGTCCCGACCGCCGAGATGGTGGCCGCAGGAGTCGGTCTGGGCGGCCGGGAGTCGGGCCCCGGCTTCCACGTCGAGGTTAATTCCGACCTGGCCCGTCACCCGGCCGGGACTCCCTACAAGGCCGTCATTTTCGCCATAGGCGCCAGCCTCAAGGGCATGGGCGCCTCCGGCCTGACCGTGGAAGCTGAGGCGGCCAGGCTCCAGAAGGTCATCGATTACTGCAAGAAGAACAGGATCTTCGTCATCGCCGTCCATATCGGAGGCGAGGCCAAGCGCGGAGCACCGGGAAGCGATAACGAGAAGATGATCGATGCGGTCGCTCCCCAGGCCGATTTCCTGGTCTTCACCAAGGACAGCAACAAGGACGGCCGCTTCACCAGGATCGCCAAGGGCAGGCAGATACCCTTCGCCGAGATAGAGTACGCCCTCGGCCTGGTCGACATTTTGAAACAGGTCCTGCTTTAGGCGCGCCGGGGGCCGGTAGGTCGTCAAGGGTCGCCCTCACCGCCGTTTTAGGGCGTCCTGCGCTGGCAGCGGGAGGCGTTTTTTCACCCTCTGAATCACCCCCAGGGATGGTGGCGGGGTCCGGGCGCGTCTGGGATAATCCCGCTCGTAATATCTGAAGAAAAGAAAGGTCGCTCTTCGCGTAGACGATGGATCACCATGAACTCCAGCTGCCGAAACGGGAGAAGGCCCCGCCAGGCAACTCGCTCGAGTCCCGCAAGGCCAGGGCCAGATTGGACCATTTCGCCCGCTGCAGCCCGGGTGTCATCTTCTGCTGCGAACCTTTTGCCGGCTGGGGGGCCACCTTCGTGGGCGGGGGCGTCAAGGCCATCCTGGGATATGAAGCCGGGACATTCTTGAAGTCCCCCTCGCTCTGGCTGGACCTGGTGCACCCCGACGACAGGCCCGAGCTCGTCGACAGGCTTAAGAGCCTGATCGGCCGGGATTCGGACGTGCACGAGTACAGGGTAAGGCACCGTGACGGCGAGTACCGCTGGATCCGGGACGAAATGTCGGTCTTCAGGGACGACGACGGCCGGCCGCGCGAATTCATAGGCTACTGGCTGGATATCACCGAATACAAGGCGCTGGAGGCACAGCTCATCTTCGACGCCTTTCACGACACGTTGACCAAGCTGCCCAACCGTTCCCTGTTCCTGGACCGCCTTCAGGTGGCCTTCGCCCGGCTGAAAAGGCATCCCGACCACGTCTTCGCGGTCCTCTTCATCGACCTCGACCGCTTCAAGAACATCAACGACAGCCTAGGCCACGAGGCCGGCGACGCGTCGCTCATGGCGCTGGCCCAGCGCCTTCAGAAGTGCCTGCGGTTCGGCGACACGGTCGCCCGTTGGGGAGGCGACGAGTTCATCATCATCCTCGAGGACATCAACGGGCTCGATGACGCCCGGGCCACGGCCGAGCGGCTGCTCAAGGTGATTAACTCTCCCTTCCGGGTCATGGGGCGGAAAAAGTTCATAACGGCCAGTATCGGCATCAGCCTGGCCGGGCCCGGGACGGAGTCGGCCGAGCAGCTGGTCAGGGACTCCGATATCGCCATGTACCGGGCGAAAAAGGCCGGCGGCGGCCGCGCCATCATCTTCAGGGAATCCATGCGCCAGCAGACGCTGACCCTGCATGACCTGGAAACCGACCTGTGGCAGGCAGTGGAGAGGAAAGAGCTCAGACTTTGCTTCCAGCCCGTCCTCCGGACTCAGGGCGCCGGGCTGTTCGCGCTGGAGGCCCTGCTTCGTTGGCATCACCCGGAACGCGGCCTGATCATGCCCGACCAGTTCATTCCCATCGCCGAGGAAACGGGCCTGATCATTCCCATCGGCAACTGGGTCATACAGGAGGCCTGCAGGCGCCTGAGCCAGTGGCGGGATACGACGCCGGCAGCACGCGGCGCGGCCGTCAGCATCAACATCTCGGGCCGCCAATTCCTGCCGAGCCTGACTAAGGACCTGAAGTCCGTCATCAAGGAGACCGGCGTCGACCCCGGCTCCATCATCTTCGAGATCACCGAGAGCGCCGTCGTCGAGGATTTCAAGAGGGCCGCTCTGGTCGTCAAGCAGCTCAAGAAGATGAACGCCCAGGTTTATATCGACGACTTCGGCTCGGGCTACTCCTCTATGAACTACCTGCGCCGTCTTCCGGTCGACGGCCTGAAGGTCGACCGCAGCTTCATCGAATCCATGGCCCCGGGCAATCACAGCTATGAGATCGTCAGGTCGATCATAAGGCTGGGCCGCAAGCTCGGCCTCACCGTCGTGGCCGAAGGCGTCGAGACCGAAAGCCAGCTCGAAAGCCTGAGGGCGCTGGGCTGCCCGCTCGTCCAGGGTTTCTTTTTCGAAAGGCCGCTGGACCCGGAAGCCCTGGAGACGTTCCTGAAAAGCCAGCCGGGACGAAGCCGAGCGAAAAAGGCTTAGATCGTCAGGCCCTGCTGCTTCTTCTGGGCTTCCTTCTGGAGCTCGTTCACTTCCGCGAGAAGCCCGCTGAGCCTGTCTATGACCATCCGGACCTTGATGTTCTGGAGCTTGCGCTTGCCGGATCTCTGGCTGTCGATCATGCGGCTGAGATAGCTCCTGATCTCCTCCGGGCTCATAAGGCCGCGCATGAACTCGTCCCCCTCGAGTTCGGCGGCGATGGACTCGAGGGTCCGTCCGACCACTATGACCTTGTTCTCGAGCAGGAGTTGCTCGCGCCATTTCTCGAAATCCGGGGTGGCGTATACGGGGATGGGACCGAGCATCTTGCGGGCGTACTGAGTGGTCTGCTCGAAGTAGGCCCGGCCTTCCTTGGCCAGGTTGCGCGCCTTGTAGTAACCCGGGTCACTCGCCGACACACCCCCATCGAGGAAAGCCTTGAAGGCCGCGGCCGACTCCTGGAGGAGCTCGAAGCAGCGCCTGGCGCGGATGTAAATCTCTTTCTCGACCTGGACGGGCATGAGCTATGACCCTTCGGCTATATAACACAGGCTCCGGCCGGTGTCAAAGCGAAAAAGCCCTATTTCTCCAGGATCGAGGCCGCCACGACGTTGGCTACCTTGCTCCTCATCGCGATTATCTCGCCTCTGTCGTCGGGATGGACCCGGTTGGTCAGGAAGACGACGATCGTCTTCGTTTCCGGGTCGATCCAGAGAGAGGTTCCGGTATAGCCTGAATGGCCGAAGGAGCGGAGCCCGAACAGGTCGCCCTTGACGGTGGCGTAATCAGAGGTGAAATCCCAACCCAGGCCGCGGCCGAACTCGGGGTGCTTCGGGTATATCTCGGTCAGCCGCTCGACCGCCAGCGGACTGAGGACGCGCACGTCCCTGAAGCGGCCGCCCTCGAGCAGCATCTCGGCGAAGACGGCCAGGTCGTCCGCCGTCGAGAACAGCCCGGCGTTGCCGGAAACGCCGCCCTGGAGCCTGGCCAGCGGGTCATGCACGACGCCCCTCAAAGGCGTTCCATCGACGACCTCGGTCGGGACGCACCGCTCCCGCCAGGCCTCCGGCGGATCATAGCCGGTCCGGTCCATGCCGAGCGGCTTGAAGATGTTCTCCGACGAGAACTCGGCCACGTCGCTGCCGCTGACTTTCTTGATGATGTGGGCGAGCGTTATGTAATTCAAGCAGCTGTAGACGAACCTCTCGCCCGGCTCCGATTCCTTGGTCAGCCCGGCGATATGCTTGACCAGGTCCTCCGTGGAACACGGTCGGCCGTATGATTTCTCGACTTCCTTGGGGTCGGTGTAAGGCGGCAGTCCCGAAGTGTGCGTCAGCAGATGGAAAAGCCTGGCCGGCTCGCCGGGCAGGCCCTTTTCATGAAGGTAAGGCGTGAAGCCCGGGACGTATTCGCTCACCTTGTCCCATAGCCTAAGGCGACCCCGCTCCACGAGCAGCATGACCGAAGTGGCCGTGGCCACCGGCTTGGTCAGCGAGGCCAGGTCGAAGATCATGTCCGGCTCCATCGGCCGCGGTTCGGGCACGAGCTGGCTGAGCCCGAAGGCCTTGCGGTAGACGATCTTCCCCTTGCGGGCCACGAGCAGGACAGCTCCCGGAAAATCCTTCCTGGCCAAGGCCTCGTCGATCAGGCCGTCAATCAGGGCCAGCCGCTTGGCCGACATGCCGACCTCTTCCGGCTGTCTCGCTCGCGGCAGCGTCGCCGCCGCCGCGAGGCCGGCCGCGAGCGAAACGATGACCAGAAAACAAGCGGCCTCGCTGGCCGCTTTTCCCCATTTTGCTGCGCACATTATTTCCTCCCCCGGCCTCTCCTTGGCCTCATTTCCGGGCCGCCGTCCGGCCGGCGCCTTTCCAGACCAGGCCGTCCTGCCTGATGTGCCAGCTTTCGCCCGAATCCGACCTGTAGTAGGCTTCGAACATGCCGGAAGTGGCTTCGATAGAGGGCGGATAGGACCAGCCTTTGAGCCTCAATTGCCTGTCCGCGGCCAGCCCCAGAGGACCGAGGCCGGCGGCGAAGGCGCCGTTCTCGTTGAAATAGCGCCTCTCGGCGTAATAGACCCGGCGCAGGGCCCATTTGACCCTCTCTTCGGGCTTCTCCACGAACCTCTCCCGGCCCCTGCCCGGCGGTTTGCCGGAGAACTGCACGTAGCCCCACATCTCCGGGTAGTGCATGTTGACCAGGCCCTGCGGCGACCAGGTCCAGTTGTCCTCGGGCAGAGGCTGGCCGCTCGACGCGTCCTTCCTTTTGACGTAAACGCCGTCCACGACCTCCAGCCGGTACTCGACGCGCGAAAAATTGAGCCTCCAGGTATCGCCAGGTGTGGGCTTTTCCGGTTTGCCCGGGATGCATTCCCTGAGTATCGCGAACGGCACGGCCATTTCGACGGTCCAGCCACGGTCGCGGTCGGATGGGTCGTTGAGAGTGCCCATCAGGTTGACGGCCGTCTTCAGGCCGCTGATGTCCCAGGCGTGCACCGCCGGGCCGCCGTCACGGTAGGGTTTGACGAGCAGCAGGTCCCAGACGGTGTTGAGGGCGTTGAGTTCTATCTCATAGTAGGCGTGCGTATCGCCGTCCGGGTCGATGAAGACCTCGAAGTCGTTGTCGAGGAAAATGACCGAGTCCCGTTCCTTCAGGGTCGCCCAGAGGTCCGGCTCTTCAAGATACGCCCCGATATAGAGAAAGGCGTCGTCCCAGAGCATCTGGACCCTGGTCCGGTAGCGCGGGTCGGGCTTCGACGGGCCCTCGATGTCGCCGAAAACCTCCGTCCAGTCGGCGTCCTGCCAAGCCTTCTCGTCCAGGCGCCCGTCCACTTTTATCGCGGAAGGGGCCCGGCGCGCGACGTATTTATAGGGCGCGAAAGCGATGGCCGGTTCCGGGACGCTTTGCTGGCATAGAAGAGGCGGGAAGACAGCGAGGACCAACAGGGCTGCGCGCAAAGCTCCCATGACCGGGGCGCGGCCGGCTTTTGCTGTCATGGCTCGTCAAGCCTCCTTTTCGCGAAGTTCCAGCCAGCGGACCCGGTGGCCGCAGGCCTCGAGGTATTTTATGAAATCCGCCCCTGATATTTCCAGGGTGGCGGTGTTCACGTTCGGGTGGAAGGCCAGATAGGGGCTGCTCCTGAGGTCGTCGTCTATGATGACCTGGACCTCCTTTCCAACGTCGTTTATCAAACCGAACGGCGAAACCGCGCCGGGCGAAACGCCGAGGCAGGCCCTCAGCCGGCGCTCCGAGGCGAAGCTCAAGCGGTCCTCTCCGAGCACACGGTTGAGATGCTTCAGGTCGACTTTCTTGCCGGCTTCGACGAGCAGCAGGTAATGCCTGTTGCCCTTCCAGTTGCGCAGGAAGATGTTCTTGACGTGGGCGCCGCGCAGGCCTGTCCAGTATCTTTCGGCCTCTTCCACTGTGGCGGCCGGCGGGTGCTCGATACGCACGAATTCGATGCCCAGGCCTTTCAGAAAGGCCTCGACCTTCTCTTCCTGCGTCCTGGCCTGGTCTTCGTTCATGCCCGTCTCAGCGGCCCTTCACGGACCGGCTCGATGATATCAGCGGCCGGCGCGAGAAGCAACCCCGGGCCGTCCGAACGCCGCTTACGGGAACGTCCTTCCTGTCTGGCGGGATTTATGGCAGAATACCAACCGATGTCCATCCTGTTTACGCCCTGCCGGGTCGGCAAGATCGAAATCGTCAACCGGTTCGTCCGCTCGGCCACCCACGACTACATGGCCGCCTCCGACGGCCTGGTGACGGCAAGACAACTCCACCTGTATTCGGAGCTTTCCAGGGGCGCGGTCGGGCTGATCATGACCGGCCACGCCTTCGTTCATCCGGCCGGCAAGGCCAGTCCGAGGCAGATCGCCGTTCATGACGACAAGTTCATAGCCGGACTGGCTTCGCTCGCCGCGGCCGTGCACGGCAGCGGGCCTTCCCGGGTCTTCCTGCAGCTCGCGCACGCCGGCCGGCAAACCAAACGCAGCCTGTGCGGAACGACGCCGGTCTCCCCTTCCGCGGTCTACGACCCGGTTTCCAGGGTCATGCCGCGGGAGCTGGAAGCGGTTGAAATACGGGAACTCGTTCAGGCTTTCATATCGGCCGCCGAGCGTGCCAGAGCGGCCGGGTTCGACGGTGTCCAAGTTCACGCCGCGCACGGCTACCTGGTGTCGTCCTTCCTTTCGCCACATACCAACCGCCGCGTCGACGAATGGGGCGGCAGCACGGAGAACAGGAGCAGGTTCCTCGCCGAGGTCATATCGGGCATCAAGGCCGCTTGCGGCCGCGACTTCCCCGTGGCCGTCAAGCTGAACTCGAGCGACCTGCTCCGGCAGGGCGGCCTCGAAGTGCAGGAAGCCGTCGTCGTCGCAGGGCTTGCCGAGAAGGCCGGCGTCGACGCCATAGAGGTGTCGGGCGGCATGGCGGAGGCGGGACGCGGTTCGGTCTGGCCGGGCCGGCGGCCCGAATCCGAAGAGGGCTACTTCGTCCGTAACGCGGCCCTGATAAAGAGTTCCGTCGGCGTTCCGGTCATCGGCCTGGGCGGCATACGGACGCTGCGCGTGGCGCTGGAGATGATCGAGCGCGGTTTGGTCGACATGGTCGCCATGAGCCGGCCTTTCATCCGCGACCCTTACCTCGTCAAGAGCTTCAAAGAGAACATTACCGCCGCTTCCGACTGCGTCTCCTGCAACAAGTGCTTCAACCCCCGCGGCATACGCTGCGCCGGGCCGCGCTGATCCAAGCCGGTCTAGCACTCGTCCATAACGGCGGCGCCAAAGCCGTCCCTGAAAGGCGCCCCTCCCCATTCCCCCTCACAAAACCCTCGGGCACCCATCCCTTGTTTTCCCTTGAATTTCAGTCAGGGATTTAATAAAGTGGAGTATTCCGGAGTCGCCGCTTGATCGATAGGATACACAACGTTGTCCGCAGCTTCCCCATGCTGGGAGTCGACGCCTCCGGCACGTGCCGCATTTACCTTAGAACGGCCGCCGGCGAGCTCGCCCGGCAACCGAAGGGACATCCCGGGAGGGACAAGAAGTGAAACTTTCCATGACGAGGGCCGCGCTCTCGCTCGTCGCCGTCCTGATGACAGCGGCTCCGCTCGCGCCGGGCACCGGTGAAGACCCGGAGGTGGTCATCCTGATGGAACTGGGCGAGATCCGCCTGATCGTTTTCCCGTCCCAGGCCCCAATCACGGTTGCCAACTTCCTGTGCTACGTCGACGCCGGGCTTTACGACGGCTCTACTTTCCACCGCACCGTCAGGCTCGACAACCAGCCGAACGACGCGGTCCGGATCGAGGTCATCCAAGGGGGCATGCTCGAAGCCGCAAAATGCTTTCCGGCCATCGAACACGAGCCCACGTCCGTGACCGGCCTTCGCCACGAGCACGGCGCCGTCTCCATGGCCAGGTCGGCGCCGGGGTCGGCGACCTCATCCTTCTTCATTTGCGTCGGCGACCAGCCGGAGCTCGACTACGGGGGCCGGCGCAACCCGGACGGCCAGGGTTTCGCGGCCTTCGGAAAGGTCGTCTCCGGCATGGAAGTCGTCGAGATGATCCACCGCTCCCCGGCCCGCGGCCAGCAGCTCGAGCCGCCGGTCAGAATAATCTCTGTCCGCCGGGCCGCGATAAAAAAGGAAGCGAAGCGATAAGGAGGCATCCATGAAAAGAAAATGGGCATTCGTCCCGGCCCTGGCCCTGCTCCTGGCCGCCTGCCTGGCCCTCCAAGCTCGGCCGCAGGAAAAGCCGACCGGCAGGGCCCTCTACGACAAGCTGCGCCGCGAAGGCCGCAACCTGGTCAAGTTCGAAGGCCTGATGCGGCTCAACTGGACGCCGGACGGCGCGGGCCATTTCATCTTCGAGGACGGCACCTTCAAAAGGGTGGATATAGAGACGGGCGTCAAGACTCCCCTTTTCGACGACGCGGCCGTCCTGGCGGCCGTCAACGCCGCGACCGGACGGAACGAACAGAAGCTGTTCTTCAACCGCTTCGATTACCTTGACAGCGGGAAAAAGATAACCTTCTCCGGGTTCAACAAGGCCTTCATCTACGACCTGGAGACGAAGAAGCTGCTTTTCTGGGAGCCCGAAAGGACGACTACCGGCGTACGGGGAAGGGCTTACGGAGAGGTCCTCTCCCCCGACCTGAAGTTCCGGGCCTTCGCCCGCGATTACAACCTCTACGTCAAGGACATGGACGGCAACGAGCGGGCCCTGACCACAGACGGCCACGCCGACCTGCGCAACGGCTTCCCTGACTGGGTCTACCCTGAGGAGCTGGGCCAGTACGAGGCCTTCTGGTGGTCGCCCGACTCCAAGAAGATCGCTTTCATGCAGTTCGACGAGAGCCCTGTGGCCAAGTATCCTATCGTCCACGACGTCACCCCGATGCCCCGGCTGGAGCTTATGTCATATCCCAAGCCCGGCGCCAACAACCCCATCGTCAGACTCTTCATAGTCGACGTGGCGACAAAGAAGATCACAAGGCTCGAGACCGGCGACAACCTGGACGTCTATCTTTACCGGGGCAAATGGACTCCGGACGGCAGGGAGTTCACCTTCCACCGCCTGAACCGGCTTCAGAACCGGGTTGAGGTGCTGGGGGCCGACCCGGCCACCGGCAAGTCCAGGCTCATCCTCAGGGACGACGACCCCTGCTACATAGACGAACAGACCGACCTCATCTTCCTGAACGACAACCGCCGTTTCATCTGGACGTCGGAGAGGAGCGGCTGGCGGGAGATCTACCTCTACGACATCTCGGGCAGGCTGCTGAAGCAGCTGACCGCGGCCAGGCTGCCTGTGCGCGGCATCCTGGGAGTGGACGAGGCCAAGCAGGTCGTCTACTTCACCGGCAGCGAGCAGAACGGCACCGAAACCCATCTCTACCGGGTCAAGCTCGACGGCACCGGCTTCGCTAAATTGACCAAGGAACCAGGTTCGCACCAAGTCTCCTTCGCGCCCGGCTTCGGCTATTACACCGATTCCTTTTCGAGCTTCGACCGGCCGCAGAGGACGGTTCTGAAACGGGCGGACGGCCAGGAACTCGCCGTGATCGGCCAGGCCGTCGCCGCGCCCGAGTTCGACCAGCTCGGCCTCATCAAGCCCGAGCACTTCACTTTCAAGTCCTCAGACGGGCTCTATGACCTCGACGCCCTGCTCTATTTCCCGGCCGGTTTCGACCCGGGCAAGAAATATCCGCTCATCCTGTCCATCTATGGCGGGCCGGGCTCCAAGGGCGTCGTCAACACCTACAAGATGACCGACGGCAACCAGACCCTGGCCCAACTCGGCTTCCTGGTGGCGGTTTGCGACTACCGCGGGGTGTCCGGACGCGGCAAGACCTTCCAGAACCTCCACTACCTGAAGCTCGGACAGGTGGAATTCGAGGACCACGTGGCCTTCGTCAAAGCCCTGGCCTCAAGGCCGTATGTCGACGCCGGCCGGGTGGGCATCTTCGGCCATTCCTACGGCGGCTATTTCACCGCCCTCTGCCTGCTCAAGGCCCCCGATGTATTCCACGTTGGGGTCGCCGGCGCGCCGGTGACCGATTGGCGCAACTACGACTCGATCTACACCGAGCGCTACATGCGCAGGCCCGAGGACAACCCCGAAGGCTACGAGAAAGGCTCATGCCTGACCTACGCCAAGAACCTCAAGGGCAAGCTGTTCATACATCATGGCGCGGTCGACGACAACGTCCATCCCGGCAACACCATCCAGCTTGTCCAGGCGCTGCTCAAGGAGAACAAGAAGTTCGACCTGATGATCTATCCGGAGCAGCAGCACGGCGTCGCGTTCCCCAGGTACGCCGAGTCCAGGGTGGAATATTTCATAGAGCACCTCAAACCCGAGATTAAATAAGCCGGACAGGAGGGACGATCATGGCCAAGTTCGAGGGCGTCAAGTGGGCGCCGGGCCAGATGCGCTACGACCTGAACGAAAAGAAATTCGAGCTGCAGGAGCCCGACGCGAAGGTATTCGCCGTTTCGCGAAGCATATTCTACGCGGCCATCCTCTGCTTCGAGGGCATCCGCTTCTTCTGCCGCCGGACCGGTCAGGGCGGACTGGAAGTGACCTTCCTCAACTGGCACAAGAACCTGGAGCGCTTCCGCCGCGGCCTGGAGTTCAACCTCAGCCGCGCGCAGCGCGGGCTCGTGCCTTCCGTCGAGGAGCTCGAGAACGTCTTCATCAACCTCTACTTCAAACACCCGACCATCCGGCCATTCCTGGAGCGGATGGCCGACGACGGCGCCCAGGGCTACCTGCGGCCGTTCACTGTCGACGAAGAGCAGAGCATGGGCGTCACCTTCCCCGGCCGGCCGGCCGTCAGGGCCATCTTCTCGAGATACGACAACTACCTCGGCGAACCCTTCATCGGCGTGGTCATACCGCATCTTGTCCGGGCCTCGAGCGTCAACAAGACAGGCTGGCTCAAGCTGGGCGTCAACTACCTCATCAGCCTCAAAGCCATCGAATCCGCGTCCGAGATCGTGCCCGGGGCCGCGGCCGCCCTCTTCCTCGACGACCTGACGCACCTTCCGCTCCGGGACAGGCGCATCACAGAATGGGATTCCTCCTGCTGCCTGTTCGGGCTGAAGGACGGCACGGTCGTCAAGATCCCGGAAAGCGAGCTCATCCTGCCCTCGGTGACCATCCAGGGCATGGTCACCATCCTGCGCGAAATGGGCTTCCGGGTCGAGGAAAGGCACATGTCTTACGGAGAGCTCATCGACCGTGTTTCGGCGCGCGAACTGGCGGTCGCCGCGAGCATCGGGACGGCCGGCATCATGAACCGCGCCGAGAAGCTCGTTTGCATCGACGAGGCCAGGCGGCCGATCGCCGTCCACGAGCCCGATACGGGCCACGCCGTTTACGCCGCCCTGGCCGAGGCCAAGGCCTATTACTGGAACGTTTACAAGGGCCAGGCCAGGCTGCCGGCCGGCATGAAGCTCTACCGGTACTCGATCTGACGGAGGGTCGGGCGAAGGCGGGCTTCCAGGAACGGCTTTTTCCCTTTTGGAGCCCTTTCGGCCCGACCTCAGGCCGCGCGGGAACTCAGAAGCCGCGGGCGTAGAGCATCCAGAACCTGTCCCCGAGCTCCAGATACCTCTGCACCGCCGCCCTGGCCATGTCGTTCGTGTACTTGGTCAGGTAGGCCTCCACGGTGAAAGGTTCCTTCGTCGGGTCTTTGGCCGCCATGATCTCCTGGACTTTTTTCTCGATGAGCGGCAGGTCGGCGAAGGCCCTCTCCTCGAACTCGGCGACGACGGCTTCGACGATCTGCCTCGTCTCCCCCCACCTCAAAGTCGCCAACCGGTTGGCCCGCCGGAAGGCCCAGGCCGCCGAATCCAGCCTGAATCTGTGCTGGGCGCAGACCTCAAATGAAGGCGGCAACTCGGTGGTGCCCGCGAAGATGGGGATCCTGGCGCTCATCGCCGGGTTGTCGAAAGCGAACCAGCAGACGGCGCCGACGGAAGGGGGCAGCCAGCCGCGGACCTGGATCACGGTGGCGTAGGCGCAGGCCGAGATGGGGATCGTGCGTTGCGGCTGGACCGCGCCGGGCTTGAGGACGTTGAGCAGGTTCATCATGTCCCGGGGCATCCAGGCGCTCGCGACCGGGCTTACGACCATCGCAGGCTGCTGAGGCTGGGGTTCGGCCGGGGCGTCGCGCTTCCTCATGGGGGCGCGCCTGGGCACGAGCAGGTTCTTGGTCATGTCGAGGTCGGTGCCTTCGTAGGGATCCCGGTAGATCCTCAGGATGTCGCGGACCGAGACCTTCTTGGCCGGCTTGACCGAGAAAGGCAGCTCGGCCGCGTTCACGTCCAGCTTGAGATAGGGAGCCAGGGAGCTCAGGATGTAGTATTCGCGCGTCGAGAAAGGCTTGCGGCCGCTGTAGGCTTCCCAGAACTTGAAGGGCTTGCCTCCGGCCGGGTCCCACCAGCCCATATCCTGGGCCACCCGGAAAACGTTCTCGGAGGCCATGCAATGGTCCGGGTCCTTGAGGTTGAGCTCGCCGATGCGCGGGATGTTGGCCGAAACGCCCACGTGGTCGTCCGGGACGCGGACCGCGGCCCAGACGGCGCCTTTCTCCAGCGGGCCGGCGCCCATGATCTCGAAATGCCAGACCTCCTTGCCGTCGGCTATGGTCAGGCACTCGCCGTAATCGCCGTAGCCGTATTCCTTGACCAGCTCGCCGGCCAGCTTGATGGCCTCGCGGGCCGTCTTCGTCCGCTCCAGCATCAGGCGCTCGATCTCTTCGATCATGAACATGCCTTCGTTGTTGACGAGCTCCTGCCGGCCGCCGATCGTGGTCTCGCCGATGGCCAGGCCGTGCTCGTTCAGGGCCGGATAGGCCGTGTTGAGGAAGCGGAAGGTCTCCGGGACCTGGGGGATTTCGCCTTTGAGGAGCACCCCTCTAAGGTCGGCGGGAGTCTCCGTGTGCATCTTGCCTTCGTAGACCTTGTTGGTCGAGCCGGCGGGCCACTTCTGGCGCGGCACTATGTTCACCCACTGCCGGTAGTTCCCGTCGCAGGTATGACACGTTATGACCGAGCCGTCGGCAGTGGCCAGCCGTCCGGCCATGATCGAAGTGCAGCTTTCCGGCTCGGCCGCCTGCGCCGCGCTGATATCGGTCCGCGGCTGTTGACCCCGTGCGGAAAGCGCCGCCCAGCCGACCGCGGCCAGCGCCAGCACGACGAGCAGCAGCGCGGCCTTTTTCCCTATGAACGTCTTCCTCATGGTGTTGCTCTCTCCTTATTGGGTATCGCCGTCAGGGCTTTACTTTATGGGATGGGCCGAGCCGGTGTCAATGCTTCTTTTCGTCCAGTCCGTCGGCTGGAAGCGCTTCGGCCCGCTCCGTGACGAGCGAAGGCCGCCGGAGGCGGCCCAGGACCAGCCGGTATGCCTCCTCCGCCGTCATGGAAGCCGTCACTTTGATCGTTACCAAGGCTGCGCCCCGACCGGTGTAGTAGCCGATGAGCGGCTCGGTCCTTCCTTTGTAGCTCCTCATCTTGGCGCATACGGCGGTCTCATCATCGTCTTCGCGGCCGAAGCGGTCGCCGCCGGGGTCGCGCTTTATCCTCTCCATGATGACGGCGGCCGGGGCTTCGAGGCCCACCACCAGGAATACATCCAGGAGGGGCTCCAGGTACTCGGCCTGGTCCCGGTGCCTGGGAATACCGTTCAGGACAACTATATCAGATCCCGCCACTCGCCGCCTCTTCAGGAACCCCAAAAGCAATTTGCGCGCGATCCCCAGGTCCTTTTTTTCGAGCAGCGCCCCGGTCTCGAGCGACCGGCGAATGACGTACACCTCTTCCCGGCTTAGGAAATAAGGCGGTTTCAGTCGACCAGCAACGCGACGCAGGCTCTCGCCGAAATCGAAATGCACGCAACGCCTGCCGAGGAAACCTTTCTTTTCCATGAGCCGGCCGAGCGGCGTCTTGCCCGAGCCGGTTGGGCCGAGGAGGAGGACCGCCTTGACCCTGTCGGCAGGCCTTGATCGCGTCCGACTCAGCTTCAACTTCCACCCGCTCCGCCGCCGGCCTCATCCCTGTCCCGGCCGTCCAGGATGGCCACGGCCCTGTCTATGCCTTGGTGATCGCCCATGAGGACCAATATGTCGTGGACACCGAGGACGAAATCCGCTCCTGGGGCGGCGAAGGTCTTTTCGTCGCGGATGACCGTGACCACCGTCGCCCCGGACCTGCCCCTGAGATCGAGCTCGCCCAGGGTCTTTCCGGCGAACCAGGCGCCCTGCGGCACGAGATAGGACTCGACGATGCCGGCCGCCAGTATGTCGGAGATGCGGTCCATGGTCGGACGGGCGGCCGTGCAGGTTCCGCGCAGCATGCCGTAGCATTCGCCGCGCACGAGCTGGACCTGAAGGCTGATGATGTTGCGGGGGACGTGATATTTCTCGAGCACTCGGACGAAGATCTCGAGGGAAGTCTCGAACTCCTCGGGTATGACGTCGTTGGCCCCGAGTTCGAAAAGCCCCTCGATCTCGGAGGCGTAGCGGGTCCTGACGATGATGAACAGCCCGGGGTTGAGGCCGCGGGCGTTCTTGACGGCCCTGGCGCTCGAGGCCGGGTCCGAGACGGCCAAGACCAGGGCCTTGGCCTTTTCCACTCCGGCTTCCTTCAGGATGTTGTGGCTGGCGATATCACCGAAGACGACCGGCTCTCCCGCCGCCCGGGCCTCCCGGACCGTATCAGGGTTGAGTTCCAGGACGATGTAGGGAATTCCCGTTTCTTTCAGGACCCGGGCCAGGTTGCGTCCGTTCAGGCCGAAACCGGCGATGATGACATGGCCTTCGAGTCTGGCAGGCCGGTGCTCCTCAGGGATGTGACGCTCGAGCTTCAGACGCCGGGATATGCCGTCGGCGATCGAGGCCGAGCGCTGGAAAAGGAACGGCGTCAGAAGCAGGGTCAAGACGGAAGCCGCGATGAACACCTGAAAGGCGTCCCCGACGAGGAAGCCGTTAAGCCTGCCGACCCCCGCCAGCACGAAGGAAAACTCACCCACCTGGCTAAGTCCAAGACCGACCATCATGGCCACCCGCGCTGCGTTGCCCAGGGCCCGGACGGTCAAGGAAGCCACCAGGGACTTGATCAAGAGAACGGCCAGGACCACGGCCAGGACGAGCCCCCACTGCCTCATGACGACCGCGGTGTCGAGGAGCATGCCGATGGATATGAAGAACAGGCTGTTGAAGACGTCCTTGAAGGGCAGGATGTCCGAAACCACCTGATGGCTGTACTCCGACTCGGAAATTATGATGCCGGCCAGGAAGGCGCCGAGCGCCAACGACAGGCCCAGGCCGGCGGTCAAGAGCGACATGCCCAGGCAGAGGAAGAGGGCCGTGATCAGGAATATCTCCCGTATCCTGGTCCTAACGACCATGTGGAGCACCCGCGGCATCAGGAACCTGGCCGCCAGGAAGACCGTCGCTATGGCCGCGGCGCCGAGCAGGAACCTGGTCAGGACGGCGGCCGCCGAGAAGCTCCCGACATGCGCCAGGAGCGGGATGACGGCGATCATGGGCACTATGGCCATGTCCTGGAAAAGGAGGATGCCGAGCGACACCCGGCCGTGGGCCGAGTCCAGCTCGTTGCGGTCAGCCATGAGCTTGAGCACCACCGCGGTGCTGCTGAGCGAGACCAGGAAGCCGTAAAAGAGCGCCTCCTCCGTCCTTAAATGCAGGGCGGCCAGCACGGCCGCGGTGACGGCGATGGTGGCGAAGACCTGGAGCCCGCCGCCGACCCAGAAGTTCTTCTGGATCTTCTTGAGGCGCTCGAGCGAGAACTCGATGCCGATGTTGAACAGGAGCATGACCACCCCGACCTCGGCCAGGACGTTGATGGTCCTGAGGTCCCGGGCCAGGGCCAGGCCTCCCGGCCCGATGATCACGCCGGTCAGCAGGAACCCGACCACGGAGGGCAGCCGGATCTTATGGGAAACGTATATGACGGCGATCGAGGCCGCCAGGACGATGACGATCTCCCTCAGGAAAAGCAGGCTCATCGGGAATCAGGCTTATACCACAGCCGGCTTCGGCCGGTCAAACCGGCACGGCAGGCCGTGAGTCTTGCCATATACTGTTGGCGAAAACCAAGACTCATTGACGTAACCAACAGCTCAATCCAACTGCACTTCGTCGGTCAAGCTCGTGCTTTCCTTGACCGTTTCGCCCGTCACCCGGAACCTTTAATCGTTGACATTAGCGCAGAACGCCGTTGGCTTGCTGAACTTCCACCCGCGAAAGGTTTTGATTCTATCGGGCATCTGCTATTCCTGCGTGTGCCAAGTCTATGACGACTATAATTGTATTTGAACGCCCTCTTCTCCTCGTTCTATTCGAGCACCTTATAGGAATAAATGGCGGCGATTAAAAATCATTCTTTTTTGTTGGAAGTCCAAGCCACGACAAAGGAAGTTCATTGAACTTATAATGACAATTAACATTGTTTATATAATCCAGAACGTCCTTATATTCTTTTTTTCTAAACCAGTCATTCAAAACATATACATATTCAACCTTTAACCCAAGACTGGAAACAAGCTTCATATATTGTTTTCTTTTAAAATCACAGGTCTGAAGTTTTTCATCTACCGAACCTGCAACCTCTTGATATTTAACTTCTATTATATAAAGCGTTTCTCTCACTATCACCAGCAATGCATCATCAGGCAATAGCCTTTTAGAAATGAGCTTGCTCCATGCAACGCCGGAATCTTCCAGGAATTTATAAAATTCGTTTTTTCTAAAAATGCGCGCTACCTTTTTTCCTTCGAAAAAGACATTCGTCCCGGCTTCTCGGGGTGTTTTTTCTACATGATAGCCTTCGATCTGCCTGAGGAGCGTAATAATATCGACATTCCGCTCAAACTTAAGACCCGTTAGTGTCCGAGACCCACCCGTGCCGCCTTTCTTCATGTTGATACAAGTTCCTTATTGATATTCCATAGGCAAATCTCGGGCTGGATTATCATTGATGTCCCTAAGCCGTTTTATAGATAGTTCAACATAATTTTCTTCCAATTCACATCCAACAAACTTTCTTTTGTGCATCAGTGCCGCCACCCCTGTGGTTCCGCTCCCCATGAAAGGGTCAAATATCCAGTCTCCTTCTCTGGTTGAAGAAAGTATTATTCTCTCCAATAAAGCTAAAGGCTTTTGTGTGGGGTGTTTCCCAAAGCGTTTTTCCTCGCCATTCGGGGGCAAAATCGACCACACAGTTTTCATCTGCTTTCCCCGATTCATTTGCCGCATCCGTTCATAATCGAAGAAATGTTTTGATTTTTCATTTTTCGCGGCCCAGATAATAGTTTCCGTCGAGTGCGTAAAATACCGGCAAGAAAGGTTTGGCGGGGGGTTGGGCTTTTCCCAGGTAATATCATTGAGTATCTTCATCCCAAGCTGTTGCATGGCGAAGCCGACCGAATGGATAACATGATGAGTGCCAGATACCCAAATTGTGCCGTTGGGCCTCAGCAATTTCTGGCACCTGGAAAGCCAGGCAACATTAAATTCATGGTTCAACTCAGGTCCTTTGCTCTTATCCCACTCTCCTTTATCTACTTTCACCATTCTACCGGCATGACAGGTAATCCCGCCGTTGGAAAGAAAATAAGGCGGGTCTGCAAATATCATATCGAAGAAGCCTTGCGGTTTCTTTTTTATTAAGCAATCCATGAATTCTATACAGTTCGCCTGATATATATATATTCCCGCAACATCATTCTTCATTACGCATTCATTTTGCGAATAATCAGAAGGCGGCATCTTAACACAAGGGAATCGAACGGGTTCTTTGCTTCTCTTATATATCATGCTAACCCGGCACTCATTGATGCGTAACTTCTAGGCATCTATATGATTCGACCCTGGCCTTTGCCGGCCTCAGGCTGATACGCTAACATAGTGCTTATATTATGATTATATTAGTAATCAATTCCTAATAAAAGCACAAGCTTTTTCAGGCGACAATAATATTAACGACCGACAGGCAGATTAATCTCTTGAATAATTAAAAAACATGGGTGCTGGCGGGAAGGATGACAGCGGATTGAGGGAAACGCGCCTGGAGGGGCTCGAACCCCCGACCTTCTGATTCGTAGTCAGACGCTCTATCCAGCTGAGCTACAGGCGCAGTCAGGGTCGGAAGCGAACTTAATATACAAGAAAAGCCGTCCTAATTCAACGCGCGAACGGCTGAAGCGAATGGCCGGCCCGCACGGCCGCCTCCCCAGACCCCCGGCTTGACCTCCCTCGAGTCGTCCGGCGCGGGGTTTTCTCTGACGACCCAGCCCCGCTTTTTTTTCCCAAAACTTCGCATCCCCGCCTGATGAAGGAAGACCGAGGCCGCAGCAAGTCGCGACCGGCAAGCTTTTTATCACGGGTATATACGGGATATCCCGCGCTCAGTTTCGACGCTCGAGCAGGACCCGCTGGGCCGGGTAGGCGAAGGAGATGGCCTCTTCCTTGAACAGGCGGAATATATCCAGGTTGATGGTCTGCTGGACGTCCATGTATGTTTTGTAATCCGGGCTGAGCACCCAATAGACGACCTCGAACACAAGCGAAGAAGGCCCGATTTCCTTGAAGTGCGCTCGGTCGAAACGCACTCCGGAAGTTTTCTCTATCACCTCGCGGACCAGACCGGGTATGACCTCCAGCTTCTCAGGCGGCGTCTCAAAGGCCACCCCTAGCGTGATGACCGACCTGCGTTCGGTCATCCTCTCGTAGTTACGGATGCGGCTCTTGAGCAAGTCGTTGTTGCCAAAGACGAGCTGCTCTCCGAAAAGACTCCTCACCCTCGTGGTTTTGATCCCGATGTGTTCGACCGTGCCCATGAATTCGTCAACGACGATGAAATCGCCGGGCACGAAGGGCTTGTCCAGGGTGATGGAGATGAAGGCCAGCAAGTCGGAGAGGATGTTCTGGACGGCCAGGCCGACCGCGATGCCGCCGATACCCAGCCCGGCGATGAGCGTTGTGACATGCACGCCGAGGTTGTCGAGGGCGAGGAGCAGCACGAGAGCCCATATGGCCGTCCGGACCAGATAATTGAGAAGCTTCATGGTGGCCGCGCTCGACGCGTCCTCTTTCTCCCTGGCCTTGATCCTCTCCCCGAACCAGAAGGAAAGGCCGGCCGCCGCCCAGCTGCCGGCCTGAAGGAGGAACGCCAGCAGGCCGAGCTTCTCGAGCACTACCCTGGTCGGGTGCGGGACGCGCAGCAATAGCGAACCGACATAAACTGAGACCGCAGCGAGGAACAGGACGCTCGTCCGACGCACGATCGTCAACAGCAGACGGGCGGCCTTGCCGACCTCCCTATCCACGGCCCGGCCGAGCCGCGAGCACCAGAAGCGCTTGACAGTCAACATAGCCGCGAACAGAACGACCGTCAGAGCGGCAGATCGCAGCCAGACCTTCACGGCGTTGCCGAGGAAAAAACCGTTCAGGAAATCGGTCAAGGCTCACCCTCCAGTCGTTGCGTTTCCCGAGCCCGGCTCCACGACCAGCACGGCGCTGCCGTTGATACGCCCGGCTTTGAGCAGTCTCAGCGCTTCGTTGGCTCCTTCGAGCGGGAAGGTCCGGACCGTCGTCGTCACCGGTATCTCGGCGGCCAGCTTCAGGAACTCGACCCCGTCGCGCCTGGTGGCGTTGGCGACCGAGAGCATCTTCCGCTCGTGATAGAGCAGGCCATAATCGAACTCCGGGACCGGCGTCATGTGGATGCCGGCCGAGACCGCCGACCCTCCCCTGTCCAGGACCCTGAGGGCGTTGACGTAGAGCCTGCCTACAGGGGCGAAGATTATAGCCGCGTCGAGTTTATCCGGAGGAACGTCGTCAGGGCCGCCGGCCCAGGCGGCGCCCAGGCTCAGGGCGTGCCGCAGATGCTCCGGGCTTCTCGAGAACACGAAAACCCGGCAATCCCAGTGGCGGGCGACCTGTAGCGCGATGTGAGCCGAGGCCCCGAAGCCGAACAGGCCGAGCCTGGCTCCCCCGCCGACCCCACTCAGCTTGAGCGCCCGATAGCCGATGATGCCGGCGCAGAGCAGCGGCGCGGCGTGAACGTCGTCGATGGCCTCGGGCATGTGATAAGCGAAACCCTCCGGGACCAGGGCGTACTCG
>CAYWJT010000032.1:9872-30243 GCA_964458655.1 uncultured Eubacteriales bacterium | reverse complement strand
CCTGCGCCATCCCCGTCTTGCCCTGGGGGAATAAGGAGCGGCTCGGCTCCCTGCTCCGGGTCCGGGCGCCTTCTCGGCTCGAGCGCTCGGCGGCTGCGCAACTCGCCTCCAGGGAACACGGTACCTGGTACCTATGACGCGTTGCTACAGGTACC
Organism: uncultured Eubacteriales bacterium; assembly: GCA_964458655.1. Classification (GTDB taxonomy): domain Bacteria; phylum Acidobacteriota; class Aminicenantia; order Aminicenantales; family Saccharicenantaceae; genus CAYWJT01. Next base: position 30,088 of record CAYWJT010000032.1, on the reverse strand, counting down.
AGGTACCATGTTCCTCCAAGTCAGGTGCCTGTCCCCCGTCTCTGTGGCTTGCCCGGGACAGCCGGCTTGCGGTCGGGGGTAGGGCCGATCCGGGGCCGGAAAGGCCCGGGTTTCGGTTTTTGCATCCAGCCCGGCTTCTGGCGCCGGTTGACAGGATTGGCCATGGTATGCCTCCGCGGACGCCTCTATAAATAGATCAGGCTGGCTTCGAGCTTCTCCGGGTCGAGCAGGACGACGCTTCCCCTGGCGTAGAGCCAGCCGCCCGCCTCGCCCGGATTGACCAGGAGGACGCCCGGCCTCTTCTCGATGAGGGGCTTGTGGGTGTGACCGAAGATGATTATCTCGGCCGACCCCGACTCGGCGCATTTCAGGGCCGGCCTGTCCAGGTGATGGACGAGAAAGCTCCTGCCGGCGTGGCGGAACTCGAGAGGCGGCTCCTGGATCCCGCCCTTGCCTTGGAAGGCGGCGGCCAGGCCGTGCTTTTCGCCGTCGCAGTTGCCGAAGACGGCCCGGACCGGGCACTTCAGGGCGTGCAGCTCGCGGGCGGTGAAGGGCGCGACGAAGTCGCCGGCGTGGACGACTAGTGAACAGCCCGCGTCGTTGAAAAGCCGCACGGCCCGGCGCACCATCTCCAGGTTGTCATGGGTGTCCGAGATGACCCCGATCATGCCGGCTTTTATCATTGGCCTGTCCTCGCCCTGATTTTAGCGCCGGATGGCCGGGTTTTCCAGGGCCCCAAAGAACATAATCGGCCGCCGGCAGGCACGTATTGACAGACCAGGGGGAATTCCATAAGATATAAAGGCTTTAGACAGTGAACGTTAGGCGCGTAGCTCAGTGGGAGAGCGCTTCCTTGACGCGGAAGAGGCCGTGGGTTCAATCCCCTCCGCGCCTACCATTTGTTTCACTCGGTAAGAATTCTGCCGGCTGCTCCAGTCTCCCGGTTATGGATTCCCTGCCTCTGTGAACCACTGCGGCGGCATACATGGACAGACAGATCACAATTAGATCAGGTGACGTTTCTTTTTCGGAGAAGAAGGGCGCCCGAGCCCTGGAAATCGCCAGGCGCCTGCGCCCCGACGCCGTGCTGGTCCGCGTCAACGGCGTCCTCCGCGACCTCGCCACCGCGCTCGACGAGGACTGCGAGCTCGAGGCCGTCGGCCCCGAAGACCCCGACGCCCTCGACACCCTCCGCCACTCAGCCTCCCATTTGCTCGCCCACGCCGTGCTCGACCTCTTCCCCGAGGCCAAGACCGGCGTCGGACCGGCTGTCGAGAACGGCTTCTACTACGATTTCTACCGCGAGACGGCCTTCACTCCCGAGGACCTCGAGGCCATCGAGAAGCGCATGCAGGAGATCGTCCGCGCCGACGAGCCCGTCGAGCGCCTCGTCATGAGCAAAGCCGAGGCCGTCCGCCTCTTCCGCGAGAAAGGCCAGGATTTCAAGGTCGAGCTCGTCGAGGAGAAGGGCGGCGCGGAGGTCACCTGCTACCGGCAGGGGAGCTTCGTCGATTTCTGCCTCGGCCCCCACGTCCACTCCACAGGCGTCATCAAGGCCTTCAAGGTGCTTTCGGTCTCCGGCGCCTATTGGAAGGGCGACGAGCGCAATCCCCAGATGCAGCGCATCTACGGCACGGCCTTCTTCACGAAGCAAGAGCTCGACGACCATCTGGCTGCGCTCGAAGAGGCCCGCCGGCGCGACCACCGCAAGCTCGGCCCCGAGCTCGACCTCTACAGCGTCAGCGACGAGGTCGGCGGCGGCCTCATCCTCTGGCATCCCAAGGGCGGCCGCCTGAGGGCCATCGTCGAGCAGTACTGGCGCGAGAAGCACTGGGAGGGCGGCTACGACATCCTCTACACGCCCCACGTCGGCCGCGACGTCCTTTGGCAGACTTCCGGCCACCTCGGCTTCTACAAGGACAGCATGTTCCCGGCCATGGAGCTCGAGGGGCAGAGCTTCTACATCAAGCCCATGAACTGCCCCTTCCACATCCAGGTCTACAAGACCAGGCTGCGCTCCTACCGCGACCTGCCGCTGCGCTGGGCCGAGCTCGGCACGGTCTACAGGTTCGAGAGGAGCGGCACCCTGCACGGCCTGCTCCGCGTCCGGGGCTTCACCCAGGACGACGCCCACATCTTCTGCACGCCGGACCAGATCGAGTCCGAGATCCTGCGGGTGCTCGACTTCTCCATCAGCCTGCTGGCCGACTTCGGCTTCAGGGACAACAAGATCGAGCTTTCGGTCCGCGACCCGAAGAACCCGGCCAAGTACTGCGGGGCCGACGACATGTGGTGCCGGGCCGAGGCTTCGCTGGTCAAGGCCCTCGAGACCCGGGCGCTCCCCTACGAGCGTATCGAGGGCGAGGCGGTCTTCTACGGCCCCAAGATCGACATCAAGGTCAAGGACGCCCTGGGCCGCTTCTGGCAGTGCACGACCATCCAGTTCGACTTCAACCTGCCCGAGCGGTTCGACATGAAGTTCGTCGGCGAGGACGGCCGCGAGCACCGGCCCCTCATGGTCCACCGGGCCCTGCTCGGCTCCATGGAGCGCTTCTTCGGCATCCTCATCGAGCACTACAAGGGCGCCTTCCCGCTCTGGCTGGCGCCGGTCCAGGCCGTCATCCTGCCCATCGCCGAGCGGCACGAGGCCTACGCCCTGTCGCTCGAGGAGAGGCTGAGGGCCGAGGGCGTCCGGGCGCGGGTCGACCTGAGCCGGGAGAAGGTCAACAAGAAGATCCGGGCCGCCGAGCTCGAGAAGGTCCCGCTCATCCTGGTCGTCGGCGACCGCGAGGTCGCAAGCGGCGCCGCCTCGCTCCGGGTCCACGGCCGGGGGGACCGGGGCACGGTCGAGATCCGGGATTTCCTTGAAAAAGTCCGTCAACTAATCCAGAATAAAAATTCCGACCTGACATTCTAAGGAGGCAAGCCATCATCAAGAGGCAAGCATTCTATCCTGCGGCCGCCAAGGCCAGACCGCACCGGGTGAACGAGACGATCCAGGCCAAAGAGGTACGCGTGATCGGCGCCGACAAGGAGGCGCTGGGCATCCTGCCCTTGAGCCAGGCCCTGGGCCTGGCGCGGGAAAAGGGCCTGGACCTGGTCGAGATCGCGCCCCAGGCGCAGCCCCCGGTCTGCCGCATCATGGACTACGGGAAATTCCTCTATGAACTGCACAAGAAGGAACATGAAGCCAGGAAGCACCAGAAGCAGATACAGGTCAAGGAAATAAAGTTCCGGCCGAAGATCAGCATCCATGACTTCAACTTCAAGATAAAGCACGTCAAGCGCTTCCTCGAGGAAGGCAACAAGGTCAAGATAACCATCATGCTCCGCGGCCGGGAGAGGAGCCGACCCGAGCTCGGCGACCAGGTCATCGAACGCGTGATGGCCGAGGTCGGGTCGCTCGCGGCGCAGGACGGGTCGGCCAGGAACCAGGGCTGGGCCGTTTCCGCGCTCCTGGTCCCGACCAAGACAGGAGGAAAAGATGCCAAAGCTAAAAACCCACAAGGGAGCCCAAAAGAGGTTCAAGGTAACAGCCCGGAAAAAAGTCCTTCACAAGAAGGCCAATAAGAGCCACATACTGACCAAGAAGGCCGCCAAGCGCATCAGGCACTTGGGCCGGCCGGCGGAGCTGAGCAAGTCCGACCGCAAGGTCGTCAAGGCCATGCTCCCCTACGAATTCTAAGCGCACGCGAAGACCAAGGAGTCCGTCATGCCCAGAGTGAAGAGAGGCACAAAGAGGAGGGCCCGGCGCGCCAAGGTCCTGGAGCTTTCCAAGGGCTACTGGGGCGCCAAGGGCCATAACTACCGCACCGCCAAGGAGGCGGTCGAGAAGGCCCTGCAGTATTCCTACCGCGACCGCCGCGCCCGCAAGCGCGACTTCCGGCGCCTCTGGATCGCCCGCGTCAAAGCGGCCGCCGAGGCCAACGGCATCGCCTACAGCCGCCTGATCAAGGGGCTGAAGAAGCTCGGCGTCATCCTGGACCGCAAGATCCTGGCCGAGCTGGCCGTCAGCGCTCCGCAGACGTTCAGCCGCCTGGTGGAGAAGGCCCGGGAAGCCGCGGCCTGAGCCCGCGCCCATGGAACTGAAGGAGAAAGCCGACGGCCTGCGCCGCGCCTTCGAGGAGGCGGCCGCCTCGGTCCGGGACCTGAAGGGGCTGGAGGAACTCCGTAACCTCTACCTCGGCCGCAAGCGCGGCCTGGTCACCGAGCTTTTCGAGCGGCTCAAGGACCTGCCGGCCGCGGACAAGCGCGCCGCCGGCCGGGTCGCCAACGAGCTCAAGGCCTCCATCCAAGCCGGCCTGGCTGAGCTCGAGAGCCGGCTGAAAGCCGCGCCCGCGGCCCGGCCCGTCCTCGACCCGACCCTGCCCGGCCTGCGCCGCCGCGTCGGCGCCCCCCACCCGTTGACGCTTTTCGAGGAGGACATCGAGGCCGTCTTCCTGCAGATGGGCTTCTCCATCGAGGAGGGCCCGGAGATCGAGACCGACTACTACAACTTCGAGGCCCTGAACTTCCCCAAGCACCATCCGGCCCGCGACAAGTGGGACACGCTCTTCATCAGCGACGACCTTCTGCTCAGGACCCACACCTCGCCCGTCCAGATCCGGGTGATGGAGAAGAAGAAGCCGCCCATCCGCATCATCATCCCGGGCCGGGTCTTCCGCCGCGAAACGACCGACCCGACGCACCTGCCGATGTTCTACCAAGTTGAGGGCCTGGTCGTCGACGAGGGCGTGACCTTCGCCAACCTCAAGGGCACGCTGGAGTTCTTCCTCAGGGCCCTGTTCGGGGAGAAGCTCAAGGTCCGCTTCCGGCCGAGCTTCTTCCCCTTCACCGAGCCGTCGGCCGAGGTCGACATCGAGTGCATCGTCTGCGGCGGCGACCGGTCCTGCCGGGTCTGCGGCGGCACCGGCTGGAAGGAGATCCTGGGCGCCGGCATGGTCGACCCCCAGGTCTTCAAGAACGTCAACATCGACCCGGAGAAATACTCCGGCTGGGCCTTCGGCCTGGGCGTCGACCGGACGGCCATGCTGGCCTACGGCATCGCCGAGATGCGCTTTTTCTACGAGAACGACCTTAGGTTCACGAGGCAGTTCAGGCTCAAATGAAGATAAGTCTGGAATGGCTGCGGGAATACGTCAGGGTGGAGGCGACGCCCGCCGAGCTCGTCGACAAGCTGAACATGATCGGCCTCGTCGTCGAGTCGGTCGAGGAGAAGGACGGCGACCTGGTCATCGAAATAGAGACCTATGCCAACCGGCCCGACACCCTGGGCCATCTCGGCGTCGCCCGGGAGCTCGCGGCCGCCTACGGGCTGCCGTTTGAGGCCCCGGACTGGCCGGTCATCGAGGTCCCGGAACAGGCCGCCGGTTTGGTTGACGTCCAGGTCGCCGACGAGAGCCTCTGCCCGCGTTACTGCGGCATGATCGTCAGAGGGGTCAGGGTCGGGCCGTCCCCGGACCGGCTGCGCCGCCGGATCGAAGCCGTCGGGCTCAGGCCGATAAACAACGTCGTCGACGTCACCAACTACGTGCTGTTCGCGACCGCCCAGCCCATCCACGCCTTCGACCTGAGCCGCATCCGCGGCTCCAAAGTCATCGTCAGGCGGGCCAAGCGCGGCGAGAGCCTGCGCGACCTCGACGGCCGCCTGCTCGAGCTCGACCCCGAGATGCTGGTCATCGCCGACGAATCCCGGCCCATCGCCCTGGCCGGCGTCATCGGCGGGGAGGAGTCGGGTATCACGGGAGCCACGACCGACGTCTTCATCGAGAGCGCCAACTTCGACCCGGTCTCCATCCGGCGCACCTCCAAGAAGCTCGGCCTCTCGACCGACGCCTCCTACCGCTTCGAGCGCGGGGCCGACGTTTCGTTCCCGCCCCAGGCCGCCCGCATGGTCGCCTCGCTCCTGACGCGGATGGGCGGCAAGGCCGCCTCCGGCCTCATCGACGTCTATCCCCGTCCCTATAAGCCCAAGACGGTCATCCTGCGGCGGCAGCGCGTCGCCGACCTGCTCGGCGTCCCGGTCGAAGCCGGCTTCATCGTGGCCGTCCTCGAGCGCCTCGGCTTCTCGTTGAGCGAACAGCGCGAGGGCGTCTGGGCGGTCGAGGCGCCTTCCTTCCGCGTCGACATCGAACGTGAGGCCGACCTCATCGAGGAGGTCGCCCGCTTCTACGGCTACGACCGCATCCCCTCGGAGCCGACCCCGCTGCGCTCCTTCGAGCTCACCGTTAACCGCCGGCGGGAGAGGCTGCGCAAGCTGCGCGAGGACCTGCTCGGCCAGGGCTTCGACGAGGTCATCAACATGAGCTTCTCCGACCCGGAGACCGAGCAGGCCCTGGGCGGAAGCTCGGCGCCGGTCCCCATCCGCAACCCGATCTCGGTCCGGGCCTCGGTGCTGAGGACGAGCCTCATGCCCGGCCTGCTCGAGAACGCCGCCTGGAACCTCAACCGCGGCCTGGAAGGCGTCCATATCTTCGAATTCGGCAACGTCTATTACATGAAAGAGGACAGGCCCCAGGAGGAGCTCTGCCTCGGCCTGCTCGCGACCGGGCTGCTGGAAGGCTCCGGCATCTGGGAGAAGCCCCGGCCCACCGGCCTCCACGTTCTCAAGGGAGCGGTCGAAGCCGCGCTGGAGCGCCTCCGGTACGAGCCCCTCGCGTTCGAGAAGGAAGCGCGCCCCTATTTCGAGCCCGACTCCAGCCTGACCATACTCTACAAGGGGCAGCCCGTCGGCTGCCTGGGCCGGGTCAGGAGCGGCCTGGCCGGCCGCCACTCGCTGGAGACCGACGTTTACGCCGCCGAGCTCAGCCTGGCCGCGCTCTTCGAGAAACAGCCACGGCCGTTCCAGTACGCGCCGGCGCCCAGGTTCCCGGCCGTGGTCCGGGACCTTTCTTTCCTCATCGACGCGGACGTGCCCTACCGGGAGGTCGAGAAGGCCCTGGCCCGGCTCAAGGCCCCGCTCCTCGAGGCCGCCGAGCTCCGCGACCGCTTCACCGGGGCCTCCGTGCCGGCCGGCACGGTGAGCCTGACCATCCGCTTCCGCTACCGCCACCCCCAGCGGACGCTCCAGGCGGAGGAGGCGGACCAGGCGGAGCGCGAGGTCCTCAACCAGTTGGGCGCGGCACTGAAACTTCAGCTCAGGGAGGGTAAAATTGACAACCGAGATTGAGCGCATTAAAATACTGGAAGGGAAGGTCGGCCAGGTCATCGAGCACGTCCACAAGCTGGCCGCCGAGAACGAGAAGCTCAAGCAGCAGATCAAGGAACTAAAGGCCGAAAAGAAGGAGCACGAGGACCAGGCCCGCCGCGTTTCCCAGATGAGCGAGGAGCTCAAGAAGCTCGAGAGCGAGCGCGACGCCATTAAGGAGAAGATCGAGGGCCTGATCAACCAGATCAACCAGCTCGGTTTGTGATGGAAAGGATCATCGAAGTCGAGATATTCGGTCAAAACTATAAGATAAGTGTAAAAGGAGAAGAGGATGAAGCGTACATCGGCCGGTTGACGGCTTACGTTGACCAGAAGATGCACGAGGTCCGCGTCAAGTCCAAGTCCGCCGACACGACCAAGATCGCCGTTCTGGCGGCGCTCAACATAGCGGACGAGCTGTTCCTCGCGCAGGAGGAAATGGGTCAACTGAATGACGCCATCGGCCGTCTGGAGAATGAGATCGGAAACCTGGAGGTTCATCTCTCAGAAGATGAAAATAAATACAAGGACATGGATGAAATTCCCTCCTGAAGGCGGGAGCCTGACCGGCGCGGGCGCCGGCCGCGGCTTCTCGCCGGTCCCGGGGCAATTGTCCGGGATCAGCTAAAAGCCTCCTTTTCGACCTCGTCTCCTTGACCGATTCCACAAGGAGGTGAGCGACATGCCAAGCATAGCCATATTGATCCCGGTCTTGATAGTCATAGCCGCGCTCCTGGGCGCGGTCGTTTTCCTGCTTCTCAAGAGAAGGAGCGGCTACCGGGCCATCTTCCAGGCCAAAAAGGAGGCCGAGGAGATGTTGGCCCGGGCCAGGCAGGAAGCGGAGGCCATCAAGCAGGAAGCCAGGCTCGAGGCCAGGGAGAAGGACCGGGCCCGGCAGATAGAGTTCGAGAACCGCAACAAGGAACGCCAGCGCAAGCTCAGCGAGACGGAGCGCCGGCTCATCAACAAGGAGGAGAACCTCGAGCGCCGCTACCAGGCCCTGGAGCGCAAGGAGAGGGACATCTCCCTCAAGGAAAAGCGCCTCCTCGAACAGGAACAGGCCCTCAAGGCCCAGGAGAACCGCATCCAGGAGACCCTCGACCGGGCCGTCGCCGAGCTTGAGCGCATCTCGGGCATGACCCAGGAAGAGGCCAGGAACACCCTGATCAAGAAGATCGAGGACGAGGCCCGGCTCGAGGCCATCGCCACCGTCCGCAAGGTGGAGGAGGAGACCAGGGAGAAGGCCAACCAGCTGGCCCGCGAGATAATCTCCAACGCCATCCAGCGCACGGCCGCCGAGCACGTGGTCGAGACCACGGTCTCGGTGGTCGACCTGCCCTCGGACGACATGAAGGGCCGCATCATCGGCCGCGAGGGCCGCAACATCCGGGCCCTGGAGATGGCCACCGGCGTGGACATCATCGTCGACGACACACCGGAGGCGGTCATCCTCTCGAGCTTCGACCCCATCAGGCGGGAGCTGGCCCGGCTGGCCATCCAGAAGCTGGTCACCGACGGCCGCATCCATCCGGCCCGCATCGAGGAGATAGTCGAGAACGTCAAGAACGAGCTCGAGCAGCGCATCAAGCAGGAGGGCGAGTCGGTCGTCCTCGAGCTCAAGATCCGCGACATACACCCGGAGCTCATCAAGCTGCTCGGCAAGCTCAAGTACCGCACGAGCTACGGCCAGAACGTCCTGCAGCACTCCAAGGAAGTGGCTCTGCTCTCGGGCATGATGGCCGCCGAGCTCGGCCTCGACAGCACCGTGGCCCTCAGGGCCGGCCTGCTCCATGACATCGGCAAGGCGGTGGACAAGGAAGTCGAGGGCACCCACACCGAGCTCAGCGTCGAGTTGACGAAGAAATACGGGGAGTCGGAGAAGGTGGTCCAGGCCATCGCCTCCCACCACCGCGACGTGGACTTCCCGTCGATCGAGGCCGTCCTGGTCCAGTCGGCCGACACGCTGTCGGCGGCCAGGCCCGGCGCCAGGCGGGAGCTGCTCGAGACCTACATCCAGAGGCTGGAGAAGCTCGAGGAGCTGGCCGCCTCGTTCGACGGCGTCTCCAAGGCCTTCGCCCTCCAGGCCGGCCGGGAGATACGGATCATCGTCGAGAGCCAGAAGGTCAGCGACGACCGGGCCACGCTCATCGCCAAGGACATCGCCCAGCGCATAAAGAACGAGCTCGACTACCCCGGCCAGATCAAGGTCACGGTCATCCGCGAGATGAGAGCGGTCGAATATGCCAGGTGAGTTCGGGATACTGTTCCTCGGCGACGTCATCGGCCGGCCGGGCCGCCGGGCCCTGGACAAGTTCCTGCCCGGCCTGGTGAAGAAACACAAGCCCGGCCTGGTCATCGCCAACGGCGAGAACGCCGCCGGCGGCAGCGGCATCACCGAGGAGATCGCCAAAGAGCTGTTCCTGCAGGTAGACGTCCTGACCTCTGGCAACCACATCTGGGACAAGAAGGAGGCCCTGCCCTACCTCGACAAGGAGACGAGGCTCATCAGGCCGGCCAACTACCCGGCCGGCAACCCCGGCCGCCATTCCTACGTCTACCGGCACCAGGACGGGACCAAGGTCGCCGTCCTCAACGTCCAGGGACGCGTCTTCATGGAACCGCTGGAATGCCCGTTCAAGCGGGCCGAAGAGGAAGTTGCGCTCTTGGCCAGGGAGACTCCCATCATAGTGGTCGATTTCCACGCCGAGGCCACCTCCGAGAAGCAGGCCCTGGGCTGGTATCTCGACGGCAAGGTCTCCGCGGTCATCGGCACGCACACCCACGTGCCGACGGCCGACGAGCGCATCCTGCCCGGCGGCACCGCCTATATCACCGACGTCGGCATGGTCGGCGGCTACAATTCGGTCATCGGCATCGACAGGGAGCAGGCCCTGCAGCGCTTCCTGACCTCGCGGCCGCAGCGCTTCGAGCCCTCCAAGGACGGGCTCTTCCTGTCCGGCGTCTTCATCTCGGTCAGCGTCAAGACCGGCAAGGCGCTCAAGATCGAGCGCGAGGTCCTCTGGGAGGACTGACGTGACGGCTGAGGCGGTCGAGTTCAAGGGCCTGGTCGAGGCCGGGAAAGTCTACAAGGTCTCCGAGCTCACAGCCCTGGTCAAGGGCGCCCTGGAGGCCGGCTTCCCCTCGGTCTGGGTGGAGGGCGAGGTCTCCAACTACAAGCGGCACACTTCCGGCCACGTCTTCTTCACCTTGAAGGACGCCGGTGCCGTGCTGCGCGTCGTCATCTTCCGCGGCGCGGCCAGGAACATGAACTTCGAGCCGGCCGACGGCATGAAGGTGAAATGCCGCGGCCGGATAAGCGTCTTCGAGGCCCGCGGCGACTACCAGCTCTACGCCGAAGAGGTCGAGAAATACGACGAGAAGGGCGAGCTGCTGCGCAAGCTCGAGGAGCTCAAGGCCAAGCTCAAGGCCGAAGGCCTGTTCGCCGAGGAGCGCAAGCGCAAGCTGCCGCTCCGTCCGCGCAAAATCGGCATCGTCACCTCGCCCACGGGCGCGGCCATCCGCGACATCCTCAAGGTCCTGGAGCGGCGCTACGCCCGGCTGCACATCCTGCTCTACCCGGCGCCGGTCCAGGGCGAGGGCGCGGCCGAGGCCATAGCCGCCGGTCTGGACTACCTCGGCGGCCGGCCCGACATCGACGTCATCATCGTCGGCCGGGGCGGCGGCTCGATCGAGGACCTCTGGGCCTTCAACGAGGAGCCCGTCGCGCGCGCCATCTTCCGCTCGCCCAAGCCGGTCATCTCGGCCGTCGGCCACGAGATCGACTGGACCATCGCCGACCTGGTCGCCGACCTGCGGGCGCCCACGCCCTCGGCCGCGGCCGAGATGGTCGTCGCCACCGAGGAGGCTTTCGAGGAGAGGATCGAGAACCTGGCCCGCAGGCTGAGGGAACTAGTGCGCTATTCCCTCCAGGAGAAGCGGGCCGAGGTCGCCGAGCTCGCCCGCCACCGCATCTTCGAGAACTTCCGCATCCGGCTGGTCAACCTGGCCCAGCGGGTCGACGAGCTCGAGAACCGGGCCAGGCGCGGCCTGGACGCGAGAAGGCGCCGCCTGCTCGAGCTGCGCGCGGCGACCGAGCTCGCTCGGGAACGCCTCTGTAACCTGGTTCGCTCGGGGCTCAGGGAGAAGAAGGCCGCCTGGGAGAAGTGCGCCGCGGCCCTCGACGGTCTGAGCCCGTTGAACGTCCTCAAGAAAGGCTATACACTCTGCTGGAAACACGGCGGCCTGGGCGTCATCCATTCTATCGACGAGGTCGTCGAAGGCGACGAGGTCATCGTTTCCTTCTACCGCGGGGAATTCGAGGCCGGCGTGAGCCGCATAGACCGGGAGAAACTCCTGGAATCGCGCTTCGTCAAGGAGCAGAAATGAGCGAGATGACTTTCGAGAAGGCCCTGGAGGAGCTGGAGCGCGTCGTCGCCCGGCTCGAAAAGGAGGGCGTCAGCCTGAACGAGTCCCTGGCCCTGTTCGAGAAGGGCGTCAAGCTCGCCCGCTTCCTCAGGGAGGAGCTGGACAAGGCCGAGCGCAAGGTCGAGAAGCTCAACCTCGACAAGAAAGACGAGAAGGGCGAATACGAGGCCGAGCCGTTCGAGCTCGAAGGTAACGAGGAGGAAGGGAAGAAGCCCGGCAGGAACCGGCCGGCGAAAAAGAATGAGGACGACATACCCTTCTGAAGCGGACGGCTGAAGCGCGTCCGGCCGGCGGGAAGATAAGCGGAGCGACATCGGACTAAGGCCATGGGAGTCAGGGAAAGCTTGGAGCTCAAGCGGCAGGCGGTCGAAGCCGCCCTGGTAAGGCTGCTCGCGGACGACGGCACGCGGCTCGCCGCCGCCATGCGCTACGCCGTCCTGGGCGCCGGCAAGAGGTTCAGGCCGCTCCTGCTCCTCGCGTCCGGGGAAGCGCTGGGCGGCCGGACGGAACTGCTCCTGCCCTACGCCTGCGCCGTGGAGCTCGTCCACAATTACTCCCTCGTCCACGACGACCTGCCCTGCATGGACGACGACGATTTCCGGCGCGGCCGGCCTTCCTGCCACAAGGAATTCGGCGAGACGACGGCCCTGCTCGCGGGCGACGCCCTGCTTTCGCTCGCCTTCCAGGTCATGGCCGAGGCGCCCTGCGGCGAGGCCGACCTGCCGCTCAAGGAAAAGGCCCTGCAGGAGCTCGGCCGGGCGGCCGGCGTCGCCGGACTTATCGGCGGCCAGTGGCTCGACCTCACCCTGACGGCCGATAAAGCCGATGAAAAGACCCTCTTCAGGATGATGGCCGGCAAGACCGGCTCGCTCATCAGGGCCGCGGCCCGCTGCGGCGCCATCCTGGCCGGACGGCTCGGCCGCGAGCTCGAGGCCCTGACCGAATACGGCGAGAGGCTGGGCCTGGCCTTCCAACTCCGCGACGACCTCGAGGACTCCGGCCGCGGCGGTTCGCCCTCCGGCGTCGACGCCGTGTCGGCCCTGGGAGCCGAAAGGGCGGCGGCGCTCCTCGAAGAGAACGTCGGCCTCGGCCTGGCCGCCCTGGAGCGGGCCGGCGTCGCCTCGGAGGAGCTCCGCTTCCTCGCCGAAAGCCTGAGACCCGGAGGAGTCCGCTGACCATGCCGAAACTCCTAGACTCCATAGACAGTCCCCAGGACCTGAAGAAGCTCAAGCCGGCCGACTTGCCACGCCTGGCCGAGGAGATACGGACGCTCATCATCCAGACGGTCGCCTCGACGGGCGGGCATCTGTCGTCGAACCTGGGCGTAGTCGAGCTTACGCTCGCGCTCCATTACGTTTTCGACTCGCCGCGGGACAAGCTCATCCTCGACGTCGGCCACCAGTGCTACACCCACAAGATCCTGACGGGCCGCAAGTGCCTCTTCTCACGGCTCCGCACGTCCGACGGCCTGCTGGGCTTCCCCTGCCGCGAGGAGAGCGAGCACGACGTCTTCAACACCGGCCACGCCTCGACCGCCCTGTCGGCCGCGCTCGGCATGGCCGTGGCCCGCGACAAGGCCGGCCGGGATTTCAACATCATCGCCCTGGTCGGCGACGGCAGCCTGACCGGCGGCGTCGCCCTCGAGGCCTTGAACCAGATCGGACACCTCCGGCCGCGGCTCATCATCGTCCTCAACCACAACGAGATGTCCATCTCCCAGAACGTCGGGGCCTGGTCCAAGTACTTCTCCTACCTCGTTTCCGGCCAGCATTACCTGAGGATAAAGGACCAGGCGAAGTCCTTCCTGAAGGCCATTCCCAGGTTCGGTCAGCTGCTCATCAAGGCCGGCCGGGCCATGGAGGAGCTCATCAAGAAGACCTTCTTCCCCGGCCTGGTCTTCGAGGAGCTCGGCATCCGCTACATCGGGCCGGTCCAGGGCCACAATATAGACGCCCTGCTCGAGGCCTTCGAGACGGCCAGGAGCTACGACGGCCCGGTCATGGTCCACTGCGTCACCCAGAAAGGCCGCGGCTACCCGCCGGCCAGGAAGTCGCCGGACAAGTTCCACAGCGCCGGCCGCTTCGAGATCTCGACCGGCCGCATGCTGGCAAAGGACGACCCGCCAGGCTATTCCACGGTCTTCGGCCGGGCCATGGTCAAGATCGGGAAGCTGGAGCCCAGGGTGGTGGCCATCACGGCAGCCATGGGCGAGGGCACGGGCCTGGCCGAGTTCGGACGCCGCTACCCCGAGCGCTTCTACGACGTCGGCATCGCCGAGCAGCACGCGGTCGATTTCGCGGCCGGCCTGGCCGTGTCGGGCCTCAAGCCGGTCGTGGCCATCTACTCCACCTTCCTGCAGAGGGCCTACGACCAGGTCTACCACGACGTCTGCCTGATGGACCTGCCGGTCGTGTTCGCGCTCGACCGGGCCGGCATCGTCCCGGACGACGGCCCGACCCACCAGGGGATAAACGACATCGCCTATCTGCGGCACATGCCCAACATCATCATCATGGCGCCGCGGGACGAGAACGAGCTCCAACATATGCTCTGGTCGGCCCTGTCCTACGGCCACCCGGCGGCCGTGCGCTTCCCCAAGGCCCGCGGCCGGGGCGTCAAGCTTGACGAGAACCTGAGCGTTATGCCGGTCGGCAAGGCCCAGCTGCTCCGGGAGGGGCGCGACCTGTTCCTGGCCTTCGGCAACATGGTCCCGACGGCGCTCGAGGCCGCGGCCGAGCTCGAGAAAAAGGGCGTCTCGCTGGCCGTGGCCGACGCCCGATTCGCCAAGCCGCTCGACGAGGAACTCATCCTCGGTTTCGCCTCGCCCGGCCGGACCATCCTGACGGCCGAGGAGGGCGTCCTGGCCGGCGGAGCGGGCGGCGCGGTGCGCGAGCTCCTCGACCGGGAGAAGCGCTTCGAGGTCAGGTTCAGGGCCTTCGGGGTGCCTCTGCGCGTCTACCGCATGGGCAAGGCCGAGGAGATCCGCCGGGAGCTCGAGCTCGACACGGAAGGCCTGGTGCGCCACGTCCTCGAGCTCTACGGGAAATGAGCCGGTCCTCGATGAAGGAAAGAGTGGATAAGCTCCTGGTGGACAAGGGGCTCGCGCCGACGCGCGGCAAGTCCCAGCGCCTGATCATGGCCGGCCTGGTCTTCGCGGGCGGTCGGGCGGTGCTCAAGCCGGGCGAGCTTGTGGACGACGCCGAGCCGCTCGAGGTCAAGGGCGCCCTGCCGTTCGCGAGCCGCGGCGGCCTGAAGCTGGCCGAGGCGCTCGACGCCTTCAAGCTGGACGTGGCGGGGCTCGCGGCCGTGGACATCGGGTCTTCGACGGGCGGCTTCACCGACTGCCTGCTCCAGCGCGGAGCGGCCCGGGTGTTCGCGGTGGACGTCGACACCAAACAGCTCGACTACAGGCTGCGCAACGACCCCCGGGTGACCCTGGTGGAGAAGAACGCCAGATACCTCGAGCCCGGGGACATCGGCCGGCCGGTGGACATATTCACCATGGACGTGTCGTTCATCTCGGTGAGCAAGATAATGCCGGCCGTCAGGAAATTCGCGGGAAACTGGGTGCTGGTCTCGCTCATCAAGCCGCAGTTCGAGGCCGGGCGTCTCGACGTCGGCAAGAACGGGGTCGTCCGGTCGGCGGAGATACACGAGAAAGTCCTCCGGCGCGTCATCGGGGACGCGGCCGGCCTGGGCCTGGCGCTCAGGGGAATGATCAGGTGTTCGACCCGGGGGCAGAAAGGCAACGTCGAGTTCTTCGGTTACTGGGCCGCGGGCGGCCCGGCTCTCCCGGAGGACGAGACGGAAGCCCGGGTCAAGGAGGCGCTGAGCGATGAGAAAGGTTGAGAAAGCCGGTTTCGTCATCAAGCCGCACGCCCCGTCGGTGGACAAGGTCCTGGCGGGGGTCATGGCCTTCCTCGAGAAGAAGGGCATTGAATGCGTCCTAGAGGAGGCCGCGGCCAAAGCGTTAGGGATGGGCGACGGCCTCCAGCGGGTCGAGGTGCCCATGGCCTCGGATCTGGTCATCGTGCTCGGCGGCGACGGGACGCTCCTCAGCGTCGCCCACCTGGCCGCGGTGGCCAAGGTGCCGGTCATGGGCGTCAACATGGGCCGGCTGGGCTTCCTGACCGAAGTCCCGGCGGACGAGGCCGTGCCGGCCCTGGAGGCCTTCTTGGCCGGGGACGCCCAGGCGGTGAGCACGCGCTGGCTGCTCGAAGTCAGGCTGCATAACACGCGCTCCTACTGCCTCAACGACGCCGTGGTCACCAAGGGCGCCCTGGCGCGGATGATCGAGCTCGCGATCCGGATAGACGGCCGGGAAGTGGCCGTGCTGAAAGCCGACGGCGTCATCGTTTCGACGCCGACTGGCTCGACGGCCTACAACCTCGCGGCCGGCGGGCCCATCATCCATCCGCAGGCGGCGGCCATCGTCCTGACGCCCATCTGTCCGCACACGCTCACCTTCAGGCCCATGGTCATACCGGCGACCTCGAAGGTCGGCGTCAAGCTCCTGACCGACGGCGAGGAAGTGCACCTGACTCTCGACGGCCAGCGGGGCGGCGTCATGAAGCCCGGCGACGAGGCCGAGGCGGCCATGGCCGCGGTCGAGCTGCAGCTCGTCACGTCGCCGAAGCGCAACTATTACGACCTGGTCAAGGAAAAGCTCAACTGGGCGGGCTGAGCGGGCATCGTTTGGGGCCGGCCCGCCGACCCGCTGAAAGGGGATCAGCGGGCCATATCGGCCTTCCTTGAACGTCCGCCTGGAGCCGCGGACTTCCCCGCCTTCAGTGCTCGCAGGCGGCCGTCCGGAAGAATGTTGCGAAGTCCAGGACGCAGATTCAGATCCCGAGGGGCATAAAAGACAGCCGGAACAGTGGCAGTATGAGCATAAATGCGTCCGGCCGCCTCGAGCGCTTGATTACCTGACCATTTGCCGATTTTGCCGATATTATCGGCAATGGGAACGCCGCTCCAGGCAGAAAGCGTTGCGCACGTAATGGGCCGGTTCGGCGTTTTGACTTGCGCCCCTGTAACGGCTATCATGGATGCTTCGGCGGCGTCGCGCGGCCGGATTTGAGCGGCGCCCGGAAGGGCTTTCAAAGAAGCGGGCCGCCGGGAATCAGCAAAAGGACGGTGCCCGATGGGTATTTTCGGAAAGAAGGACGGAAAAGGAGGAGCGATGTCCGACCTGATAATACACGGCTCCGACGCCACTTTCGAGCAGGAAGTCATGAAGGCCGAGCTGCCGGTCCTGGTCGATTTTTGGGCGCCCTGGTGCGGGCCCTGCCTGGTGATCGCGCCGGCGCTCGAGGAGATAGCCGGCGAGTTCCAGGGGCGGGCCAAGGTGGTCAAGGTCAACGTCGACGAGAACCCCCGAACGCCCCAGACTTACGGTGTCATGGCCATCCCGACCCTGATCCTGTTCAAGGGCGGCCAGGCAGTGGACAAGGTCGTCGGCGTCGTCCCCAAGAAACAGCTACACGAGCTCATCACGAAGCACATTTGAGCGCCGGCGGTCGACCGCTGCGTGCAGGCCCGTTTCGCGAAGATCGCGAACGTTCGACGTCCTCGATCCTTCCGGGGACTATATTCAACAAAGCCGTCTATCACACGCCGGGGCAGTCCCGGCTTGGCCGGGCGATGGATATCACCCCGCAGACCCCCGTAGCGGAGGGGGACCCGCGGCTTGCGGCAGGGGGACGGACGGGACTGGTCCCCGGGGGCCCGGGGGGGCCAGGGGTGTTATCCGTCGCCGGCTCTCCCCGGACCGCCCCCGCAACGGGATGATGATGGCATTGAAAAGGGGCCGGCTTTATCCTTCGCCCTTCGCGGCCTCGAGCTTCTCGTTGAGCACCGCGGCGAGCTCCGCGCCCCAGAGCATGATCACCAGCGAGAAAGTTATCCAGAGCAGGAAGAAGATGATGGACGTGAGTGTGCCCTGGAGCAACTTGCTCATGACGATGCCGATGGCCGAGAAGTGCAGGACGTAGAAGGCGAACAGGCGCTTGAAGGCCTCGAAGAGCAGGGCCGCGACGGCCGCCGGCAGCAGAGCAGCTCTGGTGTGCACCCGGACCTCGGGTATGTACTTGTAGAGCAGGAAGAAGACGAAGAAGGTCAGGGCGTAGGGCAAAAGCGACTGGACGAAGAAGTTCCTGATGATATCGACCGCCTGGGGGTTGAGGTAAGTGCGGAAAACCTCGCTGCTCTTAAGGGCCTGGCCGACGCCGGCCGACACGGCGGTTACGGCCAGCGACAGGACCGTCAGCGTGCCGATGATGAGCATCAACAGGTATTCGAGGACCCGGTTGTAGAAGAAGGAGCGCCTGGTCTTGGTCCGGAAAATGGTGTTGATGGTCGAGATGAGGTTGGCGAACAGGAAGCTGGCCGAGATGACCGAGCCGGCCAGGCCGAACAGGCCGAGACGGTTGACGCTGCCGGAGAGGGCCTTGAGCCTGATGAAGAACGACGGGTCGAGCTTGGCGAAGAACTCGTCCGTGAACAGGTTGAGGCTGCGCATGGCGAGCTCGGTGTCGCCGAGCAGGCGGTTCGAGGCCCAGTAGAACAGCGCCACCAGGGGCGCCGAGCAGAGCAGGGCGAAGTAGGAGATGACGACGGCCGCGGACCAGCACCGGTCGCTGTTGAAGCGGCGCGCCGACTCGGCTATGACCCTGAAAGGCGAAACGTTCGGCCCCCTTTAGACGTATTTCCCCCACTGGACCATCAGGATGATGATGGTGATGAGCAGGGCGTAGATGACCAGGGTCTCGATCAGGACCAGGCCGAAGATGAGCAGGAAGCGGATGGTCGGCGCTCCGGCCGGGTTGCGGGAGATGCCCTCGCAGGCGCTGCTGATGGCCTTGGCCTGGCAGAAGGCGCCGGCGATGACGGCCAGCGTGATGATGCCGCCGCCGACGATGAGCGAGAGCCTGAAGAGCGGGGCCTTGTCCGCGGCGGAGGGCTGGGCGGCCTCCTGGGCCAGGAGCGGGGCGGCGCTCACGGCCGCGATGAAGAGCAGGATCCCGAGAGCTTTCAGTCGATTTGACATCGGCGAACTCCTTTGCGTTTAGTGTTCCTCTTCATGGGCCACCGCGCCCGCGATGTAGATGCAGGCCAGGAGCACGAAGACGAAGGCCTGGATGACGGACGTGAAGATGGCGACCGCCATGAAGGGCAGCGGCAGCAGGAAGGGTATGATCGAAGCCATGATGACGATGAGCAGCTCCTCGGCGAAGATGTTGCCGAAGAGTCGCATCGAGAGCGAGACCGGCCGCGAGAAGTGGCTGATGATCTCGATGGGGATCATGAGCGGGGCCAGGGCCGGGATGGGCCCCATGAAGTGCTTGAAGTACTTGAGGCCCTGGCTGCGGACGCCCTGCCAGTGGTAGTAGAAGAAGACGGTCAGGGCGCAGCCGAGCGTGACGTTGAGCTTGCTCGTCGGGGACATGAAGCCGGGCACGAGGCCGATCATGTTGCAGCCGAAGATGAACAGGCCGACCGTCCCGATGACCGGCAGGTAGCGCTTGCCCTCGGGGCCGATGGTGTCGAGCGTCAGGCCCTCGAAGGCCTGGTAGAGCGCCTCGAGGACGGTCTGGCCGCGGGAAGGCACGAGGGAGAGGCGGCGGGAGGACAGGCCCAGGACGAGGGACAGGACGACGACGACGATGACGGCCATGACGATGTAGTCGGGGACGGCGTGGAGCGGGTCCGGGACCTTGACCCCGATGAGGCCGAGCGCGGCCGCCACCGGCTTGCCGAAAACCCGGTTGAAGGCGTCGACGACCCAGAGAGAGTGCTCTAATTCTTCCATTTTCTCATCTGGAGGAGAGCCCGGATGCCCTCGACGAGGCTGACCAGGACGAGCACCGAGAAGCCCGCCCCGAAGGCCAGGGCCCTCTTCGGCTGAATCAGGATTATAGATAAAAACAGGGCGCAAATCAACAGCAGGCGGACGAGGTAAAGGCCCAGGCCGGCGCGGAGGGCGCCTTTTTTGCCGCTGTCGAGGGCGCTCGAGAGGGACTTGCGGAGCCAGATGAAGCCGACGGCCGAGGCGGCGCCGCCCAGGAAGAAGACGCCGGCCGCAGCCGGGCTGAAGATGATGAAGACGGGCACGGCCAGGGCCAGGCTCAGGGCCAGGATTTCCAGGGGTATCCGGTTCAGGATGCGCTCTTCGAAGGCCTTTTCGTCCGGCATGTGGTCAACCCTTCAACAGCGTAATTTACGGCCGCGGCAAAGTATATCACATTTTAATCCGGTTAAATCCGGCACCTGGCACCAGGGGCACCAGGTGTCTGGTTTGCCGGCTGGGGACGCATCCCGGGTTCCTCATCATATTCGCGCTCCTCGGGGTCGCCTCGGGGTTGACCGGCCTTTTCCGAGCCACTAAGGAACACGCGAAGGGCGGGTTCCCGGATTAGGATTTATTGCGTGCCTTGCGGCAGTATGCTACATTTCCCCTGGCGGCGGTTAAATCCGGCTAAATTCGGCAACCGGATTTAGCTCCGGACTTACCGGATCGGGGAATTGGGATCGCTTTGACTAGAAGACGCTTCCTGCCGGACATGAGAGGGCTTGCGGAGTGGAGCTCCCTGGGCCTTATACTGCC
>CAYWJT010000032.1:0-9772 GCA_964458655.1 uncultured Eubacteriales bacterium | reverse complement strand
TGGTACCAGGTACCGGAATTAATTGCGCGCCCCCTGGGGGTGTGCTAAATTTTCCCCGATGAGAGCCCGCCCCGGGACAAGCCGCCTTACTCTCGCCGTTTCCTTCGTCGCGGCTTCCCTGTTCATCTGCCTGTGCCCGAATCCCATGCTTTCCAGCGGCGCCCGCGTCCGCCCCTGTTTCTCCCTCGACGCGCTCTCGGACCGCTCCCTCGCCCCGGGCACGCCAATCACGCTGGTCGCCGAGGGCTCGCCCGGAACCGGCTGTCCTGAAGAAGCACCGCTTCCGATGAGCGCCGACCCGCCCGCCGGCCTTGAGGCCTCCCTTGCTCCGCGAATTCCGCGCGAGGAGAAGCCGGGCTCTGATGGTCGAGCAGCTTTTGCGTCGTCCGACCCTCTGTCCGCGCAAACCCCGCCTGACGTTGACGCGGCCCGCGCCTCCGGCCAAACTCTTTCTCCCGCGTCGCCTCCCACCACCGACGACCGCCGGTCCCTCGAGCGCCGCGGCGGCTCCGCCCTCGATGATTACGAGCTCAAGGCCAGGCGCATCGAAATCGAGGGCGAGCGCGTCTACGCTTCGGGCGCGGTCGAGATCCACGCCGGCCAGGTCTCGCTCTTCGCCGATTCCCTCGAATACAATACGGCCACGGGCGACGTCGTCGCCGACGGCAACGTGGTCATCATGATGTCGAGCGAGGTCATCCGGGCCTCCCGCGCCTTCTTCAACCTCAAGACCCGTCTCGGCCGCATCGAGCAAGCCTCCGGCCTGATGCGGCCCATCGTCATCTTCGAGGCCGCCGGCCTCGAGAAGTCCGCCGGCGAACTCTACAGCCTGGAGCGGGCGCGCTTCACCGTCTGCACCCAGCCCGTCCCGCGCTGGAGCTTCTCGGTCGGCCGGGCCAGCCTCGAGCGCGACGGCTACCTGACCATGCGGCGCGCCGTCCTCAATATCAAGAAGGTGCCCGTCTTATACCTGCCCTACCTGCGCTACCCGCTCGAGAAGGACCGGGCCACGGGCTTCCTCATGCCCCGGCTGGGCCTTTCCGGGCCCAAAGGTTTTGTCCTGGCCCAGAGCTTCTACTGGGCCATCGCGCCCAACATGGACGCGACTCTCGGCCTGGAGCTCTACTCCGCCCGAGGCCTCGGCGCCGGCCTCGAGTACCGCTATCTCCTGTCCCCCGGGACGCGCGGCAAGCTTAACCTCTACCACTTCACCGGCCGCCGCACTCTGTCCGAGACCGCCCCCCGCAGCGGCACCATCGTCCGCCTCAACCACAGCCAGGCCCTGCCGCTCGGTTTCGCCCTCAGCGCCGACGTCGATTACCAGTCCTCCTACGATTTCCTGCGCGAGTATGACGACGACTTCCGCCGCGCCGTCGTCTCCAACCGGACGAGCCAGGCCTATCTCTCGCGCTCCTGGTCGCGCTTCAACCTGAGCGCCCGCGCCTCCCGCTTCGAGACGTATTTCTCCGAGCTCGGCGACGCCATAGTCAGCACCTCCCTGCCTCAGGTCAACTTCAACGTCTTCAAGCTGCGCCTCTTCTCGCCGCTCTTCTTCTCGCTGAGCTCCTCCTTCAACGCCTCGAACTACGGCCTCCGCTCCGAGCTCGAGCGCGGCGAGGGTCGGCGGCTCTCGAAGCTCGAGGTCCGGCCGAGCCTCATGCTGCCGCTCGCGCCCGTGCCCTGGCTCAACGCCGCCGCGGAACTCGCCGGAAACCTCCAGCGCTACAGCCGCAGCCGCGACCCGGAGACCAACGCGCTCGTCGACGTTCCGCTCACGGTCAAGAACTACACCTTCCGGGCGGAGCTCACCGGGCCGGTCCTCTACCGCGTATATTACGGCCGGGACAGCGAGCCCCGCCTGAAGCACATCATCGAGCCGCGGCTCGAATACGCCTACGACAGCCCGGTGGATGAGGCCGAGCGCATCTACTCCGTCGCCGGTTACTTCCGCCTTAATCAGCTCCGGTACGGCCTGGTCAACCGCCTGCTCGCGCGGCGCGACGGGCAGGCCAGGGAGGTGCTGGCCTTCGGCCTGGACCAGACGCGCTACTTCGCCCCCGAGTCCGGCCCGCTCAGCCGCTACCTCGTCGACGGCCGGCCGCCGCGCGTCTCCGAGCTCAACGGCTTCCTCAGGCTTTATCCCCTCGAGACCTTCAGCCTGGACGTCTCGGCGGGCTACAACCCCTACACGCGGCGCTTCTCGACCGTCAGGGTGAGCACGACCGTCGGCTCGAGGCCGAGCGGCGAGTTCGTCGCCGTCAACTGGGTGAAGAGCGAGAACGCCTGGCTCACCGGCGTCGACCCCCTGCTCATCGGGCTGTCCAACCGCCACGAGCTCGGCGCCTACGCCGGGCTGAAGCTGCCGCGGCTCGCCCTCGACCTGCTCCTCGACGCCGACCTCAACCTGCGCGACGGCAAGCTGCGCTACCTCGGCAGCCGGGCCGTCTACCATTACCAGTGCCTGGACTTCCAGTTCGACGTCCGGCTGTACTATTTCCGGGTCAGCCCCGAGGTCCAGGTGAAGTTCTCGCTGGGGCTGGGCGCGATAGGGAAGACGGTCGATTTCCTGAGCGGGCTGGGTTTCTGAGCGGGTCGCGCTTCTGAACGGCCCGGGCTGCCGAGCGGGAGGCCCTAAACCTCGAGTTCCAGCTGCTTCTCGCGGGCCGCGGTCCGCTCTTCCTCGATGCGGTCGAGCATCTCCTTGGTGATGTCGCCCGTGGGGTAGACGCCGTCGAAGCAGGCCCCGCAGAAATGGGCGAGCTTCGGGTTCTCCAGGCGCACCGCCTTCTTCAGGGACTCGAGGCTCTGGTAGATGACCTTGTCGGCGCCTATCCGCCTGGCCACGCCGGCCTCGTCGGTGTCCTTGGCCACGAACTCGGTCTTGGTCTGCATGTCGATGCCGTAAACGCAGGGGTGGCGCAGGGGCGGCGAATAGGACGCGAAATAGACCCTCTTCGCCCCGCACTCCCGCACCATCTTGACGATGGCCCGCGAAGTGTTGCCGCGGACGATGCTGTCGTCGACGAGGAGAACGCGCTTGCCCCTGATCTCGGAGGCGATGGGGTTGAGCTTCTGCCTGACCGAGTCGCGGCGCTTGCTCTCGGCGGGCATGATGAAGGTGCGGCCGATGTAGCGGTTCTTGACCAGGGCCTCGCTGTACCTGAGGCGGAGCTTGCGGGCGATCTCGATGGCCGCGTCGCGGGCCGAGTCCGGGATGGGCACGACCACGTCTATCTTGAGCCGGCGGCGCCGGATCTCGTCGGCGAGCAGGCTGCCCAGGCGGACCCGCACCTTGTAGACGTTGGCCCTGTCGATGTAGGAGTCCGGCCGGGCGAAGTAGACCCACTCGAACAGGCAGGGCGCGTGGGACGCTCGGGCCAGCCGCTTGCGGTGGAGGTTTCGCTTCCGGTCGATGAAGACGGCCTCGCCGGCCTCGATGTCCTTTATATCGCCGAAGTCCATCAGGTTGAGGCTGACGGTCTCGGAGGCGATAGCATAGGAGGGGATGACGCCGTCCCGGCGCACGCCCATGGCCAGGGGCTTGATGCCGTGGGGGTCGCGGAAGGCCACCAGGCCCTGCTCGGCGATGTAGGCCACGACGGAGTAGCTCCCCTTCACCTTCTCGAACACGGCCTTGACGGCCCGGTAGATGTGTTCGGCCTCGAGCGACTTCACCCGCTCGTGGGCCAGGGACTCGGCGAAGATGTTGAGGATGACCTCGACGTCGCAGTCCGAGTTCATCAGCCGGTGGTATCGCTCGAAGAGCTCCTCCTTGAGCTCATGGTAGTTGGCGACGTTGCCGTTGTGGGCCATGATGATGCCGAAGGGCGAGTTGAGCTGGAAGGGCTGGGCGTCCTCCTCGCCCCCGCCGCCGATCGTCGGGTAGCGGGTGTGGCCGACGGCTATCGGGCCGGTCAGGTGATGGATGACCTCGGGCGTGAAGATGTCGCGGACCAGGCCGTTGCCCTTCTTGGAGTGGAAGCGGCCGTCGTAGGTGATGACGCCGGCCGAATCCTGGCCCCGGTGCTGCATGGCCAGCAGCCCCTGGTAGAGGTCGTGGATGGCGGGCCGGTTCGACCAGAGCCCGATTACGCCGCACATGATACGGGTATTATAGCCTATAAGGAGGCGGGCAGGAAGCGGAGAGGAAGATGCGGACGGTCCGCGGCGGGCGGCTGTACAGGCTGGAGGCAGATAGCGGGGTTAAGAGAATCGAGGCGCGGGCAGGCAGCAAAGGCTGGTGCGATACGCGGCGGGCGGGGCGAGGCGGGGCAAGGAGCGGAGGGCGCCGGAGAGGCGGGGGAAGAGCTGTCCAGGAAAAAAGTGGATGGCGGGGCCAGAGGAATAGAGGTGTGAGCAGGAAGCGGAGAAGAAGGCGCAGGCGATATGCGGTGGGCGGGGCTGCGAGCAAGAGCTCAGGCGGAAAGTAAAGGCCCGGGCTGTATCCGTGGATGGAGCGCAACTGCGCGGGGGGCGGGCCAAGAGCGCGTGAGCTGGATGGAAGTGTACGGGCGGTAAAAATGTTAGGGCCGCGGTCTGTGACGTGGCTGCGGGCTAAAAGCGCAGGCGTAGGCCGACCTGGACGTAGGCGCCGGAGAGGTTGATCTCTACCTTGCGGACAGAGGTAATGTCGGGGCCGCTCGGCTCGCTCTCGCGGACAGCGACGCGGTTGTAGCCCTGGCCGTCGGCGCCTGTCTGCCGGAAATAATAGAGCGTCCCTGACGTCTCGATGACCTCCGAGTCCGAATTCGTGTAGCGCTCCAGGCCTTTGAGGCTTCCGACCGTGACGATGCGGAAGCCGGCCTCGGCGAAGAAGGTCAGGTCGCGCTTGACGTCGTACTCGCCGCCCATCCCGGCCTCGGCGCCGAACCCGGATGAGGAGGCGTGGCCGCTCCACTGCTCCCAGGTGCTCGTGCCGAGGATGTTGATGCCGCTCAGGCGCTCGAGGTAAGAGGCCCGCGCGTGGTAGTAGCCGAGGCTTCCCCTGAGGTAGAAGTCGCGGGCCGGGTAGAAGCGTGCAGAGAGCCGGACCGGCGTCACGGTCACGCCCGGCCGGACCGTCATGTTGAGCGAAGGGATGACTTCCGGGAAGCGGAGGATGCTCTTGTTTCGGGCGAGGCAGTAGTCCACTCCGACGCCGACCGCGAGCCAGGCCGAGATGCGGTAGCTCAGGTCCAGGCTGAGGAAGCCGGAATAGGTCACCTTGCCGACGCCGTCATCGTAGTAGGTTTCGTAAGCAGCGGCGGTGAACCCGGCGGCGCCGACCGCGCCGTTGTTGAGGTCCCGGGGCTCGAGCCTGGTCAGGCCGGGGGAGACGGAGAGCTCGAAGCGGCGCTCGGGCATCGGCTCGGGGAGGATGGTTCGGGAAGACGCGGCTCCGGGTTTGGCGGCAGGCGCGGCGGGCCGGGACCGGCCTGCGGGCGCGGTTTCTTTAATTGGAGGTTGGGGCAGGGCGCCTTCGATGACCACGACCAGGCTTTCGTGGATCCATCCGGCCATGACGCCGCCGTCTTCGAGCGTGTAGCGCACGAGATACCATTCGCCTTCTTTCTTTTCGGCTTCGAGGACCGTTCCCTCCGGGATCTGTTGGACGATGGCGCTGCCGATGTCCGGCCGCTCGCGCAGGTTGGCCTGGTCGGCGGCGACCCTGAGCCGGACGGGAGCCGGTTGCTGTTCCTGGCCGGCCGCGGCCGTGATCGCGCCGCAGACGAAAGCGACAAGGAGCAGGCCGAGCACTCGAAGGCGGAGTTTGTTATTCATGGTCTTCGCACCCCGAGGGAATTATACCAGAGAGCCGGCCGCGTCCCAAGGCGAGAGTGGAGGGGCGGTTGTCTTGACGAGGACGAATTCCGGTTCTTTGAAGGATGTGCTTGAGCAAGACCAGCGATACGGGCTTCAAGCTCCGCGCGCGGATCAGACGGCTTCGGTTCTAGAGCGGGCAACGGGCGGCTTCAGGGTCGTGACGGCGACGACCAGGCCGACGAGCGCGAGGGCCGCAACATAGGGGAAGACGCCGGTGTAGCTTCCCGTCTTGTTCCTGATGAACCCGGCCAGCATCGGTCCGGCCAGGGCGCCCGCGCCGTACGCGAGAAAGACGACCCCGTAGTTTCGAGGATAGTCGGCGGTGCCGAAGAAGGAGGCCGTGGCCGCGGGAGCGATGGCCAGCCAGCCGCCGAGGCAGGCCCAGAGAAGGGCGAAAGCGATTATATAAACCGCTGTGGCGCCCGGACCGGCGGCCAGCCACATGAGGAGGGACGCCGCGCCGATCAGGACGAAAGACAGGACCGCGGCCCAGCGCGGCGTTAGCCGGTCGGTGAGAGCCCCGAAGCCGGGCCGCCCGCCCCCGTTGAACAGGGCGAAGAACCCGACCAGAAACGACGCGAGCCTGGACCCGATGCTGATGAGCTCGGTCCCGACGGGCTTGGATATGGCGATGCCCATCAAGCCGGCCAGGCAGCCGATGAAGAAGCACAACCAGAGGCCGTAGAAGGCCGTCGTCCGGAGCATTTCGCGGCGGGTGAGGTTACAGGATGTGGATTGGGAGGAGGATGTGGACGGGGCAGCGGTTGGAGAGGAGGAACCCGGGCGTGTTGAGGCGGTCCTTGCGGGCGGGCAGGTGTAATCGGGGGGCGGGAACGAAAGAGGCAGGGAAAACAGGACGATGAGCAGGCCTATGCCGAGGCCGAAGAACCGGAAAGCGGCCATCACCCCGGCCGATTCGATGAGGAGCGAGGCCAGGTTGGCGGTGATGAAGGCCGAGAAGCCGAAGCCCATGACGGTCAGGCCGACGGCGAGGCCTCGCCTGTCAGGGAACCAGCGCGCGGCTACCGCCACGGGGCAGCCATAGACCATGCCGACGCCGAGTCCGCCGACAATCCCGTAAGCGGGGATGAGAGCGGCGGGGGAACGGGCGAGTGAAGCCAGGACCCAGCCCAGGCCGCAGAGCAAGCCGCCAGCGATGGAAACGTTTCGGGGCCCGAATTTCTCAATGTATTTTCCGGAAAAGGCCATGGCCACGGCGAAGGCCGCCAGGAACACGGAAAAAGGCAACAGCACCGAGCCCGGCTTCACCTCGAGGCCGAGTCCGGTGAAATAATCGGTGAGCGGTTTGACGAACACCGACCAGGAGTAAATGGTGCCCAGGCTGAACATGATGACGGCGCCGAAGATGACGTAGCGCCAGCGGCGGGAGGTCGGCGCGGTTATGGCGGCGTCGGTCATTGCCTTTATCTCTCCTCGGTTGATGTCGTCCGGCGGTATGTGTGCGGCGCGTGCGGTGCGTCGCGATGTCGCCCAGTGTCAGCCAGCCCAGCGTGTTACGCCTGAGGCTGGCTCTTTGGCGAGCTCAATCGGCGAGCGCTCAGCCATCGCTGCCGCTGCTCGGAACGATAACTCTAAATTATCGGCGGCACGGGGTCAACGCGAATTTAGGAGCTGTGACGGTTATGGGCCGGTATGCGCGCTATGAGCTGAGATTGAGGATAAGCACGGGCCTGCCGGCCGGAGCCGCGTTATTTATTATATTACAGTATCTTAAGGCAGCGGCCTAAGCTGTAAAGGCTGGTTAAGAATGCGTGCCCGTGCGCTGCGGCGATGCCGAAGTGAAAACATGTCGGTTTTTGAGACCTTAGTAGGACCTGACACAGCCGGCGGGAGCGGAGCTTAGCGCCCGAGGTAGCGTGGTTGCTGCAGCGGCAAGGGTTTGAGCAAACGCAGGAGTAATTCGGGGAAGCTCAGAGCCGCTCGCGTCTCTTCCACGACCGGCGTCATGCCGTACTCGAAGGCGCCGGCGTCCGGAGCGGAGCCGGAGTAGGCCAGAGCGATGCCCTGGTTTTGGGTCCAGGACAACGGCGTGTCGACCGTGATGGTGTTCGAGGCGTAATTCACGCTGATTATCCTGGCCCGCTGGGTGGTGCCGACAATCTGGATCGTGTCGCCGCTTACGTTCTCTATGCCCCAGCCGTCCGTGAAGTAGCCGGCGTCAGCAACCGTGAAGGTCGTCCCGGCTCCGTTTGTGGACGTTATCGTGGTCAGGGCGCCGCCCTTGTCGATGCAGGGGCTCTCCGGCCGCAGGTGGAAGTCGGGGTAGTCGGCGTTCATTGGGTCGCCCGGCGCGGACGAGGCGTTCACAAACCTGGGGTCGCCGGAAGCGTCTCCGTTGAACTCGTCGGCGAAGGTCTGGTCGCTGAGGCTCGCGTGATACACGCCATATACCTTGGGATGGCCGTAGTAGAGATTGTTTTTGAAGATGTTGTACTTGACGACGAGCGAACCGCTCCAAACCGCGAAGTACACGGCGCAGTTGCCGGGGTCCGGCTCGGTCGTCAGCGAGTTGCGGAAGAACGTATTGTTATAAACATGGTTGTAGAGAATGTCTTGATAATAGCTGGATGACACTGAGAATTGGAGTCCAGCCAAGTCATTGAAATAGAAGCTGTTGCGGCGGAAGATGTTATGCTGGGACGTGATTTGGACTCCAGAAGCTATCGTGCCGCCGCATGGCGGGGCTGTGTATGCGAAACGATTGCCCTCGATAACGTTCCAGCCCGTGTCTACGGTGTATCCGTTCATGTACAGCGTCCTTTGGCCGCGTCCCTGGCTCCAGCCTTCGTTGTGCAGGTAGTTGTTGCGGATGACGTTGTACCTGCCCATGACGCCCAGCACATGGTGGCCGCCGTGGAACATGACGTTGTTCTCGATCAGGTTGTAGTTGGAGGCGTCCGGCGACGGATTGGAGCCGGTCATCGATTCTTCGTTGCCTATTTCAAGCACGACGCCGGACGCCTTGCCGTCAGGCGGCGTGCCTTGACAAGCTCCATACTTTGAAAACCTGCAATGGTGAATCCAGTTATGAGATGAGTTGCCCCAGATACGCGATCCTGCCCATTCATAAAAATTCCTCATTTGGTCAAAATTGCAGTAGGCTATGATATTGTAGTCAGCACGGTTCTCAAGATACATAAAGCGGTCAAGATTGAAAAAGTTTATTCCTACCACTGTTACATAAGATTTGCCGTCTAGCCGGATGCCGTAGGAGGCGTCTCGGATGGTCACGGTATCCGAACCGTAGCTCCGGTATGTTATTCGGGCCGAAGCCGTCCCGGAGTTCCGCGGAGCGATATAGTCGGCGTAGTTGCCGGCCTTGATGTAAACCGTGTCTCCGGCGGCAAGAGCTTGGTTGGCCTTGGCGATGGTCTTCCAGGGCCGCTCAGCCGTGCCCGGGTTGGAGTCGCTCGCAGCGGGGTTGTTTATATCGACGTAGTATCCGGGCGCTTCAGCGGCCACAATTAGGCTTTTAGAAGCGCTTTTCGTCTGGGAATCCCGGCCTACGGTCAGTGTCACAGTGTATGTACCGGTCTGCGCGTAGGTGTGGGATGGGTTCCGCGCTGTTGAGCTTCCACCGTCCCCGAAATCCCAGGACCAGGTGGTCGGATTCCCGGTGGAAGCGTCCGTGAACTGGACCGGCTGGCCGGCGACAGGCGTGGCGGGCGTGAAGGTAAAGGAGGCCGCAAGCTCAACTGTGGGCGCAGGTTGCTGGCTGACCTGGCAGGAGGCAAAAAAGAGCACCAGAACGCAGGTCATGAGTACTAAGCCTATTCTTCCCATTTCTCTCATATTCAGGTCTCTTTTCAGTATAGCACAGGGAGGAAATGTCCAATCCGCTCAGGGCCCGTATTATTTAGTCGGCGAAGCGTGGCCTATAGTGATATTTAAATTAAGGCGATTATAAAAGATCTTACACCAGAATATAATGGTGTCAATGAAACTGGGT
>CAYWJT010000031.1:0-31325 GCA_964458655.1 uncultured Eubacteriales bacterium | reverse complement strand
GTTCATCAGACCCAGCTCGGGTGTCAGGAAGAGGTCGGCCTTGAGCCTCAGCACGTTCTCCTTGAACGACCCTTCCTGCAGGTCGGCCTTCACCAGGTTGGCCGAAAGCCCCAGGTTGACATGCCCGTTCATCCGCAGGTCCAGGCTCAACTGGGCGTCCCGGTAGGTCCCGGAATAGAAGGGTCCGAACCTGACCTCCCCGCCGAAGACGAGCGGCCGATAGGACGGCGAGCGGTAGATGACGTTGAAGTTGGTGAAGTCGTAGGGCCCGGGATGGAGGACCACCCCCTCGTAGATCTCGAAGTCCTCCGGCAGGACGTCGCGGTTGATGATAAGGTCGAACTCGAACTGTGAGCCCTTTTCCGTCCTGAAATTCAGGGGCGACAGGAAGATGCGCTTGGTCTCCAGGGCGCCGCCGAGGTCCCAGTAGAAGGCCGGCCTGAGCTCGAAGAAGAACTGCCTGACCCAGCGCCCCAAAAAGCCCCTTTCCGGCCTGGGCCTGTAGCTCACGCCGCCGGAAAACACCTGGACGTCGTTGCGCGGCAGGAACCCCAGGCCCGGCTCGAGCGAGTCGCCGTAATAGGTGTAGTTGGCGGAGAGGTCCCAGAGGTCGTTGGGGTAGTCGAGACGCAGGCCGAAGCCGTGGTGTCTGCCCGTCTCGCGGGCATTCCAGTTATAGACGAACCAGCCCTGGGCGGAGAAATTCCTGTCGCCCAAAAAACGCGAAGTCGTATAGTCGAAGTCCGCCCCGACGAGCATGTTGCGCCCTGCCGTCTCGGGGTCGCCGGCGATGGTCGGGCTGCCGCTCGTGAAGATGACACCCACTTTGCTCTGCTCGAAAATGTTCCGAGAAACGCGGGCCGCGAAGAAGTTGTCCTTCAGCACGTCGACATCTTCTCCGGAGAAGGCCTTCGTCCCGACGTCGAGAAAGGCCAGGTTCGTGTCGCCCAACTTGCCGTAGACCTTGGCCCCGAAAGAGACGGGCACCGGCTCCTCCTCGACCAGACCGATCCGGCGGCTGAAGAAGGGAAGGAAGGAGGGCCCGCGCATCCCGCCGCCGCTGAAACCGAAGCTGAAATACTCCGACCCCTCCAGGAAGAAGGCTCTCTTCTCGGGGAAGAACAAGGGGAAGCGCGTCAGGTTGACCTGCCGGTCGTCAACCTCGGTCTCCGCGAAATCCGTGTTGTACGAGAAGGCCCCGACGAGATTGGGCGTGAAGCTCTTGTAGATGTCGAAGCCGCCGTCGACCTTCCAGTCCGTGTCGGTCCCGTCCGGCGAGGGCTTCTGGGCGGAAACTATGCCGTAGGGCTTGAAGGTGAGCCCTTTCCCCTGCTTGACGCCGGAGATGCCCTGGAGGAGCGCCGCGTTGACGGGGCTGGCGAAGAAGGCATTGAGCTCGGGCCGCGAAAGCCGGATGGTCTCCTGCTTGCGGGCGATGTAGCGCTCGACGTTCAGGCCCCAGGCCGAGAGCTCCCTGTTGAAGGAGATGGTCTTGAAGGGGATGCGCATCTCGACGCTCCAACCGCCGTCGAACACGCGGCTGCGGGAGTCCCAGATGCCGTCCCAGTTGAGGAAATAGCGCTCGCCCCTGGCCAGCCCCTCGCTCTTGGCGCCGCAGGCGTTGGTGATGAAGATGTAGGCGTTGCGCCTGTCCTGGAAGGGGTCGAGCAGGACGCGGACGACGTCGTCATCGACGCCGCGCATCTGGTCGAACCTGTCGTGGGCCATGCACTTGGCCGCGATCCTGGACGTTTCGCTGTCGTAGCAAATGATCCCGAGATAGAGGTTGTCCCGGTCATACACGACCCGCAGTTCGGTCCTTTCCGAAGGCGGACCCCCGGGAACGGGCTGCTGCTGGAGAAAATCCGTGAAGGGGACGGCCTCGGACCAGCAGCCGTCGTCGAGCGACCCGTCCAGGACCGGACCCTTTTCCACCCGGACAGCCCTGAGATTCTCAACGGCCGCATGAAGCGGCATCTGGAGGAGGCAGGCCAGAGCCGCCGCGGCGGCCAGCCTTAGCATCGGCACGGTCTTCATGTCATCGTTCCGGGCACTGAAATATAAGCTGAAATATAAGCGTCCATTATATTATTTCTCTGGGCAAGGGCAAACAGGACTTGAATTAATTCCGGTTAAATTCCGGTTAATCCGGGTTAATCCGGCACCTGGTACCACCGGTACCAGGTGCCGGATTATCGCGTGTATAATATGGACGTGGACAAAAGAGTCTGGGCGGCGCGCTTCCTGCTGGCCCTTAACATCCTCCTGCTGGCCTCGGCCTGGATGATGTCGCTCTACGCCTACCCCGGACTGCCCCTGAAGCTGAGGGCCAGGCTGAGCTTCCTGGGGCTGGAGTACGGGCCGCCGGCCAGGTCCCTGCTCTTCTTCATCCTGCCGCTCGCCCAGAGCCTCATAACGCTGGCCTTGGCCTTCTCGTCGAGGCGGTTCCTCGGCCGCGGCGACTTCCCCCGCAAGGAGCGCCTCAGGGCCGAATACAGGTTCCTGGCCCTCATCTTCGTCAACTCCATATTCATCCACCTGCAGCGGAACAACGTCAGCCTGGCCTACCTCGGTGAGCCGAGCTTCAGCCTGCCGTATCTCATCGGGCTGACCGCCGTGACCGTGCTGGTGCTGGCCATGTCCCGGCTCGTTTCCAGATACCCGCTCTGAATCGCCGTTCAGTGCGATATCGGGCTCCGCCGCCCGGCTGGCAGTCCACGCGCCCGGCCTGCTCCTTCCTTGAAACCAAAATTCCCCGCGCGGAGTTCGAGACGACGCACGGTCCCCGTCCGGTCATCGCCTAGTCGGGTCGAGGAAGAGCCCGAATTCGGCTATGGCCGGAGCCGCCCGCCGGCCCGTTATCCTCAGGCGCACCCGGGAGGCGCTCAACGCGGGCAGCCGCAGCAACCGTTTGTACCCGACGGTCGTCCCGCTCGCGACCTCGCGCCAGGCCCCTTTCCGCTCGCGCCCGGCCGCGAAAGACCCGTCGATTTTCTCGACCTCGCCTCCGCTGCTCTCCTCCGCCCTCGCCGCATCCGCTCCCTGCACAGCCTCGTCCACCTCCCCTTCCCAGACGTCGACGGCGAAGGACTCGACCCGCTGGCCCAGGCGGATGTTCTCCTGCAGCATGACGGTATTGAAGGTCACGGGGGCGGCCGTCCGGAACTCCAAGGCCTCAAACCCGGCCCCGCCGTCGGGCGCCCAATAGGTCCGGCTGTCGCCGTCAAGCACGAGCCCGGCCTCGTGTCCTCTCATGCCGGCCGCCCCGGTCTCGACCAGAGCGCCCCTCAAAAGGTTGACGGAAAATGTCCGCCGCAGGACCTCCCCGAGCTCCTTGAGCCTGCGGACGTCGTTCTCGTGGATCAGGCCTCGCCTGTCGGCTGGAACGTTGAGCAGGAGCTGGGCGTTGCGGCCGACTGAAGCATAGTAGATATCCAGGAGCTCCTCGAGCGACTTGACTCGGCCGTCCTCTGAAGGATGGTGGAACCAGCCCGGCCTTATCGAAACGTCGACCTGGGCCGGGTACCAGATGAGGCGTCCGCCGGAAGCCGCG
Source organism: uncultured Eubacteriales bacterium (assembly GCA_964458655.1). GTDB lineage: Bacteria > Acidobacteriota > Aminicenantia > Aminicenantales > Saccharicenantaceae > CAYWJT01. The sequence goes on along the minus strand of CAYWJT010000031.1, from coordinate 27,772 downwards.
GCCCGGGCCACGGCTTCCATGGAGCCGAGGTCGGAAGCCTGCGCGTCCAAGCCGGCGATGCCGCCGGGGCTCCGCTCGTCCGGAAGGTCGTCGCCGCGGATAACCGGGACGACGCTCCACTCGCTCTCCCGAGCCAGCCCGGACTCGTTGCCTACCCAGCGGGCGTCCGGGCCGATGATCGAGATGACGGCCCCGGGCCGCAGCCTGCGCGCCTCGAACCAGTAGCCGTACCAGTCATAGACCTGTCGTTTCCCGTTCGGGCCCTCCCCGCAGGCGCCGTCGAACCAGACCTCCGAGATCGGGCCGTAGCCGGTCAGAAGTTCCCGGAGCTGGGCCCTGAAGAAGCCGTTGTAGCGCGGCGAGTCGCCGTAACCCGCCTCGTGCCGGTCCCAAGGGGAAAGATAGACGCCGAACTTCAGCCCGGACCGGCGGCACGCCTCCGACACTTCACGCACGACGTCGCCCCAGCCGCCCCGCCAAGGACTCGAGGCCACCGAATGGCGGGTCAGGCGGCTCGGCCAGAGGCAGAAGCCGTCGTGGTGCTTGGCCGTCAGGATCAGGCCGCGCATGCCGGCGGCCTTGAAAGCCTCCACCCACTGCGCGGCGTCGAATTCCTGCGGGTTGAACAGGGCCGGGTCCTCTGTCCCCTGACCCCATTCCCGGTCCGTGAACGTGTTCATGCCGAAGTGGACGAAGGCCTGGAACTCCAGCTCCTGCCAGGCGACCTGGCGGGGCTCCGGCCGCACCCGGGCCGCCTTTGCCGCCAGCTCCTCACGTGAATCCGACGGGAGCAAGCTCACGTGGTTTTCCTGGAAATAGCGGCCGCGGCCGCTTCCGCCCCCGCAGGCGATGAAGGCCGCCGCCAGGACCGCGGCGGCAGCGATCATGGCGGCGGACAAGAGCAGCGCCCCCGCCCTTTCCGGCTTGCTTTTGGAGTGACCCGTCATCTGCTTTCTCTCTTTTTTATCTCCTTTTTCTTCGACGTTTGCTCATGACACGGCCCCGGCTCCTGCAGGTCCCGAGCCGGGATTGTCTGTCCGCGGTCGGCTCCGGGCGCCGGCAACACCGGCCGCCTTCTCCATAGTCCCGTTATCACATTGTGCCCGGCACCGCCGCCCGCTTCCTGGAATCTACCACAGAGCGTCCGGCTTTAGAAGCGCCAGGTCCCGTCCGGCGCATGCTGTTTGCAAATGCAAAGTGAACGCCTCCGGTGCTTGGAAAAACAAGAACTTCCGGTCTCACGGGGACTGTTCGTTCCCGAAGAGCCGATGCCGCCAGGAACGGCTTGCCGCGGGGTGGTATTCAGGAGGCCTCCTCCTGATTTTCACCATGGCAAGCTCGGGAGCGCGTCACGGCTGCGTCGTTTCCGGCGTGGTATAATGGCGTTTCATGGCCGTTAAAACGCATAGAGCGGGATTCAGGCGAGCGGCCCTCGCCGCCCTGGCCGCTCTCTGCCTGGCCGCGCCGGGAATTCATGCCCTTTATGCCGCCGGAGCGGACAGATCCGGGCCGGCGGACCGAGCCGGGCTCGCCGCTCCGGACACCGCCACGGGAGCCGCGGCCGCCGCCGTTCCACAGACCGAACCGCGCTTCGGCAGGTCCAACGTCGGCAAGGTCCACGCCTACCTGGCCGAAGCATCGCACGAACCTGATCCGAGAGATTACTTCTTCGCCCTCATCGGCGACATCCAGAACGGCGTCCGCAACTTCAGGCGTCACATCTTCGAGTCCATCGCCGCCGACATGCTCCGCGCGACCGACGAAAAGTCCGGCCTGCCGCTCTACGACCGGATAAAGTTCGTCATCCTGCTCGGCGACCTGGTCTATGAAGGACCCAGCCCCAAGCAGTGGGACAGCCTGGAACGGGCTTTCGCCGGACGCGACCCCGACGGCGCCGGCTACCCCAACATCAAGCGCCTGGCCGAGGACAAGCCCATCTTCCCCGCGCTCGGCAACCATGAGCTCTTCCGGTTCACCCTCAGGCGCCAGACGCGCTTCAAGGATTACTGCAGCTCGGAGTCGGGCGTCTGGAACTTCAAGAGGTTCTTCCAGTGGGACAGGTTCATCGCCGACCCGCACATTCTCTACCCCGTGCCGGCGGACCTCGGCCGGGAGGAGTTCCGCGACGCGCTGGCTCGGCTTCCCGCCGCCGAGGACCGCGAATTGCTGATCCGAAGCTACAAGGCCCGGCCGGACGGGCGCTTGGCGCTGGGATTCCTGGCCCAGCCGCCGCTCGAGCCGGCCGAGTTCGAGCGCCGGGCCGCGAGCCTGGCCCCGGCTCTCTCCGCGGTCTTCCGCAGGGCCGGCTACGGAACTCTGCCCGTGATAAGCACGGATAACATGATCCATTACGCCTTCGAGGCCGGCGGCGTGCTTTACGTCATGCTCGATTCCATGGCCAGGGGCTGGCACTATGCCAATTTCAGCCGCCTCAAGGAGACCCTCTATCCCGCGATAGACGACCGTCACCGCCTGAACCTCTTCACCAAGAGCCCGTTCAACGGCCAGGCGGCCTTCTACCAGGCGGCCGCGGCCTACGCCCATGAGCGCGGACTTACGCTCGTGCCCATGATGCACCACTCGGCCTTCAACAACTCCAAACCGCCGACGGCCCCGGGAACGCCGTTCAACATGTGGCTGGCGCTGGGCCTGCCGCTCGGACCCGACGAGCCGGGTGTCGAGACCATCTTCGACGACATCCTGTTCTCGGACGCCGGTCACACCTTCAGCGCCTGCGTCCACGGCTACGAAACCTTCGAGGTCGTCACGAGGAAGCCCGGCGCGGCCGAACATACCCTTCGCTGGACCATCTCGGGCGGCGGCGGCGGCCCGATGCGCGTCAGGTACTACGATTCCCGGCTGGAGAACCTGGTCGAACTCTACAACCGCAGGCTGGAGGGCCTGGCGGACGGAGCCGGCCGCCGTTCGCTCGAGATACGCGACCACACGACCCTTGTCGGCCACGAGTACCTGATAGTCCACGTCAGGGACGGCCGCATCGTCGAGATACGGCCGCGCTTCATCGGCCCGGCCGAGACGATCAAGCCCCCGCAGAGGCCGACCTGGACGCTGAATGCCGGCCTGTCCACCGGCCCGGCCAGCGCCGGCCTCAACCTGGACTTCAACCCGGGCGTCTGGGGGATGGACAAAACCTTCGACGGCCTTACGTTCGTCAACTGGAAGCCGTCGGCCTCGGCCGGAGCGGTCGCTTACGACCTGGCCGGGAGCGGCCGCTCCGTTTTCGCCTTCTCGCTGGCGCCGCTGAAACTCGAGTTCCACATCCCCGGGTCCAACATCGTGACCCTGGAGCCGGCAGGACTGGAAGTCTGGGCGGGCTCCGGCGGCCGCCGGCGGGCCTTCATCAGGACGGGCTTCGAGATACCCCTCGTCTATAACATCTCAGGCAAGCTCGAGCGCCTCAACTTCGGCTTCAAGTTCTATTTCCCCTTCGGCACAGGCGGCGACGACCCGGATTTCGGCCGCAGGACGCGCTTCGCCTTTTCCCTGGGTTACAGCTTCCGCCTCTGAAGCGCCCGGCGGCCCGTCAAGGCCGCCTGAGCCTTTCCGCTACCGACCTCGCATTGGCCGTCCCTGCGCATCAATCCTGGCCCGGCCTCCAACCCCGCCAAACCATGCTTTATCTATGGTTTTTATCAGTTCAATAAAGTCGCAAACTGCCGTCCGGAACCGAGACCCGGCCCCCCGCTCCGGTCGCCGGGACTCCCGCTCTTGCAGCGCCGACAGGAGGCAGCTCAGACGCTCACCGGCATTCCGTGTGCCCCGTCCCGAGTTTCTGACAGAAAGGCGCGCCGATCGCTGACCTCGAATTCGGCCGAGGGGAACCCTCGCTCGAGAGCCCGGCGAAGGCTCCGCCTGGCGGCAAGGGACGGACCGCCGCTCTCCTTCCCGAGCTTCAGTCTTTGAGTTTGACGTAGATGGCGGCCCCGCCTTCGGCGTCCCCCCGACTGTGAACCTCGAACAGGTTCTTGTAGTTCCGGATGAGCTGGCTGAGCTGCTTGTAGCCGTAGGTCCTGGGGTCGAAGCTCGGGTCGAGCTGACGGAGATAGAAGCCGAGCTCGCCGAGGTTGGCCCAGCCGTCCTCGCGCACGGCCATGTCGAAGGCCCCCTTGAGCAGCGGGATCGGGTCGAACTTGGCGCCCCTGTCCTCGCCCTCTCCCCTGTCCGTTTCCGGGGCCGCCTCCTCTTCCCTGGCTTGGCTGCCGCCCCGGCCGCGCCTCGACCTGGTCTCGCGCGTTTCGCGGGGCACCAGGTTCTCGGTGTAGATGAAGACGTTGCAGGCGTTGACGAAGGCCCGGGGCGTCGTGCGCTTGCCGATGCCCATGACGAAAAAGCCCATCTCGCGGATCCTGGTCGCCAGCCTGGTGTAATCCGAGTCGCTCGAGACGATGCAGAACCCGTCCACGAGATGGCCGTGCAGTATGTCCATGGCGTCGATGATGAGGGCGCTGTCGGTGGCGTTCTTGCCGATGGTGAAGCGGAACTGCTGGACCGGCTGGATGGCGCTCTCGTGCAGGGTCTTCTTCCAGCCGGACATGCTGGCGGTCGTCCAGTCGCCGTAGATCCTGCGGATGGTGACGAGGCCGTACTTGCCCGCCTCCGCCAGCATCTTGCCTATGAGCGAAGGCTGGGCGTTGTCGCCGTCGATGAGAAGGGCCAGCCTTCTCGTGGTTTCGAATTGCTGGACCATGTTCGTCCCCTCTTTCATGTTCATGTCTCTTCGATGACCTGCCAGCCGAGCCGCTCGGCCAGGGCGTAAACGGGCTGCTTCAGGTCGCCGTAGTAGGTCACCCGGTGCCAGCCCCATTTGTCCCATTCCCGGAAGAGCTTTTCCAGGTCTCCGGCGGGCTCGACCGCGAGCTTCGTCCGGCAGGCCCGGTCGTCCGGGACGTTCTCGACCGCCCGGCCCTGGTGGAACAGGAATGCCTTCCTTTCCGGCGCCGCCTCCAAGGTCGAGGTCATGAAGCCAGGCGGCAGGAGCGACCGCACCGAAGCGCCCTGCCGGTCCTCGGAATGGGTCAGTATCTCGAACGGGTTGGACGGCCCCGCCGGCCCGAAAACCCGGTTCGAGGCCACGCAGTGGGCGTAGATGACGCGCCGCGTGCCGGCGTCCACGACCGGGTCGGAGATGAAGCCCGGCCGGCCGCCGGTCATGACCGTGGCCAGGACCATGGTGGCCGTCGAGCGCAGGTCGCATTCGCACGCGCCGATCAGCCCCTGGTTGAGCAGCTCGTGGAAGCCGAGGCAGGGATAGGCGTGGATGTGGCCGCCGTAAAAGCCTCCCAGACAATTTATCGTGACCGCCCGGGCGCCGTGCTTTTGCAGCACTTCCTTTTCCGCCAGGTACATCGCGGCCGAGGCCTCGAGCGTCTCGCGGTTGACTCCGGCGAGCCTGGCGGCCGACTTTTTCCAGCGGTCGACGACGGCCAGGACGTCGTCCTTCTTAGCCGCCTTCCAGGCCTCGTTGAGCTCGGCGAAAGGCACGTTCAGGACCTCGATTCCCAGCCCTTCCTGGATGGCCGGGGCCAGACCCGGCCAGTTGCCGCCTATGGCCAGCACCTTCCACTGCTTCGCGACGCGCAGGGTCTCGTCCGGGCTGAGCGTTTCCAGATGGTCCTCTTTCAAGGGCGGCCGCGAAGGCCCGGGCGTGCGTTCGGCCCGGAGCCTGTTCACGGCCGCGGCGAACTCGACGGCCGAGCCGGTCCTGGCGAAGACCTCGAACGTCCTGGCCGCGGCCACGACGTCGTCGAGCCAGGTGGAGGCGACAAAGCCTACGTTCGCGACGCCCTTCCGGAGCATGTCGGCGGTGTAGACCAGGAAGCCGCCGCTGCCGCCGTACTGGAAATCGACGTAGAGGGTGGGCTTGCCGGTTTCCGCTATGGTCTGGATGACCCTGTTCCAGCAGTTCATCTGGAAGACGATGTAGCCGTCCACCGGGTCCCTGGAATCCACTTCGAGGACCTTGCGGGCGTCCTCGGGGCCGGAGGCCATGGTGCTGACCAGGTCGAACTCCGGACAGCCCCTGGCGATGGCCGTGTTGAACCGGTCCATGGCCGGCCTGAAATCAAAGCCGACGTTGGGCCAATCAGGCACCTTTTGCACCGGCGAATGGAGGGAATAGATGATCCTCAAGCGCAGGCGCCTGCCGGCGGCGCTCTTTTGCTTACCGACGCCTCCCGCGGCCAGCCCGAACGCGGCGGCGCAGCCCGTGCCCAGGAACTGCCTTCTGGTCAGGGCTGAAAAAAGGCAGTGACTCCGGCCAACTTTTCTCTGCATTACCCGGACTCCTTTTGGCTCCGGAGCCGGCTCGTTTCCCGAACAGGGGAACGGGCGAAACCCAAGGGGTTCGCCCGCCTCGTCGCCTCCCCTGCTTCCGGCTTGAAGCTCAAGCCCGATGATAAGTTAGGCGGAAGGCGTTGTCAACCGAACGGGAAAACCTGGGGCCTTACTTGATTCCAGCGACCGGAGGCGCCAGCTTCTGGAAAGTATTGCGGCTGAAGACGCGCACCTGTTCGAACTCGATGACCGCCGGCAGCCAGACCGTGACGCCTTCGACCTTGAGCGACTCGCCCTTCCCGGACGCCGGCTTGGGTCCGCTTAAGAGCCTGCCCTCCTTGCCGGAAGCCACGAGCTTCCCCGCGCCGTCCAGCACGGCGCAGTCGCTGACGATGCCGCAGTCGCCGATGATGCCGACCTGGGACCTGTTCCTGGCCAACCCCCTTACCCTGACGGCGCAACCGCTGGGCAGAGTGAATTTCAGGCAGCCGTCGGCGGTCTTCTCGAATTTCGTGCCTTCGGGAAGCAGGATGGACTTGCCGGCTGAAGCGCTCTGGCCGGCGGCCGCACCAGAAAGGAGGAAAATCAGGGAAAGAAGCAGTATTAAACCCTTTTTTCTCATGTTCCCTCCTCTATATCCAATATAGGTCCGGAGGCCCTGATAGTCAAACCGGCGGCCCCGAGAAAGGCCGGTTTTTTCCCTTGCCACGAGGCCGGGCCTTGGATATTTTATGGGGGCCTGTCGGCGGCGGGCAGCGGCCCGCCGACCGGCGGCCAACCCAGCCGAGGAGGCAAGTCGAGATGAGCGACCGAGCACCGGCCGGCAAGTTCCCGGCGACCTTCTGGACGGCCAACACCATCGAGCTCTTCGAGAGGGCGGCCTACTACGCCATGGCTTCCTTCATGGTCATCTACCTCAAGGAAACCCTGGGCATGACGCCGAGCTTCGCCACCTTTCTCAACGGCTCCCTGCTCTGGGGCATGATCTATTTCCTGCCCATACTATCCGGCACGCTGGCTGACAAGTTCGGCTTCAAGAAAACCCTGTCGCTGGCCTTCGTCATGATCGCCCTGGGATACGCCGTCCTGGGCCACACTCAGAACCTGTGGCCGAAGCTCGTCCCGGCCGGCTCGGCCGGGGCGGCGGACTACACCATACCCGTGGTCGTGGGCATCTGCCTGATCGGGATAGGGGGCTCGGTGGTCAAGCCCTGCATCGCGGGCACGGTCCAGAAGACGGCCGGCCTGCGGGCCACCCTGGCTTTCGGCATCTTCTACATGGTCATCAACATCGGCTCCATCACGGGCCGCGTCGTCTCCTATTTCGTCCGGACCAAGCTGGGCATTCCCGCCATCTTCAAATACCCTTCGACGATCTTCGCCCTGCTCGGCCTGGCCGTGACCTTCCTCGTCTACAGGGAACCGCAGTACGCGGCGGCCGACGCGGCGCAGGCCAAGGCGGCGCCCAAGCGGACGCTGGGCCAGGCCCTGCTCGGCATCTTCACGGTCCTCGGCAACCTCAAGTTCGTCTTCTTCATCATCGTCATCGGCCTCTTCTGGTTCCTCTACATCCAGCTCTACAACCTCATGCCGCTCTACCTCAGGTACGTCGACCCCAACGCGCCGGTCGAGCTCTATACGATGGCCAACCCCATCATGATCGTCGCCTTCCAGCTCCTCATCACGCGGCTGGTGAAGCGCTGGACGCCGGTGAAATCCATCATGCTCGGCGCCGTGGTGGTGACGATCGGCATGCTGATGAACGCCGTCCCGGCGCTGGTCGCGGCCGACCCCATGAAGAAGGTCGGCCTGTTCGGCCTGGCCGTGCCCTTCGCCGGCATCTTCATGCTCGTGTCCATCGCCTCCATGGCCGTGGGCGAGATGATGGCCTCCCCCCGCATCTACGAATACATCGGGGCCATCGCCCCCAGGGGCCAGGAAGGGCTGTACCTTGGCTATCAGAGCCTGCCCATCGCCCTGGCCAGCATCGTCGGCGGCCCCGTGGGCGGGAGGCTGTTCGAGAGGTTCATCAACACGCCGCTCAAAGAAGGCCGCCCCGTTGACATCCTGACCATGTGGTTGATAATAGCCGGGATCGGCGTGGTTTCAGTTGTCGGACTTCTCGTCTACGACAAGCTGCTAGTGAAAAAGTCCCCTCAGCCCTTGCCGCGGTAGTTGGTGCCGTCGTCGCAGGGCTCGTCCTCGTCGTAGTTGCGGGCCATCTCCGGGTTGGGCGCCGTCCGGCAGACCGGAAGCCGCTCCATCTTACGCTCATGGCAGACCGGTATGGCCGCGGCGGCTTCGACGGTCACCTGCTTTCCGCAGACAGGGCAAGTGTATGTGACGTCACTCATCAAGGCCTCCCCTCGTCGCGTTCATCGGCCCAAGGATATCACTTAACCCGCTCCGCGGCAAGGCCGCTGCCTGGGTCACTATATTAGCAACACTATATTAGTGACATTGTGTGTCGGGGATGAGCGCTCAGCCGAGCCTGACAGTATTCGACCGGGGTCCGATGACCAGGCGATCGGCGCCTTCCTCGGGGATCGTCGCCTCACGGTTCGGAGCCCTGAGACGTTCTGACCCGGAGAGAAGAGAAGCATATGTCGGATCCGCCCCAGGAGCGTCATGGCAGGGCTGCGCTCTCAAAATTCGTCCCAGGGGACGGGCGCCGACCGACAACCGCGCGGTCCAATATAAAGGCGGGCGTGGTTGACGAAGCGGGGGCGATGCTGTAAGTTCTAAAGGGGAAAGCAGCCGATAGAAAGGCCGGCATGGGTCCTACGAACGGGAACGCGAAGACGGTCGTCGTCGCCCGCGACCTGGTCAAGAAGTACGGCGACCTCGCCGCCGTGGACGGCGTCTCCTTCGACATCCTGGAAGGCGAGTGCTTCGGCTTCCTGGGCCCGAACGGCGCGGGCAAGACCACCACGGTCCGGATGATCCAGTGCGTCTCGCCCGTCACCTCGGGGACGCTCACGGTCGCCGGCACGCCGGCCGGGGTCGGGAACCGCGCGCTGAAGAAGGTCATCGGCGTCATCCCCCAGGAGATAAACCTCGACAGCGACCTCACCGTCTTCGAGAACCTGATGGTCTTCGCCTGGTTCTTCGGCATCCGCAAGAAGGAGGCCCGGGAGCGCATCGCGAGCCTGCTGGCCTTCGTGGAGCTCGAGGGCAAGCGCGACGCCAAGATCAGCGAGCTTTCGACGGGGATGAAGCGCCGCCTGCTCATCGCCAGGGCCCTGCTCAACGAGCCCCGGATAGTCGTCGCCGACGAGCCGACCACCGGCCTCGACCCCCAGGCGCGGCACCTCGTTTGGCAGAGACTGCGGCTGCTCAAAAGCCGGGGGGTCACCCTCATCCTGACGACCCAGTACATGGAGGAGGCCCAGCAGCTCTGCGACCGGATAGTCATCATGGACCACGGCCGGATCCTCAGGGAGGGGCGGCCGGCGAAGCTGGTCGAGGAGCTGATCGGCCGTGAGGTGGTCGAGGTCCGCGCCCCGGCCGACCAGGACGGCCGTATCATCGCCCACCTCGCCGGGCTGGGCTGCCGGCACGAGCGCTTCGGCGACACCCTCTATTTCTACTGCGGCGACGGCCACAATGTCATGAAGAGGCTGTCCGAGCTCGAGCTCACCAACTTCATGGAGCGGCCGGCCGGGCTCGAAGACGTCTTCCTCAAGCTCACCGGAAGGAGCCTCATCGAATGAGAGCCGGCGGCCTGGACCTGTCGTACCGTTTCGCGTTCGTCTTCCTGCGCAACCTCGTCTCCTACAAGCGGTTCGTCGTGCCGACCTTCCTGGTCAGCCTGGTCGAGCCGCTGTTCTACCTCATCACCTTCGGCATCGGCCTGGGCGCCTACATGGGCGCCTTCGGCGGCAAGCCCTACCTCCACTTCCTCGTGCCGGGCGTGCTGGTCTCCTCGGTCATGCTCACCTCGACCTTCGAATGCCTCTACGGCACCTTCGTCAAGATCATCCACGAGAAGGTCTACGACTCGTTGGTCAGCACGCCGGTGTCGGTGGAGGACGCGGTGGCGGGCGACATCCTCTGGGCCACCTTCCGCGGCCTGATCAGCGGCACGCTGATGATGACGGTGGCCTTTTTCATGGGCGTCTTCCTCTACTCCGTCCAGGGTCTGCTGCTCATCCTGGTCGTGATGGCGCTCGTGGGCGTCCTGTTCGGCTCGCTGGCCATGATCGTAACCTCGCTCGCTCCCAACTTCGACTTCTTCAACTACTACACCGAACTCGTCATCACTCCGATGCTCTTCTTCTCCGGCGTCTTTTTCCCGCTCGACCGTTTCCCGGCCTGGATGCAGGGCCTGGCCGACTTCCTGCCCCTCACCCACGCCGTGAAGATCTCCCGGGCGGTCTACGCCGGCGAGTTCCGTTCTTCGCTGCTCGTAAACCTTGGGGTCGTCCTGGTTGTGGAAGTCGTCGCGTTCTACATCGGCTGCCGCATGATGAAGCGGCGGCTCGTGAAATAGCGCCCGACGGGCAACCCTGAACAGAGAGGGGTCCGATGAAAAGAAAGCGCTTCGGCTTCCTAGCCGCGGTCGGCCTGGCCCTGTGCCTGGCGTCATGCTCCAAGGAAGAACCGGCTCAGCCCGACCTGTCGCCTGTCGGCCGCGACGCCTCCGGCAGGACGGTCGTGCCCGTCAACCAGGTTGTGACGCCGGCCGGCATCCAGGTCGACCTGCCGGGCATGCGGCCCCTGGCCCTGGCCCTTTCGCCCGACGAGAGGTTCCTGGCCGTGTCCGGCAAGACCAGCGAGCTCGTCATCCTCAACCCCGACACGGGCGAGGTGCTCCAGCGCGTGCCCCTGCCCTCGGAAACGGCGCCGGCCGAGCCGCCCGAGCCGCCGACGGCCAACATCCTGGAGCCGGACACCAAGGGCCAGTTGAGCTACACCGGGCTCATCTTCTCCCCGGACGGAAGGCTCATCTACATGAGCAACGTCAACGGCAGCGTCAAGGTCTTCGCCGTCGAAAGCGGCGGCGAGGTGCGCCCGCTCCGCAGCCTTCCCCTGCCGGAAGCCGGCGCGCCCAGGAAGAAAGAGGAGATACCCGCGGGCCTGGCCCTGAGCGCCGACGGCTCCAGGCTCTACGTCTGCGGCAGCCTGTCCAACCGTCTCTACGAACTCGAGGCCGCGACCGGACGCGTCCTGAGGGCTTTCGACGTCGGCGTCGCTCCCTTCGACGTCGTCCTGGCCTCCGGCAAGGCCTACGTCAGCAACTGGGGCGGCCGCAGGCCCGTCGAAGGCGACGTCACCGGCCCGGCCGGCCGCGGAACTCTGGTCCGGGTCGACCCTGAGACGCGGGTGGCCGCGGAAGGCTCTGTCAGCGTCATAGATTTGGCTTCAGGCGCCGTCACGAAAGAAATCGCCGCCCACAGGCATTCTTCGGCCCTGGCCCTCTCGCCCGACGGCCGCTGGCTGGCCTGCGCCAACGCGGCCGACGACAACATCAGCATCATCGACACGAGGACCGACGAGGTCAGGTCCACGGCCTGGGTCAAGCGCAGCCCGGCCGACCTGTTCGGCGCCTCGCCCAACGCCCTTCTCTTCTCGGCCGACGGCCGGAAGCTGTTCTCGGCCAACGGCACGCAGAACGCGGTGGCGGTGCTGGACTTCAACCGGAGAAAGGGACGGGCCGGGCTCCGGGGCCTCATACCGGCGGGCTGGTTCCCCGGCGCGCTTCAGCTCCGGCGAGGCAACGGCACTCTCCTCGTGGCCAACATCAAGGGCCACGCGGTCGAGAAGCAGATCTACCAGGAGACCGGCGCGCCCGGCTTCAACACCCACCACTACAACGGCTCGGTCTCCATCATACCCCTGCCCGGGAAGCGCGAGCTCCGGGAAATGACCAGGACGGTCTACGCCGGCCTGCACCGGGAGCGGCTGCGGCAGGCCCTGCTCAAGCCGCGCCGGGACCGCGAACCAAGGCCCGTCCCCGAGCGGCCGGGCGAACCGAGCGTCTTCAAGCACGTCGTCTACGTCATCAAGGAGAACCGGACCTACGACCAGGTCCTGGGCGACCTCGGGTTCGGCAACAGCGACCCGTCCCTGTGCATCTTCGGCGAGGAGGTCACGCCCAACCAGCACAAGATGGTCCGGGAGTTCGTCCTGCTCGACAACACCTACTGCAGCGGCATCCTGAGCGCCGACGGCCACCAGTGGTCGACCACGGCCTTCGGCACCGATTATCTCGAGCGCTCCTTCGCCGGCTGGCCGCGCAGCTACCCGGACGGCATGGGGCCGGACGAGGTCGACGCCCTGGCCTACTCCCCGACCGGCTTCATCTGGGACAACGCCCTCAGGCACAGCGTAAGCATCTGCAACTTCGGCGAGTTCATGATGAACGAGTGCCGCTGGGCCGACCCCAACAGGCCGGGCAGCCCGGCCTGGAAGGATTATTGGGAGGAATACCTGCACGGCCGGGGCGAGGTCGTGATCGGCAGCACGCCTGGCATCGAGACCATCGAGCCGTTCAGCCCGACCGACACGGTAGGCTGGATCATGGAAGTGCCCGACGTCTGGCGCGCCCGCTACATCGTCAATAAGATCAGGGAATGGGAGCGCAGCGGCGAGATGCCGCAGCTCGTCATCATCTGCCTGCCCAACGACCACACGAGCGGCACCAGGGAAGGCAGCCCGACGCCGCGGGCGACCGTCGCCGACAACGACCTGGCCTTCGGCCGCATAGTCGAGGCCCTGAGCCACAGCCGCTTCTGGAAGGAAACGGTCATCTTCGGCATCGAGGACGACCCCCAGAACGGCTTCGACCACGTCAGCGGCTACCGCACCACGGCTTATTGCATAAGCCCATACACGAAGCGCGGGACGGCCGTCAGCACCCAGTACAACACTACCAGCATCCTGCGGACCATCGAGCAGATCCTCGGCCTTCCGCCGATGAACCAGTTCGACGCCACGGCCGTGCCCATGTTCGACGTCTTCACCGACACGCCCGACTTCACGCCGTTCGAGGCCGTGGCGAACCGCGTCCCGCTCGACGAGATGAACCCGGCCCCCCGGCAGATCGCCGACGCTCTGTTGAGGCGGAACGCCCGGATCTCGGCCCGGCTGAACTTCGCCCAGATAGACGCCTGCCCCGAGGACACGCTGAACCGCATCCTCTGGCATGCGACGCGGGGCAGCCAAGCCCCCTATCCGCGGTGGGCCGTCAGCCGATAAAAAAGGGGACAGTTTACTCATTCACCTATTTTTCAGCTCCCGGCCGTCGCCCCACAATGGACAACGACCGGCGCACGAGCAACTATGCCATCCACGGGATAGAATTGCCGGCAGAAGCCCCGCCGGATATTCAAGCGCGGCTCAGGATGAATGTTCGCCCGCGGCGCCGGTCTCACTTCAAACGGGCCTGAAGGATCCTGACGGCCGCCGCCAGGTCCGTGTCCTGTCCGGAACGCAAGTCAACCAAAGAATAGTCCACCAGGATATCGGGCTGGATGCCGGTATCCTCAACTACAAAGCTGCGGTCCCTGTCGGCCAGGCCGCTCGAAACCAGCTGAGCCCTGGCCCCGCCCGGCAGCTTCATCACTTTCGAGGGGCTGCTGACGACGCCGGCGGTCCGACGTCCGGCCAGGGTCACGCTTTCTAGGCTCGAAGCGGCATAGGCGAAGAATTCGGCCGCGCTGGCGTTCCACTCATTAATAAGGATCACGACCGGCTTGAGATAGACCGGCCTGCGCGGCACGACAAATAAGGGCCCGTAGCGGCCCTGCCTGTCCAGCATGCCTCCGTAAAACACCGGTTTTCCGGTAAGCCGCCCCAGGATCTGGTCTGTGAGGACAATCGCCCCGCCCGTGTTATACCTGATATCGATGACCAGTCCGTCGGTATCCCAAAGCCTTTCCAGGGCCCTGTCAAAAGCCGGGACGAACGATAAAAGCTTCGAGGACATACTGCTTATCCGGACGTATCCGTACCCGCCGGGCAGCAACCGCCAAGCTACAGGCTTCTCGGCCCTCCTCCAACCCAGGACCGGGATCTCTATGTCGGCCGTTCGTCCGCCGCCGCTTTCATCCAGCCAGGCGACGGAGATCCGGCCGCCCCGGGGCCCGTAAAGAGAGAATTTCGGCCTGTCGAACGGCGCGCCGTTCACGGCGATTATCTCGACCCCGGGCCTCAAACCGGCTGCCTCGGCCGGCGAACCTGCGTCGACGGCAAGAACCACCGTCCGGCCTTCCACCCGGGCGCCGACTGCGCCCACCCAGGAGAGCCCCTGCGCAGCCTGCCCGCCTCCCGGCATCAGCTTGACGTGTCCGTCGTTGAGCGACGCCAGCAGCTTCCCAACCACGTGGAGGAAACCGGAGGCGTCCCGAACATTCCGGACCTGCGCCTCGGCTTCGGCCTTGACCAGGTCCCAATCAACCTTCTTGTATTCCAGGTAAGGATATCTCCCCTCGATATAGGAGCTCACCTTGGCCAGAGCCTGTTCGAACGGCAGTTTCGACGCATCCTCCGGGAAGAAACTCGAAACGCCTTCTTTGAGATAGAAATACCCGGCGTAAGGGGGCAACGATAATTGAAGGCCGCCGGCTGCGACCAAGGCCAGGACCACGAACGCAGCCGTCCGTATCGCCGGCTCGCGGCCCTGCCCCCTGACGGAATAGCCGGCCTGCGCGGCCAGAGCGAAGGCGGCCGCCCAGACGAGGAAAAGGGGCCCGACGTCACGCAGCCAGCCGACAAACCTCAGTCTTCCGGAAAGCGCGATTACGCCCGCGGCGTACAACAACGCCGCCGTCGTCGGCGGGAACCAAACCAGCCAGGAAAGCCGGCCCCTGCCGCGGCGGCCGGCCAACCCGGCCAGGAAAGGGACCGTAAGGAAGCCCAGGAAGAACGGGAACCCGCAACCGAGATAATGGAAGGTTTCGACCCAGAAAAAGGAGACCAGGCACAATGCCAGAAGCAGGAGTCCGCCCACCCCCACCGCTGCGAACGTGAAGGGCCTTCCCGAGACGACCTTCATCGCCCTGATATCCCCTTCGTGTCCTCCGCAGTGTTCTTGAACGCCGCTCCGCGCTCGAGCTTAGAACACGGCAGCTCGAATGTCAACTTTCGCTCGGCGACCAACTGCGCAGGGATCACTTCTTTGACCGCGCCAGCCAGTCGTAGAGCGTCGGCAGGACGATCAGGGTCAGGGCGGTCGAGGTCAGCAGGCCGCCGATGACGACGACCGCCAGGGGCCTTTGCACTTCGGAGCCCGGCCCACTGGCGAAAAGCAGCGGCGTCAGGCCGAAAACCGTCGTGGCCGCGGTCATGAGCACCGGCCGGAGCCTGTTGCCGCAGGCCCGTTTGGTCGCCTCGAGTTGGGTCGCGCATTCCCGGCCCAGCTGCCTGATGTGCGACACGACCACGACGCCATTCAGCACGGCTATCCCCAGCAGGACGATGAAGCCGACCGAGGCCGGCACCGACAGGTACTGGCCTGAAATGTAGAGCGAGAATATGCCGCCAACCAGCGCGAACGGCAGGTTCAGGAAGACGAGCGCCGCCGGGCCGAGCTCGCCGAACGTGAAGAAGAGCAACAGGAAGACCAGCCCCAGCGTCGCGGGGACGATCAGGCTCAGGCGCCGGGCCGCCCGCTGCTGGTTCTCGAACTGGCCGCCCCAATTCAGGTAATATCCCTCAGGCAGGTCCACTTCGGCCGCGACCCTGCGTTTGGCCTCCGCCACGAACCGGCCGATGTCGCGGCCGGCCACGTTGCATTCGATGCCTATCCTGCGTCGGCCGAACTCCCGGCTTATCTGGACGGGCCCCTCGACCTCCTCCACCCTCGCCACGTCGGCGAGCGGCAGGCTGTAGCCCCGTGGCGTGGCCACCAGGATACCCCTGATGGCCTCGACAGAGCCGCGCTCGGACTCAGGATAGCGGACGACCAGGTCGAAGAAACGGTCCCCCTCATAGACCTGGGTCACCGGCTTACCACCAACCGCGGTCTCCACCACGTCCATGACGTCGCCGGCGCCGAGGCCGTGCCTGGCCGCCCGCTCCAGGTCGGCCGATACGATGATGGTCGGCTGGCCGCTCACACGCTCCACGTTCAGGTCTTCGGTGCCGCGCATCCGGGCCAGCACCGCTGCAATCTCGCCGGCCTTGCGCTTCAACACCTCCATGTCGTAGCCGAAGAGCTTCACGATCAACTGCGACCTGGCCCCCGAGACGATCTCGTCGATGCGGCAGGCGATCGGCTGGCTGAAGGAAAATGACATGCCCGGGATGTGAGCCACGGCCTCGCGGAACTTCTCGGTCAGCTCCTCCCTGGTCCGGGCGCTCTTCCATTCGCGGCGCGGCCTGAGGGCTCCGACGTAGCCGGTCTTTTCGACGCCGCGGGCCTCCAGGGCGACCCCTGTCTGCCCGGTCCGCGACACCACCGTGACGAGCTCCGGGAACTTCATCAGCTCGCGCTCGACCTCGAGGCTGAGCTCGACGGACTTTTCAAGCGAGATGCCCGGCAGGAACTGGATGTCCATGTCGAAAGCGCCCTCGTCCATGACCGGCATGAACTCCCGGCCCAGTCTCGGATAGACAAACGCGGTGGCCCCAAGCAGGGCCAGCGCCGCGGCCAGAACCACTGCCTTCCGCCTCAGGGCCCAGCTCAGCGCCGGTTCGTAGACCTTTACCGCGAGCGACATGATCAGGCTCTTCCTATCCGGCTCGGGCCTCAGCAGGTAGAAGCAAACGACGGGGATGACGAAGACGGACAAAAGCAGCGAGGCGGCCAGCGCGAGGGCCAGCGTCAGGGCCAAGGGCGAGAACATCTTGCCCTCGATGCCGGTCAAGGTCATGACCGGCAGGAAAGTGATGACGATGATTAGCTCGCCGAAGATGCTGGGTTTCCTTACTTCGAGCACGGCTTCCAGGACCGTGGCCAGCTTGCCGTCGGCCCTGCCCCTCTCGGCCAGGTGCCTCTGGATGTTCTCCACCTGGATGATGGAAGCGTCTACGATCATGCCGATCGAGATGGCCAGCCCTCCGAGCGACATCAGGTTGGCCGTCAGCCCGAGGTTTTTCATGGCTATGAACGTCACCAGCACCGCGAGCGGCATGGACAAGACGACGATCAGGGCCCCGCGGACGCTCCCCAGGAAGAGGAAGAGCACGATGATGACCAGCACCGCGCCTTCCTGGAGGGCCCTGGTCACCGTCCCGACGCTGGCCTTGATGATGTCCGAGCGCTTGTAGAAGGGCTCCATCTTGACGCCCTCGGGCAGGATGCGGCCGGCGTTGATCTCCTCCACCTTGGCCTGGACGGCCTCGACCACCCGGCGGCCGTTCTCGCCCCGGAGCATCATGACGATGCCGCCCACGACCTCTTTCTTCCCGTCCTTGACCGAGGCGCCCTGGCGCACGGCGTGACCGACCCTGACCTCGGCCAGGTCGCCCACAGTGACCGGCACGCCGGCCTCGGCCTTGACCACGGTACGGGAGATGGCCTCGACCGACTGCATCAGGCCCGTTCCCCTGATAAGGTACTGCTGGTCGTAGAGCTCGAGGACGTTGCCGCCCGCGTTGCGGTTGTTGCGCTCCAGGGCCTCGACGACCTCGCTCAGCGTCACCCCATGCCTCAGCAGCCTGGCCGGGTCGACGACCGCTTGGTACTGCTTGATGTAGCCGCCGAAGGAATTGACCTCGTTTACGCCGGGAACGGTCTTGAGTATGGGCGATATGACCCAGTCCTGAATGGTCCGCAGCTCGGTGAGCTGCCTGACCCGCTCCGCCTCCCCCGTCGGCTCGGGCGCCTCGAGCGTGTACTGGTAGATCTCGCCCATGGCCGTGGACACCGGGCCCAGGCTGACCGTGACGTTCTGCGGCAGGCCCTGCCGGGCCTCGATGAGACGCTCCAGGACGAGCTGGCGGGCGAAGTAGATGTCGACATTGTCCTTGAAGACGGCCGTGATGACCGAGAGGCCGAACTTGGAGACAGACCTCAATTGGTCAAGCCCCGGCAGGCCGCGCAGCGACATCTCCAGCGGGTAGGTGAGGAAGCGTTCGACCTCGAGCGGCGCCCGGCCGGGGGCGTAGCCCAGGATCTCGACCTGGATGTTGGTCACATCCGGGAAGGCGTCGATGGAGAGCTCCGTGTAAGAATAGATACCCCAGGCCGCGATCAGCAGGACGACGAAAACGACGAGCAGCCTGTGCTCGAGAGAGGACGAGATGAGCTTCTCAATCATGGTGATGCCCTTCCTCTCCCAGGGCGGACTTCAGCAGCTCGGACTTCAGGAGGAAGCTGCCTTTGGTCACGACCTGTTCGCCTTCAACGAGCCCGCCCGTCACCTCGACCAGGCCGTCGACCGTCCGACCCCTTTCCACGTCGCGCACTTCGAAGACGGTCTCGCTCACAGGCACGAAGACGACTATCCGACCGTCGAGGGGATGGACGGCCGCGGCCGGCACGAACAGCGATTCTGCCGGAGCGTCCGGCGCTATCAAAGCCTCGCAAAACATCCCCGGCCTGAGCCGTCCGTGCCTGTTGCCGACCTCGACGCGGCCCGCGGCCGTGCGGGTGGCTCGGTCGAGCTCAGCGCTGAGCAGGACCAGCCGTCCGCTGAAGGCCTCGTCCGGGAAGGCGGCGGCCCGGACTTCCACCTGCGTGCCTTCGCGGACGCGGGCCAGGTCCTTCTCGAACACCTTGACCTCGAGCCAGACCGTGGAAAGGTCGGCCAGCTTCAGGAGCGGTGCGCCGGCCTCGACATGATCGCCGGCCGAGACCAGGCTCTCGATAACCGTGCCGGAAACCGGCGCCTTGACGGGAAGAAATTCCTCGGTCCGGCCGTTCCTTTCGATGGCATCGACCTCGGCTTCGCTCAGGTCGAGAAGCCGCAGGCGGTTCCTAGCTGCGTTGAGGATCGGATCCCAGGTTTCCTTGCGGCCGGCGTCGGCCTGATTCCCGGCCGCCTGCCGCGCGGCCTGGAGGAGCTCGGCCTGCAGAGCCAGGAAATCCGGGCTGTAGACCAGCATGAGGGTCCGGCCCGCCGTCACGCGGTCGCCCGGGAAGGCCAGGATCTTTTCGACCCGACCGGCGGCCCGGGCAGCCGGCGCGGCCATCGTCTTAAGGTTATAGCCGACCTCGGCGGGGAAGCGCAGGGGTTCGGCCCAAGCCCGGCGCGCGACGACGGCGAATTCCAGGCCCGCAGTCGCGGCGCCTTTGGGAGTCAGTTCCACTCGCGCGGGCAAAGCCTCTCCCGCATGGCCGGCCTCGGGCTTCATGGCCGCTTCACCGGCCGCGTCCGCGCCGGGACGGCCGCAGCCGGCCGCGGCCAGCGAGAGCATTATCAGCAGAAAAGCAATCCCCGCAGCCTGCCTCTTTTCATCATCGCAACCTCTGTGCGGGTCGAACATCGGGCGCATCGTATTCCTCCTCAGTCTCAAATGAGCATGTCCTCTCCGGCGACTTCCAGGTCGACCAGGGCCAGGCGGTAGAGATAGAGCGCCCTGGCGTGTTCGAGCCTGGTCTCGGTCAGGGTCCGGAAGAGGTCGAGCAGAGCGTAAGCCTCGATCTTGCCGAGCCGGTAATATTCGAGTCCCATGGCCAGCTCGTTCTCGGCGTCGGCCAGCAGTCCGGTCTCGAAGACGCGCAGCTGCCCGGCCAGGGCGCGCAGGGTCGAATAGGCCAGGTGGACTCGGTTGGCGACAGCCCTTTCCGCGGCCTCGACCCCGACCTCGGAACCGGACAGGAGCGCGGCCGCTTCCAGTCGCTCGCCCTCCACCCTTTTCCGGGAAAGAGGCAGGACGAGCCCCAGCGAGAACCCCCAGCCGCCGAACCTCTTGCTCGGCGCGTACAGGCCCACGGAGAGGTCGGGCTTGCGGTTGAGGGCCGCCAGGCGCACGGCCGACCTGGCCTGCTCGGCCCGGACCGCGACCAGCCGGAGAGAAGCGCTTTCGTTCATGATGTTGCCTCTGACGGTCTCGAGCTCTGCTTTAACCGGTTCAAAAGCGACCGGCGTGACGAGCCGGACCGGCGTCCCAGGAAGCCTGCCGAGCAGCACGTTCAACCCGGCCAGAGCCTCGTCGCGGGCCAGGCTTTCTTCTATGAGCCGGTTCTCGAGGCGGGCCCGCTCGACGCGAGCCCGGACCAGGTCGCCGTAGAGGGCAGCGCCGGACTCGTATCTGAGCCGGACGAGCTCGATGAAGCCGTCGATGAGCCCGACGTTTCCTGATATGATCTCTATGTTCCTGTCCGCGGCGACCGCCCGGAAATAAGCGCGCTCGACCTCAGCCCGCGCCAGCCTGTTCGTCCGCTCGAGCTCGAGGCGGGCGATCTCCTCGCCGGAGCGGCCGATCTCGACGCGGGCGGAGCGCCTGCCGGGGAACTCGAGAAGCTGCTCCAGGCCGAAGGCATACTCGGTTTCAAGGCCCTCCCGCTTCTTGAGGGCAAAAGGGATGCCCAAGGTATCGAGAACGAGCGCCGGGTCGGGCCTGGCCTCGGACTGCAGCCGCAGCCCCTCAGCCGCCCGGAGAGCCTGCTTGGCTTTGAGCACGTCAGGGTTCCGTTCCAGGGCCAGGGACACGGCCGCCTCGAGGCTGAGCTCTTCGGTTTCGGCGGCCGCCCTTTCCAAAGACGCTTGACCGGCCTGCGCGGGAGCCGAAGCTACGGCGCCCACCAGCCACACGACAATAAAAAGAGGGGACAGTTTACTCATTCGCCTGATTTTTCGCTCCTCCGCAGATTTTAGCATCTATCGGGTTCTCTGTCCTGTCGTCACCCGAATCGGCTCGGGACAGCCCCAAGCCTTCGGCTCCGGATAACCGCCCACGATGTCTCGCGCAGACCTGCCTGCTCACGAGGAGGGCCGGCTTGCCCGGGGAGACGGCCGGTCTTGCAGCCAGGGCTTCAACAGACGCCGACCGCCGTCTCATCGTCCGGCCGCGGTTTGACGGACGTACTCTGAGGCTCAATGCCGGCACGTCGCGCCAGGCGGCTCAAGGCCTGACTCCGCATTTCACGGGAACCGCGTTGAGGAGTCTCAGCAGCTCCAGCGGGGAAAGCTCGACGAGCAGGCCCCTCCGGCCGCCGTTGATATAGATCCTCTCGAGCTCGAGTATCGTCGCTTCGACGTAGACTGGCATGGCCTTGCGGAGGCCGAAGGGCGAGATGCCGCCCACCAGGTAGCCGGAATGGCGCTCGGCGTCCTTCTCCGAGCAGGGCCGGATGGAGCCGACCCTGAGCGCCCGGGCCAGCTCTTTCGTGGACACCTCCAGGTCGCCGTGCATCAGGACGACGAGCGGCTTGCCGGCTTCGTCCTCCATGACGAGGGTCTTGATGACGGCGTGCTCGTCGACTCCGCTCTGCTCCACGAATGCGGCCGTTCCGCCGCGTTCGACATACCTGTAAGGCCGCTCGACGAAATTGACGCCGGCCTGCCTCAAGAACCGGACCGCCGGAGTGGCCGGCGCCCTGCCTCTGTCCCCGCCCATGGACGCTCCGCTCAATGGACTTCAGGCTCGGTATGGACGATGACGCGTTCGACCGCCGGGAACTCCCGCTTCACGGCGTCCTCGACCTCGGTCGAGAGCCGGTGGGCTTCCCGGACCGGCAGGTCGCGGTCGAACCCGCAGTGAAGCGAAACCGAGAGCTTCTCCTCGTGCCGCCGGACGACGATGTTATGGGCGCAGCGCCCTCCGATTATCCTGTCGGCGATGGCGCGCACGGCCTCCACGAGCGCGGCCTCGCCGTCCGTGACGTCTACGCCGTTGCCGACGCCGGTGCCCCGCGACTCGATGTGGGTGTTGACCCGGCGTACGTCGCTGATGCTGCGCTTAAGCTCCTCCTCAATGAGGCTGGCCAGATTGTGGGCCTGATGGAGCAGAAGATGGTCGTCGACCTCGATGTGGAGGTCTATGTCCTTGAGGCCGCCGTCCTCGATGACCGTGATGTTATGGGCCGGAACGCCGTGCGAGTCGGCCACCGCCCTGACCCGCCGGACGAGCGACTCGCGCTCGCTTTCCTTGGGGTCGGTGTGGATGACGACGTCCGCGCCGGGGATGAGCTCCCGTACGGCGGCTTCAACCGACTCGGCAATGGCGTGCGTCCTTTCGAACGACAGCGTCCGGTCGACGCTGATGTTCATGTCGATGAACACGCGGGCGCCGGAGCGCCGCAGCCTGACCTGGCCGGTGTCGACGACGCCCTCCACCTCCCTGGCGGCGCCGGTGATCCTGTCCTTGAGGCCCTCGGGCGCTCGGTCGAGAAGCACGTCGAGCGTCCTTCTTCCCAGCCTGTAGCTCACGAAGAAGACGATGCAGGCGACGCCCAGGGCGGCGACGGCGTCGGCCCGGTGGAGCACTCCGCTCCAGGCCGGGAGGACGTTCCGCCCCAGCCAGACCAGCCCCAGCCCGGCCAGGACCACGGCCGAGCTCCAGACGTCGGTCGAGAAATGAAGGGCGTCGGCTTCCAGGGCCTGGCTGGAATGCTTCCTGGCCACCCAGAACAGGACGCGGGAACGCTCGACGTCGAACAGGATGGATACGAGGACCACCAGGAAGGCCCACAGGTTCGGCTCGACCTCGACGCTGCGGAAGAACAGCCGCCGGACGGACTCGAAGACGATCCAGGCGCAGGTCGCGAACAGGAGCAGGGTTTCGACGAAAGCCGAGAAGTTCTCGACCTTGCCGTGCCCGTAGAGATGGCTCTCGTCGGCCGGCCGGTCCGAGATGCGGACGGCGACGAGCGTGACGACGGCCGCGACCAGGTCCAGCCCGGAATGGGCGGCCTCGGCCAGGATGCCGAGCGACCTGGTGGAGAGGCCGACGACGAGCTTGACGAGCGTCAGGAAGACCGCGACGATGACCGACACCGCGGCGGCCGTGTTCTTTTCGCGTTGAGCGGCGTCCGTGGTCATCAGCCTTGCCTCGACAGTGCCCCCGCCGCCGACGGTGGGCACCGGCTATTTTATCAAAAAAGAAGGGAAAACGGGGGATAGGGAAGAAACGGGGGACAGGTACCGACCAGCGGTGCGGGGAAGAAATGGGGGACAGGCACCAAAGGTTCCTGTCCCCCATTTCTTCCCCGTCCCCCTTTGCTTTCCCGTTGCTTCCGAGGCCGCCTTCGGCCTATACTGGGCTGCCGACAATTTTATCATCGACACGGACAAGGACGGACCCCGATGGACAAACGCATCAACGCGACGTTCCGGGAACGCCTCCGACGGGGCGAGTTGCTGCTCGGGACGCTCGTCAGCCTGCCCCTTCCCGAGCTCGCCGCGGCCGCCGCGTCGGCCGGCTTCGACTGGCTGTTCCTCGATATGGAGCACGGGACTATCGCCCCGGAGCGCCTGAACGCTTTCTTCGACGCTTTGCCCGACGGCTGCGCTGGCATCGTCAGGGTGCCCGAGGCGGGCGAGATGTGGGTAAAGAAGGCCCTCGACGCCGGCGCCGCCGGCGTGATCACGCCTCACACGAACACGGCCGAGGAAGCGGCCCGGGCCGCGGCCTGGTGCCGCTACGCGCCCGAAGGCGGGCGCAGCCTCGGCTTCACCCGGTCCAACCGCTACGGCCTGGCTATGCCCGGCCACCTCGAGAGCGCCAACCGCGAGGTGGTCTACATACCCCAGGTCGAGCATATCGATGCGGTCCGCAACATCGAGGCCATCCTCGACGTCCCCGGCATCGACGCCGTTTTCATCGGTCCCTTCGACCTCTCGGCCAGCCTCGGCATCCCCGGCCAAGTGGAGGACCGCGCGGTCCTGGAGTCCATCGACCGGGTCCGGGAAGCCTGCCGCCGCAAGAAAGTCGCCGCGGGCATCTTCGCCCGGGAAGCGGCAACGGCCCTTCCCTTCATGGAGCAGGGCTTCACCCTGATGTGCGTCGGCGTCGACATCATTCTCTACCGGGAAGCGGCCGAAAGCCTGCTCAAGCGGCTTTCTTCGCCTCGAGCTTGAAGTCCTCCTGCCAGAGGACGAGCCCCGTGACGTTGCTCCCCGCGTCGAAAAGGAACTGGATGCGTATATAGGGGTCGACCGAGAAGAAGAAGCTCTGGCTCTCGGCGTAGAATCGGGTCGGCGCCTGGCCGGTAGGCGTTATCACCAGGTAATAATCCTCGTGGGTTACGTCGAGGTCGTAACCCGGCCCGACCTCGTAGCGGCCGACATACTGTCCGTATATCGAAGGGTCGAGCCGGTAGGGCGTCTTTTCCAGGGGCTTGAAATCCGGCCAGTCATAAGCGGATGAAAGGGCCCGCAGGACCTCGTCGGCCAGGATGAGGCCGTTCGCGCTGTTGGCCATGATGACCGCTCCCTGGCCTTTATAAGGATAGGCCTCCAGCGCGCAGGCAAAGCCCTTCGTCCGGCCGCGCAGGGTGACGCGCACGTCCGTGCCCGTGCCCTCGATGAGGAAGCCGTAGCTTCGCCGCCCGGACCGCGGGCCGAGCATGGCCCGCGCCGCTTCCGCGCCCAGCAAGCGGCCGCCCCTGCTCATGGCCGAGGCCAGCAGGTCCTCGACGAAGACCAGGATCTCGGACGGGTTGGACCACAAGCCCGCGGCCGCCTGCGAGGGATGGTAGAGCCAACCGCCGTCGACCTCCCGGCCCAGCCGGTCGTGACCCGAGGCTGCGTCCGTCGCGCGCTCTTCGTCGAGCCGGACCGAGTCGAAAGTGCCGCGCTCCAGGCCGAGGGGCGCCAGCACCTTCTCCCTGGCCAGCGCGGCGTAACTTTTGCCGCCGGCCTCCTCGAGCGCTCTCTCCAGCACGGCATAGCCCGGCTCGGACAGCACGATGTTGCGCGCGTCCTCCAGGTAGGGCACGAACACAAGGCCGCAACCTTCCACCCGGCCGTCGAGTAAATCGAGCAGGCTTGGCGGCCGCTTGCTTCGCTCGACCTCCGGAAGCGCCGCTTCCGGAAAGCCGGCCGAGTGGCTTAACAGCGCGGCCGCAGTGACCTTCCGCCTCGATTCGAGCCCGACCTTCTCCCAGGGGATGCGCCAGCCGCCGAGCCGGCCTTCGACGTCCGCTTCCAGGTCCAGCCTGCCTTCCTGCGCCAGCCGGAGCGCCAGGGCCGCGGCCACGGGCATGCTCAGAGGTCCGGCCTGGAAGACCGTCTCGGTCGTGACGCGCTCCCCCGAATCGGCTTTCTTGAAGCCGTAAGCCCGCGCCCATTCCGTCGCGTAATTGTCCATGACCGCCAGGCTGACGCCCGGCACCCGGTAGAAGCTCATGCGGTTCTCCAGCGCGAGCTTCTCCGGCTGAAGGCCTTTGAGGAAGACGGCCCGGAGCAGCCCTCGCTCGACCGCCCGAACCCGTTTCCTGGTTATGGACTCGCGGGTCTCGCAGGCGCCGAGCAGGACCGCCAGAACGGCCGCTGCCGCCAGCGCCGCCGCAGCGGTTCGCGAGCGTCGACCCGGCCAGCGAGGATCCGGCCTCCAGGCGCGGCCGCGGCCTCCCGGCGTCTCTCCCCTCATCCCGCGCCTCCGCCCGAGCCTCCGCCCCCGCCGCCTCCGCCCCCCGAGAACCCGCCTCCGCCGCCCGTGGACGAGGCCGCGGACGAAATGGAGTTGAAGGAAGAGACCATGGAGTCGACGAAGCCGGCGAAGGAGCCTATCACGTCGGCGTTGAAATCCCCGCCGCCAGCCATGGAAGCGGCGAAGAAGTTGCTCCTCATGACCTCCTCCCGCGGATACTGCGGCAGGACGAGCTTCATCTGCTTCAGGACCTTCTTGCTTATGCCGAAGGTCACGGCGTAGACCAGGTAGGCCTCCCAGATGGCGATGGAGGCCGGCGGCGCGGTCTTCATGTCCGAAAAATCCTTCAGGAACCTCTTCAGCCCCTTCCAGCGGGCGTACTGCTCCGCGCCCTGCTTCGTCCTGCGGGCCAGCGGCGCGATAAGAAAGACGAAGACGAGGGAAGCGGCGGCGTAGAAGGGTATGATGAACACGATGCGCTTTACGGCCGCGACGACGATGCCCGCGACGGGCACGATGACGGCCGCGACGCCGAACAGGATCATCACGAGCTCGGCCCGGCGGTCGAAGAAGCCCCTGGCCTTGCCTTCCTCCTTCGCCAGCCGGCTGAAAGTCTCATAGATGACGCGGAATTCCTGCGGATGCTTCCTGATGTATTTCTTGACGTCCTCGCTCGAGACAGTGTCGGCGGCCTCGCCGGCGAGCCCGGGCAGGGCGCCCGTCTTCCCGCCCACGACCTTGCGGAGCAGCTCCCCGGCTTTGCCGGGCAAAACATCGAGCACTCGCTCGTAAGTGACCGGGGCGAACAGGAAGTCGTAGACGACCCTCTCGTGCGGCAGAAGCCCGTCCGGGTCCTTTTTCGTCCGGGTGAAGAGGATGACCGGCACCTCTTTCTTGAAGATGAGCCCTTTCTCCTCTTCTCTCGACCCCAGCGAAACGTAGCCCTGCCGGACCAGGTTCATGATGGTCGCGGTGAAGTCGCCGGCGGTTAGCCTTTTGAACCTCATCAGGTAGCCGACCAGGGCCGGCGGCAGGTCAGACGGGATGTCCCTGGTGTAGATGATCTCCTGGTCGGGGCGGTATTCCTTGCCGTACTTGAAGAAAAGATAGACCCAGAGGACGAACATCAGGAAAGGCAAGGCGACAAGAGCGCGCGCCAGGAGCCGGTTCTGCCTGCGCTCCACGTCGGCCTTGGCGGCCAAGCCGCGCTCCTCGGCCAAGAGCCGCTCGAGTTTGGGGCCTCCGCGCCGGGGAACGTCCATTATCTCCGGCGGGAAAATGACCCGGGCCTCGAGAAACGTCCGGGCGGGCAGGCCGCGCAGCCTGTAGACCGCGCCCCGGCCGCCGTCCCGCTCCACGCTCCCGTGGAGCGGGCCATGGCCGAAGACGTAAAGCCGCTCGGCGTCGACTTCCTGCGGCAGCTCGACGTAACCCTCGAAGGAGGAAGTCCTCTTGTCCCAACCGGAGCCGACCAGTTTCCAGTAGAAGTCGGCGGCGTCCTCGTAGACGCGGACCGCGCCGTGTATCCGGTATGATATGGTGAAGGTCTTCTCGGCGTCGGCCGCGGAATAATAGAACCTGGCCGTGTAAGCGTCCTGCGTTCCGCTCAAGACGAACGTCCCCGGCTCCCCGGCGTCGTCATCGGCCTGCCGGTAGGGCCCAGTCTCGTCCGCTATTGAAAATCCGCTCAGCCCGGAATAGCCCGACCTGGGCAGTCGGTATTCCGCCCAGTGGAACTCGCCCGTGAACCTGTAGGTCCGCTCCTCAACGAGCTGAAACGAACCATCGCGCTCGAGCCGGACCGTGACCTTGACTTTAGGGAAGTAATAGTCCTTGGCCTCGGCCCGGACCGCGAACGCCGGCGCGAGCAGCGTTGCGGCCAGGCAGGCCGCGAATGCGGCCGCCCGGAACCGAAGCCGCCTGAGCGGCATCCCGTTCTCTTTCATGTCAGCCACCTTCCCGCCAGATGATAAAACATATCCAGGGATTTTGGAATACAATGGTCTCGTCCACTACATTAGTGACGCGCTTGGCTGGGGATGAGTTTTGAGCC
>CAYWJT010000030.1:0-31656 GCA_964458655.1 uncultured Eubacteriales bacterium | reverse complement strand
TGGATGGCCTCGAGCAGCCTTTCCGTGTCCTCCATGGCCGCCTGCCGGCCGACCTCCGGCCGGCCGCCCGAGCCGAGGCCCTTGGTCAGTTGGCCGCCGATCTGGAGTTTGACCGGGGCCAGGCTGGTGTTGAGGGCCTGCAGGTCGGTGTTGACGGCGATGAACTCGACGCCCTTGATGCCGCCCTCGATCATCCTGTTGACGGCGTTGCTGCCGCCGCCGCCGAGCCCCATGACCTTGATCTTGGCTCCGCCGAAGGAATCGTCAACCAGCTGGAATTTGAGTCTGCTTGCGTCCGCGCTCATGGTGCCTCCTTTTTTCCTGTCATCCTTCCCTGAACCAGTCCTTGAGCCTGGCCCAGGCGCCTTTTTTCCGGTCGCCGGCAAGTCCTTTTTCCTGCCAGACGCCGTATCCGTGAAGTATCAGCCCGACCGCCGTGGCGAAGTCGGGCGTCGAGACGCGGTCGACGAGGCCGCTCACGCCCGAAGGGTCGCCGCGCCTGACCGGCAGGTCGAAGATCTCCTCGGCCACCTCCTCGATCCCCTCGAGCAGGGCCGTGCCGCCGGTGAGCACGATGCCGGAATTGAGGGACTTGTCGTAGCCGATGCGCTTGATGTCGGCCTCGACCAGACGGAAGATCTCCTCGGCCCGGGGCTCGATGATGTCGGCCAGAAGCTGGCGCGAGAGGACGCGCGGCTTGCGGCCCTTGCCGACCGAGGGAACCTCGATGGTCTCCTGCTCCTCGACGACCGGGCCGGCGACGCAGCCGAACTTCTTCTTTATCCTCTCGGCCTCGGGGATGGGCGTCCTCAGGCCGACCGCTATGTCGTTGGTGAAGTTGTCGCCGCCGAGGGGAATGGTCGAGGAGTACCAGAGGCTGCCGCGTTCGAAGATGGCGACCTCGGTCGTGCCCGCGCCGATGTCCACCAGGCCGACCCCGAGCTCGCGCTCGTCGACCGTCAGGACGGCCTGGGCGGCGGCGATCTGGTTGAGGACGATGTCCTGGATGCCGATGCCGGCCTTCTGGATGCAGTTCTTGAGGTTCTGCAGGGAGGTCAGGGCCGCCGTGACGATGTGGACGTTGACCTCGAGCTTGATGCCGCTCATGCCGACCGGGTCCTTGATGCCGTCCTGGTCGTCGACGATGAATTCCTGGGGGATGATGTGCAGGATGTCGCGGTCTGGCGGTATGGGGATGGCCTTGGACTGGTCCACCACCCGCTTGACGTCCTCCCTGGTGATGGTGCGGTTCTTGCCGGACACGGCGATGACGCCCCGGCTGTTGAAGCTCTTGATGTGGGCGCCGGAAATGCCGAAGAAGGAGGATTCGATCTCGACCCCGGCCATGAGCTCGGCCTCCTCCTGGGCCTTCTTGATGGCGGCCGTCGTCCCGTCTATGTCGACGACGACGCCCTTTCTCAGGCCGTGAGAATCGGCGGTGCCGATGCCTATGATCTCGACCTTCCTGTCCTCGGTGAGCTCGCCGATGAGGCAGACGACCTTTCTCGTGCCGACGTCGAAGGCGACGATGTAAGTCGGTCTGGGCATTATTCCGCCTCCTTTGCTGAAGATGGCCCGGCCGGAGCTTCACCCCCGGCCGGCCTGATGAAGACGCGGCCGGCGGAGCTGAGGTCGACGCTCTCGAGAGGGCCGAAACGGGACGTCCATTCCTCCTCCCGGCTGCGGAAGAAGGCCAGGCCCTCGGCCGGGCTGGAAACGTCGACGAGGACCCTGGTCGGGCTGTCCCGGAAGAGAAGAGCGAGCGTCCCGTAATCGGACGTCCGCACTTCGAGCAGCCGCTCCCTCTCCGCCGGCGCGACATCCCGCAGCAGGCGCCTGACCATCTCCCACTTCTCCCTGAAGCCGCGGCTGAAGCCCGCCTCGTCCGAGACCACGGGCAGGGCGTATTCGTCCTCGGAACCGACCCGCTCCATCACGACGCCGTCTTCGTCGAGGAGAGCCAGACCGTCCAGCCTGGCCAGCGCGAACGGCGCGCGCTCCAGGACCTCGATCCTGACGGTCGAAGGCAGGACCTTGCGGACGCGGACGTCCTTGACCCAGCCGAGCGCCTTGATCCTGGCGGCGACGAGGTCGAGGTCCAGGAGCAGGATGTTGCCCAGGCCGCCGGCGGAGAAGTGATTCTCGATGGCCCGGCGGAGCGGCTCGCGGCCGCACTCGACCTCGACGGTTCTGACCCTGAAACCGTCCCACCGGATGGCGAACAGGTAGGCCTCGCGGACGCCGAGCAGGGCAACGGCCTGGAGCAGGAACAGGGCCAGGACGTGGCCGAGCCTGAGCTCGCGCCGGTTGCGGCTCTTCTGAAGCGGCAGGCTCCGCCGCCCTCTCTGGAAGGGCAGGGCCTCGCTCCTCTGTATGTAAGTCGCCATGTCAATCCTTCGTTTCGAGGGTCGCGACGATGTCCGGGATGATCCTATTGACGTTGCCGGCCCCGAGTACGAGCAGCATGTCGCCCGGCTCCAGCACGCTCCGCAGCAGGCCGGGGATCTTCTTCTGGTCGGGCTCGAACAGCACCTTCCGGTGGCCGGAACCGAGCGTCTCCTCGTATAGGGCCTTGCCGGTGACTCCCGGCATGGGCTCCTCGCCGGCCGGGTAGATCTCGGTCAGGACCAGGACGTCGGCCTGGTTGAAGGCGGTCGCGAAGCGGCTCATGAGCTTGGCGAGCCGGGTGTAGCGGTGCGGCTGGAAGACGCACACCAGGCGCCGCGGCCAGCCGTCGCGGGCCGCGTCCAGCGTGGCCCGGATCTCGGAAGGATGGTGGGCGTAGTCCTCGATCACCATGATGTCTCGGACGGTGGCCCGCAGCTCGAACCTGCGGCCCGTGCCGGCGTAGCCTTCCAGGGCCTCGAGGATGACGTTCGCCGGGATGTCGAGATCCAGGCCGACGGCCAGTGCGGCCAGGGAGTTCAGGATGTTGTGCGCGCCGGGCACCCGGAGGCGGAGCCGGCCCAGTTCGCCGCCCTTGTGGAAGACCCTGGCTTCCGAGTCGAAGCCCGAGAACTTGAAATCGCGGGCGCTGACGTCGGCCTGGGCCGAGAAGCCGTAGGTGATGATGCGGCGCTCGATATCGGGGATGATGCTCTGCAGGTTGGGGTCGTCGAGGCAGAGCACGACCGGGCAGTAGAAGGGGACCTTGTTGGCGAAGCTGGTGAAGGTCCTTTTGAGGTCCTCGAGGCTCCGGTACTGGTCGAGGTGCTCCTCGTCGATGTTGGTCAGGACGGCGATGAAAGGCGACAGGAAGAGGAAGGAGCGGTCGCTCTCGTCGGCCTCGGCGACGATGAAATCGCCCTCGCCCAGCTTGGCGTTGGCGCCCAGCGTATTCAGCCGGCCGCCGACGATGATCGTGGGGTCGTAGCCGCCGGCCTCGAGCACGGCGGCCGTCATGGAAGTCGTGGTCGTCTTGCCGTGCGAGCCGGCCACGGCCACGCCGTATTTCATGCGCATGAGCTCGGCCAGCATCTCGGCCCTGGGGATGACCGGTATCAGCAGGGAACGGGCCTTCCTGACCTCGACGTTGTCTTCCCTGACGGCCGAAGAGATGACCACGACGTCGGCCAAGGTTATGTTGTCCGGGCTGTGCCCTTTGAAGATGCTGGCGCCCAGCCGGGCCAGCCTTTCGGTGGCCTCGTTCTCCTGCAGGTCGGAGCCGGAGACCCGGTAGCCCAGGTTGAGCAGGACCTCGGCTATGCCGCTCATGCCCGTGCCGCCTATGCCGACCATGTGGATGTGGTTCAGCTTCCGGTAGGTTCTCTTGGTCATGCCGGCTTCTCCTCTTGGCGGCGCCGCTCCGCGGCCAGGGAAAGGCACAGTCCGGCGATCTTGCCGGCCGCGCCTTCCCGCCTGAGCGGCAGCAGCCTGTCTTCCATCTCGCGCAGCGCCTCCGGGTGTTCGAGAAAGTAGGTTATCCGGGACGCCAGCAGGCCGGGCGAAGCCTCGGCTTCGCTCATGACCTCGGCGGCCCCGGCGGCGGCGAGCTCGGCGGCGTTCTTGGCCTGGTGGCCTTCGGCGGCCCCGGCGAAAGGTATCAGGACGGCGGCCTTGCGGGCTGCTATTATCTCGGCAATGGTCGTGGCCCCGGCCCGACAGACGAGCAGGTCGGCCCGGCCGAAGCGCGCCGGCATGTCGGTCATGTACGGCTCGACCAGGCCGGCCTCGAAACCGTGCTCGCTGTAGCTGGCCCTGACCCGTTCCAGGTCCGCGAGGCCGGTCTGGTGGGAGAGCCTGACCCGGTCCCTGACGGGCGCGAGCAGGGGCAGCGCGGCCGTGACCAGCTCGTTCAGGAAGCGGGAGCCCTGGCTGCCCCCGAAAACGAGCACTTTGAGCGTTCCGTCCCAGGGCTTGGGGCCCAGCTTCTCGAATTCCTCGCGGACCGGGTTGCCGAGGCAGACGGCCTTGCCCTTGAAAAATCCGGTCGTGCCCGGGAAGGCCACGACGGCCCTGTCCACCCAGCGGGCGAGGACGCGGTTGGTGAAACCGGGGACGGCGTTCTGCTCCAGGATGACGGTCGGCGTGCCCATCCAGGAGGCCAGGAGGACGACCGGCCCGGAACTGTAGCCGCCGGCTCCGACGACCAGGTCCGGCGCAAGCTTCCGCAGGAGCCTGAAGGAGCGGAAAAAGGCGGCCAGGAGCAGGAAGAGCGCGGGCAGCGCCCTCAGGCCGCGTCCCTTGAGCCCCTCGACGCGCATAGGGATGAAGTTCGCGCCGTGCTGTTCCATTATCCTGCGCTCGGTCTCCCGGTGGCTGCCGACGTAGACGACTTCCGTGCCCGGGCTGAGCTCCCGGAGCTTGGCGCCGAGGACAAGCGCGGGGTAGAGATGGCCGCCGGTGCCGCCGCCGCTGATGATGACCCGCTTGGGACCCATGACCCTATCTTTTGACCCCCGTCCATTTTTTCTGGCTGATATGAAGCAGCAGACCGATCGCGGCCAGCGTGCATACGAGGGATGAACGCCCGTAAGAGATGAGGGGGAGTGTGATACCCTTGGCCGGGCCCAGGCCCAGGACGATGGTGATGTTGAGCAGGGCCTGGAAGACTATGCCGAAGGTGAGCCCGGCGGCTGCCATCCGGGAAGCGGGGTCAGGCGCCGAAAACGATATGCGCAGGCCCCGCCAGAGCAGGAGGAGGAAAGCCGCAAGCGTCAGCCCGGTCCCGAGCAGGCCCATCTCCTCCCCGATGATGGCGAAGATGAAGTCCGTGTGCGCGAAGGGCAGGAAGTAGAGCTTCTGGATGCTCTGGCCGAAGCCGACCCCGAGCAGCCCGCCGGCCCCGACCGCTAGCTTCGACTGGTTCACCTGATAATAGCTGCCCAGCACGTCCTTCTCGGCCGCGAGGAAGCCCTGGACGCGCTCGACGCGGTAGTCAGCCCTGAACAGGGAAAAGGCGAAGACGGCGCAGAAGAGGGCGGCGACGGCCGCGACGTACCTGAATCTCAGCCCGCCCATGAACAGCACCACGGCCGCGAGACAGAACAGCAGCATGGCCGTCCCGAAATCCGGCTCCATCAGCACGAGCAGCACCGGCACGCCGGTCGCGGCGGCCGGGACGATGAGAGCCTTCCATTCGTTCAGCCGGTCCTTTTTCCGGTCGCAGTAGGCGGCCAGGAAGAGCACCAGGCTGATCTTGGCCAGCTCCGAAGGCTGGAAGCGGACGCCGAAGAACATCACCCAGCGGTTGGTGTTGGCCACGCTGGGCATGAACAGGCAGAGGACGAGCAGGAAGACGGACAGGCCGAGCAGGCCGTAGACGAAGGCGGGCTCGAGGAAGAAAGTGCGCCGCACCGCGGCCAGGAAGACGATGATGAACAGGCCGACGACGGCGCCGGCGACCTGCTGGGCCATGTAATGGTAGGTCTGCCCGAACCTGTCTCCGGCCACGTAGGCCGAGGAACTGAAGACCATGAGTATGCCGGCGACGGCCAGGACTGCGGCCGTCACGAAGAGGACCATGTCGAAGCCGACCCGCCGCAGCCCGGTCATCTCATCCTCCGCCGGCCGGCGGCCGCGCCGCGCGCGAGCAGCCTGACCTCGCGCTTGAAGGTCCGGCCGCGCTCCTCGAAGTTCCGGAACATGTCCCAGCTCGTGCAGGCCGGGGCCAGCAGGACGACGTCCCCGGGCCGAGCCAGGCCGAAGGCCGTGCGCACGACCTCGCGGTAGTTGCCGGCGCGCAGGCAAGGCACGGCATCCCCGACGGCCCGCTCTATCTTGTCGGCCGCCTCCCCGACCAGGACGACGCTCCTGACCTTCCGCCTTAGGTGAGGCCTGAGCGTCGTGAAATCGCTGCCCTTGTCGCGGCCGCCGAGGATGAGGATCACGGGACGGTCGAAGCTGGCCAGAGCCTTGAACGTGGCGTCCACGGTGGTCGCCTTGGAATCGTTGACAAACAGGACGCCTCGCACCGTCGCCACCCTTTCCAGGCGGTGTTCCAGGCCAGGGAATTCCGCCACGGCGCGCCGGACGGCGGCCGTCGGGGCGCCGAAGGCGCGGGCCAGAAGGACGGCGGCCATGATGTTCTCGAGGTTATGGGCGCCCGGCAGACGGACCGATGCCGTCTTGAGCAGCTTCTCCCGGCCCCCGTCGCTGACGACGAGCCAGCCGTCCTCGATGGCGGCTCCCGGCCTCGGCTTCAGACGGCGGCTGAAGCCGAAGACGCGGCCTCGGCTCTCCTTCGCCAGGCTCCAGACCAGCCTGTCGTCCCGGTTGAGGACGACGACGCTTTCCGGGCCCAGCCGGGAGAAGAGCCTGCGCTTGGCCTCGAAATACCTTTCGAAGGTGCCGTGCCAGTCGATGTGGTTGGGCGATATGTTGAGGAAGGCCGCGGCCGCGGCCGTGAAGCGCTCGGTGTACTCCAGCTGGAAACTGGAGACCTCGGTGACGTAGATGTCGTCGTCGCGGCTGCGCGCGACGAAGGAGATGAGGGGCGGCCCGATGTTGCCGGCCAGCCTGGCCCGCAGTCCGGCCCGCTTCAGGATCCTGTAAGTGAGGGTCACCGTGGTCGATTTGCCGTTGGAGCCGGTCACGGCGACGACCCGGCCCTTGAGGAAGCGGCCCGCGAGCTCGATCTCCGACATGACGGGCACGCCCCTCGCCCGGGCCTCGAGGAGCAGCGGCAGTGGAGGCACGCCCGGGCTGGGGACGATCAGGTCGGGCCAGGCGAAGCTCGCGGCCGTGTGCCCTCCGCATTCGAACTCGACGCCGCGCTCGCTCAGACTCCGGGTCGCGTCGCCCAAGGCCTCGGCCGGCTTCTTTTCCGTGACGCGGACCAGAGCGCCGTTGGCCAGCAGGAAGTCGCAGGCGGCCCGGCCCGTCCGTTCGAAGCCGACCACCAGGACCTTCTTGTTCCTGAGCTCCATGCGTTTACCTCAGTTTCAGCGTCGAGAGGCTGAAGAGCGCGAAGATAATGCCTAGGATCCAGAAGCGGATGACGACCTTCTCCTCGGGCCAGCCGGAAAGCTCGAAATGGTGATGGAGAGGGGCCATCTTGAAGACGCGCCGGCCACCTGAGAGCTTGAAGTAGGAGACTTGGATGAGGACCGACAGGGCCTCCAGGATGAACACCCCGGCCACCATGAACAGCAGGAACTCCTGCTTGATGAGCAGGGCCGTGACGCCCAGGGTGCCGCCGAGCGAGAGGGCGCCGACGTCGCCCATGAAGACCTCGGCGGGATGGCAGTTGAACCAGAGAAAGCCGAGGCAGGAGCCGGCCAGGGCGCCGACGAAGACGGTCAGCTCCGCGGCCAGCGGGACACGGGCGATGTTGAGGTACTGGGACCAGAGGGCGTGGCCGGCCACATAGGACAGGGCCGTCAGGGCCGTGAAGCTGATCATCGTCAGTCCGATGGCCAGGCCGTCCAGGCCGTCGGCCAGGTTGACGGCGTTGGAGGAGCCGACCAGTATGAAGACGATCCAGGGCAGGTAGAGCCAGCCCAGGAAGGGCGTCCATTCCTTGATGAAGGGGAAGGTCAGGTTGAGGCTGAACTGTCCGTGCTTGCCCATGTACATGAAGGCCAGGCCGATGGCCAGGGCCAGCAGGAACTGGAACATGAGCTTCTGTTTCGCGGTCAGGCCGAGAGAACGCTTGCGCCGGACTTTCAGGTTGTCGTCGACGAAGCCGACCAGCCCGAACAGGAACATGGAGCCCAGAGCGACCCAGACGTAGAGGTTGCTGAAGTTCCCCCAGAGCAGGGTGGAGAGCGCCGTGGCGAGAATGATTATCAGGCCGCCCATGGAGGGCGTGCCCTGCTTGGCCAGGTGGCTCTGCGGCCCGTCGTTCCGGACCTGCTGCCCGAGCTGGCGCGCGCGCAGCGCCTTTATTATTTTGGGGGCGAACAGGAAGGTGAGAAAAAGGGCGGTTATCCCGGCCAGGGCCGTCCTCACGGTGATATAGCGGAAGACGTTGAAGAAGAAGACGTGCTCCCTGAGAGGAACGAGAAGCCAGTACAGCACCGCGCTACTCCTTTCCCTGTCCGCCCTCGTCGAGCAGGGCGTCGGCGATGATGTCGGCGCGCATGCCCCGGGAGCCCTTGACCAGGACCAGGTCGCCGCTCCGGACGAGGTCCCTGATGCGGGCGGCGGCCGCGGCGGCGTCGGCGAAGAGATGGATGTTCTCCCGGCTGAGGCCCGCGGCGGCGGCGCTCTCGGCGATGAGCGCGGCCAGCGGCCCGACCGCGACCAGCACGTCCCAGCCGGCCGCGGCCAGCGTCCGGCCGGCTTCGGCGTGGAAATCCTTTTCGGCCGGTCCAAGCTCCAGCATGTCCGCGAGCACCGCCACCCTGCGGGCGGCCGCGACGTCGGTCAGGCTCGTGAGCACGGCCCGGAGGGCCCGGGGGTTGGAATTGTAGGAATCGTCGTAAACCGCGACCCCGCTTCTCGTGCGGCTCATGACCCCGCGCCGGGCTGCAGGTTTAAGCTCCGGCACGCGCGCCAGGAGCGGGTCGAGGTCGACACCCAGGGCCAAAGCGGCGGCGGCGGCCGCGAGCAGGTTCTCGATGAGAGCTTCGTTCATGAAAGCGAAGCGCACGCGCGCCTCGGCCCGGCCGTAGCCCAGGTCGAACTCCAGGCCGCCGTCCGGCCGGCGCGCGATTTTCCCGGCCCTTACGTCGGAAATGCCGTCGAGACCGAACAGGACGCGCCGGCCTTTCCAGCCGGAAGCGAGGTGCATCACCAGAGGGTCGTTCGCGTTCAGCACGGCGACGGCTCCCTCGGCCGCCCCTTCCAGGATCTCCCGCTTGGCGGCGGCGATCCCCTCGAGGCCGCGGAAAAAGCCCAGGTGCACCGGGCTTATGTTCGTGATGACGGCGACATCGGGAGCGGCTATGCGCGTCAGGGCGCGTATCTCGCCGGCCGCGCTCATGCCCATCTCCAGCACGGCCGCGTCGTGCTCCGGCTCGAGCTCGAGAAGCGAGAGCGAAAGCCCCAACAGGTTGTTGAAGTTGCCCCTGGACTTGAGGACGCGGAAACGGGCTCCGAGGAGCTCCGCCGTGAAGTCCTTGGTCGTCGTCTTCCCGACGCTGCCGGTGACGCCGACCACCTTGACGGCGTCGCGGCGCGCGGCCAGCGCCGAGCCGGCCAGGGCCGCGAGCGCGGCCGTCGTATCTTCGACCAGGACCAGGCCGAAGCCTTTCGGCAGACCGGGCACGGGCCGCGAGACGACCGCGCCGGCGGCGCCCCTCGCGGCCGCGTCGGCGACGAAATCATGGCCGTCCCGACGCCCCTTGACCGCGAAGAAGAGTTCGCCCGGCCGGGCGACGCGGGAGTCGATCCCGAACAGGCGGAAGGTCAGGCCGGGGTCGCCGGCGACGGCCTTCCCGCCGGTCCGGGCGGCGATCTCGCGCAACGTGAAGACGGCCATGGTCAAGCCTATTCTCCGCTTCCGAGGATTTCCAGGATGGTTTCCACGTCGCTGAAGTGGACGGTCCGGTCCTTGAAGATCTGGTAGTCCTCGTGGCCTTTGCCGGCCACCAGCACGGCGTCGCCTCTTTCCGCCAGGCTCAGGGCGCGGGCGATGGCCTGCCGGCGGTCCGGGACCTTTTCGTAGGCGCGGGAGTTCTCTTTGACGAAGCCGGATTCGATGGCCGCTATGATCTCGAGCGGGTCCTCGTTCCTGGGGTTGTCGGACGTGATGATCGTCAGGTCCGCGAACCTGGCGGCGACCCGGCCCATGCGCTCCCGCTTGGCCTTGTCGCGGTTGCCGCCGGCCCCGAACACGAGGATGACCCGGCGGGGCTTGAACTCCTTGGCCGTGACCAGCAGGTGCTCGAGGGCGCTGTCCGTATGAGCGTAGTCGACGACGATGAGCAGGCCGCGCTCGTTGGGGACCTTCTCGAAACGGCCCGGGATGGCGCGCAGGGACTTTATGCCCTGGACGATGGCCTGGGCGGGGATGTTCATGGCCAGGGCCGCGGAAACGGCGGCCAGGATGTTGTAGATGTTGTGCCTGCCGACCAGGCCGGTCTGGATGCTCATGGTGCTTCCGGGCGCGACGACCTGGAACTCCAGCCCTTTTTCCGACATTGCCGGCTTCACGGCCCTGACGATGGCCGCCGGCTCGAAGCCGAAGGTGATGGTCTTCATCGGAAGCTCCGAGATGAGCTTCTGTCCCCACGGGTCGTCGATGTTGACGACAGAGGCGTTCCTCTTGTGGTTGAGGAAGAAGAGCCTTTTCTTGGCCTCGAAGTAGTCCTCCATCGTGCCGTGGAAGTCGAGGTGCTCGCCGCTCAGGTTGGTGAACACGGCCACGTCGAAGCTTATCCCCCAGACCCTCTTCTGTGACAGGGCGTGGGAGGAGACCTCCATGACGCAGTGGGTGACGCCGGCCGCGAGCATCTCGGCCATCATGCGCTGGAGGTCGGTCGATTCCGGGGTCGTCCTGGCCGCCTGCCGCCTCAGGCCGGGACGCCGGTACTCGATGGTCCCGACCACGCCAGGCACACCGCCGGCTTCGGCGATGACGGCCTCGAGGAGATAGGTGACGGTCGTCTTGCCCTTGGTGCCGGTGACCCCGACCGTTTTCAGCCGCTCCGATGGGTGGCCGTAGAAGTTGGCCGAGGCCAGCGCCAGCGCCTCCCGGGCGTCGGCGACCTGGACCCAGCGCAGCCCGGTCGAAGGCGGCTTTGGCCAGGACGAAAGGCAGGCCGCGGCGCCGTTGGCTTCGGCCTCGGCGATGAAATCGAGGCCGTCCCGCTCCGCGCCCTTAAGGGCAGCGAACAAGTTGCCGGGCTTGACGCTGCCCGAGTGATAGGCGATGCCGGTGATCTCCTCCTCGCCGGTGATGTCGGAGGCGATGACCGCGATGCCCTGGAAAAGCTCTCCGGACTTCATGGCTGCCGCGCCTTTCTGAGCTCGGCGGTCACTATCCGGTCCCGGAGCGGCTCGTCGGGCGCCACCCTCAGGTAGCGCAGGACCTTGCGGGCGATGTCCCTGAAAACGGGAGAGCAGACCTGGCCGCCGTAATAGAAGCCCTCCTTGGGTTCGTCGAGGACGACGATCATGGCCAGGGCCGGCCTGTCGGCCGGGGCGAAGCCCACGAACGAGGCGGTATGACGCCGAGTCGTGTAAGTGCCGGTCGCCGGGTCGATCTTTTGGGCCGTGCCCGTCTTGCCGGCTATGCTGTAGCCGTCGAGCCGGCCGAGCTTGCCCGTGCCGTTCTCGACGACCTGCTCGAAGACGCGGCTGACCAGCTCCCGGGCCGTCGTGCCGCTTATGACCTGTCTCGGGGCGGGCGGGTCCTGCGGCGGGCCGTCGGACGTCCTGAGGACGACGCGCGGCCTGACGAGCAACCCTCCCGTGGCGTAAACGTTCATGGCGCTCAGGACCTGGAGGGGCGTCACCATGATCTCATAGCCTATCGAGATGTAGGGGAGGGAGATCTTCCTGTTCCACCTGTCGAGCGGCCTGACGAAACCGGTTTCCTCGGCCGGCAGGTCGACGCCAGTCTTTTCGCCGAAACCGAAGCTCTTGATAGTCTGATAGAAATCCGACGCCGAGAGGCGCTGGGCCGCCATCACGGTGCCCACGTTCGAGGATTCGATGATCACCTCGGGGAAGCGCAGGCGGCCCATCTTGACGTGGTCCCTGATGGTCAGGCCGCCCACGTTGATGAAGCCCGCGCTGCAGTCGAAGACGTCGGCGTAACCGACCCGGCCCTTCTCGACCAGCGCGGCGGCCGTGATGATCTTGAAGGTCGAGCCGGGCTCGTAGTTGACCTTGATGGCCCGGTTCGTGAGGAGGCTCTCGTCGGCCGGTATCCTGTTGGGGTCGTAGTCCGGGAAGTTGGCCAGCGCCAGGATCTCGCCGCTTCGCGGCTCGAGAATTACGACCGTTCCCCAGCCGGCCCTGTGCTCCGCCACGGCCCGGCCGAGCTCCCGCTCGGCGATGTGCTGGATGGTGGCGTCGATGGTCAGGTAGAGGTCCTTGCCGGGCAACGGGTCCTTGATCATGCGGGCCTGGTATTCGCGGCGGCGGCTGTCCCTGAAGACGAGCTGCTCGCCTTCCCGGCCGCGGAGCTGGACGTCGTACCTGTATTCCACGCCGCCGATGCCGCGCTCCTCGGCGTTGACGCCGCCCAGGACGTGGGCGGCCAGCCGGCCGAGCGGGTAGTAGCGCTTGGTGGCCGGTTCGAGGCCGACCCCGGGCAGCCTGGCGGCTTTGACGGCTTCCGCCTGCTCGAGCGACACCCTCTTTCTGACGTAGGTGAAGGAATAATTATCCGCCAGCCTCTTCCTGATCAGCGCCGCTTCGGCTTCCGTCAGGTCGAGCAGGCCCTTGAGGGCGCCGAGCCTCTTTTCCACGCCGGCCCGGTCCTCTTTCTCGAGCGGGGTGATGAACACGTTGGGAGCGGGCAGGCTGCAGGCCAGGATCTGGCCGTTCCGGTCGTAGATGTTGCCGCGCTTGGGTTCGGCCTTCTTGCGGTCCTGGTTCTGCCTTAGGACAACGGCCTCGGCGCTCCTGTGCCTCAGGACCTGAAGCTCCACCAGGCGTCCGAAGAGGACGACCGACCAGAAGCCGAGTCCCGCGGCTATGAGGAGCGTGCGTTTCCTGAGGCCGCTCTCGTAGTATGTCTGCATGCCTTTCAAGGCTCACCTGCCTGTGCCGCGCGTGTCGAAGAAAACGTCCCCGTCACCGGGTTCGATGAGGCCGAGGGCCTCTCTGGCGATCGTCTCCACCCTGCCGGGCGCGAGGAGCGAGGCTTTCCGTATCTCGAGCTTCTGGATGTCGTCCCGCAGGGATTTGATCTTCTCTTCGCAATCCCTGATCTTGAGGCCCAGGCGCACGGCCTCGGTCTGGTACCAGATGTAGAAGGTCAGCATGGAGACCAACACCAGGAACAGGAGTATCCCCAGCATGACTTCGCGCGGCCGCAGCTTTCTCCGGACCATTCACAGCCTCTCTGCCGCCCGCAGCTTGGCCGAGCGGGCCCGGGAATTGGCCTGGACTTCGGCCTCGCCGGCCATGACGGGCTTCTTCGTCAATATCTTCAGCAGGGGAGGACGGTCCGCGGCCGAAGCGAGTCGGGCGAAGGCGCGCTTGACGATCCTGTCCTCGAGCGAGTGGAAAGAGATCACGACGAAACGCGTGCCCGGGGTCGAGCGGGCGACGGCCGCTTCCAGGAATTCGTCCAAGCCCTCGAGTTCCCGGTTGACCTCGATGCGCAGGGCCTGGAAGACCTTGGCCGCCGGATGGACCTTGCCCTTTTGGGGGCGCCAGCTGTAGACCCGCTCCACGAGTTCCCTGAGGTCGGCCGTGGTTAGGAGGCGGCCGAGCTTGCGCAGGCCGACGACCTCGCGCGCCAGGCGGCGCGTCCGGTCGAGCTCGCCGTACTCCTCGAACAGACGGGCCAGCTTCGGCTCCGGGTAACTGTCGAGTATCCGGGCGGCCGTCACCTTGCTTCGCAGGTCCATGCGCATGTCGAGCGGTCCTTCCCTGCTGAAGCTGAAGCCCCTCTCCGGGGATTCGAGCTGGAAAGAGGAAAGGCCGAGGTCGGCCAGCAGGCCCCGGACCTCGGCGAAGTCTATGGGGATCTCAGGCAGGGACCTGAAATCCGCGTGATACAGCCTGACCCTCTTTCCGTAGGGCTTCAGCCTGTCCCGGGCCCGCAGGAGCGAGAGCTCGTCGCGATCCAGGCCGATGACGAAGGAACGGGGATTCCTCTCCAGGATCGCTGAAGCGTGCCCTGCGAGCCCGAGGGTGCAGTCAACGTATACTCCTTCGCGCCCGGCATCCAGGAACTCCAGGACTTCTTCGAGCAGTACCGGGCAATGTTCTTGCTCCGTCATTCCGGCTTTCCCCGAGGCATGATTCTCGCGATGTTCTCGAAATCCGCCTCTGACAGGGGAGCGCTTTCGATCTTGCCGTCCAAGACCTCCTTGTTCCAGACCTCGAGGTGGTTGGACAGGCCGACCACCTCGACCTCGTCCTTCAAGGAGGCCTTGTCCCGGAGTTTCTGGCCGATCAGGACCCGGCCCCTGGAGTCGATCTCGTGGCGGGAGCCGTTCCGGTTGACCCGGAGCAGGAACTTCCTGACGTCGGGACGGAGGTGGACGGCGGCCTCCGAGGTCATGCCGGTCATCTCGAGCCAGACCGAGAGCGGGTAGATCTGGACGGACTCGTCATGGAGCGAAGTGACGAAGAGTCCTTTGCCCCATTTTTTCTCGATGATCTCGCGGAATTTCTCCGGGATCTTGACCCGGCCGCTGTGGTCGAGTCGCGCCGCGTAGCTTCCGATCAACAGGTCCTGCATAACGCTCCGTCCCGATTCTTCCCGTTTCTTCCCAAATATAGGAAACTACGTCCCAAATGTCAAGCAAAAAATAGGGGGAAACGGATTGTTTTTTCAGGGGGCGGGAGAGGCGGGGAAAAGGGCGGTGAACGGGGCCTGAGCCGCTACTTATCCTCGGGGCCGGGGCCCTCGTCTTCGGCGCGCTCGTCCTTCACCTGAGCCAGCAGCTCGCGGGCCCGGGCGGCGTCGCTCTTGTTCACGAGGATCTTGAACTCGGCCAGCCCGTCGACTGTGAAGGGATAGATGAACGGAGCCATGCGGCCTCGGACCAAGCACTTTACGCCCTGGCTTTCGAGGAAGCTCTTGATCAGGTCCGCTTCG
Source organism: uncultured Eubacteriales bacterium (assembly GCA_964458655.1). Taxonomy (GTDB): domain Bacteria; phylum Acidobacteriota; class Aminicenantia; order Aminicenantales; family Saccharicenantaceae; genus CAYWJT01. The sequence goes on along the minus strand of CAYWJT010000030.1, from coordinate 16,544 downwards.
ACCGGGCCGAAGACGCGGCGCACTTCTTCGAGGTCGGCTGTCTGCGCTTCGGGTTCCGGCTTCCTGTCTTCGTCCGCCATGGGTCCAGTCCTTTTTTCCAGACGATGTAGTCCCGGATTATTCTATCATGGTCGAAGGCCAGCGGCACGTCTATTCTTTCCGGGTCGATAAGGCGGACACCGCGGGCGTCGTCGGCCGCTCTGGGGACGCCGGACGCCCTGGCGATGAAGACGGTCGACACGGTATGAAGGCGCGGGTCGCGCTCCGGGTCGGAGTAGGCGTGGAACTGACCGGCGAGCTCGACCTCGAGCGACGTTTCCTCCCTGGCTTCCCGGACGGCGGCCGCCTCCAGGGTCTCTCCGTAATCGACGAAGCCGCCGGGGAGCGCCCAGCCGAAGGGCGGGTTCTTTCTCTCGATGAGGACGATCTTCGGATTGCGCCGGCCGGCGCGCATCTCAATGATCAGGTCGACCGTGGGCACGGGGTTGCGGGGCTTCTTGAAGGCGGCCATTTTTCCGTCGGGGACATTCTAAGTTCGGCCTGCTCGGGTGTCAACAAAGCGGGAGACGCGAACATGAGGGCTTTAGTACAGATGTCCCAATTCGATGACAGACGGGTCGAAAAGAGGCCGGATTCCCTCTGGGCAGAGTTGGCACGGAATATGCATTTTATTAATAGGGTATAATTAGAGGGTAAGAGAGGGTAAGAGGAGGATGTCACATGAGAAACTCAAGCAAGATCGGGTGCTTCCTGGGAGTCCTGGTCTTTTCCTTCGGCCTGGCCTCGGCGGCCTCACGCAACTACAAGGTCGTCAACGGCCCGGACCGCTTTTATTACGGCCATATCAGCCTGGTCGATACAGGCGAAGGAGCCGGCCTGCCGGTCGTCATCAGAGGCGACGGCCTGCGGGAGGAGGCGGTCGTGAACCTGCCGCTCGGTCCCGGGGACACGATCGTCACCACGGACGGAGCCAGGTGCGAGGTCCAGTTCGACAGCGGGACTATCGTCCGCCTCGACCACGCCTCCAGCCTCAAGATCGAGACCGTCATGGCCAGGAGCCTCAGTTCGTTCCAAGATATCTCCAACCTCTTCTTGTCCCGGGGCCGGATGTTCATCATGTACAAGGAGTACGACCGGGCGGAGGTCCTGCAGGTGCTACTGCCTCAGGCCGCGGTCAGGCTGAAGCATAAGACCGTCGCCCTGATCGGCACCGAACCAAGCGGTCAGGCCGAGGTCGGGGTCGAGTACGGCCGGGCCGATGTCATGTTCGGGCCTGATGAGGCTTCCACCGTGACCAAGGCCCTCAAGAAGGGAGAAAGGCTGGAATTCTCCGCGGAAGGCCGGGTCATGGCCGGCCTCCTGGACCTCAGCGGTCCCTTCGCCGCCTGGAACAAGGAAATGAACCGGGACTTCGAAACCACCCATGAGGGGATATCGGCCCTGCCCAAGCCCGTCCAGAAGCTGCCGCCTAGCGTTTTCTACTTCGCCCAGAAATACGGCAACTTGAACGGAGAATGGGTCTGGAACGACCTCTATGGCTATGTCTGGCGCCCATACATAGACCGCAATATCTACCCCTGGGGCTGGCAGCCCTATTATTACGGGCGCTGGAACTATTTCAACGGTCAGCTGTTCTGGGTCCCGGAAGAGCCCTGGGGCTGGGTGCCGTATCACCTGGGCATCTGGCAGTGGGACAAGAAGCTCGGCTGGGTCTGGATCCCCGGCTCTCTTTTCGCCCCGGCCTGGGTCGACTGGGAGTTCTTCTTCGGCTACGCGAGCTGGCGGCCATGGAGCATGTTCGACTGGCTTTACAGCAGCTACGGCTTCAGTTACCTGGGCGGCGGCTGGTATTACGACTGGCCCTACCAGGACTACCCCCAGGTCCCGGGACAGCCCGGGACGGTGAAGCAGCCCCGCCACATAGTCCGCAAGGACGAGTTGAAGAAGTCGTCCGCCACGACCTTCCCCGTCCCTCAGGAACTGCGGGCTTCCCTTAAGCGGGTCGGCGCGGCTCTGGCCGGAAAGGACGCGGCCCTCATCGAGTCGGCCGGGCGGGTGCCTTCGTCGCTTGTTTTCGTCCGCAAGGACGAGCTGAACGCCTCCGACCTTCGCAACAGAACCTCGAAATTCAATGACGTAAGAACGACGGCGCCGGCGCCCGAGCCGAACGCCGTCAGACAGGTCCCGAAGGCCCCGGTCAACGCCGGCCTGGAAGCGGCCAAGATCTACAGGCTGAACGAAGTCATGCCCATCAGGGAGCGCCTGCGCCCCGTGGTGGTTCCGGGACCAGTTCCGGCGTCTCCGCCAGCGGCCGCGCCGGGACCGAATGCGGTCAGGCCTCCTGTCGCCGAACAGCCCTCGAGACAGGCCCTCCGCGAGGGAGGCGGGGTCGCTCGGCGTCCTCACCTCGACTGGAACCCCGACATCCGCGTCGCGGCCAAGCTCGGCGCCCACATCGTGTATTCGAGCCGCGGCAACGAGATCCGCTGCCCGGAGCTGAAGCTCTCTTCCGCCGACCGGTCGGCCAGACGCGTCATCCCCAGCCTGACGAGCAGCGGTGTGTCCTACACCAGCACAGAGGGTTCGGTCTGGGCCGGCTCCGGTTCGGGTTCCACTGCCGGCGCTTCCGGAAGCACGACCTCCGCCAACGCCGCCGCCAGGGACCGCGGCTCTTCCGAGCGCTCCGGTTCTTCTTCGTCTGGCGGGGAGAGGGTCAAGAAGTGACGCTCAACGGACCGCCGCCGGCAGCGGTCTGCTGAAAATATCCCCGGCGTCAAGGGCGAAGCTCAGGCGCCGGACCTCCGCCTGGAAGGGCTCGAGGAATTCCCGCCTCAGCGGGTCAGCGGGTTTGAATTTCTGGCTGAGCGGGTTCACCGGCCGGCCGTGATAATAGACGCGGTAGTCGAGATGGGGTCCGGTGGAGTCCCCCGACGAACCGACATAGCCCACGACTTCCCCGGCCGAGAGCCAGGCGCCTTTTTTCACCTTGGGCCCGAAACCGCTCAGATGCAGGTACATGGTCTCGTACTGGTTCTTGTGCTGCAGCTTGACCATGCGGCCCGAGCCGCTCTGCCATCCGGCGAACTCCACCCTTCCGTCGGCGGTGGCCTGGACAGGCGTGCCGATGGGAGCCGCGTAGTCAACGCCGTAATGCGGCCGGAAGACCCTGTAGATGGGATGGAGGCGGCTGGAGCTGAAGCGGGAAGTGATCCTGGGCGTGAACTTGAACGGCGAGCGCAGGAACTCCTTGCGCTTGGAGTTCCCGGACTCGTCGAAATAATCCACGACCCCCGTGTCCGGATAGGTGAAACGGAAGGCCCGGTGGGTCGTCCCGGCGTTGACGTATTCGGCGGCCAGGATGTTGCGGTAGCCCGAGAAGCGGCCGTTTATGAAGACCTTCTCGAAGATAATCCTGAAGCTGTCGCCGCGCCGGACGTCGGAGTAGAAGTCGATGTCCCAGCCGAAGCAGCGCTCGACGAGCTCCAGGGCCAGGGCATCCCGCTCGCCGGCCCGGTTGATTGCCGCGATGAGGCTGTCCTCGACCGTGCCCCGGACGAAGGCCGTCCTGACTTCATAAGGATACTTGGCGACGGCCGCCCTAATTCCGTCGGAGGCGTTGTCGACGGTAAGATATGAGGCCTCGTCGATATCGTATTCCAGCCTCTTCCAGCCCGCGCCCGGCAGCGAATAGAGGCGCATCTCGCGCCCGGCCCGGATGCGGCCGAGGTCGTAGACCGGTTTGACCGACTCCTTGATACGATGGATCTCCTGCCTGGCGAAGCCCTCTCGCTCCAAGATCAGGGCCAGGCTGGCTCCGGAAGGGATGATCAATTTCTTTTCATCCAGGGCCGAGGCGGTTTCGGGAGGGGGGGACGGCTCCATGGTTTGCTCGGCAGCCGTCCTTTCCGTCGGTCGCGGCTTGAACAGGCTCCGGCCCAGGAAAAGGATCCCGGCCGCGGCGATGATGACGAGCAAGACGGCGGCCGTCTTCCTGGCGCCGGGACGCCAGCCGCTGAGCGGTTTGCCGCAGCTGAGCTTGACGACCTTGCCAGCCATCACACCTTTGAAAAAGCGCCCGGATGCCTCATCGGGACTCAGTGCTGGACGTCGGGCAGCTCGTGCTTCTTCCCGGCCGGCTTCCTGAGCGCCCTGGCCAGGGCGACCGCCGGACCCGAGAACACATTGATGCCGAAGATGACGAGGATGGCGATCCTGGGATAGAAGAGTATGGCCGCCACGGTCACGGCCATGAAGAACGCGGACTTGACGTCGATACGTCTGCCCGTGATGAGCTTGATGAAATTGGGGTAGGGCAGGGTGCTGACCATGCATAGGGCGATGGCCACGGTCAGGGCCATGAGCATGACGGCCTGGCCGACCGTGTCAAGAGGCGCGGAGTGGTAGTTGACGACCGCGCTCATGAAGATGGCCGCCGAGGGCACCGTCAGGCCCTGGTAATGCCTCCGGTCCGTCAGGACCTTGGTCCGGATGTTGTACCTGGCCAGGCGCAGCAGGCCGGCCGTCAGGAACAGGAAGCTGAAGAAGACCCCCGGCCCGCCCGCCTGCTTCATGCCCCAGAAATAGAGAAGCACCGAAGTCGCCAGTCCGAAGGAAACGGAGTCCGACAGGGAATCGAGCTCGACGCCGAAATCCGAGCTGGACTTGGTTGCCCGGGCCACGATGCCGTCGAGCCCGTCCATGACGGCGGCCAGGATGATCCAGAATGCGGCCGCCCGATAGCGGCCGTGGAATGTCAGGATGACGCTCATGAACCCGAAAAAGAGATTGATAATAGAGAACAGGCTCGGCAGCACGAAGACGGTGTTCGGCCTGTCGAGCCGGACTTTTTTCATTCTCATTCGGCCACCTCCGCGACGACGCTCTCACCGGCCCGGACCTTCGTCCCCGGCGAGACCCTGACCCCGGCAGCCGGCGGGACGAAGACCTCGGCCCGCGAGCCGAAATACATCAGCCCGATCCGCTGGCCGCGGGCGACGGCGTCCCCTTCCTTGATGAAGCGCTTTATCCTGCGGGCGGCTACTCCGACCATGAGCTTGAGGACGAGGTCGGTCGGGCCTTGCCGCATGACGATGGTGCTCGATTCGTTCTGCTCGCCCGCCTCCGGCCTGTAGGCCGGCAGGAAGCGGCCGGGGTTGTAGCGGATCGCGGCCGCCAGGCCGGCGACCGGGGAACGGACGACGTGGACGTCCAGAAGAGAGAGGAAGATGACGACTCGGCGGGCCGGTCCGCCGAGGTCGGGATGCGAGGCCGCTTCTTCCACGGCCATGACCTTGCCGTCAGCGGGCGAAACGATCAGGCGCTCGCCTTCCGGGGGCAGGCGTTCAGGGTCGCGGAAGAAAAAGACGAAGGCCGCGGCCGGGACCAGGAACAAGACTCCGGCGAGGGTCCAGCCGGCCAAAAGGCAGGCCAGGGCTGCGCCCAGCGCGGGCAGGATGAATTTCAGGCCTTCTTTGGCCAGCCTCATCGATGTTCCCTTGTGTTCCTGCTCATTCTATCTGTCGGCCCAGGCGTAAGCTGCCAGGAAAGCCAGCTTGGCGGCCTCGGCCATTATATCAGGGTTGATGCGGTAGATGGTGTCGCCCGTCTGGTGGTAGGCCAGGTGTGGGCCGGTCGAGTGGAACCCGGCCACCGGGACGCCCAGGGCGAAAAAGGGCGCGTGGTCCGAGCCCCTAACGCCCACGTCGCGGATGACGCCCAGGTAGCGCAGGCTGCCGGTCGTCTTTCCGGCTTCCTCGACCGCCTGTCTCAGCCCGGCCGGCTCGGCGCTCGCGCCGCCGCCGATGCCGTCGCCCTCTCCGACCATGTCGAAATTGAACATGGCGTCGACCTTCTTGAACGGCGCCGGCAGGTTGTTGGCGAAATAGGTCGAGCCCTGGAGCCCGAGCTCCTCGCCGCCGAAGAGGACGAACACCACGGAGCGCTTCGGCCGCTTCGGGGTCCGGGCGAAGGCCTTGGCGACCTCCATGACGGCGGCGCTGCCGCTGGCGTTGTCGTCGGCGCCGGGAAAGAGCAGGCCCATATGCCGGCCGGTGTGGTCGAAGTGGCCGCCGATGACGACGCACTCCCCGGCGAGCTTCGGGTCCGAGCCGGGAACGAAGCCGGCCACGTTGTAGCCGACGCCGTCGGGGTGGTGCTCCCCTTCGACCGCCAGCCTGACCCTGGTCTTAAGGGGGAAGGAGATGGGACGCTTGAAGGTCTGGAGCGACTTCCTGAGCTCGGCCGCGGTCGTTTTCGTTTCCTGGAGGACCCTGTCCATGACCATTTACGAGACCAAGGCCGGCGTGAAGCCGTCCAGCCAGTCGCCGTTGGGGTTGGAGGCGATGTCGGCGTAGATGTAAATGACGCCCAGGGCGCCCTTGTCGCGGGCGACTTTCATCCTGGTGCGGTGCTCGTCATGGAACTGGTACTGCTTGCCGCCGTCGGGCGTCCCGCGGAAGCAGAAGACGAACTTGCCCCTGACGTCCAGTCCGGCGTAATCGTCATAGCCGAGCTCGGGCGCCGAGATGCCCCAGCCGCCGAACACGGCTTCCGCGGTGTGGTCGCCGCTCGCCGAGAAGAGGAGCGGCAGGAACTCCTTTTCCGGGGCCAGCTTGAGCTCCCGTCCGGCTTGACCTTTTTCTGCTTCTTCCTTGGTCGGAGGCAGGAACAGGGTCATCTCGGCCTTGTTGATCACCGTGTAAGGCGAGGGATAGGGAAGGAGCCAGCCGTCGCTGCCGGCGCCGAGCGGCTTGAGCCCCCAGGCCCGGAACCTTTCGGCCGCCCATCTGGCCGCGGCCGTGTAGCCCTCGTGGCCCGTGAGACGGCCCGCGAAGCGTGGGGAAGCAAGGGTCTTGACGAATTCATAGGCTTCGACCCCGCTGATGGCGTCCAGGCCCTTTTTCAGGTGAGCCGGCGCCGCCGTCTGGGAAAACGCTTGAGGCAGGACGATAAGGACCGTGAGAAGCCAGGCGAACAAGGTTCTCTTCTTGGTCATGGTCATGTGCTCTCCGTTGCGTGTCGGGCGGGCCCGGCCCGCCTCGTCTCTTCCATGATAGCCGCGAAGGACCCGAATGTAAACCGGTCAGGTCCGCTTGCCGGCCTTGAGCCGCTTTTTCCTGTCCATTTCCTTCCTGACGGCGTCCCGCAGCACGAACAGGTAGTAGGCCGCGAGCAGCCCGATGATGAGAGCGCCGCGGAAATAGGCCCCGGTCGCGAGCGAGAAGACGGCGTAACCCAGGAGCGCGACGAGGGCCAGCAGATGGATGACGGCGAAGACGTAATCGAACAACTCGTCCCGGCTTTCCCCGACAGGTTCAAACGGCGGCCGGGGTCATCTGTCGGTGACGACCTCGGCGGAGATGATGACGATCGGCTCCCTGGGCACGTCGCGGTGGCCGCGCCGGGTGCCGGTGGGCGCTTCCGCGATGGCGTCGACCACGTCCATGCCGGCGACGACCCGGCCGAAAACGCAGTAGCCGAAACCCTCCTCGGTGTTGTCCTTGTGGTCGAGGTTGGGGTTGTCGACCAGGTTGATGAAGAACTGGCAGGTGGCGCTGTCGACGACCGTCGACCTGGCCATGGCCACGGCGCCGCGGACGTTCTTCAGGCCGTTCGCGGCCTCGTTCTTGATCGGCGGCCGGGCGGCCTTCTGGTGCATGTCCTCGGTCAGACCGCCGCCCTGGATCATGAAGCCCTTGATGACCCGGTGGAATATGGTGCCGTTGTAGAACTTGTCGTTGACGTAGGAGAGGAAATTCTTGACGGTGACCGGCGCCTTGGCCGGATAGAGCTCGAGGGTGATGTCGCCCTTGCTCGTTTTAAGCAGGACCTTCGGGTTGGCGGTTGTCTGGGCCGTGACCTGAGCGGTCAGGAGCATGACGGCGGCCAGGCCGGCCAGGATGCACTTGGTCATGGCGACCTCCTTGGTTCGACAGGCGAACCGGCCTCACCATAGCAAAATTGCGGCCGTAAATCAACGTCCGACGGGCAAGCCGGGAACCAGCGCCGACTGCACGCCGACCGCCGTCGGCCGGCACCTGTCCCCGCTTTCAGACGGCCGGTTGTCGAGGGCCTTCCGGGCTTTGACTTCGGGCCTCGAGCCCCGTAAACTAAAGGTCATGCTTCGACGAGAGGAGGACCAATGAATAAGCACCGGAACCGTCTGGCGGCCCTGGCCGCGCTCATCCTCGTCGTCTCCGTCTTCGCTTCCGGACAGGCGCCCCAGGCGGCGCCTTCGGACGAGGCGAAGATCCTGGAGGCGATGCACCTAATTCAGAGCCAGCCGCTCTACAACTACGTCGCCGAGCTCGTCTCCGAGAAGTTCGGCGGCCGGCTGACCGGCACGAAAGAGTACGAAGCCTGCGTCGCCTGGGTCGAGTCCCTCCTCAAGGGCTGGGGCGTCGAGCCCGGCGGCGAGAACGGCGCCTACCGCCAGCTCTTTCCCAATCCCTTCACCGTCGTCTTCCCCGGGGGCGTCTGCGAAATGCATGTCCCGGCGGGGAAGGGGGGCGTCGTCAAGAAGTCCTACGCGTACGAAAGCGAGTTCATCCCCGGAGGGACGACGGGAACGGGCGATGTCACGGCCGAGGTCGTCTATGTCGGCTACGGCATAACCGCGCCCGAGCTCGGCTACGACGACTACAAGGGCGTCGACGTCAAGGGCAAGATCGTGCTCCTGGAGCCGGAGGTTCCCGTCAGCCCGGACGAAAAGGCCCTGGAGCGTTTCAAACAGTGGCGGCCGTACTCCTTCCACCAGTACAAACTCAAGAACGCCGCCGCTCACGGGGCCAAGGGCATGATCTACAACTACGGCCCCATCGGCAATCCCAACAACGCCTACGTCGAAGGGTTCGTCTATCACCATGTCGGAGCGGCCGTCGTGGCCGATGTCTTCGCCGGGACCGGCCGGGTCCACAAGGAAACGGTGGACCGGATCCGCAAGGAACTTAGGCCGCAGTCCTTCGCCACCGGCAAGACGATGAGGATCAGCAACCGGTCCGAACATCATCCGGACGGCGTCGGCATCAACCTCCTGGGCAAGATAACCGGGACCGACCCGGCGCTCAAGGACGAGGTCATCATCATCGGCGGCCATCTCGACCACCTCGGCCGGCTGTGGGAGCTGATGCCCGGGGCCAACGACAACGCCACGGCCGTCGCGGTGACGCTGGGCGTCGCCGAAGCCATGGCCAAGTGCGCCGTCAAACCCAAGCGGACCGTCGTGTTCTTCTTCTTCGGCAGCGAGGAGCAGAGCGAGGACCAGGGCACGGAAGGCTCGCACTATTATACGGAGCACCCCATCTATCCTCTCGATAAAACGGTCGTTTTCATCAACATGGAGGGCCCGGGGATCGGCGACAAGATCTCCGCTTCGGGCGGGACGACCTATCCCAAGTTCTGGGAGTTCGTGGAGAAGGCCAACAAAGGCTTCATCCACCGCGTCCTCAGAACGGGTCCGGCTTCCTATCCCGGCCGGCCGCGGCAGGACTCAGCTTGGTTCTTCTGGAAGGGCGTGCCCTCGCTGACCTTCGGCGCCTTCGGCGGCCCGCGGCTGCCATATTCGACCTACCACAACACCAAGGACTCGCTCGAGCTCATCACTCCCGAGATCATGGAGGACATCGCCCAGCTCCTGTTCATGACCATCATGGACCTGAGCGACGAGCCGGCCCTGGATTTCCGGCAGAAATAGGGGATAGGGGAAGCGCGCATGGACCGGACCAAGAAAGGCCTGTTCCTCATGGCCTTCCTGGCGGCGGCGATGGGTCTCGCGGGGGCCGTCCCCGATCCCGGGGCGCAGGAGGCCCGACCACGGCTGAAGTACACCGTCCTCTATGACAACTACGCCTTCAACTAGGGAACGAAACCGGATTGGGGGTTCTCCTGCCTCATCGAGGGTGCGGCGCGACCCATTGCACGGGCGACCGACCTATCGCCCTGTTCAAGGCGGCCTACGGCGATCGCTTCGTCCCCCTCGGAACGGGCCGGGTCATTGAGGTCCCGGGCTTCTAGCGGAGGCGGATCGTGGAATCTTCCGAAAAAGGAAAGCGGCGGTTTTCGTCCGCGCGCAATGTCGTGCTGGGCTTCGGTCTCGTCGGGCTCATGTTCGCCGCCGCCGGCACCTTCGTTTGGCCGGCCTTCTGGGTCCTGCTGGCGTTCTATTTCCTGAGCACCGGCGGCTTTATGTTCTGGTTGAAGCGCCGGGATCCCGGCCTCCTCAAGGAGCGGATGACCGGCGCGGGGCGGCCGGACGTCAAGGCGTGGGACAGGAAGATCATCCGGGCCTACACGTTTCTCCTCGTGGCCATGCTCCTCGTCGCTCCTCTCGACGCCATGAGGTTCCGCTGGTCGGCGGTGCCCTGGACCGTCCGGGGACTGGCCCTTCCCGTCATGCTCGCCGCCTGGAGCCTGATCATCTGGGCCTTCCGCGAGAACGCCTTTCTCGCCGAGTGCGTGAGGATCCAGACCGAGAGGGGCCATACGGTCTGTTCCACAGGCCCCTATCGGATCGTCCGGCACCCCATGTATGTCGGCGTTATCCTCACCATCGTGGGCATACCGGTCCTGCTCGGCTCGCTTTTCGGCCTTATCCCCGCCGGGCTCATCGCCGCGCTCTTCATCCTGCGGACGGCCCTCGAGGACCGGACGCTGAGGGCGGAGCTTCCCGGCTATGCCGACTATGCCCGGACCGTGCGCTGGAAGCTGGTCCCGGGCGTCTGGTGAATCGCCTCGGGCGATCTATGAAGGAGGCCGATATGAATGAACCCGAACAGGAAGACCGGAGCCGGGAGGGGGAGGAGGGCGGAGCGCCGGGGGAGCACCCCTGGGGACACCGCGGCCAGATCGCGGCCTTGGTCGTCTTCCTGGCGGTCTGGGCGGTCGACAGCTTCGTCCTCCGATTCTCGACCTTCCTTGCCCAGGACGTGGGCTTGCTCGTCCGGTTGGCCGCGTCGGGGCTGGTGATGGCCTTGGCGGTCTATTTCATGCAGGGCGGCCACCGCGCCGCCGGGCACAATTCCCGGACTTCGCAAGGCTTGATCACCGGGGGGGCCTTCGCCCGGGTCCGGCATCCCCTTTACACGGGGAGCCTGATGTTCTATTTGTCCCTCGTGATCGCGATGCTGTCCCTCGTCTCCTTGGCCGTGTGGGGCGGGGTGTTTGCGTTCTACGATGTTATTGCGTCCTACGAGGAGCGCCGGCTGGCCGAAGCGTTCGGCCCTGCCTATCAGGCCTACCGGGCTAAAGTCCCGAAGTGGGTGCCGCGGTTCATGGCGGCCCGGTAGCGCAGAAAAGAACAATAAAGCACAGAGCAATGCTTCAGCCGTCTTGATGCCAAAAAGCAGTTTCCCCCTGATTCATCCGTTACCGGGACATAATACTGGGATATAATTGAGGATAGCCATTACAAAGAAAGGGAGAACGACCATGACTCGTTGGGGAAGTCGCGTTGCGGCGGCGGCGATATCGGTAGCTTTGCTTTCCGGGCCGGCTCTGGCCGACGTCAAAGTCAGCTTCAGACTCCAGGGAGGCTGTGCCCGCGTTCGAGGAGGCGACGTCAATCGCGGGGGACAGGCCCTGTTTGATTGGGCGGCGGTTTATTTCGCCCCTCCGGTCGACGACCTCGTTGAAGGAGGCCGCAAGTCGCTGCACTGGGGTCATGAGGCAAGCGGCGACCTCATCCTCGGGCTGACGCGGAGATTGGGCGTCGGCATAGGCGTCGGCTGGCTGCGGACGTCCCGGGAGCTTTTCGACTCCTACATGGCCGTCCATCACAGCCAGGAAGATCTGGCCTATCATGTTTCCGAAGGCACGGAGCTGGAGGCCTTTTCGCTGAGGTTGGGCCTGCTCCTGACGTTGCCTGTCGCGAGGAAGGTTGACATCACGGCCGAAGCCGGGATCTGCGGGTTCATGAAAATAAGATACGACGCCGTCTGGCATGTCGGACGGGACCCATATATCAGCTATTGGGAGGATCCGTACAACAGGATCCAAACGAAGACGTCGCAGAAGGGGATGCCGGTCGGTTTTTGGGCCGGCGCGGGAGTCGAATACAGGCTGCTGCGGAAGGTCGGCCTCTTGCTGGAGGTCCGGGGGCTCTGCGCCAGGTCGCGGCGGCTCGAGGGCACGAGCGCTTCCCGTCCGGGCGAATGGGGCGGCATATTGCCGTCTTTTTCCGAGCAGGGGAAGCTGTACTATGAGGCGGACCCGATGCTGCCTGACGCGCCCAGGGTGATCATGGTCCAGAGTTCGCCCCCGGCAGGTCCGGGCGGCGCGCCGCGCCGGGCCGTCGTGGACCTGGGCGGCGTAAGCTTTCAGGCCGGCATCCGCGTCCACTTATAGGTCGACGGCTCCTCTTCCCGGCGGCGCCGGAAATGGGGAGGGAACCCACAGTCGATTTCCGTAAGAAATCCGGCTTCTAGATGTGAAGCTCGACGGTGTCGCCGTCCGAAAGCACGTACTCCCGGTTGACGCGCAGGCCTTCCAGCCCGGAGGCGTTCCAGACCCGGGCGTAGGCCAGCTTCTCGGCGAAATCCTTGTGAACGGCCCTGGCCATGTCTATGACCGTGCTGCCGGCCTTGAGGATGAAGGGCGACGACTGGTCGGCCTTCTTTCCGGGCGGCTTGCTGTAGGCCCGGATGACCCGGAGCAGCTCGAAAAGCTTCCGGCGCAGGCCTTCCAGTCCCTCGCCCGAGAGGGCTGAGACCGGGACGACCTCGAAGGGCGCCTCCAGCAGGAGCTTCAATTCTTCCAGGGCCTGCCGGCCGCCCGGACAGTCCAACTTGTTGGCGGCGAGGAGCGTCCGCTTGATGAAGGGGAAACGCTCGGCCGGGATGTCGGCCCCGCCGGCCGCGAGCTCGACCTTCTTTTCGGCCAGCCGGGCCGTTACGGCCGCGACGTTCTCGGCGGCGGCGCCGTCGCTGAGGTCCGCGACCAGCATCACGGCGTCGGCGGCCTTGACCAGCTCCGGGAACCAGCTTTCCATGAAATCGCGCGTGACCGGCGGCGTGTCGATGAGCTGGACGCGCACGTTCTCGAACGGCATCATGAAAGGGGAGGGCCGCCGGGTCGTGAAGGGGTAATCGGCGACCTCGACCTCGACGCGCGTGAGGGACCTCACCAGCAGGGATTTGCCGGCGTTGGGCGGGCCGGCCAGCGCGACCTGACCCGCGCCCTGCTTCTCGATCTTGAAGACGGGCGCATGGCGGACGGCGCCCGGCCGGCGCTCGACCTCCTCCTTGGCCTTGGCGATCTTGGAACGATAGAGAGCGACGAGCTTTTCCGTGCCCTTGTGCTTGGGGATTATGGCTATGAGCTTCTCGTATATCTCGATCTTCTCCTGCGGCGTGCGGGCGGCGCGCAGGCCTTTCTCGACTTCGAAATATTCCGGAGGCAGGTTGGCGGGCATGGCGCTTTCAACCGGGATTATAACCGAGCCGGCCGGTTTTTTCCACCGGCCTGAAGGCCGCCGGAAGGGGCCCTGAACGGCCCTGAGGCGGGTCTTTCAGGGCGCTAACTGTGAGAAAAAAAGAGGCTCCCGGACGCCCTTTTCATTGAAGGCCGCGCCGAAGTCCAGGCAGGCGGCCATCTTTCCGTCTATGTTATTGATTAAAATATATATATCTGGGCATGAAATTGAAGATTTTTGTTGCTTTCGGGGCCTGGTTCCTGATATAATAAATTGTGTCCGGAAAGCCCCGCCGGTTCAGTCGCAGGCCAGCCGGCCGAAACCGACCCATTGACGAGAGTGGTGAGCGATGAGCACAGAAAAATACACCGCTGAGAGCATCAAGGTCCTCAAGGGACTGGAGGCCGTCCGCAAGCGGCCGGCCATGTACATCGGCAGCGTCAGCAGCGAAGGGCTGCATCATCTCGTCTACGAGGTCGTGGACAACAGCGTCGACGAGGCCCTGGCCGGCTACTGCGACCAGGTCGACGTCATCATCCACGTGGACAACTCGGTCACGGTCATAGACAACGGCCGCGGCATCCCGGTCGGCATGCACAAGAAGGAGAACCGGCCGGCGGCCGAGGTCGTCATGACTATGCTCCACGCCGGCGGCAAGTTCGACCAGAAGTCCTACAAGGTCTCGGGCGGCCTGCACGGCGTCGGCGTCTCGGTCGTCAACGCCCTGTCGAAGAGGCTCGACCTGGAGATCAAGCGCGACGGCGGCATCTTCGCCCAGAGCTACGAGCGGGGCAACCCCGTCACCAAGCTGAAGCAGATCGGCAAGACCAAGAAGACGGGGACGAAGGTCAGGTTCTGGCCCGACGACGAGATCTTCGAGACGACCGAGTTCAACTTCGACATCCTGACCCAGAGGCTGAGGGAGCTGGCCTTCCTCAACAAGGGCCTGCGGATGACCATCGCCGACGAGCGGACCAGCAAGTCGCACGAGTTCGTCTACAAGGGCGGCATCAGGGAGTTCGTCGAGTACCTCAACCACAGCAAGCAGGTCCTCAACCCCAAGCCCATCCTGTTCGAAGGCGAGCGCGAAGGCGTCATGGTCGACCTGGCCATCCAGTACAACATGTCCTACGCCGAGACCATCTACACCTTCGTCAACAACATAAACACGACCGAGGGCGGCACCCACCTCATCGGCTTCAAGGCCGCCCTGACCCGCTCCATCAACAACTACGCGAGCTCCCACAACCTGATCAAGGACCTGAGCGAGAACATCACCGGCGACGACTGCCGCGAGGGGCTGACGGCCGTGCTCAGCATCAAGCTCCACGACCCCCAGTTCGAGGGCCAGACCAAGACCAAGCTGGGCAACTCCGAGGTCAAGGGCATCGTCGAGTCCATCGTCAACGAGCAGCTCGGGGCCTACCTGGAAGAGAACCCGGCCGTGGCCAAGAGGATCGTCATGAAGATCCTGGAGGCGGCCCGGGCCCGGGAGGCGGCCCGCAAGGCCCGGGAGCTGGCCCGGCGCAAGAGCGTCCTGGAGTCCACCTCGCTGCCGGGCAAGCTGGCCGACTGCCAGGACCGCAACCCGGAAACCTCCGAGATATTCATCGTCGAGGGCGATTCCGCCGGCGGCTCGGCCAAGCAGGGCCGCGACCGCCGCTTCCAGGCCATCCTGCCGCTCAAGGGCAAGATCCTCAACGTCGAGAAGGCCAGGGTGGACAAGGTGCTCAAGAACGAGGAGATCGGGACGCTCTTCGCGGCCCTGGGCGTCGGCTTCGAGCAGACCGAGGACGCTTTGGAGAAGCTGCGCTACCACAAGGTCATCATCATGACCGACGCCGACGTCGACGGTTCGCACATCAGGACCCTGCTCATGACCTTTTTCTACAGGCAGATGCCCCAGCTCATCGAGCGAGGCCACCTCTACATCGCCCAAGCCCCGCTCTACAAGATCGTCCGCGGCCGGGAGGTCAAGTACCTGCGGGACGAGCGGGAGTTCGAGAAGTTCATGGTCAGGAAGATAGCCGAGGAGTTCCGCGTCCGGATGGGCAAGAAGGGCGAGGTTCTGGAGGGCGAGAAGTTCCGCCGCTTCTTCCGCAACCTGACGGCCAAGAAGAGCTACCACCAGTTCTTCGAGCGCAAGAACTTCCCCATCATGATCATAAAGCTGCTCATAGACAACGGGGTCGAGAGCCAGGAGTTCCTGAGCTCCAAGCGCAACATGGAGAAGGTGCGCCGGCTGGTGGCGGAGAAGGGCTTCCGGACCGAGCTCAAGCGCAACGAGGAATACGACGTCTACGAGGTCGAATTCAGCTTCCAGGTCAACGGCCTGGCCGTGGGCGGGACCATCGGCATGGACCTGGTCAGCTCGGCCGAGTTCCAGAGCTTCGCCCGCATCTATCACGAGCTCGAGCCCTACCCGGGGCCTTACGTCGTCCTGACCAACGGGCACGGGGCCGAGGAGGCCGTCCTCGACAACGAGAACAAGCTGCTCGACTACCTGTTCGAGAAAGGCAAGAAGGGCATCAACATCCAGCGCTACAAGGGCCTGGGCGAGATGACCCCCGAGCAGCTCTGGGAGACCACCATGGACCCGGAGCGCCGTTCCCTGCTCAAGGTCTCCATCATCGACGCCGCCGAGGCCGACCGCATCTTCACGGTGCTCATGGGCGAGGAGATCGAGGAGAGGAAGAAGTTCATAGAGGAGAACGCCCTGGAGGCGGTCAACCTCGACATCTGACCGAGGCCCCGCGGGCGGCCGGCAAGGAGCAGTCATGGACAGCGAACAGCAGCAGGAAAAGCACAGCGTCGTCTCGCTCGAAGAGGAGATGCGGCGCTCCTATCTCGACTACGCCATGAGCGTCATCATCGGCCGGGCCATCCCCGACATCAAGGACGGCCTGAAGCCGGTCCACCGCCGCGTCCTCTACGCCATGTACGAGAGCGGCACGACGCACAACAAGCCCTACAAGAAGTCGGCCCGCATCGTCGGCGACGTCATCGGCAAGTACCACCCGCACGGCGACCAGGCCGTCTACGACACCCTGGTCCGCATGGCCCAGGACTTCAGCCTGCGCTACACGCTCGTCGACGGCCAGGGCAACTTCGGCTCCATCGACGGCGACCCGCCGGCGGC
>CAYWJT010000029.1:0-32822 GCA_964458655.1 uncultured Eubacteriales bacterium | reverse complement strand
CGTAAGGGATTTCTACTCTTACCGGCTCCGCGACGATGGCAAGCAGGATTCCCCCCTCGGCAGCCATGTCAATGTGCATACTGCCGGCGGCATATCCGAAGGTGGCTATCTGGGTTTCGCCGAGCTTCAGTACGTGCATATGCCGCTGCCCGGCGAGCGACTGGTCGTATTCCTCAGTGACGGGGCTTTTGAGGAACAGCGGGGCAGCGACTGGGTGCCGCGATGGTGGAGAGCCGAGGACTGTGGTCTGGTAACCCCTATCATGATTAAGAATGGTCGGCGTATCGACCAGAGAACGACTATCTCTCAGCAGGGAGAGGGAGGAGTCGGCTGGTTTGTTGAACACCTAAGGCTTAACTGTTTTGACCCCATCGTCTTTGACGGAAGGGATCCGGCCGCCTTTGCCTGGGCTATCTTTGAGATGGAGTGCCGGCTGGAGGCCGTTATTCAGGCCATGCAGTCTGGCAAAAAATCCTACCCGATACCCCTGCCCTACGGCATTGCCGTAGCGCCAAAGGGCGCAGGTTTTTATGGCGAGGGAACCAACCTCGCCCACAACCTTCCCCTGATGTCTAATCCACACGTCGACCCCATTGCCGCCCGGCATTTTAATGATGGCGCCGGGAAGCTCTGGGTGCCTCTTGTGGAACTAAAGGATGTCATTAATAAGTTACAGAAGCACAAAAGCTCCAATCGTCCCCGGGAACGGAACCATGCCCTGGCACACCGTGAAGTGCATTTGGATCAGGTTCCACTTCCTGTCTCCCGCCCTGTGCCGGAAAAGCGCCAAAATCGCTCCACATGGACTCGTACGTCTCCGATGGCTGCCGCAGATGCCATGTTCCTCGCTATGGTTAAGGCTAATCCTCATCTTCGACCCCGAGTGGGAAATCCCGATGAAATGCGTTCCAACCGCTTGATACAAACCCTTGAGAGTCTGAAATTCCGGGTGACCGACCCGGAGCCTGGTATTCCCGAGGACATTCACGGTGCGGTCATCACCGCGCTCAATGAAGAAGCGGTAGCCGCAGCGGCCTTGGGCAACAAAGGCGGCATCAATCTCATCCACACCTATGAGGCTTTCGGCACCAAGATGCACGGCGTCATACGACAGGAGGTCATTTTCAGCGATGAGTGTAACGAGGCTGGTCGCCCCCCAGGCTGGCTTTCCATACCGCTGGTGCTTACCTCGCATACATGGGAGAACGCCAAGAATGAGCGGTCGCACCAGGACCCATCGATGGCGGAGGCGATGCTTGGTGAGCCCTCGGACGTATCACGAGTGCTTTTCATGCCGGACTACAACACCGCCGCGGCGGTCATGCGCAGTCTTTATCAGACCCACGGACAAATATGGACGCTGGTCATACCCAAGATGGATGTGACACCTGACCTCTTCACTATTGATGAGGCGACACGGCTTCTTGAGCAGGGTGCCATGAGGTTAGACTGGGCCGGTTATGAACTGGCACGGCAACAGGTTATACTTACCGCTGTGGGGGCTTATCAGTTGGAGGAAGTGATAAAGGCATCAGAACGTTTAAGGGAAAAACAAGTGCCTCACTCTGTCATCTATATGCTGGAGCCGGGACGGTTCCGCAGACCACGAAGCAACGGTGAAAGCGCTCACTTGGCGCCGTTGACGCTACGTGAAGAGCTTTATCCCGAATCTGTCCGGGCCCGCGTCTTCGTGACGCACACCCACCCCGAGGTACTGATTGGCACGCTCCAGCCACTTCACACCGGCAGTGGCCGCACTGGCGCACTTGGCTATATCAACCACGGCGGAACCCTTAATGTCTCCGGGATGCTTTTTGTGAATCGCTGTACCTGGGCACATATCCTCGAAGAGGCAGCAAGATTGCTTGGCACATCTCGTGAAACCCTGTTAAATGCCTCGGAACTGGCCGCCCTTGACGGTAATGTGTGTCCGGAGGGAGTGATAATATGAAAAAAAGAGGATTTACGATGGCAAGAACGGCCAAATTAGTGGTCCCCTCGCCAGCGATTGCATACTTCTCGATGGAGGTGGGCATTGATCCCCTAATGCCCACCTACAGTGGCGGCCTCGGTGTTCTCGCTGGAGACACCCTGCGTGCCGCCGCCGATCTTGATGTACCTATGGTTGGAATGACGCTCTTACACCGTAAGGGCTATTTCCGCCAGCGACTTGATGCTGACGGCAACCAGTCTGAGAGCCCTTCTGAGTGGTCTCCAGAAAAGATTCTGGAACCTATGGAACCAAGGGCGGCTGTGACTATTGAAGGACGGCAGGTACATATACGTGCCTGGCGTTATACCGTACAGGGCATTAACGGCCATATCGTGCCTGTTTATTTCCTGGATACAGACCTCCCCAATAACAGCGACTGGGACCGGGAACTAACTGACCATTTATACGGCAGAGACGACCACTATCGCCTGTGCCAGGAGGTAGTACTCGGCATGGGCGGCATAGCCATGCTGCGCGCCCTGGGTTACAGGGAGATGCAGTCCTATCATATGAACGAGGGGCACTCCGCGTTGCTGACTCTTGCGCTTATCGAAGAATGCACTCAAAAGAGCGGCCGTCCTTCTCCTATCGAGGCAGAGAAAGAGACGGTACGTCAACATTGTGTATTTACAACGCATACACCGGTGCCCGCCGGTCATGACAAATTTTCACTGGGCCTGGCACGACAGGTGCTCGGCGAGGAGAAAGCTAACACTTTGACATCTGCTGACTGCTGTGTGGACGGGGTGCTGAATATGACCTATCTTGCCTTATCTCTATCTCGCTACATTAACGGTGTAGCCATGCGTCACGGGCAGATATCTCGTGATATGTTCCCCAACTATCCCATTAACTCCATTACCAACGGAGTGCATGTCGCCACATGGACAACAGCGCCTTTCCAGCGTCTCTACGACAGGTATATCCCCGAATGGCGCAAAGATAACATCTACCTGCGGTACGCGATAAGCATCCCGCTGGATGGAATCCGACAGGCACACGCTCAAGCGAAACTAGAGCTGTTAGCTGAAGTGGAGCGGCGGTCCGGCATCCGCCTGGATTCGACCGTGATGACACTTGGCTTTGCCCGCCGCGCCTCGACTTATAAGAGAGCCGACCTGTTACTCTCCGACCTGGACAGACTGCGGAGAATAGTCCGCGAGAATGGCCCCTTACAAATTATCTACGGAGGCAAGTCTCATCCCCTTGATGAAGGTGGCAAAGCCGTCATTCGTCGTGTCTTCGGAGCTGTTTCTGCCATCAAAGATGCTGTGCCTATCGTATATCTCGAAAATTATGATATGTCATTGGGTTATTACTTGTGCTCCGGTGTGGATTTGTGGGTGAATACTCCTCAGAAGCCCCAAGAAGCCTCCGGGACAAGCGGAATGAAAGCTGCACTTAACGGAGTGCCCAGTTTAAGCGTGCTGGATGGATGGTGGGTTGAAGGGCATCTGGAAGGGGTGACCGGGTGGTCCATCGGTGATAGCTGGCAGGTTGCGAGCAGCTCGACCGCGGAAGCAGCTTCACTCTACGAGAAGCTGGAGGAGCTGATACTGCCTACCTTTTATAAAAGACCGGACGCCTTTGCCGAAATCATGCGCTCAGCCATCGCAATTAACGGCTCCTTTTTCAACGCACAGCGCATGGTTTCTCAATACGTAAAAAATGCCTATGGACTTGAATCAGTATTATCGCAATACAAGGAAGTAGATATGGTTACAGAGGAGCAAATAAGGGAGCTGGCTTATTTCATTTGGGAACAGGAAGGCCGACTGAAAGGCAAGGATCAGGAGTACTATTTCCGAGCTAAACAAATCCTGGAAGAGAAAAAGGCAGCTTCGTCGGCCGCTAAGGACTCAGGGCTGCCGGCAGCGACGCCACAATGGTCCTCAGCCCCAAAACCGATTGCGCCTCGCACTGGTAAAGGGCGCTCAAAGAAAGCCTAGGCGATCACACGGCTGGAGTGCGGCTGTTGCATCCGGCGGCTGGTTTTATTAGCATAGGCCGGGCTGAGAGCCGCGGGCGAACCGCCGTTCCTTCCGCGCTGCGGAGCGGACATAAAAAGGCGCCCGCGAACCCGGCCAAGGAGGCACGGCATGATGCTGCGCGGTCACCCCAGGGCCCTGGCCTTCATCTTCTTCACCGAGATGTGGGAGCGGGTGGGCTTCTACACCCTGATGGCCGTCCTCGTCCTTTACATGGACCGGGTCCTGGGCTGGTCCGACTCCCGCAAGGGCGACTGGTACGGCCTGTTCCTGGCCCTGTGCTATTTCGTGCCGCTCGTCGGCGGCTGGCTGGGCGACCGGGTCCTCGGCCGCCTGCGCACCGTCAGGGCGGGCGCCGGTCTGATGGCCGCTGGTTACGCCGGGCTGGCCGTCTCCTCGGCCTCCCAGGTGACGAGCTTCATAGCAGGCCTTTTCCTCATAGCAATCGGCACCGGAGTCTTCAAGGTCAACATGTCGGTCCTGGTCGGGAACCTCTACCGTGAGAAGCCTGAGCTCCGCGACGCGGGCTTCAACATCTTCTACATGGGCGTCAACCTCGGGGCCATGGTCGCGCCCCTCATCGCCACACTGAACAGCGTCGTCTTTCACAGCTACAACATCTCTTTCTGGGTGTCCGCGGCGGGGCTGGTCTTCGCGCTGGCGGTCTTCCACGCCGGACGCAGGCACCTAGCGCCGGTCGATGACGGGGCCGTCGCGAGGGCGGCAGTCACGAAGGAAGGAAAAGTGGCCCTGGACCAGGAGGCGATGCCGCACGGCCGGGCGGAGGGAACAGCCGGTTCAGGCCGCGCGAGCGGAACAGAGAACGAAGCGGCCGGCCGCTCCAGCGGGGACGGCCCGCTGGCCGATGACGGAGCGCGCGTTGCCACGCTCGTCATCCTGTTCCTAATCATCGTCTTCTTCTGGGTGGCTTTCTACCAGAACGGGTTCGGCCTGACCCTGTTCGCGGCGCGCTCCACGGTGGCGCTGAACTGGCTGCGGCCTGAGACTTACCAGTTCTTCGAGCCATTCTTCATCCTGGTCCTCACGCCTGTTCTCCTGGCTCTGTTCGACCGTCTGAGGGGCAAGGGACGGGAGCCCTCGACCCCGCGGAAGATCCTTCTCGGCTTGGTCGTGATGACCCTCTCGATGTTCGTCATGGTCATAGCCTCGCTCGCCGGCGGCGATAAGGACTTGAACATCATGTCGCCGGCCTGGCTCATCGGGACCTACTTCCTGGTGACCGTCGCGGAGATCCTCATCTCGCCCATGGGCCAGTCCTTCGTCTCTAAGGTGGCGCCGGACAGGCTCCGGGGCCTGATGATGGGCGGCTGGTTCGCGGCCATCGCCGCCGGCAGCTACGGCAGCGGCCTGCTCGGCAAGTTCTACAGCAGCTTCCCCCACCACCAGTTCTTCATCATCCTGGCGACCATACTGGCGTTTTCGGCGCTGCTGATCCTGGCCTTCATGAGGAGGCTGGAGCGCTTCGCCGGCTGACGGCAGCGATTGGACCCGAAGGTGCGGACGTTATAGGCTCGACCTGACGACATATGAGGTCAGCCGAAACAAGGATATCCTGAAAGAGAAACCCAAAGGGCCGACGGAGGAGACGGATGCTCATCAAAGAAAAAACCGACCAGGCAGTCAGCATACTCAAGGAAACCGGCGTCGACTGCTGGATAACCTTCACGCGCGAGAGCGAGATCTGCGGCGACCCGACGCTCGTTTTCCTGGCGCCGAGGCATGTCACCTGGCATTCGGCCTTCGTTATCAGCGCCGACGGCCGCAAGCGGGCCATAGTCGGCCTCTATGATAAAAGGGCCGTCGAAGAGACCGGCGCCTACGACGCCGTGGACGGCTTCGTGACCGGCATCAAGGAACCGCTCGCGGCCTATCTGCAGACGCTCGCGCCGCGCACCGTGGCCCTGAATTTCTCGCGGGAAAGCGAGGTCTGCGACGGCCTGACGCACGGCATGTATCTGACGATAAAAGAGATATTGAACGAGGCCGCGCCGCGTGCCGAGGTCGTCCCGGCCGAAGCCATAGTCTCGGCCCTGAGGGAAAGGAAAACCGCGGCCGAGGTCGATGCCGTCCGCAGGGCGGTCAGGGCCGCCGAGGAAATCTTCGCCGCCGTCGCCGGCTTCATCGCCCCCGGCCGCACGGAAAAAGAGATCGCCCGGTTCATGCTGGACGAAGTCGCGCGCCGCGGGCTCGGCCTGGCCTGGAGACAGTCGACCTGCCCGGCCGTGTTCACCGGCCCCGACACCGCCCAGGCCCACTACTCGCCCACCGACCGGAAAGTCGAGCCCGGACACGTCCTCAACATGGACTTCGGCGTCAGGGTGGACGGCTACTGCTCCGACCTGCAAAGGACGTTCTATATCAGGGAAAAAGGCGAAAGCACGGTCCCTGAAGATGTCCGACGGGGCTTCGAGACCATAGTCAAAGCCATCGAAGAAGCGAGGCGGGCCATGAAGCCCGGCGTTGAAGGCCACGTCGTGGATTCCGTCGCACGGTCGGTCGTGACCGGCGCCGGCTATGCCGAGTTCCCGCACGCGCTCGGCCACCAGGTCGGCCGTTACGCCCACGACGGAACGGCCCTCCTCGGCCCGAAGTGGGAGAAATACGCGGGCAAGCCCTTGAGGAAGCTCGAGCCGGGCATGGTCTTCACGCTCGAACCCCGGCTCACGGTGCCGGGCCGGGGCGTCGTGACCATCGAGGAGATGGTCCTGGTCACGGAAAACGGGGCCGAATGGCTGAGCGCACCGCAGCGCGAGCTTCTGCTCGTCGGCTAAGTCTTTTCAACTAGGCCTGGAGCCCGACTCAGACTTCCGAGCCTCTCTTTTTCCTCGCGAAGCCGATGACGGCCGCGATGACCGCCACGGCCAGCAGGACGGCCAGGATGAGGATCGTGGTGTTCTTGGAGGCCACGGTCTTGTCCATCTTGGCGGCGAGGGCGGCCATATCGCTGTTCAGGGAGGCGATCTTGGCCTTGTTGTCTTCCTCGGATTTCTTGAGAGCCGCTTCGCTGGACTGCAGGGCCGCGATCTCGGCGTTCTTGGCCTCGAGCTGTGCTTCCCTTTCGCTCATCTCCTTGCGGAGCTTGCCGATGACGGCGTTGAGGTTGCGCATCTTCTTGGCCGCGGCGGCCTCGGATTCCTTGCCGGCGGCGACGGCGGCGGCCAGGTCGGCCTTCTCCTTCTCGAGAGAGGCGATCTGCGCTTTCAGGGAGTCGGCAGCCTCTTTGAGACGGGCGCTCTCGCCCTTGGCGGCCTCGAGCGCTGCCTGTGTGTCGCCGAGCTTCTTCTCGAGCTCGGCCTTGGCGGCCTCCAGGCTTTCGATGCGGTTGTTGGCCTGGGCGAGCTGGGCTTTCTGCTCCTCGATCGTGGCCAGGTGCTTCTTGGACGTGCAGCCCGCCGCGAGGAATACGGCGGCCAGGAAGACGGCTAGGACGATAATCCCGGTTTTCTTGCCGGTCATGGCTCCTCCCTCCTTAGGATTTATTCTTCAGGCTTGAAGCCTTACTTGACGCGGCGAACCAAACACCCGGCCCAATTATCGAGGCTGCGGTCAGGCGTTGTCAAGGGAAAAAGAGCGTGGGTGCAGGCCTGACGGCGCTGTGTAAAATCCCATTCCCTTATTTCCGTCTTCCGCCTGTAATCCCCTGATCGCGTCCGAAGAGGCCGACACGAAGTGTTTCACCAATTACTGACCGCCCCCGGCCGATCGATCGAGCGGCGATGAAATCGGTTGAAGAAAGCGGCCTATTAACTATAATCGTTGCGTGACCGTCACCCACGTTGGCGGCAGGAAGGAGGCGAACATGCTTGTTGGGAAAAGGGGAAGAGGATGGTATCCACGATGAGCGCTCTTCCTGGGGTATCCATAGAGACCTTCCGCGGCGATGTCGAGGCGCTGGAGGCCATGGCCCGCATCTCCTGGACGGAAGAGTACGGCCTGGCTTCCTATCCCAATCTTTACCGGCCGGCCTTCGTCAGGTTGCTGATGGATGCGGCCGGCGACCCGAGGCATTTCATTGCGGCCTATAAGGGAGATGAGATCCTGGCCTTTCTGGCCAACCTGCCCCGGCAGATGTGGTTCCAGGGGAAAGTCCACCGGGCCATCCTAAGCTGCCTGCTGGTCAGCCGCAAAGAATACGCCCGCCGGGGCTTGGCCCAGGCCCTCATCAAAGAAGCCCTGCGGGTCAATCAGGAGATAGCCGGTTATGATTTCGCCCTCCTCTACCTGGAAACCGGCCACAGGTCGTCCCGGCTCATCGAGAAGCTGAAGAACGAGGGACAGCCCATTCAGTTCCTGAAAAGGATGCACGTGCTCGGCCGCGTCCTGGACCTGGAAAAGGCGGCCTTTTCCGAGGGCCTCAAGAACTGGGAGAAGCTGGCGATAAAAGCCTGGGGCGCCCATAGAAAGCCGCCTGACGACCTGTCGCCGGAGCTCGAGGCGGCTGGATTCGAGCCCGCCGACGCCCCGGCCGCGTTGGCTATGCTCAACGGCTACGCCGGGAAGTCCGACCTAGCCAGGGTCTGGCGCGACGAGGAGGAGCTTTTGAAAGAGCTGGCCTGCCCCGGGGTCTCAGAAACCATCGTTTTCAGAAAGGCAGGCAGGCCGGCGGGGCTCATGAATTACTTCATTCATGACCACGTCGGACGGACGACGGAGCGCTGGGCCTGGTTGAACCACGTGCACTATGACGCGCTTGCGCCCGCCGAACGGGTTCGGGCGGTCAACCTGGCGCTCGCCCGATTGGCCGAGAAGGGCGTCATCGGGATGATAGAGTGGAACAAGGGCTATTACCCGCAGGGGCCCCTCTACCGGGCGCGTTTTTTCCCGTACTTCAGGAGCGTCAACCTTTATGCCTGGGCCCTCAAGGACGGCGTCTCTTTTCCCGAACTCAGGCGTATCTACGAGGTCCAGATCTAAGTCCCCGTCAACCCTCACCGGGCAAGGCAGGGGATGGTTTGGGGGCCTTCGGGCAGGACGCAGACCGAGGCCCGCCGTCCGTAGACGCCGAGGAGATCCTCGAGAGTGGCTTCGACGCTCCGGCTGGGCTTCAGGTGGCAGGCGGTTATCTCGTCATCGGTCAGCCCTTCCGAATAGACATAGACGTCGGCCTTGAGCTGGACGAGCGCCTGGACCTGCGCCTCCCACTGGTCCTGTTCGAGGAAGCCAGGCCGGTTTATGCGCTCGAGCAGGTCCCGCGGGCCGTGCGCCTCGCGCAGAAGCCGGCCGTAAAGGCCGTGCTCCGGGATGCCTTCGCTGCAGCGGCTGGCGATGATTATGGCCCCGCCCGGCTTGACGACCCTCTCGGCCGCCCGCATGCCCTTGACCGACTGGTAAAGGTTGATGTCCGCAGGGTGGCCGGAGTTGGTGGTTATGACGATGTCAAAGAGCTTCGGCACCGGGACGACGGCCGTCCGGCCGACGAAGGCGCAACCCTCGGCGTGGGCGGCCTCTACCCCGCCGGCGAAGACGCCAGTGACCTCCCGGCGGCTGTTCAGGGCGACGTTGACCAGGAAAGTCCGGCCGACGAAGCGGGCCGCTTCCCGGATCTCCTCCCAGATTGGATTACCTTCGGTGACGCCCCAGATGGCTTCCGGATGACCGACCATGGCCGCCCCGTGGTTGCGCAGTATGCTCTCGAGACCGGCCATGCCCGGCAGGACGGCCTTGCCTCCGCCCGAGAATCCGGCGAAAAGATGCGGCTCGATGAAGCCGGTGAGTATCTTGAGGTCGCAGGCCAAAAGCTCGGAGTTGAGCCAGACATCGTTGCCGAAGGAAGTCCTACCGGCGAGAGTCTGGGTCCCACGGTCGAAGGCGTCGTTCTGCACTATCCTGTAGGAGCCGGCGATCTCAGGCCCGAGCATGGACTCGAGCTCGGCCTTGGTGTTCGGACGGTGCGTGCCCAGGGCGTTGAAGAGCGTCACGTCCAGTCCGGGCACGTAGGAGAGCTCCTCGAGTATGTCGCCGAGCAGGAAAGGGTTGGGGGCCGGACGAGTGATGTCGCTGAAGACGATGCCGACGCGCCCGCCGGACCTGGCCAGTTCGCGGAGGGGCGGGGACGCGGCCGGACGCCGCAGCGCCTCTCGCAGCCGCTCGCCAGGCGAGCCGAGCCCGGGCGCGAAGCGCGGCCTGACGACCGTGACGTCGAGTCCGTCGGCAAGCTCGATCTCGAGATGTCCGGGGCCGTAAGCTAGTCCAACTTTCATGTCGGGTCCTCCCGGTCCCTTCCGCCTCATAAAATATCCATGAAGGCCGGCCGTTTCAAGTTTTTCCAGTAAGATGCCGTCTGCCGTGAAAGAACGCTTCAGCTGGGCCGGGCTCCGGCCAGGCGCGGTCGGCCGATTAGTGAAGCATAGCCGATTCTGTACTAGCGGTCAGGACAATGGAGGGGTGGCACGGCTCCAGTCCCCGCAACGCCCGCAGCGGAAGGGGTTCCCCGCGGGGGGATGGGTGGAGCGAGGACGGACGGGGACGAGCCGTGACAGGACCCCGTCCCGAGTCGAGTCCGGCACTGAAATGCGGGCGCCGTCGCCGGTCCCTGATGCCTTTGCATTCCGGCGGGCGCTGGTTTATCATTGGGCCAAAAGGAGGTGGAGCGATGGCTGTTTCATACAAGTCCCTGGGGCTTTCCAACAGCCGGGATGTCTTCAAGCGGGCCATGGCCGAAAAGTTCGCGGTCCCGGCCTACAACTTCAACAACATGGAGCAGCTCCAGGCCATCATCACGGCCTGCGTCGAGACGCGCTCGCCGGTCATCCTCCAGGTTTCGAGCGGCGCCCGCAAGTACGCCAACCAGACCATGCTCAGGTACATGGCCGAAGGCGCCGTGAAGATGGCCAGGGAGATGGAAAAGGAAAAGGGCTGCGAGTCCGAGATCCCCATCATCCTGCACTTGGACCACGGAGACACGTTCGAGCTGGCCAAGTCCTGCGTCGAGAACGGCTTCTCGTCGGTGATGATCGACGGCTCGAGCCTGCCCTATGAGGAGAACGTCGCCCTGACGCGGCGGGTCGTGGAATACGCCCGCGGGCAAGACGTATCGGTCGAGGGCGAGCTCGGCGTCCTGGCTGGGATAGAGGACGAAGTCAAAGCCGAGGCCTCGACCTACACCCGGCCGGACCAGGTGGTCGATTTCGTGGGCCGGACCGGCGTCGACTCGCTGGCCATATCGATAGGGACCTCGCACGGGGCCTACAAGTTCAAGCCGGAGCAGTGCACCAGGGACGAGCGCGGGGTGCTCGTGCCGCCGCCGCTCAGGTTCGACATCCTGGAAGAGATCGAGCGGCGGCTGCCGGGCTTCCCCATCGTGCTCCACGGCGCGTCCTCGGTCATCAAAGAAGCGGTGGAGACCATAAATAGGTACGGCGGAGCGATGAAGGACGCCGTCGGCGTGCCCGAGGCCCAACTGCGGCGGGCGGCCGCGTCGGCCGTCTGCAAGATAAACATCGACACCGACGGCCGCATGGTCATGACGGCCGAGATCCGCAAGGTCTTCGCGGAGAAGCCGGCCGAGTTCGACCCCAGGAAATATCTCGGGCCGGCCCGGGCGGCCCTGGTCGAGATGTACAAGAGGAAGAACCGCGAGGTTCTGGGCTCGGCCGGGCGTTACGGCCCGGAGGTCGCCTGAACTCAGGCCAGTCACAAGCGCGGCGACTGAAGCCGGCCGCGCGCGGCCTGACGCCGGAATGTTCCAGAAAAACATAACAGTGGGGTCAACCGCCTGCCTCGAGCGGGCGGCGCGGTCCGTCCAACGCCGAGACTGACGACTGCCCGATTTCCGCCGGCCGGAATGTTCGCGGTCCCTTAAATAGGCATCGGCCGGGCGGCCCGGCCGGCCATCGGCTCACTTCAAGGCTCCCGGCCCGACGCCGGCCAGCCAGTTGCGGATATCCTGCAGCCTGGCTTCGGCCGCCTGTCTGCCCCTGCTCATCACGGCCCTGACCCGGGAGAAATCGAAGACTTCGACCTCCGGGTTCACCTCGAGCACGAAATCGGCCGCTTTCAACTTCTCCTCGTCGGCCCGGGCCATCGCGATGTGGACCACCCGTTGGAGCAGGTCGAAGGCGTTCCCGATCTTCGAAGCCGGCACAGGCTTGACTGGCCGGTGGACGTCCGAGACGAGCACCTTCACTGCGCCCAACTCCCGGGCGGCCGCTACGGGCACGTTGTTGACGATGCCGCCGTCGAGGAGGACGGCTCTCTCGTGCCTGGCCGGCTTGAAGGCCAGCGGGTAGGACATCGAGGCGCGGACGGCCTTGTAGAGCTTCCCCTCCGTGAAGAGGCGCTCGCGGCCCGAAAGAACGTCGACCGCGTTGCAGGCGAACCTGACGGGCAGCCGCTCTATGTCGACGTCGCCGACGAAGCGCCTGAGGTAGCCTTCGACCCTGTCGCCGCCCAGGCCGCTTTCTTTGCCCAGCACTTTCTGCAGGTAGAGGTCGAGCAGGAAGTAGTCCAGCACAGGGTTCCTGCGCCGGCTGAGGATGGAGTAAACCCGGGGGGAGATGTATTTTTTGAAGCTCAGGTCGGCTGCCAAGCGGCGCATGTCCTTGAGAGGGACACCGGCCGCGTAGAAGCCGCCGATGATGGCGCCCATGGAGGTGCCCGTCACCACGTCCGGGACAAGGCCGTTCTTTTCGAAGACCTCCAGCACTCCGATATGGGCCAGTCCCCTGGCTCCGCCGCCCATGAGGACCAGCCCCCAGGGGGTTTTGTTTTTCGAATGTCGGCTCATAGTTCGCTCCACTTTTGGCCTGCGGAATGGTATTTTCTCCCAACCGCCGGCCGGGTGCAAGGTGTGGACTACAACCGACGGGACACCCAGCATGGCGGCTGCCTCTCTATAACTCATTGACAAACATATAATTGCAACGTCAACGCACGCGCTTGCGGTTATCGAAGTTCTCCACGCACTGCACGGGTGATGGGCTGCCGGCTGATGCCCATGACCGCCGACAACCCCCCGAGAAGAGTTTTCAGCGCGCTTGTGATGTTAAAAACGCACATTGCGGGAATAGCGGAAATGAAAGAGACCGGGGAAAGGCGCCATTGGTGACTGTGCCCGGCTCGTTCCCGCCCTTGAAAAAACCGGCCGGGGCGGGGATAATGTAAGCGACCGGAGGTGAAGATGAGAAAAAGGATTTATATCGGGATCGCGTTATTCGCCATCATCATATCTTTCGCCGCGACCGCCGCCTTCGCCCAGGCCGGACGCGGCCAGGGCCGTCTGAGCGGAGTAGTCGTGGACAAGGACGGCAAGCCGGTCGAGGGCGCCAAGGTCAAGCTCGAGTTCGAAGGCGGGTCCGGGGCGGTCTTCGACGCCGTCACCGACAAGAAAGGCCAGTGGGGCGTCATCGGCCTGGGCACCGGCAACTGGACTATCACGGCCACGGCCAAGGGCTATCTGCCGGTGAGCGTCAACCAGTATGTGCGCCAGCTCGAGAGGAACCCGCTCGTGACCATCAAGCTCGAAAAAGAAGCGGCCGGGACCGGCATCATCCAGGACGAGGCCTCGTTCGCCGACCTGGAGCAGGGCAACCGGTTCTTCCAGGACGGCAAATACGACTCGGCCCTGACCATGTACGAGGAGTTCATCAAGAAGAACCCCGGCGCCTACCAGGTCTACCTCAGCATCGGCGACTGCTACCGAGAAAAGGGCGATTACGCCAAAGCCGTCGAGACCTACAACACGCTCCTGGAGAACGCCAAGAACGACCTGGCCATGGGCAAGACCATGACGGCCAAGGGCTTGGCGGCCATAGGGCTGTGTTGGCTGAGGCAGGACGACCTGGTCCAGGCCCAGGAATACTTCAAGAGGTCGATCGAGGTCGCGCCCCAGGACGAGCTCCTGGCCTACAACGTGGCCGAGATCTATTTCTCCAACCAGAAGATCGACGAGGCCCAGAAGTACTTCGAGATGGCCGCCCAGATCAAGCCGGACTGGGCCGAGCCCTATCTCAAGCTGGCTTATGTTTTCCTGAACAAGGCCGACATGGCCAAGGCGGCCGAGTACCTGGAGAAGTTCCTCAAGCTCGAGCCCGAAGGCGAGCGGGCAGCTCAGGCGAAAAGCATCCTCGACTCGATAAAGAAGTAAAGCCGAAGGCACGGGTCAGGCGGCCGGCCGCATAAAGCCGCGCAGATAAAAAAAAGCCCGCCCCCTCTCGGGGGCGGGCTTTGAGCTTCTGCTTGTGCTTCTGCTGCTGCTTTCTGCTTAGAACGAGAGCCTGAGGCCGAGCCTGGTCGACCAGGTGCCGAATCGGCTGGTCCAGGCGCCGAAACGGATGTTCTTCCAGTAGGGGTCACCGGGCTCGTTAAGAGCGGCCTCCCAGTCGAAACTGCCGGTCAGGAGCTCCTCATCGGTGATGCCCATGCCGATCCTGTTGACCGTGGTGTCCTTGCCCTGGATGGTCTTGGTGTTGGTGACGTTGTTGACCTGGAGGTTGATGCCCAGCGTGGTCCTGTTCTTGATCTTGACGGTGTACTCGGCGTAGAGGTCGGCCCAGACGGTCCACGGCAGACGGCCGAGGTCGGCACGGTTGTTGGGATAGATGGTGACGGAGTTGGCGCTGAGCTGGGTCGTGAGCGGCAGACCCGAACGGGCGTAGCCGACGAAGCCCAGGGTCAGGCCGAACGGGGTCACGTAGGAGCCGTAGGCCTTGATGTAGTGGGTCCTGTCCTGAGGCAGAGGGCCCGTCAGCTCGTTCAAGTTGATGTCGCGCATGATGAACCAGAGGTCGAAGTAGCGCTCGACGTTCGGCGAGTTGCGGCCGCTCTCGTCCGAGCTCGACAGGCCGCCGTAGTTGCCGGCGACGCGGCTAAGGGTGTAGTTGATGCCGCCCTGCCAGTTGTTGCTGAACCGTTTCTCGAGCGAGAGGTTCATGCCGTAGTACTCGCGTTTGGCCTTGGGACAGGCCGGGTATTCGGAGCCGAGGTTCTCGAGGTAGATGTCGTTGATGAACTTGCTGCCGGGGTTGGCGTTGTAGTAGAGCTCGCCCTCGGGAGTGGCCACGCCGATGTCCTCGATGGTCCGGATGAGGTGCTTCTGGACGAGGCGGATCGACAGCGACACGTCCTCCATGAGCTTCTTCTCGGCGCCCAAGGAGATCTCTCTCTGGGCGACGGGCTTAAGGTTGGGGTCGGTGGTGTCGAAGGACGGGATGCGCCAGTCGATGGTGCCGACATAGACGTTGCCGAGGTCGGTCCTTTCCTGGTTGGCCCGATCGTTGATGTCGCCGTTGTCGGCGATCTTGGTGAAGTCCGGGTTGTTCAACTCATAATAGTCGGTTTTCCACTTGAAGCCGCCGAAGGCGCCCTCGGCCATGTAGAGCTTCATGACGTCGTAGTAGATGCCGGCGCTGGCGAAGAGCTTGAGGCTGGAATCGCCGAACACGTCATAGACCACGCCGAGGCGGGGTGCGAGCTTGTCCTGGAACTTGAAGTCGATGGGCTTGACCGGGTATTCGGGGTTGAAGGAGGGGATGTACTCGCTCTCGGTGCGCACGCCGGCGTTGATGGTCAGCTTGCGGTTGAGTGTCCAGGAATCCTGGAGGTAGATGGCCCAGCTGTCGCGCTTGATGTCCCAGGCGTAGCCGTAGGGGGAGGTCCAGCTCGAGCGGATCTGATAGTTGCCGTAGGTCCCGAGGACCGTGCCGCCCGGAAGTATGGGGTTGTTGTAAGCACGGCCCCAGTTCAGGTTGACCATGGGGCAAACGGCCGCGTTGAAGTAGTCCTCGGCGTCGCGGATCCACTGGATGCCGGCCTTCCAGGCGTGCTCGCCGGCCAGGGTGACGTAATAGTTGGCGTCGAGGTTGCCGTTGAAGCGCATGAGCTTTTCTCGGTCGAGGACCAAGCGGCTTCCGGAATAGTTGAACGCGCCGGCGGTATGAAGAAGTTCAGGGTGTGCTACGAAGAACGGGTCGGTCTCGTAGATGTAGTTGGAGTAGCCGAAGTAGTAGGTGGTGAAGCGGTTGGCGATCTGCTGGTTGTTTATGTTCTCGTAATGGTAGCCGCCGCGGGCGCTCAGCAGGAAGTTGTTGCCCAAGCTGTAGTCCGCCTGGAAGGCGGCTGACCAGTTGGGATAGTCATAGCCCTGCTTCTTGTAGTCGTAGGCTTTGGTGCTCGTGCCGAGGATGGAGGGGATGGCGCCGCGGTACCTGTAGAAGTTGTTGACGAAGCTGGCCGAAAGCCTCATGCCGCGGATGGGCGCGGCCGTGATCTTGAACTGTCCGTTCCAGGTGTAGTTCTTGTTCTGGAACATGTATTCCGGCCTGGGCTCTGGGTCGGAGTTGAAGAACCTGGCGCCGAAAGTGCGGCTGTAGATGGGGTTGAAGGAGCCGAAGAACCAGAGCTTGTCCTTCAGGATATAGCCGCCCAGGTTGAAGACCAGCTCGTAGCGCTTGTAATCGTCGCGCGCGTGTCCGCCCTTCCAGTAGAGGTCGTCGTCGTTGACGTACTCATAGACGTAGTCGTCGTACGGATTCCAGCGGACGTAGTCGCGGGACTTGCCCTGCATGAACAGGCTGTTGTCGTTGTAGTAGATGATGGCGTCGCCGGTGAAGTTGTTGCCGCCGGAACGGGTGATGACGTTGATGACGCCGCCCATCGAGCCGCCGAACTCGGCGTTGTAGCCCGAAGCCGTGATCTTGACTTCCTCGGCTATCTCCATGACCACGTTCTGGCTGCGGGTGCCGATGTGGACGTTGTTGACGTCGGCGCCGTCGACGTACCACATGTTCTCGGTGCCGGTCGCGCCGTCGACCGAGAGGCCGCCGGCCACGCCTTCAGACTGGACGCCGGGGACGGTGCTCAGCAGGCCGTCGAAGCTGCGGCTGCGGGGCAGGCTCATGAAGACTTCCTTGGTCATGGTCTGGCCCTTGACCGTACTCTTGACGTCGATGAGCGGGCTCTGTCCGACGACGGTCACTTCCTCTTCGATGGCGGCCTGCTCGAGCGTGACGTTCAGGGTGATCGTCTGGCTCATCTGGAGCACGATGCCGTCGCGCTTCAGGGTCTTGAAGCCGGGAAGAGCGAAGGTGACCGAATAGGTGCCGGACGGCAGCGCGAACAGACGGTAAGTGCCGTCGGCGTCCGTGACCGCTGTCGCCGTGCCGACCAGCCTCGGGCTGACCGCCTCGACCGACACGCCGGGCAGCGGTGCTCCCGAAGTGTCGACGACGCGGCCTTCCATCTTGCCTGTGGCCGTAACCTGGGCGTAGGCGATGGTGCCGGCGAGGAAGAGGACGGCGGCGACGAGGATCAAAATTCTCTTCTGCATTCGCTTATTCCTCCTTGAAATGTTGACCTTTGGTTCCCAGCGGCTTTGCGGGCCGCTGTTCGGGCAATTCACGTATCTTGCCCCCCTTCCCAATTAAATAATTGAGAATCTTCCTATTCTCACCTCCTTTGTATAAAAAGATAGTTATTGCCATCATTCTATTAATAGCAATTAACGTGCTATTAATAGCAATTAACGTGCCAAGGGGTTATTTCATTATTTTACAATAAGTTAATTATAGATGAGATTATCGCATACATCCAAGATTTTGGATTATTCCAAATTATTGGACGCGGCGGGAGTTTTAGTCACGATAAATGCCGTCCGACCGTACGCTCTGGCACCGGAAACAGGGTCCTGGACATGGACATAGAGAACATAGTTCGTTGCGGCCAAAGCTCCTGCCGGCAGGCCCAGGCTGATGACCTCGAGCCCGCCTTTCCGCTCCCTGGCCTTAATGAAGAACGGGGCCTTAACCTCGACGCCTGTGCCAGCGTCCAGAAGACGGGTGCCGACGGTCAGGCCGCTTTCGCCGCTTTCCTGGAACGCGCAGGGAACGACGACCGTCAGTTCCTCGCCCGCCTCGAATACTTCAAATACGGGCAGAAGGTCTTCCGAATCGAAGGGATAGAACCCGGCCAGACGTAGCCCTTCCGTGGAAAAGGAGCCGCGCGTCTCCAGCCTGAGGACGGGTCCGCGCGAAGTCGTAAAAAGCATCGGGGGGAACACCGCGAGCCCGCTGCCCTCGGCTGGCCCGACCGTCACCCTGGAAACGGATGACACCGCGGCCTAGCCGGATTCCATGATCAAGACGACAAGGCGGCACCTGAAGACGCCCGGCGCGGACGGCACCCGCGCCTGGAAAAGGCACGGCCGCCCCGGCCGGTCGCTGAGCTCGAGGCGCTGCGTGTCCACGACATCATCTTTCTCATCGAAGACAACCGACACGAACTCCAAAGGCCCTGCCCCGAGCGCGGACGCAAGATCGTCCGGGATGAGCCCGACCAGGACCAAGCCTGCGGAGCCATCCGTTCGGACGGGCAGGGCTTTCAACGGGAATCTTTCGGGCAGGCGCGAGAAGGCCCGCTCGTTCAGGACCAGGTCGAAAAGATGCAGCCTCTTCTCGAGCTCGCTGAACTCCCGGAACGGCCTGGGGTTGAAATAGCCGCCAGCGCCGCGCACCTCGCAGCCCGGCCGCTTGACCTCGACCCGGACCTCGTGGAATACGCCGTCCTCCCTTTCCGGCACCGGGTAGCCGAGAACGTAAAAGGAACCGGTCAGGTTCTGCACCTGGTCCAGGCTCCGGGCGTAGGCGTCGATGTTTCCGAAGTATTTGCCGCCGGTCGTCTGGGACAGCCGCTCGAGCGAGTTCTTGCCCGTGACCGCTTCTTCCTTGAAAACGCCGGTCGAGCCCTGGAAGACGCCCTCGGCGCTGAACAGGTCCCGGTAGCCTGAGGCGAAGGTCTGCTCGTCATAGTCGAAAAGCGAAGGCACCTTGGCCGACTCCCGGGTGTCGAACGTGTAGAAACTGCAGCCGGAGGCGGCAAACTCCCGGAGCATGGCCTCGTTCTGCTCGATGAGGACGGTGTCGCCGGCGTCGAACCTCGACCGTCCGGAGCCGGTGCCCAGCGGACTTCCGGTCTGGGCCCCGTAGACCATGGAGGCCGGCACCCCGGTCGAGAAGAACAGGAAGTGCTTCCGTCCCTGCACGTAGCGCAGGGCCCTGGCCAGGTCGCCGAGGCGCATGAAGAAGAACTGGGCGATGCGCTTGGCTTCCTGCCTTTCCCAGTTATAGTTGGGTGAGCCGGCTCGAGGCGTGCCCGGAGCGCTTTCCCGGGGCATGGCCGCGCCTTCTCCCGACTCGCGCCAGTACTGCTGCTCGATCTCGCTCGCCCGGCCGGAGGCCGCTTTGCGGTCGATGGTCTCGATCGCCTCACGTATCTTCTGATGGTCCCTGGTCAGGTATTCGAACACGCGCAGTCCCCTGACCTGGGAATAGGCTATTACGGCCGCCTCATCCTCCAAATAGACCCGGGACTTGAGGAAATCTAGGGCGGCCTGCTTGGCTTTGACTATCCCCCTGGGGTTGTTGAAGGCGAAGTCGAAGAAAAAGAAGAACTTGCGGGAGAGACTGGTGCTGCCTGGCGTGGCCGGAGCGGTCGGGGCGGCGGCCGGTTGCGGTTCGGCTGGTTTCGGGGCAACCGGGAGCGGGGCCGGCTTCAGCCTGTGGACCTCGAAATCCGTTATGGCAACCGGCTGGCCGTTGTCGAAGACCGCGAAATCATCCCTGGTCAGGTCCTCGACCGGCCTGCCCTTCCTGTCCACTACCGACACTTGGACGAGCTTCAGGACGACGTTGACGTCGTAATGCAGGATCTGGCCCGGCTTGAACGCTTCCTGGCCGGCCGACCGGCGCGGCCCCTCGCCAGCCGGAAACGCCCATATCAGCCTTAAAGCAGACAACACAATCAGCAGGCCGGCCGGAAAAACCGCCCTGGGTTCTCTCCAGATCGTTTTTTTCATTTCCAGGTCTCTTTTTTCACCCGTCCCCCGCTTCTGGACCGGTGGATATGATCCGAACCTTCCGACCCGCTCCACATGTAGTTTATGACGGAACCGGATCGTTTACAAGCAGCCGGTTCCGTCCTGACCGCATGTCGACGCCCGGACCGGCGAGCACGGCCGAGCCGAAGCGGCTTCGCCCGCGGCCCTCAGCTTCGCCGGGCGCCGTTTTGCGCCTCTTTTATCCGCCGGTACAGTCCGTCGACCTCCTCGCGGGCCGCGGCCGGGATGGTTCCGTAGAACCTGGCCTTGAACAGGTCCAGGTACTTGAGGGCCTCGCCGTATCGGCCGAGCGTCTGGAGAGCCTCGGCCAGGTTGATGTAGGCGTCGCCCAGGCCCGGGTCGAGCCGGACGGCCTTCTCGAAATCCTTTGCCGCCGCGGCCGCGTCGCCCCAGGCCAAGTGGACCGAGCCCCGTCCGTTGTAGGCCGCGCCCAGGTTCGGGTCGAGCTCGACGGCCCGGTTGAGAGAGGCCATGGCCTGGCTCAAGAGACCGGGGTTATTGTCCTGCGCGAAACGGGCGGCGTAAAGCACGCCGATGTTGGCATGTGCCTGGGCTGACCTTTCATCGAGGCTCAGGGCTTTCCGGTAGTCGGCCAACGCCTGGTCGAGCCGGCCCTCGTGGAAAAAGGCGGCGCCGCGGTTGACCCAGACGCCGGGGACGTTAGGCGCCAGCGAACAGGCCTTCTCGAGCCATCCAAGCCCCCTCTCCATCTCGCCGGAAAAGAAGAGCTTGAGGCCGATGTCGGATATCGCTTCGACGTAGGCCTCGCTGCCGGCCGCTTCCTCGTCGGCTGCGAGCTTTTGGAGAAAGGCCTCGGCCCGGCCCAGGTCGCCGGCCGTCGCCAGCGCGCTGACGTACCGGAAACCCAGGGCGGTGTTGCCCGGCTCGAGGGCGAGGGCCTTTTCGAAGTCCCCAGCCGCCGAGGCCGCGTCGCCGCGGCCCATCTCCGCGTCGCCGAGCATGATCCAAGCCGCCGTCATGCGTTCGTTCTCCTCGATGTAGCTCCGGCACAGCGAGGCCGCCTCTTCCCACTTGCCTTCGTCCATGTACTCGCGGACGAGATGGATCCGGAAGGACTCCCGGGCCGGGAAAGCCTGGGCCGCCCGCGTCAGGACTTCTTTCGCCCCCTGCCTGTCGCCCTTATGCTTCCGTATCTCATAGGCCATCTTGTAGACGTCGGGAAGCTCTAGCCCCGGATGGGCGGTCAGCGCGGCCTCGAGCAGCTTCTCGGCCGTCTCGAAATCGCCGCTCTCCAGGACGGCGTTCGCCTCCGCTACCGCGGCGTAAGCCCCGATGACGGACTTGGGGTCGACCAGGGAGCCGGCCTTGCCGGAAAAGGCCGAGACGTAGCCGAGAGCAGTCAGCTTCTGCAGGTCGGGTTCGCTCAGGCTCCGGCGCTCCGCCCGTCCGGCAGAGGCATGGGCCGCGATGAAATCGCGCAGCCTGCGGTCCAGGCCGCGGGCGGCCTCGGGCATGGACGCGGCAAGGTTGCGCGATTCCGCCGGGTCCTGCTCCAGGTCGTAAAGCTCCGGCTCCGGCAGGGAGATGAACTTGTACTTCCCCTCGATGAGGCCGGTGAGCGGCGCCCAATTGTTCTCTTCCCGGCCGAAAAGGCTCTCGATGTAGACGGCGCTCTCCCCGCTTCGCGGACCACCGCGCGCTTCCTTCAGGAAGCTCCGGCCCTGGACGCCTTCCACCGGCCCTATCCCTAAAAGCTCGAGCACGGTCGGCATGACGTCGACCAAGCTGACGCGCCCTTTCAGCACGGCCGACTTGCCGAATACAACTGGGTTGTGCAGGATGAGCGGGACGCGCAGGCTCTCCTCGTAGCAGAAGATGCCGTGGCCGTATTCCCCGTGCTCGCCGAAGGCCTCGCCGTGGTCGCCGACGATGACGATGAGCGTTTTCTCATAAAGACCTTTGGCTTTCAGGGCTTCCACGACCCGGCCGACGTGGCGGTCCACGTAAGTCACTTCGCCCTGGTAGCGGTCCCGATTGGAGGCGTCCTTGGGCAGCGGCACTTCGGCATGGACCAGGTACGGATGGTGGGGGTCGTAGAAATGGACCCAGGAGAAGAAGCGTCCGGCGGGGCGGCGGTCCAGCCAGCGGACGAACCTCGCGGCCACCCTGTCGGCGGGGATCTCGGTGTTGAAATTCTGGAAGGGCGAGCCGCTCTCGAGGTTCTCCTCGTAGCGGTCGAAGCCCTGCCCGAGGCCGAACTTGGACGCGACCGTGAAAGAAGCTATGAAGGCCGCCGTCTCGTAGCCGCGGCCGCGGAAAGCCTCGGCCATGGTCGTCACGTCATCGCCGAGCTCGTAGGTGCCGTTGTTACGGACCAGGTGGCCGATGGGATAACGGCCGGTGAACAGGGAGCAGTGCGCGGGCAGGGTCAGAGGGACGGGCGTGTAGCACTCGCGGAAGACGACGCCCTGCCGGCCCAGGGCGTCGATGTTCGGGGTGGCGCCCTCGCGGCCGCTGTAGAGGCCGACGGCGTCGGCCCTGGTCGTGTCGAGGGTGATGACGAGAAGGTTCAGCCCGGAAACTTCCCTGCCGGAACGCGAACAGCCCGGCGCGAAAGCCAGGGCCAGCAGGACCAGGACGGGCCAAAGGCATCTATGGATACGGAGCATCTTCTTTCCGACCGGCCAGGACGGCCTCACCGCCAGTATAGCGGCCGGCCTTCGAAACTGTCAAGGAAGCCCGGCGGCGGGCCTGCTTGCGCGCCCCCGCCGGCTGTATTATGATGGTTGCATGAGAAAGCCCCTTATCCTCGTTATCCTTATATTGAGCTTCGGTCTCATCCTGTCCGCGCCGCCTCTCGGGGCCCAGTCCAGGGCCAAGGCCCAGGCCCTCAAGGACCTGGAGCCCACGTACCGGCAGTGGCTCGAGGAGGAAGTCGTTTACATCATCACCCAGAAGGAGCGGGAGGTCTTCCTCCAGCTCCAAACCAACCGGGAACGCGACATATTCATCGAGGCCTTCTGGAAGCAGCGCGACCCGACGCCCAACACTCCGGACAACGAGTTCAAGACCGAGCACTACCGCAGGATAAAGCACTCCAACCAGTACTTCGGCAAGGATTCCCCCCAGCCGGGCTGGAAGACCGACATGGGCCGCATCTACATCATGCTCGGCGAGCCCAAGCAGATAGAGCGTTACGAGAACCAGTCCGACATCTACCCTCTCCAGGTCTGGTTCTACGACGGCATGGCCGACCTAGGCCTGCCCAACGCCTTTTACGTCATGTTCTTCAAGAAATACAGCGCCGGCGAGTACATCCTCTACTCCCCCATCCGCGACGGTCCGCAGCAGCTCATGGTCCACTACTCCGGCGACATGACCAGCTACACCGACGCTTACCGCGAGCTTTACGAGAGATACCCGATGCTGGCCCCGATCTCCATCAGCCTCATCCCGGGCGAGGTGACGACGGGCATAACGCCCACCATGTCCTCCGACATCCTGATCGCCAACAAGATACCGCGGGCGCCGACCTATAAGGTCAAGGATTCCTACGCCGAGAAGCTGCTGGCCTACAAGGACATCGTCGAGGTCGACTACACGGCCAACTACATCGAGAGCGACGCCCTGGTGGGGGTCTTCCAGGACACGGGCGGCGTCGCCTACATCCATTATCTCATCGAGCCCAGCCGCCTGTCGTTCGAGCAGTACGGCGACCGCTTCCTTTCCAACCTGGAAGTGGACGGCAACATCACCGACGGGCAGGGCCGGTTCGTCTACCAGTTCGACCGCCGCATCCCCATCGAGATGAACTCCCGTCAGCTCGCCTCCATCCGCGACAAGCTGTTCAGCTTCCAGGACATCTTCCCCGTCGTGCCGGGCAATTACCGGCTCAGCGTCATCCTGAAGAACACCGTTTCCAAGGAGTTCACGACCTTCGAGCGCACGCTCATCGTCCCGGGGCAGGGCGAGGCCTGGATAAGCCCGCTCGTGCTTTCCTACCGGACCGAGCGTGACTCTAAATACGCCGGCCAGGTCAAACCCTTCCTGCTCCGTGGTGTCCAGCTCAGGCCTTCGCCCCGGAACGAATTCCTGCAGAGCGACACCCTGGGGGTCTTCTTCCAGCTTCACGGGCTGAAAGAGGACCTGCGCCGCGCCGGCAGCCTGGAACTGGCCTTCTTCCGGGAGGGCGAAAAGGTCCATTCGCTCTCGCGCCGGCTCGGCGAGATACCCGACCTCGCCGGCATCCTCGAGGAATTCTCCCTGGCCGCCTTCCCCCCGGCCTATTACACCGTCGAGGCCATCGTGAGCGACGGGACCGGCCAGACGGTCATTTCCGAGAAGGCGCAGTTCATGGTCACTCCGGCGGCGGGCCTCTCCAGGCCCTGGGTGCTGTCCATGCCGTTCCCCTCGCCCGACAGCCCCGAGATCCTCTACATCCTGGGCAAGCAGCGGCTGAACAGGAAGGAGACGGCCGAGGCCGTCCGGCTGCTCGCGGCGGCCGCCGGCCGCGTCCCGGAAGAGCGGCGCTACGCTCTCGACCTGGCTCAGGCCTATTTCGAAGCCGGCGATCTCAAGCAAGCGAGAGAAACGGCCCGGCCGTTCATGGACGACCAGAAGGAATCGGGCTTCCTGCTCCTCATGGGGCAGTCCAGCCAGAAGCTGGGCGAGCTGGGCGACGCCGTATCCTTCTACAGGACCTATCTCCAGCGTTTCGGCACCAACATCAGCGTCCTCAACGCCCTGGGCGAATGCTACATGACCCTGGGCGAGCGCGATGAGGCCCTGACGGCCTTCGAAAGGTCTCTCCAAATAGAGCCCAACCAGGAGAAGGTCAAGGCTCTGGTCAGGACCTTGAAGGAGAAAAAATGAAAAAAGCCGTTTGGGGCGCCGCACTGGCGCTGGCCCTGCTGGCTTCGCTCTCGTGCTCCCGCTTCCCCGAGCCCAAGAACCTCGACCCGGAGAGCCGGGACTTCTTTTCCAAGGTCCGCTATATAATCAGCAAGGAAGAGCGCGAGAGTTTCCTGCGCCTGCCCGCCGCGGACCGTCCCCAGTTCATCAAGGAGTTCTGGGAGCGCCGCGACCCCACGCCAGGCACGCCGCTCAACGAGTTCAAGGAAGAGTATTTCCAGCGTATCGAGACGGCCACCCGCCTGTTCAAGGAAGGCAGCACGCCCGGTTGGCTCCAGGACCGCGGCAGGGTCTACATCACGATCGGCCCGCCGGACAACCGGGAGACCTACCCTCGGGGCGTCGATTTCTACGGCAAGCCCACCGAGATCTGGTGGTACGGGTCGTTCCCGATAGTGTTCATCGACGACAACTGGTCGGGCAACTACCAGATGACCGCCCTGAGCGCCCAGCATATATCAGAAATAACGCGGGCCCAGAAGGCCGAGAGGCAGCGCGGCGACGGTAGGTCCTATCAGGCCCCGCCCAGCGTCGACTTCGATATCACGGTCGAAAGGGCTGACGGCCGGACCGTGTTCGCGATAACCGTCCCGTACAAAGTCATCTGGTTCAAGGCCGAAGGCGACCTGTTCAAGACGACGCTCGAGGCCGCTCTCTCCGTTAAGAACGCGGAGGGCCAGACCGTCTGGGAAACGAAGAAGAGCTACGCCCTTTCGGCGACGAAGGCCGAGGGGCTGGAGCTGTTCGAAAAGAACTACGAGATCCGCATCGAGGCCGATATACCGTCCGGCGCGTACAAGCTCACGGTCGAGCTCTCCAACACTACCGGCGGCGGCAGAAGCAAGAGGAGCCTCGACATAGAGATCTGAGCCCGGCCTCAGGGAACGGCCGAGCGGACGGCCGGAGCGGGCGAAGCGACGGCGGTCCGGGCCATACGGCCCAAAGCCGGCGGAAGGAGGAAACATTGAAAGAACATGTCAGGATCCTGGGCATTCTGTGGATCGTCTACGGCGGGCTCAGCCTGCTCGTGTCCCTGTTCGTCTTCGCGCTGTTTTTCGGCATCACGCTCATCCCGGGAGTCGAGCTCGAGGCCGTCGGGATACTGCGGCTTATAGGCCTCATCGCCGGCTCTTTCTTCGGCGTGCTCGGCCTGCCCAAGATCATCGGCGGCATCGGGCTGCTCCACGGCCGGGAATGGGGCCGGATACTGGTCATCATCCTGTCGTTCTTCAGCCTGCTGAACGTGCCGGTGGGCATGGCCCTCGGCATCTACTCGCTGATAGTGCTCTTCAACCGAGAGACGGTGGAATACTTCAGCGGCAACCCGCAGGCTTGAGGGGAAAGAGCGGCGTCAGTTTGGTGGAGCTGACCAGGATCGAACTGGCGACCTCTTGAATGCCATTCAAGCGCTCTCCCAGCTGAGCTACAGCCCCACCGGAGTGCGATTATCTTACCCGAAGAGCCGCTTTCCGTCAAGGCGCGGGTCCCGTCCGCTCCCTTAATAACACCCTGGACTTCCCGTGGAGCATTCGGTCGGGCCTGACGGTCTTCTGTCGGCATTCGAAGATCCTGAGATCTCGTCCCAGTCCGCCATCGTTGTCACCCCGTGCAAACCAAGCGCGCTGCTATAACCTCGCCCTCCTGGGCAGCTCCCCTGTTGTGTCCTGACGCCTCGCTTCACCTCTTTTTCATCTCAGCCGACCGCGACGGGTTAAGGAAAAGAGAAAGGAACCTGCGGCCGTGGGCGGGAAAGAACAGAGGCGGATAAAGGCACGTCGCTGCAGTCACGAAATCGGCACCCGGCCGCGTTCCCACTTATCGAAAGGCCGGAAAGCGACCGACCGTTCCCAGCCGGCGAATGAGCGGGCCGCCGCTTGTCGCCGGATAAACGCTCGACCGGTTGAACAGGTGGAAACGTTGTGATAAAAACTGCTCAGAAAAAGGAGGTCCGACATGCGCAGGCTTTCAACGGCCATGATTTTGTCATCTCTTGTATTAATATCGATATCGCTCGTCCCGACCGTCCGTCCGGCGTACGGCTCTCCCCTGCGGGAAGAGTCGGCGCTGCCGGCGCCGACCGGCCTTCTCTGCGAATACCTGACCAACCCCATGGGTGTCGACGTGGCCCGTCCGCGCTTCTTCTGGACGGTGGAGAGCGAGGAACGCGGCCTATCGCAATCCGCCTATCGCATACTCGTTTCCCTCTCGCCGGACGTCGCGGAAGGCGACATCTGGGACAGCGGCCGGGTCGATTCCAAGCGCTCGACCCAGGTGGCCTTCTCCGGCAAGACGCTCCAGAGCGGCCGGACCTATTACTGGAAGGTCAAGGTCTGGGACCGGGCCGGCCGGGAGAGCGCCTGGAGCGCTGCCGCGAGCTTCGACACCGGCCTGCTCGGCCGCTCCGACTGGAAGGGCGCCTGGATTTCCGGCGGAAACCAGCTCCGCAAGGAATTCGAGCTGCCCGGCCATCCCAAGCGCGCCCGCGCTTACATCTCGGGGCTGGGCTATTACGAGCTGCGCCTGAACGGCCGCAAGGTCGGCGACCACATTCTCGACCCTGGCTGGACGACCTACGACAAGCGCGTGCTCTACGCGACCTACGACATCACAGGCTACCTCAGGCCGGGCAAGAACGCTGCGGCCGTCATGCTCGGCCAGGGCTGGTTCAAGTCCCGGGCCCTGCTCTGTCAGCTCGACATCGAGCTTCCCGACGGGTCGCGGGTCGTGGTCGCGAGCGACGGCTCCTGGAAGGCGACCGACGGCCCCATCGTCGAGGACAGCGTCTATAACGGCGAGACCTACGACGCCCGGCGCGAAACCCCGGGCTGGGACCTGGCCGGCTATGACGACAGCGGCTGGACGCAGGCCCAGGCCGTGAAGGGGCCGTCGGGCGTGCTCTCCGCCCAGCTCATGCCGCCGATAAAAATCGTCGACACGGTGGTGCCTTTCAAGATGACCAACCCCCGGCCGGGGGTCTACGTCTTCGACATGGGCCAGAACATGAGCGGCTGGGCCAGGCTCAAGGTCCAGGGCCAGCGCGGAACGGACGTGCGCTTGCGCTTCGCCGAGCTCGTCTACGACGACGGCATGATCAACCGCGAGAACCTGCGAGGGGCCCGGGCCGAGGACCATTACATCCTCAAGGGCGAGGGCGAGGAGACCTGGGAGCCGCGCTTCACCTACCACGGCTTCAGGTACGTGGAGCTCACGGGCTTCCCCGGCACGCCGAAGCTGGACACCATCCGCGGCCGGGTGGTCCACACGGCCGTGACGGTCTCCGGCAGCTTCGCCGCCTCCAAGGACATCCTCAACCGGCTACAGCGCATCATCACCTGGGGCCAGAAGACCAACCTCCACAGCGTGCCCACCGACTGCGACCAGCGCGACGAGCGCATGGGCTGGATGGGCGACGCCCAGGGCACGGCCGAGGAGGCCATTATGAACTTCGACATGGCCGCCTTCTACACCAATTTCCTGCGCAACATCCGCGACGTCCAGGACGAGAAGGGCCAGATAACCGACACGGTCCCGCACGTCGGCGGCCGCCGTCCGGCCGACCCGGCCTGGG
The DNA here is from genome assembly GCA_964458655.1 of uncultured Eubacteriales bacterium. GTDB lineage: Bacteria > Acidobacteriota > Aminicenantia > Aminicenantales > Saccharicenantaceae > CAYWJT01. Next base: position 4,551 of record CAYWJT010000029.1, on the reverse strand, counting down.
GCACGGCCTATCCGCTGATCTGCTGGTACATGTACCAGTACTACGGCGACACGCGCGTCCTGGAAGAGCACTATGCGGGCCTCAAGAAGTACGTCGAGTTCCTGAGGAGCAAGGCGGAGAACGGGCTGGTCAGGTACAGCTGGTACGGCGACTGGGTGGCGGTCGAGAAATGCCCCGGCAGCCTGGTCTCCTCCTTCTATTATTATTACGACGTCTGCATCCTGAGGGACGCCGCCCGCGTCCTGGGCAAGAGCCAGGAGGCCGAGCTCCACGACAAGCTGGCGTCCGAGGTCAAGGCCGCCTTCCATCAGGCCTATTTCAACCCGGCGACGGGCGATTACGCCGACGGCACCCAGACGGCCAACACCCTGCCGCTTTTCCTCGGCATCACGCCGGACGCGGAACGCGGCCGGGTCTGGGGAAGGCTCTTCGACGACATCGTCTACCGCCATGATTCGCACCTGACGACGGGCATCATCGGGACCAAGTACATCATGGAGCTGCTGACGCGGCAGGGAGCCGCCGACCTGGCCTACGACATCGCCGTGCAGACGACCTATCCGAGCTGGGGCTACATGATCGAGAACGGAGCCACCACCCTCTGGGAGCTCTGGCAGAAACGGGAAGGCCCGTCCATGAACTCCCACAACCACCCGATGTTCGGCAGCGTGGGGTCGTGGTTCTACAAGGCCCTGGCCGGCATCAACCTCCAGCCCGGGAGCGTCGGCTTCGAACGGATCCTGGTCCAGCCGCGGCCGGTCCGGGACCTGCGCCACGCCTCCGGCTCATTCCGGACGGTGCGCGGCGATGTTTCCTGCTCCTGGGCCCGTGGCGATAAGAGCTTCGAGCTCGAGGTCGAGGTCCCGTTCGGTTCGGAAGCGGAGGTGGTCCTGCCCCGAATGAACCTGCGCGACGTGGTCGTCACGGAAGGGACGGCCGTCGTCTGGGAGCGGAACGTATTCCGGCCGGGCGCTCGCGGCGTAAGCTCCGGCCAGGAAAAGGGCGGCAACCTGTCCTTTATAGTCGGCTCCGGCCGCTACCGTTTCGCGCTCAAGGGCGACTGACGGGGGGCCCGGCCGCCGCCTCCAAGACGGGGCCGCGGCGCGGGCGGCCGGATAAACTGGGAGGCAGGTTGGCATAAGCGCGAAGGAGGAGGAGCATGGATTTCCAGGAATTGATACGGAAGAGATACAGCGTCCGGGCTTACAGGCCCGACCCGGTCGAAGAGGAGAAGCTCGGCCGCGTCCTCGAAGCGGCCCGGCTGGCTCCGACGGCGGCCAACCGCCAGCCGTTCCGGGTCATAGTCGTTGACGCCGCTGCCCGCAAGGAAGAGCTCCGTCGGGTCTACGGCCGCGACTGGTTCACCCAGGCGCCGCTGGTCCTGGCCGTGTGCGCCGTTCCCGGCGAAGGCTGGACGCGGAAGGCCGACGGCTGGAACGCCGCCGAAACGGACGCGGCCATCGTCATGACCCACATCATCCTGGCCGCGGCCGAGGAGGGGCTGGGCACCTGCTGGGTCGGGGCCTTCGACCCGCGGGCGGCGCGCGAGGCGCTGGGCCTGCCGCCGGAAGCCGTGCCCGCTGCCTTCACCCCGCTCGGCTATCCGGCCGACTCGCCCGCTCCAAAGAAACGCCGGCCCCTGACCGAACTCGTGCGCCGCGACCGCTGGTAGGCCGAGGCCGGCCGGAGCCCGCGCAAGTTATCCGCTTTCAGCCGGCTTTCTTCCTGGACGAAGCCCAAACGGTCGCGAACACGAACCAGCAGAGCGAAGCGAGCAGGAAATCCTTCTTATAGGCGGCGTCCGTTATGCGGCCGACGAAGCTCAGCCAGGCGCTGAGCAGGCAGGCCAGGAGCGACAGGCAGGCCAGGAGCCCGAAGAGCGTCTTCTTCATCCCTTCCTCCTTGAAGCCATCAGCGCCGTGTAGGCGAGGAACGCGATGAACCAGCCCGGCAGCCAGCGGAAGTAGAGATGGACGGGCAGGGCGAAACAGACGGCCAGCGTCCCGAGCCAGACGACCAGGGCCGTCCAGTTGAAAGTCCAACCCCGTTTCTCGGCCTGGTACTGTTCGATGCCGAGACGCGGGAAGAGCCAGTGCTCGGCTATCACGATGGCCCCGACCGGCATCAGCACCAGCCCGTAGATCGCGACGTAATCGAGCAGCCTGAGGAAGAACAGCGGGAAGCAGGCGAGCACGGTGGTGACGGCTCCGGCGGCGGCCGTGATTTTCCAGCGTGGCCAGCCCGGCGTCACGGTCTGCAGCGCCAGTCCCGCCCGGTAGAGGGTCGGGTTGGCCGTCGTCCAGCCGGCCAGCACCACGGCGGCTCCGCCGGCCACGCCGGCCGCTTCGTAGGCCATCAGCCCGGGATGCATCTCCCGGCCGACGGCGGCCACCATGACGCCCGAAGCGAGCCAGGCCAGCATGTGGCCCGGGAACATGCCGAAAGCGGAGTAGAGCCCGTAGGTCCACTTCTTCGCGTAGCGGAAAACGGCCATGTCGGAAAGCCCGACGTGCATGGCCAGGTTGCAGAACCAGGCGAAGAACAGCACGTGCGCCAGGCCGAATTTCTCCTGGCCGGGTTCCGCGACCCCGTTCCAGACCCTGGTCGTCAGCACCTGCCAGAGATTGCCGAGGTCGGGACGGACGCCGAGCCGCGGCAGGACGGCTACGGCGCCGGCGATGAAGACGACGAAAATCCACGGCGAAGCCACCGCGGCGAAGCGGCTGAGCTTCTCGAAGCCGAGCACGGCCAGGACCGTGAAGGCCGCGCCGATGGCCAGGGTGACAGCCACCCAACCCATGCTCGAAGGCAGCCAGGCGCCCAGCCGCGGCACGTTCACGCCGAAAACCAGGCAGACCGCCGTGGCCGACACGGAGATCATGGCCCCGGCCAGGACGCAGTAGAGAAAGGCGTTGGCTATGTTGTAGATAAAGGTGACGCCGGGACCGGCGACCTTCCTCAGGTACCAGTAGAGGGTCAGGCGGGTCCGGACGGCGACCGGGGCGCAGATGAAGGTCCAGGACAGGACGGCGAGCAAGTTCCCTAGAAGCAGTCCGAGCAGCAGGTCGGCGGCGCGTATGCCGTGCAGGACGAAGAACGCCCCGATGACGAATTCCGTGGCGGCCACGTGCTCGCCCGCGAACATGGCGGCGAACTTGCCGCCGGACTGGAGCCTGTCGGCGGTTACCGCTTCGCGGTCGAACTCGTAAAGCCTGTCCATGGCCCGGGTGAACCTCGAGAGTCTATCCCGCATGTCGCTCTCCTTGACTGATCCAGGGCCTCGGCTCGAGTTCCGGCCCTTATTTCCGGACTTCATCCTTATATACTCAAGCGACGGCCTGAGGCAAGCTTTCCGGACTGGCCCGGGCCTAAAGCTCCAGGCGGCGGCCCCCCTGAAGGGTCAAAAAAAGCTTAGAAATGTGATATATTAAAAGCCTGAAAACCGGCGTCAACACGTGATCAAATCGCCGATGATTCCAAGGAAAGGACCGATGATGCCAAGATCGAGCCGGATTCTGATCGCTTTGATGATCGTTCTCCTGGGAGGCTTTTTCCGCGCCGCGGCTTCGAACGAGGACCGGGATCAATCCATAGAAGAGTTGAAGAAACAGGCCACCAGGGTGTTCATCGACTGCGACCATTGCGACATGAATTTCATCAGGACGGAGCTTGATTTCGTCAACTTCGTTCGCAACCGCGAGGACGCAGACGTCCACATCCTCATCACGGAACAGGACACCGGCGGCGGCGGCCGGGAATACACGATCAGCTATATCGGCTTGAAGGATTGTTCCGACCTCAGGAACACGCTGAAGTTCTATTCCAACCGAGTGGAAACGAGGGACGAGGTCCGCGCCGGGCTGGCCCGGACGCTGAAGCTCGGTCTCGGGCCGTTCATCGCCCGCACGCCGATGGCCAGGGGCGTCGACCTGACCATGAAGGAAAAGGTCAAGGCGGCATCAGTAGAGGACAACAACTGGGATCACTGGGTGTTCAACCTCAGCACCAGGGCCAGGCTTAACGGCGAAAAATCCAGGAAGTCCCATTCGTTCTCCGGTTCGGTGTCCGCCAACCGCGTCACCGCCGAGTCCAAGTTCCGGGTGTCCGCCTGGGCCAACTACGACAAGAGCGTTTTCGATTACGAGGACACCTACATCGAAAGCGTGTCCACGAGCAAAACCCTCGACTCGATGTACGTCAAGAGCCTCGGGGAGCACTGGTCGGTTGGAGCCGTCGTCAACGTTTCCGCCTCGACGTACAGCAACCTGGACTTCTCTGTCAGTTTCCATCCCGCCGTAGAATTCGACCTGTTCCCTTATTCTGAATCGACCCGCCGCCAGCTGCGTTTCCTGTATAAGGTCGGGTTCAACTACGACAACTACATCGAGATGACCATCTACGAAAAGATGACCGACAAGCTCTGGAACGAATCGCTGACCATCAGCCTGGAATTCACGGAGCCGTGGGGGAACGCCCAGGTCTCGATGGAAGGCTCGCACTATTTCCACGACCTCAAATACAACCGGCTGATGATCTCCGGGGAGCTGAACC
>CAYWJT010000028.1:0-32981 GCA_964458655.1 uncultured Eubacteriales bacterium | reverse complement strand
CGAATCATCTCTTATATATAAAATCCATGAATTAGTTATCGAACCATGAAAATACTAAAGGCCATACTTGTAGTAGTGATTATGCTTTTTTTAAGCAGTATTATTTATAGACAAGGGGTAACTCCTATAATGGTTGATTTTCCTATCGAGCGTTTACGGCAAAGACCTGCCGGCGACGCAAGACTTAGTCTAATCCTATTTTTTTCGATGAACAATTGCCGCTCATGCTTGAAAGTAATTGATTTCCTGAACAAACCCTATGAGCGGGTTCAAGTTGCGGGCATAGTTCCGGAGCAGGAAATGCAATTTATCAACGAAATCAGACTGACCACAGGAGCAGATTTCCCCATTTATAGCCTAAAGAAATGGAAAAGATATGACCCCATTTATGCACCCACTTTGTATGGAGTAGGGCCTGACGGGAATATCTATTTTATTCTTCCTTGTGTGGGTCTAGAGGAATCCTATCTACCCAGTTTTCTGTCTGAATTCATAAGGAAAGCAAATTATTTGCTACGCTCTCCCGATTAAAGGTAGAGCTGGCGCCGGGAAAAAAGGATGCTATAATTACATTTTGATGTTAGAGTTAAAAGGGGTTACAAAAAAATACCGGCAGCTGAAGGCCGTCGATAATATAAGCTTCGCTGTAAAAGCTGGAGAGGCTGTCGGCTATCTCGGGCCCAATGGTGCAGGTAAGTCCACCACCATGAAGATGTTGGCGGGGCTCTTGGAGCCCACCGAAGGTGAAATCTGCTACCGGGGCCGGAACATCTGGAAAGACTTGCTTTGGTTCAAAGAAAGACTGGGCTATGTGCCCGAAGAAACGAATGTATATTCTCATCTGAGCGCATACGAGTATCTGATGATGGTAGGCAGGCTCCGGGGTCTTAAGGAAACGAAGCTCAAGCACAAGATCGAGGGCTTTATGGAAGTATTTACCTTGACTGGCGATATGTATTCTGAAATATCTTCGCTCTCCAAGGGCATGGTTCAGAAGGTCTTGATTTCAGCCGCCCTCCTTCATGACCCGGAAGTTCTTCTTCTAGACGAGCCCCTGTCTGGTCTTGATACCTCAACCAGCATGATCATCAGGAGCCTAGTGCGCCGGCTTTCGTCCGAAGGAAAAGTCATCATCTATTCTTCACACATCCTAGATATAGTCGAAAGAATTGCCAGTCGAGTCATTATACTTAAGGGGGGAAAGATTCAGGCCGATGATTCAATTGAAAACCTGCGTCACCTGATGATGATGCCATCTTTGGAAAGTATTTTTAATCAGCTGGTTATCCAGAAGGATGAGGAAAAATCAGTTTCAGAGCTGGTGTCCTTAATGAAACAATAGAAGTAAGTCCGGACTGGTCTAGAATGATAACTTCGATAAGAAATCAGACTGAACTATCGCGCTTGCTAAACCTTATCCGGCATTTCTTCAGGCGTCTTTTTCTTAATGAAACTATGTTCTTTGAAGAGAAAATGATAGAGAAAGTATTAGGTTTCATTGCTATTTTAGCAGTTTTCCCGGCCTGCGTGGCCGATGGGCTTCTTTTCCGATATCTACTTGAACCTGAAAAAGGCACAGCCTGGCTGGAAATCACTCTGTTTATAAGTTTTATAATGCTTCTAATCGGCCTGGTAACTCTCTTCGCATGGGAAGCGATTTTCCTTGACCGCAAGGATTATCTTAGCCTGATGCCGCTGCCGATAGCGCCTTTTTTGGTCTTTACAGCCAAGTTTATCAGCCTAGTTATGTTTATCGGGCTGTTTGTCATCGGCATTAATTCGCTTTCCTCTATTGTTTTTGCCGTATATCTGGGACAATCGAAGCCTTATGGGTTAACGCCCGGATTATTGCTCTTATTCACTCATATCCTTGTTATGTTGGCCGCTGGCAGTTTTATTTTTTTCGTTCTAGCTATTATCTTCGGACTGTTGAATGTCTTGCTCAAAGGAAGATTTTTTAGCTGGCTTTCTGACATTATTCGCCTGGGCCTGATTATCGGCCAGCTTTTCCTTATCTATCATTTCCTTATTAATCACAGATTTATCAAAATTTGGTTTGAAAATGTTCAAGCGCTTAAGTCCACACCTACCCCATTCATAATGAACTTCCCACCGCTTTGGTTTACAGGACTTTATCAAACGCTGATGGGAAATCATGATGCTTTCTTTCAGGAACTGGCAGATCGCAGTCTTCTTGCTCTGGCTGTATCAATCCTGGCTTTTTTCCTGATTACTTTGATATCTTACGGCCGTTATCTGAAAAACCTATCGCCTGAAAGTGCCCGGGTTTACAGGCCGTCTCGGTTGAAAAGGATCCTTGAGCCCTGTCTTAATCTAATTTTCTTAAGAAATTCTGTAGAACGGGCCGCCTTCCATTTTTATGGCTCTGCAATGAGCCGAAGCAGAATACATCGTACCAGGCTGATGTCCTATTTGGGAGTAGGGGCTGGAATAGCGCTTATATTCTTTGTCTCCACGGGTAATTATTTCTGGAAATATCGTTCAGGAAACATGCTCTCCCTGCCCTTGGTGCTGAACTTCTTTCTGCTTGTCGGACTTATGGACGCTATCAGTATACCGATTAATTATGAAGCCAATTGGGTATTCCGAATTATCGAGAACCGCAATGGATGGGCCTATTTTTCTGCTCTGAGAAAAAGCACGCTCTGCTTAATTCTGTTGCCACTTTATATATCATTATTTGCTTTTTATTGTTTCTTCTGGGGCTGGCCGACAGCAGGTCTCCACTGCCTCTATGACCTGGCTTTTGCAGTGCTATTAATGGAAGGTTTGTTATTCCGACGAATAAAATTCCCGTTTGCCTGCTCATGTGCTCCCGGGAAAAGCAGATTGTATTTTTTCTGGTTCCCTTATCTGGGACTTTTCCTCGCTTATATTTATATGCCCCGCTGGATGGAGCCGTATTTTATGGAAGGCGGACGGCGTTTCATCATTTTTTATGGATTCGCCATTTTGGCTGTAATTGCGCTCAGGCTGTATCATAAATTGTTTTTTTACCCGCGCCGCCGGCTGATTTATGAAGAAAGCCCGGAGCCCTTGATTTTGGAACTTTTTCATGCATATTGATTGAGCATAATAATTCGGGCGCTCCCAGCGCGTGGTATGTGGCGTTTTTTGCGAACCAGATGTACGCAAGAATGAGTACTTTTGTTTTAACATATTCCAAACAAAAGAGGATGTTAGAATTCTTATGAGACTCTTGCTTAGTCAGAAAGCTCATCGTTATCATCTAAACTCCTAATATTTATTTGTACAACCATTTTTCCTGATCCAACCGAATCCTTAGAAGGAAGGCGGCGTCCTTTTTGAGATGAGTCTTTGCCCAGACTATCTGTTTTTCATCCAGAAGTTCGCCCATGCCGGAAAGAATATTGCGGTCGCTGAGGGATTCAACGAATTCAATACATTTCTTCAAATGCTCTTTAAAGCTCGTCTTGGTGCGTTTCTCCACAATCTCTTTATTGACCGGCCAATGGTTCTTTAAGAAATGCCAGACATCATAGACATCTCGATTCGCTATCCTGGATCGTTCGAGCATGGCCACCAGCTTGTGCGCAAACATATCTTCTTTAACCATCACCAGCATGGATATGCCAAGATAATTTTTCAGGACATAGCGAGAGCCGAAGCTTCTTCGATTGATCTCCACTTTGATGTTCTGCGCCTTGTCATCATAGGAAAGGATGAAGAACAAGGTGTGCTGCTTTTTATGCTTCTCCTTTATTGTTCCATATCCCCGAAGTATTTTCTCTAATTTCTCAAAAACTAAGTCCTCTTTGGTCTCGTCCAGAAGATCAAAATCCAGGTCAACTGAAAAGCGGCCGAGGTCATGAAAGAAATTCGCGGCTGTGCCGCCCTTGAAGCCCAAAACAGGGCCAAGGGAAGTGTCGGTATAGATGTCTTTCAATATCTGGAGCAGGATCGTTTTATGGATGCTTCGATCAAGCATGCTTGGCAAGCTTATGATATGAATTCAATCTTATCGCCATTGCTTTATTGTCATAAATAGGAAGCATTTCAAAGCATTTATCCCAGTTCATCGAAGACAAGTTATCGAAATGGTAATTCTTGTTCAGATAGATGGTATCCAGGAATGCCCTTTCTTTTGAGGCGATGCAGTAATTGCTTTTTTTCTCTATGCCGAGCGAGTTCGTCAGAACAATGTCCTTCATTCGGCGAAAGACATAAGTCTGACCATCGCAAGAAATCTCCCGGGTCAGGTAACTGACAACGAAGATCCGGTCATAGTGCTGAAAAACGATGCCCTCTCTGGTAAGGACCGTTTCTAAGCTGATATAGGCTGGAGTGAATATTTTGGTTGCCAGCTCCAATCTATCATATTCTTCATCTTTGGCGTAAATGCCCCGGCGGATAGGATACAATTTGCCCGCTTTTACATAGCGATATATTCTTTTTTTTGCAAGCCTGGCATCAGTTTCGTTCCAAATCAAAGAAATTTCCTTAAAAGTAAAGACTGTGTTGCTGGAACGAAGCAAGTTAGAAATATAATCCCTGCCCATGTTCGTGAACCAAAAGCACCCACTAAAGGGTACTATTAGTTTAAATATTTCTATACAAAAGTCAAGCGCTCCAGTTTTCCAGGGGCGAATTCAGCCCCGATAAGACCAATCGAGGACCGGAGGAACGACCGAAGCTATCGAGCGCGATCAGGCCTTCCTGATGGCCCAGGCGGCAAGCTGAATAGGGCTACGATGGCCCGGAGATTGTGAACAAGAATTGACCTGGCCCCGTTTATGCGGGGAAAAAGGAAGCGCGCCCGGGGAGATTCGAACTCCCGACCTTTGGATTCGAAGTCCATCGCTCTATCCGGCTGAGCTACGGGCGCGCCCGGCGATCATATTAGCCCGCTCTGCCGATTACCGCAAGCAACAGGGGCCGGAGAGCTTCAGGGAACGGTCTGTAAAATACCCCCGAAAAACCGGAAAGTCCGGACCGCAGATTATTATCTTCATTATCCTTCCTGGTTCCATCAATCAGCATGGAATTTAGCTTTCACAGAGAGAAAGCACCGGGTTTTTTGGCAAACATTCTGCTCAGGCCTATATCATCATAACCACAGACATAACACGTCAGCCTCTCCAGTCCAAAGCCGAAGCCGGCTGAAGGAAATAGTCCCCGTTCGGCAAAATCCAGATAAAGCTCATAGGCCTGCAGATCGATTCCTCTTCTGATGATCCGATTCTTTATTCTCGGGGCTAGGTATTCTCTTTCGCCGCCTGACAGGGCTTCTCCATATCCTTCGGGATAAATAAGGTCCATATCGACAAGCTCCCCGGGACTTGCTTCGTTCTCTCGATCATAAAATTCTCTTTCTTCCAGTGGAAAATCAAGCAGCCACACCGGCTCTCTCATCTCGTCGGAAAGCTTGAGTTCAAAATCCCGGCCGTAGAGGGTTTTCGCCTGGCTATATTGAACTCTTTGATAGGGAATGCTGAAGGAAGGCAGCTTTCTCCCGAGAAGAGCTAGTTCCTCGTCCGCCTGCTGCCTGATTTCTCTGATAACCGTGGAAAACAGTCTTTCACCCAGCTCGATGATCTGTTCTCTGCCGGCTTCTCTCACTTCCAGGTCCACCTGAACGAACTCGATAAGGTGGCGACCGCTGTTTTGCCTCTCAACCGGCTCAATTCTGACGTTCGGTGAGAAGGAAAATATCTTTGGGAAGGTTCGAAGCGCCAACTGCTTGTGAAATATCATGCTTTTTGTAATCTGATAATTGAACCCATAACATTCAACTTCTCCCCTAACCCGATAGTCTGTCAAAGGGTCTGTAAACGGTGAAATAATTACAGGCAATAATTCGACAAAGCCGTTCTTCAATAGAAAGTCACGGATTATCGATATCAGTTTCGTCTGAACGGAAACAGCCGTTCTCAGCCGAGTTGAACCCATCAGTCGCAAATATTCGTCGATATCAAACATTGTTATCCTCCTTGGATCTCGAATTTCAGGCAGTAAGAGCCGCTTTGCTGTGTAAGGATCGGCGGAAAGGCAGATACGTCCCCTCAAGAGGGGACGTTATTATTGATTTCAGAAAGATCTTGATTGAGGATAAGCGACGAGAACGGCGAACTTAAAAAAAGGCATAAATAGTCAGCCTCGGGTTCGCCGGCATCGACCTTAGCTGTTTTCATCAGGTCGATTTTACTCGCGTCTCCGATTGATGTCAATATCAGGCCGGCTCCCGCCGGGTCGTCCGCCTGGAGTATCCGCCCGGATGAGAAGCCCGCTCGGGCGCAGTACCCGGGTGCGTCATGATAACCCATTTCTTCACATAGGGACCTATTCTTCGTTGCCCGGAAGGGATTATAATCGGATGCCTGTTGGCGAAGGTCCCGGTCTGGCGTAAGGCCGGCACGAACTTTTCCCATCAACCATCGGCCGCAGCGCGGACAATCGTCCCTTTCCTCCGGCTCCCCGCTCAGGTCGGTGGGTGCAGGCGCTTCTTGAACCACACCCGCAGCGCTTCCATCCGGGCCCGTTGGCTCGCCGGCGCCCTCCGCGCCACGGTCCGCGCTTCCTCGCTCCCCGGCGGCGCGCCCCAGCGGAGCTCAGCGCTGTCGTTCGGGTTGTAGCCCATTTCGAAGGCCTCTTCGCGCCTGAATATCTCTTCGAGCGTAAGCTCCCAGGCGGAGCCGTCCGACCTGCTGTAGGTTATTTTCATCTCCTTCGACCATCTGTCCGCCAGCGACTCGAGCCTGCGGCGCGTCTCCTCGGCGGCCCTGCCGGGCTTCACTCCGTACCTTTGCGGCTCCCGCGCCACTTTGTCCACGAAGCCCTTTACCGCGTCCATGGCGATGAGCAGGCGCAGGTCGCGGTTGGGCGTCGAGTAGTCCTCCCAGAGCCCCATCGTCTGGAAAACGGCCGCGCCGCCCGACGGCATGGGAATGACCGTCCCGGGATGGGCCCGCATGTACTTTTCGCCGTTGTCGACCGACTCGACGCGCACTATAAGCTGCTCGTGCAGGGCCTCGAACAGGTCCCTGAGCTCGGTCACCGGGTCGAGCGGCTTCGGGTTTATCAGGCTCTCCATGACCGCGTAGAACTTCTCCGGCGCCAGGCTGCGCGCCTCGAGCGAAACGCCGCCGTAGCCCGGGTCGGCCGCGATCTCTTCGTTCGTGAGGAGCCGCAGGCGGCCGCCTCCGGAAACGGCGATAGGTCTGAAGGCCTTGAATCCCGGCTCGCCGACGACGCCGTCGGTCGCGAACAGGAAGTTGCCGCGCCAGAACCTCTTTATGCCGATCGTGCCGTCCGGCTGGGCGTCCACGGCCAGCAGCCGGCCCGGCTTGTCCCTGGTCTGCGGCACCCAGCGGACGATGACCAGGGTGTGGCCGTACGGGTCTGCGAAGACGACTCCCGGCCTGAGGCTCTCGCGGGTCATCCCAACCGGGTAATAGTCGGAAGTCGAGTCGTCGAGCGCGGTCCGGCCGCTGCCCGCGTGGACGACGTTCTTGACGGCCGGCAGCAGGCGCTTGAAAGCGCGCGCCGGGTCGCGGTCGCCCCGGGCGAGCGCCTCCGGGCCGGCGTTCGTGAACCAGCGGCCCGTCCGCGGCGGGGACGTCAGGCTGCCCCGGCCGCACTCGTGGAACCCGAACGGCAGGTTCATCTTCCAGGCGAAATAAGCCCGCAGGAAGTAGGGGTTGTCGGCGCAGTCCGGGGTCATCTCGGGCGCGAGCGGCGAGCGCGCGTCGTCCTCGCCCAGGCCGAGATGGTCATGGAGGAGGTTGCGTCCGGCGTCGCGGATGACGTCGTGGAGGGCGTCCCATGAGGAGCGCTCGTCGGCGTCAAGGAACAGAGCCTCGACCCAGGCCGAGTAGAGGTTCTCCTCGGCCCGGCCCCAGCTTCCCATTTCAGGACGATCGGGCGAGGGCCTGATTTCGGGCCTCGGCCGAGCCTCGAAGCGCTTTTCAAGAGCGGCGCCGCGCCCGGCAAGTTCGACCTCGACGATATGGCTGCCGGCCGCGTCAACCCGGAAAAACGACGCCTTCCAGAACGGCGGGCCGCCGCCAGATAGCTCCTTCAGCGGCCGGAGCGAGCCGGCCGGCCCCTTGACCCTGAACCTGAGCCCCTCGGACGCGCTGTCAAGGGCCGCCAGCACGCGGAACGTTTCGCCCAGCGCGGGGGTATCAGGGGAGATAAGGACGGCGGGCGTGGATTCAGGGGTTCGCGAAGCAGACGGCGCGATATTGAACGGCGCGTATTCGGCATCGCATGACAGAACGGATATGGAGCAGGGTCCGCCATGAGATAACCGCGGGGCTACACGATGCGAGGAACCGCCGGCCGAGCTGACGCCGCTCGCGAGGCCGGACGCGAACGCCAGCAGCCCGAGCGCGACCGTCGAAAAGATCAAGAAGGCGGCGACACGCTGGCGAGACGCCTGAATTCTTGGCACGACCGGCTTTAAGCCTGTCTGCTTGACGCCTGTCCACTTAATGCCTGTCCGCTTGACGCCGGACCGGCCGACGGCACTCCCCCTCGCGACGGCGTCTTGGGTGACGATATCCTGGATCACCTTTTCTTTCACGCCCATAGCGCCGATCGTCCCACTGGACCCCATCTTACCGCTTCGATCCGTTCAATCGGTGTCTCGATCCGGCACCCGGCACCGGAAAAAAGGCTCCGTCGCGGCGGGGTTGACCGTCCCCGCCCTGACGGAGCCGCCTGTTCCCGACCTGTTACCGCGCTCAGAAGTAATAGCGGAAGCCGACGCCGCCCGCGATGGCCGCTTGAGTGGCCGGCGCCAGGTCCATCATGGGCACGACCTCCATGAAGATCTCTATGTCGGCCCTTTCGAACTCGTAGGAGATGCCGAGGGGAACGCGCAGGCTGAACTTGGTCTGGTCGGCCAGCTTGAGCCGGGCCCCGAAGCCGTAATAGAGAGCCATCTTCCCCCTATCGACCTGGAAAACATCGAAGTTGTGGAAGAGAAGGTCGCCGTGCATCTGGAAGGCCGACTCGTTGATGAAGGACCAGGCCGCGCCGGCGTCGATAGCCGTCGTCTTTCCGGTCCAGTATTTGAAGCTGACGCCGCTCGGTTCGCCGAAGATCAGTCCCAGGCCGAAAGGCTTGTCCATGGCATGGGCCGCTCCGACGACGAGAAGCATCAGGGCCGCCGCGATAAGCGCTTTCTTCATCTCGCACTCTCCTTGCGCACGTTCGTTTAGCTTCCCTTAAGATATCAGAAAGCCCGGACCATCACAAGCCGCGGCAGGTTGCTAAGGCCGCCGGCCGCGTCCTCCGCCTCTCTACTTCGACCGCGCCCCCGTCCGCCCCCTACGCGCACTTGCTCCAGCCGCAGTTGGGGCAGACCGGGCATTTCTCGTCGGGGAGCAGGGCGCCGCAGATGCGGCACTGGACGGTGTAGAAGTCACGGCCGTTGTGCTTGACCTCGCCGAAATGCTTCTCGAGCACCTTGGCCACGGCGTCCGGGATGGACTGGATGAGCCCGCCCTCCGTGAAAACCGGCTCGGAGCCGCCGATGCCCTTGAGCTGGGCTATCACTTCATGCGGCTCGACCCCGCTCCTCAGGGCGAGCGAGACCAGCCGGCCGATGGCCTCGGCGTCGGCCATCGTGGAATAGCCGCTCTTGCCGATGGAGGCGAAGACCTCGAACGGCTTCTGGTTCCTGTAGGTGATGGTGATGTAGAGGTTGCCGAAGCCGGTCTTGATCTTGTCGGTGACAGAGGGCAGCGAGGCGGGCCGGTCCTGCGGGTGCAGGATCCGGCTGCCGTCCTTGTAGAGTACCTGGCTTTCGCGGCAGCCGTCGCGGTAGATGGTGATGCCCTTGGTGCCGAGCTCCCAGGCCATCAGGAAGGCCTTCTCCACGTCCTCGGCGGTCGCCTCGTGCGGGAAGTTGACCGTCTTCGAGACCGAGTTGTCCACGTGCTTCTGGAAGGCGGCCTGCATGCGGACATGCCACTCGGGCGCGATATCGTGGGCGGTCACGAACCAGTCGGGCGGGGGCTGCTTGGGGTTGTCCTTCTTCCAGGCGGCGTAGAGGGGGTGGATGTCCTTGAGCTCGGAATCGAGGATGCGCGATGTGACCTCGAAGGCGAAGACGGGCTCGATGGACGAGGAGCAGCCGGCGATGCGCGAGATGGTCCCGGTCGGAGCGATGGTGAAGACCGTGGCGTTGCGCATCTTCGCGCCCCTGTAGACCGACTTGTCGATGTTGGGGAAGCTGCCGCGCTCCTCGGCCAGCTCCCGCGAAGCCGCCACGGCCTCGCGCCTGACGAAGGCCGCGACCTTCTTGGCCAGGGCCGCCGCTTTGGGCGAGTCGTACTTTATCTTCAGCATGAGCAGCAGGTCGGCCCAGCCCATGACGCCCAGCCCGACGCGGCGGTTGCCGCGCGTCATCCTCTCGACCTCCGGCAGGGGGTAGCGGTTGACCTCGATGACGTTGTCGAGGAAGCGCACGCCCAGCCGGACGACGCGGGCCAGGCGCTTCCAGTCGAGGCCGTCCTTGCGCGACGGGTCGAAAAAGCGGGCCAAGTTGACCGAGCCCAGGTTGCAGGACTCGTAGTCGTGAAGCGGCTGTTCGCCGCAGGGGTTGGTGGCCCTTATCGGGCCGAGACCGGCCGTCGGGTTGGCCCTGTTTATGCGGTCGATGAAGATGAGGCCGGGGTCGCCCACCGCCCAGGCCGAATCGACCATCTTCTTCATGATTTCGCGGGCGCTCCTCCTGGCCACGGAGCGGCCGAGGTGGGGGTCGACCAGGTCGTAGTCGGAGCCGGCCTCGAAGGCGGCCATGAAGGCGTCGGTCACGGCCACGGAGATGTTGAAATTGGAGACGCCGCCGTCCGACTTCATGGTGACGAACTCCTCGATGTCGGGATGGTCGACGCGCAGGATGCCCATGTTGGCCCCGCGGCGGGTGCCGCCCTGTTTGACGGCCTCGGTCGCGGCATCGATGACGCGGAGGAACGACACGGGCCCGGAGGCCACGCCCTGCGTCTTGCGGACGAAGCTGCCGCGCGGCCGCAGGCGGCTGAAGTCGAAGCCGGTGCCGCCGCCCTCCTTGTGGACCAAGGCCGCGTTCTTGACGGTCTCGAAGATGGAGTCGAGGGAGTCCTCGATGGGCAGGACGAAGCAGGCGCTCAGGCACATGCCGCGGCCGGCGCCGGTCAGGGTCGGGCTGTTGGGCAGGAAGTCGCGCTCGACCATGGCCCGGAAGAACTCGTCGGCCAGGCGCCGGGCCGACTCCTTGGTCGTCTCGGCCGAGGCGACGAAGTCCGCGACGCGCCTGAACAGGTCCTCGGGGGTCTTGTCGATCAGCTCGCCGTCCTCCGTCTTCATGAAATAGCGGGCCCTGAGGATCTTGAGGGCGTTCTCGCTGAAGGCGCTCTTTTCGGCGCGCGGCGACGTCCTGGGTGCCATTATCTCCTCCCTTTCACGTTTCTATTATCTCACAGCTGGGCGTCGAGTGGATAGGCTTTCCTATCATTCTTATCGTATCTATAGTATTGATAGAGTATATCAAGCCTGACGGCGCTCAGTCAAGGAAAAGTGTCCCCCGTTTCTTGCCCCGTTAAATCTGGTAAAATAGCGGCTCGCCGCCGAAAACGCCGCAAGGAGGCCGAATATGAGCGCCAGGACCACGGAAATCAAAGTCCCTGATACGCTCGCCCAGCCGGAAATACATCCCGAGGCCTGGGTCGCGCCGAACGCCATCGTCGTCGGCCGCGTCATACTGCGCCGCGGGGCGGCCGTCTGGTACAACTGCGTCCTCCGCTCCGACCTCGAGGACGCCTGGATCGAGGTCGGCGAGGACACCAACATCCAGGACGGCACGGTCATCCACGTCGACGAGGGCTTCCCCTGCCGCATCGGCGCCCGCGTCACCGTCGGCCACGGAGCCGTGCTCCACGCGGTCGAGGTCGAGGACGACGCCCTAATCGGCATGGGCGCCATCGTCCTGACCGGGGCCCGGGTCGGCAGCGGCTCGGTCGTGGCGGCCGGCGCGCTCGTGCCCGAGAACGTCCACGTCCCGCCGGGAGTCATAGTGGCCGGCGTCCCGGCCAAGGTGCGCCGCGAAATGACCGACGCCGACCGGGCCCGGCACGAAGCCGGCTGGAAGGCCTACGCCGCCTTACGTGAACTGCACAGGCGCGGCGGCCGGTAAGAAACGGATATAGTACCTGCCCCCCGTCTATTCTGGTACAATAACAGCCTGAGAGTCTAAGGCCATGAAAGCAGGCCCAAAATGAGCGCCGGGAAGCCGATCGCTAAGACCCCCGAAAAGCGCTTCCGCGCCGTTATCTTCGACCTCGACGGCACCCTCATCGACTCCATACAGGATATCGCCGACTGCATGAACCGCGTCCTCGCCGCCCGCGGCGGCCGGCCTTTCTCGATCGACCAATACAAGCTGCTCGTCGGCGACGGCATAGAGGAGATGGTCTGCCGCGCCCTGAGGCTCCAGCGGCCGCGCGGGCCGGAGCCGTCCCCCGACGAGATCGCCTCGGTCGTCGCCGACTACCGGGCGCAATACAAGAACGGCTGGAAGGCCACCTCCAGGCCCTACCCCGGCATCCCGGAGCTGCTCTCAGGCCTCGAAGCGCTAAACGTCAAGAAGACGGTCCTCTCCAACAAGTCCCACCTTTACACCGAGATCATCATCCGCGAGCTCCTCGCCCCTTTCGCTTTCGACTCGGTCTGCGGCGCCAAACCCGGCCAGCCTCAGAAGCCCGACCCGGCGCCGGCTCTGGCCATCGCGGCCGGGCTCGGCCTGAGCCCGGCGGAGGTCGTTTTCGTCGGCGACGCCGCCATAGACATGCGGACGGCCCTGGCCGCGGGCATGTTCCCGGCCGGAGCCCTCTGGGGCTTCCGCTCCAGGGAAGAGCTGGTCCGGGCGGGCGCCCGATTCCTGGCCGTCCAACCGCTCGACCTCCTGCCGCTCTTCTCCTGACCCATTGCTTCGCGGCCCGGCCGCCATCCCTTCGACTTAATACCCCCTATTTCCCCTGACCGCCGCCTCCGCTGACCGCTCACCCGACCCCGCGACCCGGCGGTTCCTTCGCTTCGATGCCGTGCCTCCCCGCCTCCGCCCCCTTTTTCCACTGACCCCCGCATTCGCCGGCTTCACCCTCCCGTTTCACCCCCCGCGGTGATTGACAAGAATAGGCAAATAAGCCAAAATTCACCTGAACAAGGGCCGTGGTGTGCCGGTTTTCGAGAGGCGAGAGGGATCCCGCATGATCGAGAAGCGCAAAGAAAAAAGGATAAAAGAGGAGAACCGCGTCCGCATCGAGATGCCCTCCGCCGCCCTCAAGGACAACCACAGGGTCATCAACGCCCTGACCCAGGACATTTCGCTCGGCGGGGCCAAGATCATCCTGGATTCTTTCTTCGAGGTCGGCACCGAGTTCAAGATGGTCCTCATCCTGTCCCGTTCCAAGCAGGTCATAAAGCTCAGGGCCACCGTCCGCTGGATCCGTTCCATCGAGAAGGGCCTTTACGAGATGGGCGTCGAGTTCCAGCACGGCATCCCGACGAGCGTCCTGGCCCTCATCAACCACCTCTACGGCAAGGAACAGAAGCTGCCCACCGATTTCAACTGAGCCGCCGGGGCCCCGATGCCTCCCGCCCGCCTGACGCCGCGTTCTTTCGCTTCGCCCCCCCTCGCCCGCCGCGGGCGCCCGGGCGCCGGCATCCGCGGCCGCCTCACCTTTTGGGGTGACCCGGCTTCATCAGCGAAAATGACTAAAGGGGCCTTTAAATACCTCAGCCAATCACCACGGCCGGGTATTGCCCCTGGACGCTCCCCGTGTGAAACTCGGGCCGTAGACAGGCTCGTAAACCCGGCTCTGTCAGCCATGATGTGCGAAAGGAGGTCGCGATGACCGACACGGAAAAAGCCTGGAAGGAACCCCTGCTTTTCCTCAAGGAAATCGAAAAGAAGATCGAGGAGCAGATACTCTCGCAAAAGGCCGAGATCGAGAAGGAGCTCCTGCGCCGGATCGAGAAGGAGAAGGAGGAGGCCGAGCGGAAGATCGAAGCCGTCAGCCGCGAGTTCGACTCCATCAAGGCCGCCCTCGACGAGCACAAGAGGGTCATCGGCGAGCTCCAGACCCTCCGCGACAACATCCACGACGAGATCGAAAGCCACCTCAACAGGGCCAAGTCGCACCGGGCCATCATCGCCACGGCCGTCAGCCAGCTGCGGTCCGAGCTCGAGATCCTGAACGGCCTCGAGGCCAAGCTCGGCGAGTTGAGGGACCGGGCTGCGGCCAAGACCGAAGAGATACGGTCCTACCTGCGGAAGGTCGGGCTGTCGGTCGACCTGCCCTCCCTCGTGGACATCGAGGAGAACCTCGGCGACCTGCGCGGCGAGACGGCCAAGATCGGCCGGCTCGTCGATTTCGTCGCGGCTGAAAAGATCGTCGAGCCCGGCGAAGCGCTCAGGGCCGAAGCGGAATTCGAGGCCGTCGCAGCCGAGGAAGCCGCGCCCGTGATCGAGCCCATGGAGGCCGAGATGGAGATACCGGCCGCCGCGGCCGCGCCCATCCCGGAGACGCCCGGGCCGTCCGTTGCCGTCGAGGCCGTCCCGGAGGTCCCGGAGCTGGAGCAGGTGCCGATCATGCCGGCGAGCGAGGTCGAGAAGGCGGCCGAGGCCGAGCAGGAGGTAAGCAAGCTGCAGGAGTTCGTCGCCCCTTTCCGCAGGCTCGAGTCGGCCGGAAACGGCCTTTCCTTCGCCTATTACGAAGGCTCCAAGGGCAAGGTCGTCGACCCTGAATCGCTGGTCGAAGCGGTCGACGCCCTGACCTCGGAAGCCGAGCAGATGCACAAGCAGCTGGCCAAGACCGACTCGCTCAAGGAAGTCTTCCTGGCCAAACAGGAGATCCTCAACAAGCAGGAGATCCTGCGCAAGATCTTCTTCCTGGCCGTGAAGCTGTGCGACAAGGAGGGCGGCGTGCTGCCGGCCTACGTCGCCGACGTCTTCGATTTCGAGAAGATGAAGGACTTCCTGGAGAGGCTCACCCTGGGCAACTGGAGCGACGTCTCCGATTTCCGGGTGTTCATCGCTGAAGCGTCCGGCCTGCTCGCCGGGCTCCGCGAGAAGCTGGCCAATCCCAAGCTCTACCTCGAATCGGTCATCGCGCAGCTTTAAACCAAGGACAGGGCAAGGGGCGTCCCCCGTCGTCAGTCGCGTTGACGGCGGCCGCCCCTTTTCTTCAGCCCTTTTTCCGCTGATTCCCGGTGAGCCTTCTTCATCAGTGCCGGACACTGAAGACAATGTCGCTTCGTCGGCCCCTCGGAAGGGACCTCCAGTAAGGCCAGCCGATTGCCGTCAGACATGCGTCCCGGCCTCAATGGACCGATCCCGGCAATCCCCGCGCCGTGTCAGCGGGTCGTTCCACAACGGGGCGTGCGGGTTATATCGATCGCGGCCCTATGATGGACTGCCCCAAGAACGAAAGTGGAAACCCGGCCGGCCTCATCAGAGTGATGTCCCAAGGGCGCTTGCGCGCTAGAATGATCTCGAATAATAAAGAAGAAAAATAAGGTGAATGAGTAAACTGTCCCCTTATTATACTCGGAAGGGACCTCCAGTAAGGCCAGCCGATTGCCGTCAGACATGCGTCCCGGCCTCAATGGACCGATCCCGGCAATCCCCGCGCCGTGTCAGCGGGTCGTTCCACAACGGGGCGTGCGGGTTATATCGATCGCGGCCCTATGATGGACTGCCCCAAGAACGAAAGTGGAAACCCGGCCGGCCTCATCAGAGTGATGTCCCAAGGGCGCTTGCGCGCTAGAATGATCTCGAATAATAAAGAAGAAAAATAAGGTGAATGAGTAAACTGTCCCCTTATTAAATGATCTCGAGGTAATCCTTGTCTGGGAGCTTCGGGAACTTGGCGTGCGGCTCGGTCTGGTACCAGAAGGCGACCGAGGCGATGTCGTCCTGGAGCGGCAGGTAGCGGCCGCCCGAGCGCCAGCCCAGGGCCTGGATGGTCACCTTGAGGTCCTTCTCGAACCGTATCGGGTCCATGATGTGCCAGCGGTAGAGCCCGAACCGCTGCTGGACCTGGTAGTGCCCGTCGCCGCGTATCACCTGGGGCAGGCCGCTGTAGGGCGTCGTGAACTCGGTGTACTGGACGCTGCCGTCGGGCCGCTTGGAGTCGAAATCGTAGGAGCCGCAGAAATAGTCCTCGGTGCCCGTGCCGCAGATGGTCGGGAAATCCCTGTCGCCGTCGATGTAGAACTTTATCTCGCCCTCGCCCCACCAGCCGTTGTTGTTGACGCCCCAGGCCATGTAGGTGCCGACGTAGTGGCCCCAGCCCTTGACGCCGTCCAGGATGGTGTAGACGTCCTTATACGGCAGCGGGTTGACCCGCCGGAACTGGGCATGGAAGTAGGCGGCGTCGGCGGGGACTTCGGTCAGGGTGTAGTCGACCTGGTAGTAGATGGTGAAGTTGTCGTCGGCCAGGTTCTCGATGGTGATCTTGAAGCCCTTGCGGAAGGGCATCTCCCAGTAGCAGTTGAGGCCGCTGCCCGGGTTGACGCAGACCGGCAAGGAGGACACCTGGGCGTACTGGCCCCAGCCGCAGGCGAAAAAGTCGCCGACGGGGCATTCCACGGAAGGCTCGGTCTCGTCGTCCCAGTAGAAGCGGATGACGGCGAACCGCCAGGTCCCGGCCGGCGTCAGCCAGATGTGCTGGATGGCGCCCTGCCCCTTGACGTCGGCCATGACGTAGGTGGTCTTGGGCGCGATCCTGACGTAGGGCGATACCTTCCAGCCCTGGCCCAGGTCGCGGGCGGCTTTGAGGGCCGGCCCGTCCACCGACATCCCGCCCTTGCCCTTCTCGCCCGTGGGGTTCTCGGGGCTGATGGAGCGGGTCTTGGCCGTCGAGAGCCGCGGCAGGCTGCCGAGGCCCATGCCCAGGCCGTTGAACTTATCCTTGTCTGCGCCCGGCTGTCCGGAAAAAGCCAGGACGCCGACCATGAGCAGCGCCATGGCCGCAGCGAACGCGGTCCGCGTGCCCTTTCTTCTCATTATGACCTCCTTTGAGTTTGAACTGCGAAGACGTTGGCCCAATTCTAACCGATGCCGGAGCGCTTGGAAAGAGGGTTTCGCGGGAACGCGGCACGGACTTTTTAGCCTTTTGACACGGCCAAGGACGCTGCTTTATACTTTGCGCCTGCGACGCCGGGGCGGCATGACGGAAACAGCCGTCGCCCGGCCGAACAGGCAATGACACGCCATCGGGCGAAGCCCCGAATCCAAGGAGGCAGAATGCGCTTTTCACGTTTGAGACCGTTCACGAGCAAAGCGTCCCTCATGGCCGTTGCTGCCATGCTGTCGGTCATCCTGGCCGCGGCCCCGGCCTACGCCGGACTTCAGACGGGGTCTGCGGGGTCCGGGCAAGCTCCGCAGGCCGCCCAGCGGCCGGCTCAGCAGCTGCCCCCGGCCCGGGAAGCCCAGCGCGAAGCGCCGGTCGCCGAGCGGCCGCTCTCCGTGACGCGGCATACGGTGACCATCGAAGGCAAACCCGTCCCCTACACGGCCACCGCCGGCGAGCTCGTCATACTCAAGCAGAACGAGGCACCCGGCGCGGCCATGTTCTTCGTCGCCTACACCCGGGACGACGTCAGGGACAGGGCCTCGCGGCCGGTGACCTTCTGCTTCAACGGCGGGCCCGGCTCCTCCACGGTCTGGCTGCATCTCGGCGGGCTCGGCCCGAAACGCGTGGCCATGGACGACGAGGGCAGGCCGACCGACCCGCCCTACGGCCTGGTCGACAGCGAATTCTCCATCCTCGACATAACGGACCTCGTCTTCGTGGACGCCGTCTCGACCGGCTTCAGCCGGCCGCTCCCGGGCGAGGAAAAGAGCCAGTTCCACGGCGTCCAGGAGGACGCGGCCGCCTTCGCCGAGTTCATCCGAACCTACCTGAACAGGTTCGAGCGCTGGGAATCGCCCAAGTACCTGCTCGGCGAAAGCTACGGCACGACCAGGGCCGCGGCTCTCTCCGGCGTCCTGCAGGGCCGGACCTACGGCATTTTCCTGAACGGGATCGTCCTCGTCTCGAGCGTCCTCGACTTCGGGACGCTGACCTTCTCGCCGGGCAACCCGCTCGCTTACATCCTGTTCCTGCCCCACTACACGGCCACCGCCTGGTATCACAAGCGCCTGCCCGCGGACCTGCAGTCGAGGCCGCTCAGCGAGGTGCTCATCCAGGCTCGGGAATTCGCCTTGAAGGAATACGCCCCGGCGCTTCTCAAAGGCAACTTGCTCGACCCCGCCGCCTACGAGAATATGGCCCTCAGGACCGCGGCCTTCACCGGGCTTTCGGTCGATTACGTCAAGCGGGCCAACCTGCGCGTCAGGCACGACCGCTTCGTCAAGGAGCTCCTGCGCGACAGGCGGCTGACGGTCGGCCGGCTCGACAGCAGGTTCACCGGCGCGGACGCCGACGCGGCCGGCGAGAGCTACGAGTTCGACCCGTCGAGCTCGCTCATCATGGGCGCGTTCGCGACGCGGCTCAACCACTATGTGGGCGCAGCGCTCAAGTTCCGGAAGGACATACCCTACGCCGTTTACGGCAACGTCTATCCCTGGAACTATTCGCTCCAGCCGTCGCTTTCCGAGCCGGGAAGGCCGTCGCAGCAGGCGGCCGCGGCCTCGAGCTCGCGGCAGGCCCCGCTCAACGTGGCCGAGACGCTCAGGCGGGCCATGGCCGAGAACGCCGGTCTGCGCGTCTTTTCGGCCAACGGCTTCTACGACGGCGCCACTCCCTTCTTCGCGACGGAATACACCTTCTCCCAGATGGGTATCGGGGGTGAATTCAAGCCCAGGGTCGTTTTCGGCCACTACGAGGCCGGCCACATGATGTACATCCACAAGCCGTCGCTCCGACAGCTCAAGAGGGACCTCGCGACCTTCATCCGGTAAGCGGGGCCGATAAACCGGCTCAGTCCACCTTGAGCTCGACGGCGGCGTCGTAGGTCAAGGCCGGGTCGAGCCCGTTCCGGGCCGTGTCGAGCAGGAGGGCCGCCGAGCGCCGGGGCACGCCCTTGAAGGCCAGCCTGCCGTTGACGATGATGCGGATCTCGCGGGAAAGGTTCGAATCATCGTCGCGCAGGAAGACCGTCAGGGCCTCGACGCCGTCCGTGCGGATGCGGATCTCGCTTTTCCCGGCGTCGAGCTCGGCCGAGATCAGGGCCGGGAACTTCCTGGCCCGGTCGACGCGGATCCAGTAGTTGGAGTTGAAGTCGAGGTCGTTGACGGCGAACTCGATCTTCTCGGGAAGCGGCCGCCTGATGTTCTCGCGGAAGAGGTTGACGATGTCGGCCTTGAGCTCCTTGAGCCTGATGTCGTGGTCGCGGCCCGCCCATTCCTCGTAGGTGACCCTGTATTTAAGGCGCCGGAGGGTCCTGTAAGCCCGTTGGTCGCCGACCGGGAAGACCATGGTGTCGGCGTCGCCGTGGACCATGAACACGGCCGTGTTCTTCAGGTTGCGCAGGACCTCGCGGTCCTTCTCCTCCTCGGGCGGCACCTGCTTGACCACGGGGTAGCCCATGTTGGAGAAGATGGCCGCGAAGCGGTCGGCCAGGTGCGTGCCGTAAAAGAAAGTGGCCATGGCGCCGTTGGACGTGCCGGCCGCGTACATCCGGTCGGTATCGACGCTGAAGCTGCGAAGCACCGACCGCAAAGACTCGACGAAGCCGCGGACCGACGGTTCCTCCCACCACATGCCGCTCGCCTGGGGGACGAACAGGATGTAGCCGGCCAGCTCGTCGCCGCGCATCAGTTCCTGGTAGGCTTCGGCCAGGGCCTGGTCGCCTCGGCCGTCCCCGCCGCCGAAATAGACGACGAGCGGGTAGAGCTCGAACGGGTCGTAGTCGACGGGGAGATGGACATAATATGGCTGGAGGGCGCCGGTCTCGGGGTTCTTTATCAATTCCTTGTAGAAGCCGCCGCGGCGGTAGTTGCGGGGCTTCATGAAATTGAGCAGGGTCTTGATCTGCTCGAGTCCGGCCGCGGTCTGAAGCGGACGGCTTTCCGGCGAGTAGATATAGTCCTGGACGGCCTGGTAGTCGCGGGCCAGTCCGGGCGGGACGAAATAGGTGCTGCGCTCGAGGAAATTGGCGGCCCGGCGGCCGAGCGGGTCGGAAGCGTTGGCGGCGATGGCCTTCATCGGCGAAAGGTTGCCGGCGAAGAGGGCCAGGGCCTTGGCGGCGTTGAAGCGCACGACAGGGTCGCTGTCGGAAAGGAAAGGCGCCATGTCCGCGCCGGCGGGGATGCCGCGCAGGGCGCAGTAGGCCGCGGCCAGGCCGCGTCTCGAGCGGTCGCCGCTCGCGAGGAAAGCCTTGACGAGCCAGGCCGGGGCCTCGGGCGTGTCGCGGCGGAGGGCGCTCATCAGGGCGGCTTTGTTCACCTTCTCGTCGGCGAAGATCTGCGGGAGCGGCGAGTTGCTCTTGCCGGTGAAGGCGTAAAGGAAGCTCTCGCGCACGAGCTTCCTGTTGACGAGGTATTCGCCGTAGTATTCGAGCCGGTCCAGGACGCCGAGATCCTTGAAAAAGGAGGCTTTGATCCGGCCGCCGGCGACTTCGCCCTCGAAAAGGTGGATGTCGCCGACCAGGCCGCGGGTGAGGCCTTTATAGGTGAAGCGGACCGGCTCCTCGGCCTCGACGGTGAAGGTGTCGCCGGGGGCGACGGGCGACTGGGGCAGGGCGAAGACGCGGGTCGCCAGCGGGTGCAGGCCGGAGAACATCTCGTTGAAATAATGGCTGCGGTTGAGGTTGAGGCCGCGCTCGTCGACCTCGACGACGCGGACCGACTGGACTTCGAACTCGGTCTGCTCGTAGAAGGCCTCGAAGATCCGCTCGGGCGGCAGGACTTCGGCCAGCTCCTCGCGGTTGAGGAGTTCGACCTTCTCCCGGTTGTACTGTATGGCCAAGCGGGCGGTGCCGTCGCGGATGTCCATGGTCGCGACCTTCACGGTCCACTCGATACGGAACTTGAAGAACTCGGGCCGGTCGGGCGCGACCTGGCGCTCGACCTGGAATATCTGGCGGTAAGTGAGCACGTCGCCGGGCCTGCCGTTGTAGCGGATGAGCTGGGGGGTGGGGGCGGTTTGCGGCGAAAGCGCGCGGGAGGAGCGGGAGAGACGGGCGCGCGGAGAGACGGAGGCGGGAGCAGGGGCAGGTGTAGTGGAGGCAGGGTCGGGAGCAGCGGGATTGGGAGCGGCGGCGGCTGTCAGGGCGCGCAGCTGCGCGCGGGAGGGCGCCTCTTTTCCGCCGAGCGAACCCGTGTCGGCGTCGAGCGGCCAGGCCGGCCGGGGCTCAAACGCTATCCCGAAAATAAGGGCGGCCGAAGCCGCGAAAAGAAATATGATAGCGATGGCGTTCGGGACGAAGTGACGCGCGCGGGCGCCGCGTTCGGCCGGCGGGCAGACCGCTGCCTGGGCGATTTTTCGCTTCAACATTTGCCTTACCTGCCATAAGACGAAGTTCCGATGTCGCTCCAGTCAGATTGTTTAGACGCGCGGGCCGCCGCTTTCTTCCTGAATCCGGCACCTGGTGCCACGCGTACCTGGCACCTTTTAAAACTTATGGAAAATAAAGAAGACGGCGGCGAGTATGCAGACGAACGCCGCCAGGTAGTTCCACTTGAACTCCTCTTTGAGATAGAGGACGGAAAAGACGGCGAATACGATGAGTGTGATGACTTCCTGGATGGTCTTGAGCTGGGCGGCCGTGAACCTGCCGTGCCCTATCCTGTTGGCCGGGACCTGGAAGCAGTACTCGACGAAAGCTATCGACCAGGACACGAGGACGGCCTTCCATAAGGCCGTGTTCTTATTCTTGAGGTGCCCGTACCAGGCGAAAGTCATGAAGATGTTCGAGACCGTCAGCAGCGCGACAGTAAGCATCTGAGATGGACCTCTTCACTCGCGTCATCCGTTTCTTGATGGTCAGCCCCGCTCAAGAAGCTGAAATAAAGACAGCAATTATAGTCCGCCGCAGGCGGCGGGTCAAATTCAAGGCCGGCACCGGGTGCCGCGCCCGGCACCTTTCGCCTTTTTCCCCGCCCCGGGGGACCGGTCGGATTATCTCAGGAGCCAGCGGCCGAGCGCCACCGCCAGAAAAGAAACGACGCCGCCCAGCACCGTGCCCCAGACCAGGTCGACGACCGTGACGACGAGCGGCCAGGCCTTGATGGTGGCCAGGTTGGACAGGTCGTAGGTGGCGTAGCTGATCAGGCCGAACAGAGCGCCGTAAAAGAGCGCGTATAATACGTCGCCTTTGACAAAAGCCGGCCGCATGACGAAGATGAGCAAGCCCAGGATGTAAACGAGATAGAACAGGAAGGCCGCGGCCCAGCGCACCCGCGGACTGAGCAGCGGGCCGAGGTGCTTCTGGTAGAAACCCTTCGCGACCACGGTCAACCAGACCATGTCCACCAGAAGGAAGACCGCCAGCGCGACCAGGTAAAGGATTATCATCTGTTTGAATGCCATGATTCCCTCCTGCGGGGAGTATATCACGGCTGCCGGCGAATGTTAATCCGGTGCCTGGCACCACGCGTACCTGGTACCTAAAGAGTGTCTGTCCCCTTTGGTGCCTGTCCCCCGTTAAAAAACTCGATGATGCCGCGGTAGCGCTCGTCGAGCGAGCCGAAGCTCTGCCGCCATAGCGCCTTGACCTGGCCCCCGAAAGCGGGGTTGTTCCCCATCATCCGCCGGTAAAGGCCGGCCGCGTACTCCTTCTCTTCCTGCTCGAGCTCGCTCCACCAGGTCATGTGCAGGAAAACGACGTTGAGGTTCAGCGATTCGTCGGCCGGCTTGAGTTCGAGCGCCCGCCGGAAATATACCTTGGCCTTCTCGACGTAGGGCATCACAGGGTAATTGAGGAAAAGGTAGGCCAGGCCAGTTTCGTAATGCGTGAAGGCATCGGCCGGGTTGCGGCGGATGGCGTCCTCGTATGCGGCGATGGCCAGGTCGCAGTAGCGGTCGCGCTCCTCCTCGCGGCCGTCGTCGTTCTCGACCCGGGCCATCTCGTAATAAAGGCGGGCGAGCTCCACCCGGAACTCGGCGCGCTTCGACCAGCCGACCGCCCTTCGCAGCAGCGGCTCGAGCTTCGGGAAGCCGCTCTGGACGCTGCGAACCGAGCGCCGCGTTTCCCGGTAGCGCGCGAGACAGCTGTGCCCGATGAAATCGCCGGCCGCCGGGGCCAGCAGCAGCAGGGAGATTGCGGTCGCGAGGATCGCCTTGAGCAGGGAGCCCGGTCCGCGCTCCGGGGACGCCTCCCCGTTCGCCGCCGCGCCGGCCGCTGCGTCGCCGTTCCCCGCCGCTTCGTTCGCCACCTCCCCGTTCCCCGCCTCCCAGTCATACCACGCCGCGCTCCGGTTCCGCGACCTCTCCCGGACCGTGTTCAGGCCGAGGGCGACCAGGGCCGCGAAACAGGCCGCGTTGGCCGGGATCTGCAGGTTGAAGTCCGTGAAGCCGTGGGCGAGGATGGCCGTCACGCCGAGCAGGGCGCCCAGCCCCACGCCCTTGGAGAAATTGTTACGCCTGCGGCTCCAGCGGACCGCGATGAGCACGGCGAACCCGACGCCGAGCGCGACCAGGCAGCCGCCGGCGACGACGCCGTTCTCGGCCAGGAACTCCAGGTAATCGTTGTGGGCGAAGGATATGCGGACGTGGTCGTCGACCTTCTCGTACATGTTGTAGGCGTGGAGGAAGGTCCCCTTGCCCGTGCCGGCGAACGGGAAATCGCGGACGAGCTCGAGCGAGTTGCGGTAGTAAACGCGGCGCCATTCGCGGCTGATGTCGAGCTCTGAGAAGCGCTCGATGACCGGCCCGAGGCCGATCCAGACCGCGGCGACGATGACGGCCGCGGCCACGACGCGGACGGTCCGGCCGGCGCGGCTCCGCTTCGGGGCGCGGCGTCCGGACGCGGGCCCGCCCGCGCCATAACCCTCTACGCCCGCCGCTTCCTCGGCCGAGATGTCGCGCCAGCGGGACGTCGCGAAGGCCGCGAGAAGAAGCGTCGCCGCGAAGATGGTCACGCCCGAGCGCGAGCGCGAAAAGACCAGCCCGAGCGCGATGAAGACCGAGGCCATGCCGAAGAGGATGGTCAACTGCAGCCGTTCCTGGCTGAACCAGAGGATCCTTCGCCGCAGGCTCATGCCCTTCTCCATCATGAAGTAGCGGGCCTTGACCAGGAGATAGCCCAGGCTGAGCGGGAAGGCCATCTCCAGGAAGCCGGCCAGGTGGTTGCGGTTGTAGAAGGTCCCGCTGACCGAGCCGACATACCTTTTCTTGACGCCGAAGATCATCTCATGGCCGCTGAAGGTCTCGGCCATGCCGTAAAAGGCCTGGAAGAGGCCGCAGGCGATCAGGACCAGGACGAAGGTCTCGACCTCGCGCCTGGACCGCACGCAGCGCAGGACCAGGAAGCCGAAAACGCCGACCGCGAGCATAAGGACGAGCTTGCCGAGCGAGGCGGAAGGCGAAAGCGAGAGGGTCTGCCAGGCGCCTTCCGTCCAACCGGGGACGCGGTCGCGGACGAGCCCCGCGTATAAGGCGGCCGCGCGCGGCGAGAGCAGCGCGACGAGCGCGGGCGGGAGCGGCACGAGCTGCAGGGCGGAGAAGCCGAGGAACACCCAGATAAGCGCCTTGAAGGCGCGGGGAACCTCGGAGGCCGGACGGCGAGAAACGCGGGCTGAAGGCGCCGCCGGGGCGGTTTCGGAGGCATCGAGGGGGTCGAGGTCGAGAGTGCGCGGTAACAGGCGTCTGCGAGCGCGTCGCTCGGCGTAGCCGCCCCATAAATAGGCCAGGAAAAGCGCGGCCACGGCGGCTTCGAAGGCGAAGACCGCCCACTCGAGCACCGAGCCGAGCGGCAGCGGCAGGAACACGACGAGCACGCACAGCCCCCAGAAGACGACCTGCCTCGCCAGCCCGTTGCGCTCCGCCATGCGTCCCATGATATGTAAAAGGCCGCTCCGGCTCAAGCCGAACGGCTAAAATGCCGGTATCTGGTACGCGTGGTACCAGGCACCGTACCAGGTGCCGTGCCAAGCACCCGTGAGCGATTCTGTTGCCTTTCGCCACGACTGTGACTATAAAATTACGATGCGCATGCCGAGTTTGGAGGAGGAGCCATGAAAAGACGCGATTTCCTGGAGAAAAGCATCATCTCGGGGGCGGCGGGAGCGATTCTAACGCTGCCCGTTCAGACTGCCGGACGAAACGGGAGCGCCGTCGGTGAGGCTGCGGGTTCCCGTGATGCGCGTCACTCGCAGCCGGCGATCGACTCGCCTGCGACGTCCGTCCCTGATGCCTCAGCTCGTGCCGCTGACGGGCCCGCGACAATCGCTCAGAGCAAACCCGCCGACGAGCTCATCGAAAAGGTCAAGAGGGCCATGCTGACCATGCAGCGCGACGCCTGGGAGCAGGGTGTGGCGGCCCAGGCGCTCCTCGAGAGCGGCGAGCGCGAGCTCGTCGTCCTGATGGCGAAAGAAGCCGTGGTGCGCCAGCTCGAGGACGGCCGGCTCGCGGTCATTAGCTGCAACGAGGGCGTCACCGACCCGGCGGCCAACGGCGAGGCGGTGCTCTACGCCGCCGAGGCGACCGGCGACCCGGCATTGCGCGCCGCCGCGGCCAGGATGCTGGACTACCTGGTGAAGCGCGCCCCGCGTCGCGAGGACGGCACGCTCTACCACGTCGCCAACAAGCGTCAGGTCTGGGTGGATTCGATGTACATGGCCCCGCCTTTCCTGGCGGTCGCGGGCGAACCCGAGGAGGCGGTGCGTCAGGTCGAGGGGATACGTAAACTGCTCTGGGAACCGCGGAAAAAGCTCTTCTCGCACATCTGGGACGACGACCTGAAGGGATTTTTCAGGCCGGATTTCTGGGGAGTGGGCAACGGCTGGGCGGCGGCCGGCATGGCCAGGATAATCCAGGCGCTGCCGGACCGGATGGGCAGGGAGAAGAAACGGCTGGCCGGCTACGTGAAGGACGTCGTCGACGGCTGTCTGGCCTTCAGGAGACCTGACGGCCTGTTCCACGACGTCGTCGACAAGCCGGCGACCTTCGTCGAGACCAACCTGGCCCAGATGCTGGCCTACACGATCTACCGGGGAGTGCGCGGCGGGTGGCTCGGAAGGACGTATCTCAGGCAGGCCGAGGTCATGCGCGACGCGGCGCGCCGAAAAGTGGATGCCTACGGGTATGTGCAGGGTGTGTGCGGGTCGCCCACCTTCGAGTCGGCGGGCACGGCCACCGAGGGCCAGGCCTTTTTCCTGCTGATGGAAGCCGCCGCGTTCTAAAACAGGCACCTGGCACGCGTGGTACCAGGTACCGGCTAATGAATAAACCCGCCGCCGAGAAGGGTTTCCCCGTCGTAAAAGGCCGCGAGCTGGCCGGGGGTGATGGTCCTGGCCGGCGCGAGGAGCGTGACCTCGGCCCGGGCCGAGCCGGTGTCCCCGCTTTTTATCGGCGTGACCCGGCAGCCGAGCTCGGGCGACCTGTACCTGACCCTGACCGCGCATTCGAACTCGACGGCCGGCGGCGCGACGATCCAGTTGATGCCCTCAACCCTGAAGGCCTCCTTCATCAAATCCCCTTCTCCGCCGACGATCACCTTGTTCGCCGCCGGGTCGATGCCGACCACATACAGCCGGCCGCCGCTGCTTACGCCCAGGCCCTTTCTCTGCCCGATGGTGAAGTTCTCTATGCCGTTGTGGCCCCCGACCACGTTGCCGCGCGTGTCGACGATCGTCCCAGGCTTGCCCTTATCGAGCAGCTCGCGGTAATCGCCCGCGTAGAAGTCCTGGCTTTCGCGCTTGCCGCTCACGGGCAGGCCGTGCTCCTCGGCCAGGCGCCGCACTTCCCGCTTGGTGCGGCCGCCCAGCGGGAAAAGCGCCCGCGCCAACTGCTCCTGGCTGAGGAGCGTCAGGAAATACGACTGGTCCTTTTCCCGGTCGGCGGCCTTGAGAACGAGGTATCGCCCCGAAGCCTGGTCGAACCTGACCCGGGCATAATGGCCGGTCGCGAAGCAATCGAACTCGAGGCCCGACCGCGCGCACGCCTCGAGGAGCAGCCCGAACTTTAGCTCGGCGTTGCACCTGACGCAGGGATTGGGGGTCCTGCCCGCGGCGTATTCCGAGCGCAGATAGCTGAGGACCCTGTCCTCGTACTCGCGGGTGAGGTCGATGACATGGAAGCCGATGCCGAGGACCCGGGCAACCGCCTCGGCGTCGCGGAGCTCGAGCTCCTCGTCGCCGCCGTAGCAAGCAGTCCGGCCGGCCGCTTTGCCGCCTTCCGGGCCGGTGATCTTCATGGCGACGCCCGCGACCTCATGGCCCTCGAGCTTGAGGAGCAGGGCCGCGACGGACGAGTCCACGCCCCCGCTCATCCCGACCAGGACTTTCTTCATTTGATGCTCCGGCACGGGCCCGGGCCCCAGCCCGGCACCAGGTACCGGTTTTTATTATACCTGAAGCAGGGCGGGTGGAAGCGGACGGAAACTGGGAAACTAGAATCTCCCTGTCCCCCGTTTCCCTTACCTGGCACCGACGGTACCAGGCACCGAAAATAAAAAAGGGGCGGAAGAATCCGCCCCTGTATGATCGGCTCCAGAAGCCGCGCGTTTACCGGATGGGCGACGCCTCCTCCTCCGGCCCGAAAACGGCGTAAAGGACGATCCCGGCGGCCGTCAACATGAGCATTATCCCCGCCGGCGACGTGAAGAAGCTCTTGGGCTTGCCGCCGCCCTGGGCCTGCCCTTCCTGAGCGCCGGGCACCAGCGCCACCGAAAGCTTGGCCAGCTCGCTGCCCTTGATGTTCAGGTAGTAGTTGAAGTTGTAGTCGCCCGTCTTCGCCGAAACGCCCACGATATACCGGCCCGGCGGCAGCTCCGCCACCTTATACATTCCGCTCGGGTCCGACGGCGTGCTCGTGTATTCCTTCTGGTCCTGCAGGCTCCTGAGCTTGACGACCGCGTTGGCGACCGGCGTCTTCATGTCCCTGTCGTAGATGAAGCCGACGAGCGACCCGCCTGCGGCCTGCGCCAGCGCCACTTCCCGCACCGGCGAGACGAGCAGGGCGAAAGCCGCCAGCGCGACGACCGCGAAAACCCTGGACCTAAAGAACTTTCTCGCGCGCATTCTTACCTCCCCCGTCCAAAGGCTTACACAATTATTAACTCTCTTTTACCCCGATGTCAACAGGTTTTTCCGCTCGCGGCTCGGCTACCTGATGGGCGAGGCTTCCTCTTCGCCCTTGGTCAGGGCGTAGACAGCGAAGCCGGCGCCCGCGGCCGCGAGAACGATGACGGCTATCCCGCCCGGCGTCTTGAAGAAGCCCTTCTCCGCGCCCATGCCCCGGCCTTCGATCGCGCCTCCGGGCATGAGGACCATCGAGAGCTTGGCGGTCGTGGCCGACTTGATGTAAACGCCGTAGGTAAGGTTGAAGTCCCCGGCCGGCGTGGAAACTCCGACGGCGTACCAGCCCTCATCTATGTCGATGATGAGAAAATTCCCTTTGGCGTCGCTCGGCGGGCTCATCAGCTCTTTTTGCGTGTTCAGGTTCCTGAGCTTGACCACGGCGCCGCTCACGGGCTGTTGACGGTCCGTGAATACGCGTCCCTTGAGCTTGCCGCCCGGCCCGGGCCGCAGCTTTTGAGCCCCGGCCGCCTGGGAGTGGCTCCCCGCGAAAGCGAACTCGCTCACCGGCGCCACGAGCAGCATGAAAGCCGCCAGGACGCCGCACGCGACCAGCTTCGACCTGAACAGGGTTGCTTTGGTCATTTCAGAGCTCCTTTACGCTGAAAGCTCCAAACCGCCTCCCCCGCCTCCATTCCTAGATAAGATAATTCCAAAAAGCGGGAGTGTCAACATTTTTTTAGTCGTTTAACAATTAACGTCAATTCAATCCGAGCCGGAGTCGAAGCCCGTCCGACCGAACAGGCGCCGCGTCCAGGTCTTCCTGTGCGTCGGGTTCCGCGGCTCGCCGTAATCCGGGAGCGCCTGGTTCATCAGGACGGCCCGCGGCACCTCGTCCACCATGGCCCGGGCCTTGTCCTCTCCCACTATCTTCGCGGCCGCCTCGACCGCCTCGCTGAGCACCGGCCGCCGGCTCAGCACTCCATGCGCGTCCGAAGCGATGAAATGGACCAGGTTGTGCTCGAGGAACAGCCGGGCCGTGTTCCTCACCTCGCGGCCGAACTCGCCGGTGATGCTCCCCGCCGTCACCTGGGCCGCGCAGCCCGCCTCGACCAGATGGTACAGAAGATACGGCTGTTCCTGAAAGCCCGCGTTCCGCTCCGGATGGCTGATGATGGGCACGAAGCCCTTGTTCATCAGCCCGGCGATCATGTTCTCCGCGCCGGCCGGCACGAGCTCCGCGGGGAACTCGATGAACACGTAGCTCGTCTGGTCGATGGTGAACCGGTATTTCTCGACCGTCCGCACGATCTCGGGATGGACGTACACCTCCGCGCCCCAGTGGACCTCGATGTCGAGCCGGTTCACCTCGTGCTTGAACTCGAGCATGCGCTCGCGCAGCAGCTTGAGGTCGTTGCCGTGCCTGGTCAGCCGGAAAAGGTGGGGCGTGGCGGCAATGGCGCGAATCCCGTCCTTCTGGGCGATGCGGGCCATCTGAAGCGACTGCGCCCGGTCGTCCGGGCCGTCGTCCCAGTCCCACAGGATGTGCGTGTGCAGGTCGATCATCGTCCTAACGGGAAATCAGGCTTTCCCTCACCCATGGTGCCTGTAATAATGCGAGTAATAGTCCTTGTAGTAGTAGCCGCCGGCCGGGGCCCTGACGTCGTTGATGACGACCCCGACCGTCCGTATCTTGAGCATCTCGAGCCTTTCCCGGGCCGTCTTGAGCGCCTCGCGCGTGGTGCTGTCCCCGCGGACGACCATGATCACGCCGTCCACCTTGGCCCCGAGAACGAGCGCGTCCGATATGTCGAGCATCGGCGGCAGGTCGAACAGCAGGTAGTCGCACTCGGCCTTGAGCATGTTGATGAACTTCTCCATCTTCTCCGAGCCGAGCAGCTCGGCCGGGTTCGGCGGCAGCGGCCCGGCGTTGATGACGTAAAGGTCCGGGACCTCGGTCGGCTTGATGACCTTGCGCAGCTCGACCGAATCCGTCAGGTAGGTGGTCAGCCCGTAGGTGTTCTTGACCTTGAAGATGCGATGCAGCCGCGGCCGCCTCAGGTCCGCGTCCACGAGCACGACGGTCTTGCCCGACTGGGCCAGCGTCACGGACAGGTTGGCGACCGTGGCCGTCTTGCCTTCCTTGGGCATGGCGCTCGTCACCGCGATGGTCCGCAGAGGGTTGTCCGCCGACGACAGAAGCAGCGCGGTCCGTATCGAGCGGTATTTTTCCGCGAGCCGCGACGCCGGGAAATAGAAAGGCACGAGCTCGATGGACCGGGCCTCGAGGCCCTCCTCGGCCGCTCCTTTGCCGCCGGCCCGCTTCCGTCCGCGCTTGCCGGACGCCGACGCTCCGGCCGCCCGCCTTCCTCCTCTGCCCCCGGCATAGGCTTCCACGCTGCCGAGCAGGCCTTCCCTCTCCATCCGGTACCTGGTACCGGCGGTACCTGGTGCCGAATCATCCCCGGCCGACAAATCCACGACGAACTCGCCAGCCGGCCCGCGGCCGAACCCTACGCCGTTTACCGCGTCGCTTTCGTCTTCGATCACCCGGTCCTCGGCAGCACACCTTGCGCCCCTCGCGCCCGTGCCGCCTTTATCGCCCACATCGCTTTCTTCGCCCGCTCCAATCGCTCCACCCCTATCGTCCTCCTCCAGCGCGCCTCCCCTCCTCGCGCTTTCGAGCTCGCCGGCGGCCTTCTCCTCCCCGCTCCTTCCCGGCAGGTAATACCCCCGCCGCATGCTCTCGAGCGAAAACTTCGGCACGACCCCAAGCGTCGGCAGTCCCGTCACGCGCTCCACGTCCTCCGCGTTCTTGACCGACGTGTCGAGCGCCTCGAACAGGAAGGCCAGCCCGACGCCGCCCATCAGCCCCAGCATCAGCGCCACCGCCAAATTCCTGGCCTTCCTCGGCTTCGACGGGCTGACCGGCACGCGCGCCCTGTCCACCACCCTGATGTTCGACGTCCGCAGCCCCCTCAGCCGCGCCTCGACCCCGGTCTCGCTCTCCCGCCTGAGCAGCGAGTCGAGCAGGTTCTGCTTGTTCTGGAGCTCGATCTTGAGGCCGTTGTAGAGCACGGCGCTCGAGTTCATCTTGAAGGCCTCCTGCTTCTGCTCCTCGAAGGCCGCCTCGAGCGACTTCTCCTTCGTCAGGGCCGTCTGGTACTCCGAATAGGCGCTCTTGGCCAGGTTCTGCGTCTCGTCCTCGAGCGACCTCCTGGCCGCCTCGAGCTCGACCTTCAGCCTCTGCAGCTCCGGATAGTCCGGCTGGAAGCGCTCCTGCATCTTCTCGTATTCCCGCTTGAGCTTGACATAGTCCTCGCGCAGCCTCTGGATGAGCGGGTTGTTGACCGCCTCGGGGATGTAATCGGCGCTGGCGTTCTTGATGCCGTTCCAGGCGGCCTCCTTCTGCACCCGCTCGATCTGGGCCGCCGTCAGGGCCTTGTTGAGCTCGCCCAGCCGGTCGATGACGGTCGTCTCCTTGTCGCTCAACGCGATGATGTTGGCCTCGGACTCGAGCCGCTGCAGCTCCTTGCTCTTGGCCGCGATGTCCTTCTGCAGGCCGTCTATCTGCTCGCTCAGGAACTGCGAGGCCTGCTCGGTCGCGGCGTATTTCATGTTGACGTTGAGGTCCACGAAGGCCTCGACCAGAGCGTTGGCGCAGTCGGCGGCCAGCCGCGGGTCGTGGGCGTCGAAATTCAGCTCCACCAGCCGCGTCATCCGCACCGGCCTCACCTGCAGCCGGTCGAGGAACCCGTCTATCAAGCTTTCCCTGAAGACGTGGTCCTGGGGGTCCACGGGCTTCTTGCGCGCCTCGGGCTTGCCGCTGAACTCCTCGCTCTCCCAGAGCCTGAGCTTATCCACGACCGCTTCGGCCAGGCTGCGGCTCTGGAGCAGGCGGTACTGCGTCTGGAAGAAGTCGTCGCGCATGGTCTCCACCTGGAAGACCTGCTCGAAGCTCAGGATGTTGGGCTCTTTCTCGATGAGCACCGTGCTTTTCGCTGTGTAGACCGGCTTCTGGATGAAGGTCCAGAAGGCGGTGAGCGCCAGCACGGCGGCCGTCACCGAAAGGACCGTGCCCTTACGCCGCTTGAGCTTCTCCCAGTACTCGCGGAGGTCGATCTCCGGCGCCTGGGCCACTTCGTAGTCGGCGACCTGTATCTCGTTGCCGTTCCTCATCTGCTACCTCTTCTTCATCTCATATCGCTCGTCCGAACCGACCGCCTTCCCCCGACTTCCCGCTCACGTTTCTCGCCCA
This sequence comes from uncultured Eubacteriales bacterium, assembly GCA_964458655.1. Lineage (GTDB taxonomy): Bacteria > Acidobacteriota > Aminicenantia > Aminicenantales > Saccharicenantaceae > CAYWJT01. Next base: position 567 of record CAYWJT010000028.1, on the reverse strand, counting down.
CGGCCCGCCGACGCGGCGCGGTGTGCCTTAGTGACTTACGTCGCACATCCCGCTCGTCGCACCCGCATCTGCATCCAAGTCCGCGCGCCCGCGTCCCTCCCCCTTACCAGAACGACTCCGGCACGAAGATGACGTCCCCTTCCTCGAGGGCGATGTCCTTCTTCTTGCCGCTCAGGATGTCCTTTATGTTGACGCGTATCTTGCGTTCCTTGCCCGATTTGTCCTTGCGCGTGATGACGACCGCGCCCCGCCTCGCGCCCTCGGCGAACCCGCCGGCATCGGCGATGGCCTGGAGCAGCGACGCGTTCTCCGACAGCTTGAACCTGACCGCGCCGGGCTTGTTGACCCGGCCCATGACGAACACCCGGATCTCCTTGTCGATGGGCACGTTGACCACGTCGTTGGGCTCGATGGGGATGTTCAGCTCCTGGTTGCCCTTGACGACGAGCTCGCGCAGGTCGATGGGGATGGTCCTGGCTGCGGCGCACGCGCAGTCGCTCTGCCTCAGGACGGAGATGATGACCATGGCGCTCTCGGTGGTGCCGCCGGCCATCGAGATGGCCGGGA
>CAYWJT010000027.1:0-33793 GCA_964458655.1 uncultured Eubacteriales bacterium | reverse complement strand
ACCGCCTGGGAGCGGCCGAAGGCCCTGCCGGCGAAGCGGACCGTGGCTTTCAGCAGGTCGCCTTCGCGCTTGAAGGGATGGGGCACGCCGTTGACGAACAGGGCCGACGACCTGCTCTTGGCCGGCAGAAGGACGCAGAGCTCGCGCTCGGTGCCCGGCTCTCCCCTGACGCCTGTCAGGTAAACCCTGCCTGACGAGAGCCTGACGTCGCCGAGGGCGTTAAAAAGAACGGGCACCTCCACTTCTTTCGGCGCGGGAAAGACCTCAAGGACCGCCGCTTCACGGCCGGGCAGCGTCATGGCGAATTCCGACCCGTAGGCCCAGAAGCCCTGCTCGGAAGCCAGGACCATGCCTTCCTCCGGGTAGAGCTCGCGGGCGACGAACGGGCCGCTCTCGGGCACGGCAAGCCCGATAGTGTTGTCCAGGTTGAGGCGGGCGGCTTTCGCGTCCGGGTTGGGGTTGAAAAGGAAGATGTAGCCGCTGTCGCCGGCGACGGCCGCGGTCCCGTCCACCCTGCCCAGCATGGGCGGCCCGATGATCGGTTTCAGCCGTCGCAGGTAACGCGCGTTCTCGTCCGTCCAATCCAGCCACTTCCTGAACCAGGCCTTGTCCTCGTCGGACAGGGCCGCGAACTCCTCGAGGTCCCGGGCCGGGATGAAGTTGATGACGTGGTTGAAGGGCGCCGTGGCGACGGATGACAGCAGCGAATATTTCCAGCCGAGCAAGTCCCAGTCGCGCGGCCGGAATCGGTCGCGCCTCATGACGCCCTTCTCATCGACCCGCTCCGACTGGTGCGTTATGAACCCGGGGACGATCTCCACCGGCGCGAAGCGCTCCACCCGGTAGGTCCAGGCCGCGAACCGCTGGCGGTCGGCCGAGACCCGGTCGGTGTGGAGGTCGGGGAAGGCTTGGAAGCTTTCCGGCTGTTCGTCGGTCAGGACGGGGTGCGGGTAGGACCCGGCCAGCCAGGTCCACGGCCCGTAATTCTGGTACTGCTGGCGGCCGTCGATGACGATGTCGAACGCCTCCCGCCTGAGGCTCTCGAGAACGCGGCGCGCGCCGGCCCACTGGGCGTACTTGCTCGAGGCCCGGTCGTAATTTATCCACCAGTGGTCGAAGGAAAAGCCGGCCGCGCCGGTCTTGCGCATGAAGGCCAGGCAGGTCTCGACCCACCAGTCCTGGAAGCTGCGCAGGCCGGTGTCGGCGCCGGAATAGCCGCCCGTCTTGCCGGCCGCCCAGGCCGTCCATTCCGGATCATGCGTGAACGGGAGAGACGGATACGCGTAGGCCAGGAGCCTGACTCCCCGGGAAGCGGCGTGGTCGATGAGCGGACGGAGCAGGCCCGGCACCTCGTCGCGCCGCGGGTCCCATTCGTCCCGCCGCAGCTTCTGACCAAGGCCGAACCAGAGGACGTTCTCCCAGCCCCAGGCGTCGGCGTTGTCCTCTAGCTTCGAGAGCAGGCTGTTGGCCGGCGTGAACAGGACGTACTGCGAGCCGAGCTCGGCGGCCCGGTCGATGATCCTCTTGTATTCCTCGACCCCTTCCGGCGTCCCGACGTCTATTTGGTAATCGTTCTCGCACCAAGGGATGTGGACACGGAGGCTCTTCTGCGGGACGTGGAGGAGGAAGGCCCGGACGCATTCCGAGACCGCTTCGACCTCGCTCTGGAATATGACCTGCGTCTCGGCCAGGAGCTTCTCGTAATCCGCGACGAGCTTCCACTCGGGCACGGCCAGAGCCGGGAACTTAAGGCCTTCGAGACTAACGGGACCGAGGCAGAGGCGGTCGGACGAGAAAGGCCCGTAGTCGGGCCGCCACTCCATATCGGGCGTGTAAGAGACGGTGACCCTGTCTCCGCTTCGCCCGCCGCTCATGAAAGGGTTCTGGAGCAGGGCGAAAAGGCTCCAGGCAGGCCCGGCGGCGGCCGCGTCGTCGCCGCCGGAGAAGCGCCAGATGACGCCGAACCTGCCGCTCCCCAGGGGCAGTTCGCCGGCCACGGGCCGGCCCAGCGTGGTCTCCCACAGCATGACCTCGCCGAGCTTGAAAGGCGCCGAGGAGGCCGAGGTCACGATGACCTGCTTCGCCAGGAAATGCCAGTTCGGCCGGAGCTCGTAGGAAATGTCGACGGTGAACGGGTCCTTGACGTAGCTGTAGACGAGCCGGGAGGGGGTTATCTCCACTTCGGCCGGGCCGAGGCTCGAGACGTCGAGTTTTCGGTCGTTGACGATGACCGAGGCCCGGTCGCCCGAGAAGTCCAGGCTGAGTCCCGACTGGAGCGCCGATAGCTTGACGAGCCCCGAGTCGTCGAATTCGGCCCGGATGAGCCCGTTATCTAGGACGAGGCCGCTTTGCCTGGCCGACGCCGTTCCGGTCGAGAAAGCGCGCGACGCGAGGACGGCCGCCGCCAGCATGAACACGGCCGCCGCGAGCTTCCGGAAACGTTTCTCGATCATGACGACCTCCTTGCGCGCGTGAGGCCGGGTCGGACCTCAGTGGACATCCCTATTAACGAGTTCGGGCTGCTTGACGTCCGCCGCCGTCCGGGCGAACCACACGGTCATCTCGTTCCGGCCGCGGTTGGCCCAGGCGTAATAAGGGACGGCCGTGAGCGCGTGCTCCTTTTCGACCGGGCCGCCGCGAAGACCGCGGTCCAGGACCCTGACCCTGCCGTGGACGGCCACGACCCCGTTAAGAAGCTCGGGCTCGAGACCGGCTTCGAGAGCGGCGCCGTCGGGGACGATGATGTCCAAGGCCCGGCCGCCGTTGTCGACGGCCTCGGCGCAGTAGACGAGCGGGCCGCGTTGTATGGCGACCCGGCCGCGGTCGGCGGCGACCTCGTCGCGGGCCGCGACCAGACGCACCGGCATCGGCAGGACGAGCTCTATGGCGTCGCCGCTCCTCCATTCCCGCCTCAGGTTGACGTAGCCGTCCTCGAGCTCGAGCGGCTGCTCCACGCCGTTTACTTTGAGCACGGGCTTGGCGTCGACGGCGTCGATGAAACGGTAAAGCCCCTCGGGCGCGGCCTCGCCGCGGGCCCAGCCCGGGACCCTGACCGCGATGTTGAATACGAGCGGCCTGGCGGGGGCGGGCATGATATTTATCACGCCCTCCCAGGGGTAGCGGGTTTCCTGCCTGAAAGCGACCTCCGTGCCCTTGACGGTGAAGCCGGCCTCGCTCGCGACGAACAGGTTGACGAACACGGTGTCGTCCTTGAGCGCGTAGACGTAGCCGGGCAGCGATGGCAGGAAGCGGGTGATGTTCGGCGGGCAGCAGGCCACTTCGAACCAGGGGCTGCGCTCGTAATCGCCGGCCGACTCGAGCGGGTTCTGGTAGAAGAACCTGTCGCCCCTCAGGGAAACGCCGGACAGCAGGCCGTTGTAGAGGACGCGCTCGAAAACATCCATGTACCTGGCATCGCCGTGGAGGAGGAACAGGCGGTGCTGCCAGAAGGCGTTGCCGATGGAGGCGCAGGTCTCGGTGTAGGCCTGGGCGTTGGGCAGCTCGTAGGCTTCGCCGAAAGACTCCGAGGTGTGGCGGGCGCCGACCCCGCCGGTCAGGTACATCTTCCTGCCGACGACGTCGGTCCAGAGCCGGTCGATGGCCGCCACGTACTCAGGGGAACCGGTGAGGGCCGCGACGTCGGCCATGCCCGAATACATGTACATGGCGCGCACGGCGTGGCCGACGGCCTCGGTCTGCTCCAGGACCGGCTTGTGGTTCTGGAGGTACTCCTCGGAGTTGTAGACGGAGAACGGGTCGCTCTCGGCGTAATGCTCGCCCTGGTGGTAGTGACCCCTCTCGTCGAGGAAGAACTTGGCCAGGTCGAGGTAGGCCCTGTCGCCGGTCACGCGGTAGAGCTTGGCCAGGCCGATCTCGACCTCCTGGTGGCCGGGGAAGCCGCGTTTGAGCCCCGGCCCGAAGGTGCGCAGCAGCAGGCCGGCGTTCTTGAGGGCGATGTCGAGGAAAGTCCTTTTGCCGGTGGCCTGGTAATGGGCGACCGCCGCCTCGTACATGTGGCCGACGTTGTAGAGCTCGTGGCTTACGCGCAGGTTCGACCAGCGTTCGCCGCCGGCCCCGGGCGCCGGGTGCAGGGGGTCGATGGTCCGGGCCGTGTAGAGGTAGCCGTCCGGCTCCTGGGCCTTGGCGATGACCGCGATAAGCTCGTCGAGCTTCTTCTCGAGTTCCGGGTCGGGCTTGAGGAGAAGCGTGTAGGCGGCCGCTTCCATGGCCTTGAAGATGTCGGAGTCGTTGTATCTTTTGCCTTTGTGCGGGCCGTCCATCAACCGGGCGGCCTTCCTGAAATTGTCGACTCGGCCGGTGCTCTCGTTCATCTCGAAGGCGTAGGGGATGGACCGCGTCCTGTTGGTCTCGAGGCGCGGCGCCCAGAAGCCGTCGGTGAAACGCACGCTGGTGAAGGGCACCGGCTTGATGGGATAGTCGCGGGCCGGGGTTCTTGCCGCCGGGGTCTTGTGGCGGCCGCAGCCGAAAAATCCGAACGCGAGAATCAGAAATGCCGAAGCGAGAACCGCTCTTTTCATCCTGTCCGTTCTCCTCAAACTCTGCTCACTCTTTCGTGATAATTTACCACACCTCCGCCCGCCAGGGACAGAGGTACCTGAGCGGGGGAAGGGGGACGGGGACGGGGGACTGGTAACTGACGGAGTCAGGTACCTGCCCCTTGTTCCCTTTTCTGCTATAATCACCCGCATGAACGGTTTCCTGCTCGCGCTCGTAGGAGTCGCCGCGGGCGTCCTGGCCGGCCTCTTCGGCATCGGCGGCGGAATCGTCATGGTGCCCGCGCTCGTGCTCTTCGCCGGCTTCCCGCTCGTCAAGGCGACCGGCACCTCGCTCGCCGCCATCCTCCTGCCCGTCGGCATCCTCGGAGTCGTCGCCTACTACAAGGCGAAGATAATCGATATCCGCGCCTCCGTGTTCATCGCCTGCGGCCTGCTCGCTTCCGTCGCGGTCGGCGCCTGGCTGGCCCACGCTCTGCCGGCCCCCTTCATGAAGAAGCTCTACGCGCTCTTCTGTCTCTACGTGAGCTGGACGTTCATCAGGCCGGACCGGATTATCCAAGCCCGGCTCGGCCGCAAACCCCTGCCCGACCCGGAGCCGGACGCCGCCCCTCGGCCGCCCGTCCCGGCGCTCGTCGCCATCGGCTTCGCGGCCGGCGTCATGGCCGGCATGTTCGGGATAGGCGGCGGCAACATCATCGTGCCGTTGCTCACTCTCGTCCTTCACTATCCCCCGAAACGGGCCATCGCCACGTCGCTCGGCGCCATCCTGCTGCCCATCGGGCTGCCCGGCGTCCTCTATTATTACCAGGCCGGCACTCTCGACATCCGCGCTGCGCTGTGGCTCGCGCTCGGCCTTTTCCTGGGAACGGTCTTCGGGGCCCGGATGAATATCGGGCTGCCTTCGGCGACGGTCAAGCTGCTCTACGGCCTCTTCCTGGTCTTCGTGGCGGCCCGGTTCCTTTTCTTTTGAGCCCGAACCGCGCGTGCAGGCTCAGCGGACCTGAGCTTCCTGAGCTATCCTCACGAGCTTGCCCGAGGCGCGGGCGAGGACTTCGCCCCTCTCATCGAAAAGCTCGGCTTCAGCCGTGACCACCCTGCCCTTCCTGCCCGTGAATCGGCCCTTGGCCTTGACCGGGGCGCCGGTCGGGACGGGCTTCAGGTAGCGCACCGTCAGCTCGCCGGTCACGCACCTGAAACCGGCCGCGCCCGCGGCGTAGATCATTGTCTCGTCCAGGATGGCGGCCACAAGACCGCCGTGGACCACCCTATCCCAGCCCTGGAGATGCTCCGGGAAGCGGACCTCCGTCGCGGCCGTGCCTTTTTCACAGTCGAGCTCGAACCCGACCTTCAACCCGAAGGGATTGTTCTTTCCGCAGATGAAACAGCCCTGGTTGTCGTTGAATTCGGCGGTCATCGCTCGCGGCCTCCGGCTCCCGTTTAGCACAGCGGGCCGCGCGAAGCAAGCCCGCGCCGCGTTCTCTAACCTTTTATTCAGGCCGCCCTCCCTTTATAATAGGCGCCTGACCGATAAATCCCGGCCAAGGAGAGACCCATGAGCCGTCACGAGAGCGAGAAGCGCGACGAGCGCGTGCTCGAGCTTTTCAAGGCCTGCGACGCCCTGCTCCAGGGACATTTCAAGCTGACCTCAGGCAAGCATTCCGAATGGTATTTCGAGAAGATAAGGCTCATCGAGAACCCGGCCGCCCTGGAACAGGCCATCGACCTGCTGGCCGACAAGATACAGCGCGAGGCCGGGGAGTTCGACTACGTCGTTTCGCCGGCTTACGGCGCCATCGCCATAGGCTTCCTGACCGCCCTGAAGCTGCATAAGAAGTTCGCCTTCACCCAGCGGGTCGACGAGAAGATGGCCTTCAGGCCCGGCTTCGCCGGTTTGGAAGGCGCCCGGGCCGTCATCGTGGAGGACATACTGACGACCGGCGGCTCGATCCAGGAGGTCATCGCCTGCCTGAAAGAGAAAGGGATCGAACTCCGCGGTATCTACGTCCTGGTCGACCGCAGCGGCGGAGGCGTCCTCATCGAGGGCAGGCCGGTGGGCAGCCTGCTTTCCCTCAAGGTCGCGGCCTTCGAGCCGGAGGCCTGTCCCCTGTGCGAGGCCGGCCGGCCGCTGACCAAGCCCGGGGCATCGGACAAGAAGGCCTGAGGGCTAAGCTACCACTTCCGGCGCTTCCAGAAAAACAGGAAGCCGACCATCGACAGCGCCGACAGGCACAGGATGAGCCAGAATGAGTGCCGCAGCGCGTTCAGCCCGAAAGGCAGGGGCACGTTCATCGAGAAAATGGAGACGACCAACGTCGGCATCATGATGGTGATGGTGATGATGTTGAGCGTCTTCATCAGGACGTTCAGGTTGTTGCTGACGATGGAGGCCCGGGCATCCATCAGGCTGGCCAGGATGTTGGAGTAGACCTCGGCCTGCCTGTAGCACTGGTTGTTCTCGATGAGCAGGTCGTCGAGCAGCTCCAGCTCTTCCTGGTTGAAGTTGAACTTGGCGGCGCTGTGCTTGATCTTCTCGAGCAGGACACCGTTGGAGTTGATGGCGTTCTGGTAGTAGACCAGGCTCTTCTGGAGGGCGAACAGGTTGATGAGGTAGCGGTTCTCCATGGCCTTGTTGATCTTGTGCTCGATCTCGTCGGCGATGGAGTTGATGATGCGCAGGTGCTCCATGAAATGGTAGATGGCGCGGAAGAAAAGCTTGAGGAGGAGCTCCATGATGGTCGAGACCCGCGCCAGCTGTTTGCCCTCGAAAAGGTTCGTGTCCTCGTTGAGCACGATGATGATGCGGTCGGAGAAAACGAAGACGCCTGCCGTCGCGGCCTTGAAGAGAAGCTCGTCCGCGGCCGAGTAGTTCTTCGGCCGCTTGTAGATGACCGCGATGTGGTTCGGCTCCCATTCGAGACGCGCCTGTTCGTCGGGGTCCAGGGCGGACTGGAGGGTGTGCTCGTCGATAAGGTAGGTTTCCACAAGGTGCTTTTTCTCGCCCTCGTCCGGGCTGATATAGAGCAGGATGGGCGCGCCGGGATCGCCGGTCTCGACGATCTTCTGGTTCCGGATCTCATAGCTCCTGAGCATATCCACTCCCGACTGGGCCGAACTGCTCCAGATGTTCGGCCTTAACAGCAATTATGACCATTTAGGCGGGGAGTTTCAAGAGCTTCTTTTCCGTTCGCGACGCCGTCCCCGCGTTGACGCTCGATTATACAGCGCGCAGAGACGGGATTCTCGCCGGCGCTCCCGCCGCCGCTGATAAAAGAAGCCGCTTTCGTTTTCATCTTAAAAGAAGCGAAAGGTCACACGCGTTCTCGATCTCGCCGGGGCCGTCGGCTCGGACCGCCAAGTCGGGCCGCCCGCCTGGGATCTTGACGGCCGCGGGATTTTTCGTCCCGCTTCTGGAAGACAGAACCGTCCCCGACGTCCAAACTAACATGGGACGAGCGGTGGACGTATCCTTCCCCAGCGGTCAGGCCGCGACCGGAGTCGGCATAGCGAGCCGTGAAAGCACGCCTAACAAAAGAAGGCTGACATGAAAAGGACTTGTCTTTTCTTTATCACTCTGGCGGCGGTCGCGCTCGTTTTACCAGGAGCTACGGTCCAAGCCGGGGAAAGAGCCCAAAGCGTCTCCGACCTTGACGCCAAGGTCCGGTCCTTCCTTGAAAGCCGGCGCGGCACCTGGCGCGACATGAACGTTCCGGAAAGCGACGGCCGCATCCTCTACGAGACCGTCGTCAAGCACGGCTACAAGCGGGCTCTCGAGATCGGCACCTCGACCGGCCACTCGGGCATCTAGATCGCCTGGGCCCTGAGCAGGACGGGCGGCCGGTTGATCACGGTCGAGATCGACGAGGGTCGTTACCGCGAAGCCGTCGCCAACTTCAAGGCCGCCGGCCTCGACCATCTCATAGACGCCCGTCTGGCCGACGCCCACGAGCTCGTGCCCGAGCTGGCCGGCCCCTTCGATTTCGTCTTCTGCGACGCCGACAAGGACTGGTATAAGAACTACTTCGCCGCTGTCCTGCCCAAGCTCGAGGTCGGAGGCTGTTTCGCCGCCCACAACGTCTCGCGCGGCCGGCGCGGCTTCGGTACCGGCGCCTTCCTCCAATACGTGGAAAGCCTGCCCTTCATGGAGACCGTCTTCGCGGAAGGAAGCTTGGCAGGCCTGACCCTGAGCTTCAAACGGGGGACAGGCACCTGAAGCACCTGTTACCCGTTATCTTGTGAGTCCCCCGTTATCCCGTCTGAAGCCAGACGTTTTCACTTTGCGTTAACATAAGAATCATCTTCTTCATAATGCGCCCGTGTTGTCTTCCGAAGCGCGGGCCGGCTTGCCGCGACAGGGGCTTTTTTGTATATTTGACCGAAGTCCGGTCCACAGGGACGAAACGCGAGCGGCAAGATGAACGCACGGAACAGACTGCGCGGCCTTCTCGAAAGCGAAGGCGCGGAGCGGCCCTTCCTCATCCTGGCCGAACTTCTTCCGGAAGGCGGCTTCGATCCGGCCAACATCGAGCGCTTCCTCGAAGACAGCGTCGCAGGATCGTCCGGCCTGCCGGCCGGCTTCCTCTTCGCCGGCGTCACCTTGCCTCAGAACCCCCGCGGCGTCGCCGCCATGGACCCGGCCGACGTCTTCTCCATCATCGACAAAAAAGGCCTGTGGTCCGGCCTGGACGTCGTCCCTCACCTCACCGCCAAGGACGCAGGCGTTGAAGCCATCAAGGCCGCCCTGCTCGGTTTCGAGAAGATGGGCCTGGAGTCGGTCCTGGCCTTGACCGGCGACAAGCCGGCTTCAGGCTCGGGTGTTTTCGACGTCGATTCCATCGGCCTGTTGGAGCTCGTCCAGGAAGTCAACCTGGACGCATTCCGCCGCGCCAGACGGGCTTCCTTCGACGACGTCCATCAATTCTTCCCGCTCGCGGCCGTGTCGCCGTTCAAGTACACGGAAGCCTCGCTCCTCCAGCAGCTCTTCAAAATGAAAAAGAAGTTCCGGGCCGGCGCCGAGGCCTTCATCACCCAGATGGGCTGGGATTCGCGCAAGAGCGAGGACTTCTTCCGCTGGCTCGGCGAAGAAGGGCTGCGGGTGCCGGTGCTCGGGAACGTCTTCCTGCTCCAGGGCCGCACGCCGGCCGCTCGGCTCATGGCCGAGGGCAAGATGCCCGGCTCGTTCGTCTCGGCGGAGCTCTTCCGCGAAATAACCCGCGAGGCCCCCTCGGCCGCCCTGGAACGCGCAGCCGTCCAGACCGCCATGTACCGCGACCTCGGCGCCCGCGGCGTCGACCTCGGCGGCTTGACCGGCTTCAGCCAGCTTGTCGCGATCGCGGTCCGCGCCGCGGAGATCGGCGCGAACTGGCGTGACCTGCGGTCCAAGGTCGATTACCCGCCGCGGTCCCTGGCCGACGGCGGCCGTCCCTTCTATCTCTATGATGCCGAAGGCCGCCGCGCGCCGGCGTCAAGACCGCGCAAGCCCGGCCGCAAGCGTTTCTTCGACTTCCTCCACCGGAACTTCCTCGCGCGCGGCCGCCGGCTCTGCCCGCTTCTCGCCGCTGCCGCGCGAAGATCGAGGTCGCTCAGGGAGTCGAGAGGCACGCTCTACCGCATGTTCCTGGCCGGCGAGAAATGGGCCAAGACCCTCCTTTTCGACTGCCGCGAGTGCGGCGACTGCTTCCTTCCCGAGAACATGGGCTACTGCACCATGGGCGAATGCGGCAAGGGCCTGCCCAACGCGCCCTGCGGCGACGCCGACCCGTCCGGCCGCTGCGGCAACGACCTTTCGCTGCGCTGCGTCGGCGAGCTCATCTACGAAGCCGCGGCGGCCGAAGGCGGCGAATGTCTGAAGGCGCTCGAAGCACGGAGCCTGCCGCCACGCGACGCCCGCCTCGAAGGGAGCGCCTCGGTCCTCAACTACCTGCTGGGCCGGGACCACACGGGCGGGGCGGGCTTCATCCAGATCGGCGAGAGCCTGCACGCGACCATCCCCAGGGTCCGGGCGGCCATGAGGGAGCTGCTCGACAGGGGCCATGAGGCGTTCGAGCGGCCGAGCGGGGCGCTGGCCTATGTCACCGGCCTCATCAGCCTGCAGGCCCGCCGCGGCGCCGATTACATCGACGTCAACGTCGACGAGTTCGGCCGGGACGACCTCGAGCTGCGCGTGCGCATGATGAGGGATTATGTCCGGCTGGTCCGCGCCTACGGACGGGGCGTGCCCGTGTGCGTCGACAGCGGTTCGCCCGAGGTGCTGGAAGCCGGCCTCGAAGCCTGGTATGAAGGCCGGAGCGAGCCTCCTCCGCCTCCGATGCTCAATTCCGTCAAGGTCAACACCATGGACAGGCTGCTGCCGCTCCGGGGCAGCCGGCCCTTCAGGCTCATCGGCCTGCTCGTGGACGACAGGTCAGCGGGCCGGGAGGGCGTTTACGGCGTGGACGAGCTCCTGGACCTGGCCCGCTCCATCTTCGAGGCCGCGGTCGGCCGCCACGGCTTCCGGCCCGGCGATATCTTCTTCGATTCCACGGTCTTCCCGCTGGCCATCGACGTCCCGATGGGCGAGAACGCGGCCGGTTACACCTACCGCACTTTCGAGACCATACGCCGCATAAGACGCGACCCGGCTTTCAAAGGCGTTCATCTTTCGCTCGGCATCACCAACGCCGTCCGCGACCTGCCCGGCCGCCAGGTCGGCGTCTGCCGCGCCTACCTGGCCAGGGCCCTCGAGTTCGGGCTCGACGCCGCCATCGTCAACGTCTTCCACAGTTTCGGACGGAAGCCGGCCGCGCCGGAGCTTCTGGAATTCGTCGACGCCTTCATCCGCCAGGACGGCTCCCCCGCCGCGTCCAAGCGGGCCATCGATGCCATGATGGCCTTCTGCCGGGAGAACCGGAGGCCGGCCCGGTCCTGAGACTTGACCGATTTTCGCGCGGGCTTTTTCGCGGACCGTTTTTCGGGTAAATTAGCGGCCTATGAACGGACAGCGTCCGGCCCGCGGCGACCTCCTCCTGATCTTCCTGTTCCGGACCGTTCTCAACTCCGGCTACAGGATGATGTATCCCTTCCTGCCCGCTTTCTCCAGGGGCCTCGGCGTCGACCTCAAGACCATGTCGCTGGCCCTTTCCGTCAGGGCCGCTTCGGGCGCCCTGGGGCCGCTCCTTTCGCCCTTGTCCGACCGCCACGGCCGCAGGCTGGGCATGGGCCTGGGGACGGGAGTCTTCACCCTCGGAGCGGCCGTCGCTTTCATGGGGCGGGGTCTGCCTCAGTTCACGGCCGGCCTGGTGCTGATGACCGTCGGCCGCTACCTTTTCGACCCGGCGGCGCTCGCCCATCTCGGCGACCGTTTCCCCTATTCGCGGCGGGCCTTCGCCCTCGCCGTGAGCGAGTTGAGCTGGGCGCTGGCCTTCATCCTGGGCGTGCCGGCTGTGGGTCTCCTCATGGCGCGCGCCGGCTGGAGAGCGCCTTTCGCGGCCCTGGCCGTCCTGGGCCTCGCGGGGCTGACCTCCGTCGTCCTCGTGATGAGGAACGTTAGGTCCCAAGGACTTGGCGAAGACGGACCGCCCGGAAGAGCCGCCGGTTCCGTCCATCTGGAAAAATACAAGGAAGTTTTCGGCTCGGCCGCGGCCTTGGCGGCCCTGACCGTGGTCCTCTCTGCGGGCACGGCGAACGAACTGGTCAACGTCGCCTTCGGCCGGTGGCTCGAGGATTCGTTCGGGCTCAAGCTGGCGGCGCTGGGCCTGGCCTCGGCCCTGATCGGCGTCTGCGAATTCGCCGGCGAAGGGCTGGTGGCGCTCACCACCGACCGAATCGGCAAGTCCAGAGCCGTCGGGTTCGGCCTCGCCGCCTGCGCCGTCGTGTCGCTGCTTCTGCCGCTCGGAGGCCGGTCGGCGGTCACGGCCGTGGCCGGACTTGCGCTCTTCTATTTCGCCTTCGAGTACATGGTCGTAAGCCTGATGCCGCTCGTGAGCGAGATCCTGCCCGGGGCGCGGGCCACGCTGATGGCCTTCTATGCGGCGGCCGTCTCTGTCGGTCGGGCTTTCGGCTCCTGGCTTTCGCCGCGGCTTTATGAGGCCGGCTTCATGTCCGTGACGGCGGCCGCGGCCGCCCTGTATGCCGCGGCTTTCCTGCTGCTTCTCCGCCTGCGCAGGCTGAGCGGCGGGAAGGATTGAGCCCCGCCTTTTTTCATCTCCGCCGAACGCCGTCTGACGCGCCCAAGCCCGGTCGCAGACCACGGGAAGTCTCCCTGTCGGAAGGTCGGCCGGAGGCCCCTATGAAATCTATAAACATGATAGGAAAGACGCCGTCAGTTTCGCCTGCTTTCGTAAGGGATCATCCCACGAGCGGACCGCGGCCGGCCGCTGCTCCTGGCATGCTACGGGTGCCGGCGCAGACCGGCCGTTATTGGTCCAGCCTCGCGAACGTTCTCGGGCCAATCGCCTGAACGCCCGGCAAAGCTGGCCGGGTCAGGCCTGGATCAAGGGAAGGGCGGAACTCAATCGGCGGAAACGTGCCTTCCGGGCCGAGGGTTCCGGGCCGCCGCTCTCAGCCCCTCAATACAGGTAATAGCCGATAGAGCAGAAACTCACCCAGTGCCGCAGGGAGAAGGGCGCGGTCGTGCCCATGCCCGTCCTCTTGAGCGGCAGGACGCCCTCGCTGCAGGTGTCGGAGAAGCGGAACAGCCGGCCCGAGAGGCCCTTGCCCGTCACCGCCTTGATGGTTTTTTCAGAGGCCAGCAGGCCGAAGGGAATGGAATACTTGCCGCACCAGTAGGAGCTGCGGTAATCGAGGTAGGTTTTGCCCCAGAGCTCGGCCGTGAGGCCGGCGACCTTTTCCCGGCTGACGACGCCCGTGAGGTAGGAGCGGATAAGGCCCCGGTCGAAATCCAGGGCCTTGGCCCAGGCGCTCTCGCCCTCGCCGAAGGCCAGGTTGCTGAAATCCTTGCCGTAGTGGTTGCCGTCGGAGGAGACGAGGAAAAAGATGTCCCTGCCCGGCGCGAGCTTCTTTTCCTTGATATAGGCGGCGATGACCCCGGCCAGCCGGTCCGAGAGCTCCTCCATTTTGCTCAAAGGCATCGGAGCGACCATGATGGGCGTGATCCTGACTTCCGGGTTGAAGTACTGGAGGAAGGGGACGAGGGCTTCGATGGAATGCTCGAGCTCATGGGCCCTGTCGCTGACTATGAAGTCGCCCCGCGGCAGGCGCTCTTTGATGTATTCCCGCAAGCCCGACACGCCGACCGGTCCCAAGACGCCGGGCCAGAGCTTGAAATCGTCCAGGATGAGGATGCTGTCCAGCCCCTGTATCTCGCTCCGGACCGTGCCGTGGGTGACGCCGAATATCACCGCTTCTTTCGTGCGCAGGGACCTGAACAGCGGGAAATACAGCCGGCCGGCGTAGAGATAGTCGTCGTGGGGCGATATGGCGGCGACCAGGCCTTCGGCTGGGAATCTTTCGGTCTCGACGCTCTCGAGATAGCGCACGAGCCGCGTCATGGCCGAGCGGTCCCAGCAGAAGCCGACGTCGTCCCGGACAGGCCTCAGGCCGTCGCCGGCCGGGGAGGCAGCCGGAGCCGCGGCCGGCAGGGCCAGGAACACCAGTAGGGAAAAGACTGCCGCCGGGCGGATTACGGCCGCGAACAGACGGACGGCGCACCGCCGAATTGAGTCCGCGGAACCCGTCTGGACCTTCACTTCACCTTTTATTCCGGACATGCGCACCTCCATGCGGCCTTGGTCAATCGATGACCAGCACGCCGTGGACCTTGAGTCTCGGCACTTTTACTTCGAGCCTGCCCGTCCGCCACTTCCAGTCGAGCCGCCCGCCTTCCGGGACCCAGGCGACGCTCTTCGGGCGGGCCGCTGTCTTGACCACAAGCCGGACGCCTTCGAGCGGCGGGATGAAATCGGTGAACACATACCTGTCCGGCAGGGGCATCCCGACCGTGTTGAGAAGATGCACGCTGAGCCGGCCGTCGCGGGTCCTTCTCAGGGCCACGTCCAGGCAGGGCGGCCCCTCGACCCGGACGTCGGGGTCCGGTAAAAGCTCAGCCGCCAGGCCGCCGATGAAATCCCTCAGCCAAGGGTGGTGCGAGCGGTAATAGACGGAAGCGACCGGCCCGTAAACGGCGGCCACTTTTCCCTTGCCGAAGGCGTTGACGGTCGCGGCCGGCTCGCCGTCCTTGCCGACGTCACGGGTGTTGTGTATGCGCGCCCTGACCGCCGCGGTCCCCGGCCTGACCTTCTGCCAGGCTCCGTTGGCGTTTACCACGCCCGACGGCGCGGCCAGCTCAGCCTGCTTTTCGGCCGGGCCGCCGTCGAACTCCACCCCCAGCATCGGCTGGAACAACCGGGCGCATTTTTCGCCGAGCAGGAGCAGGCTGCCGCCGCGCTCGACATAGCTCCCGACGCGCTTGCGGAATTCTTCGCTCAGCCTGTGGGCGTCGGCGATGACGAGCAGCGGGAACTCGTCCAGCCGTGGCAGAAGCTGGTGCTCGGCCATGATGTCCACCGAATAGTGGAGGTTGAGCAGCGCGTGGAGCGCGCCTTCAAGCTCCAGGAAGACGTCGCCCCAGGGCGCGAAGACGGCCTCGGAGCGGTCCCAGAAGCTCTCGCTCGAAAGGAGCAGGGCGACCTGGGGCACGGTCGCGCTCTTGTGGCTGACGGCCTGCCGGGCGCGGCAGAAGCCCGCGACGGCGGCTTCCTGTGCTATTATCGGCTCGACGACGCGTCCGGAACGGGTCGGCTGATGATAGACCTGGAAGCCGCCGCCCTGCATGAGGACCACGGCCGCCTCCTGCATCAGGTGCTCTGACGGCTTGATGCTCCAGCCCAGGTCTTTGCCCTTGTCGAAGCCCCAGGCCATGAGGTCCCAGGGCATGCCCGTCGAGGCCAGATAGCGGGCTTCGACCCTGGCCCTGTCCACCGAAAGACCCGGGGAATAATCTCCGGAGAGGAAATCGAGCCGGGCCTCGACCGGCTTGGGCGCGAACGTGGTGTACATCCAGTTCGAGGTGAGCTGCAGGGCGGGGTTCGCGGCGTGCAGCGAATCCACCCAGTGCTCGAGGTAGCGCTCGAAGGCCCGGCGGTGGAACATCTTCCATTCGAGCCAGCGCGGGTCGGACCTGTCCCGGGGAGCGTCCCGGTAGCCCGTCGCCCGCCTCCAGGCCGCCAGGGCCGCGGGCGAGTAATCGAGCTGGGCCGCCCAGCACTCGCCGTCCGCCCAGACGCCGTCCAAGCCGTACTTCTCTGTCACCTCCTTGAGCTGGGGGATGAGCAGTTCGTCCACGTATGGTCCGAAGACCGAGGTGGCGTTGGAGTCGCGTTTGCCGTCCGGGCCGACGCGGGCCCAATCGGGATGCTCGGCGACGGCCTTGGAGTCCCAGACCCCGGAATAATGGATGTAGAGCCCGACGCCCAAGTCGCGGGTCGCCTTTCTCCAGACGGCCAGGCTGTCCTTGACGATACCCGGGCTGGCCCAGCCGACGCGGGTCGGATAGCCCGCCCAACCAGCGTGGCCTTTGCAGTCGTACTGGACGTAATCGGGCCGGACGCGCTCGAGCAGGTCGCGGATATTGTCCTCTGATATGTCGGCGCCGAGCGCGGTGTCCGCGGCCTGAGGATGCAGGTCGAAATGCAGGCCGAAGAAGGCCTCCCGGCGCGCGATCGGTTTGGAGCGGCGGAAGCCCGCCGCGTCGAAGTTCGCGGCGGACTGCGGGTCCGCGGCCTCCTTGCAACCCGGCAGGGCCAGGAACACCGCCAGGGCGATAGGCGCGATACGCGTCAGACGCGGCCGAAACATGGTGAGCCTCCCCAAGTAATGAGTGCCAAGGGGCCCGGCTTCGCCGAAGCGCGGCGATGTCAACGGCTCGCGGGCGGCGTCAGCTCTTCTTGACCCACTGCCCGCTTTCGTTCTGGACCCACCAGCCGGGCGAAGCGTTCCTGATCCAGCTCTCGGCGAAGATCTTCTGGACGCGCTCGAGCTGGCCGGCGTCGATGTTCAGGGCCTTGGCGACCTCGGCGTATAGTTTCATCCGGTCGGCGTTCTCATCCTTGACCAGGTTGCGCAGGGCGGCCTTGTCCTTCAGGTTCAGGCCGGCCTCGTCGCGTATCTCGACCAGGCCCTTGTTGGTCTCACCGATGTTGCCGCCGTCGAAATAGGGCTTCAGGCTCGGGAAGCGGTTCTTCAGGGAATCCTTGAGGGCCCTTATGGCGGGTGTCGAGACGCTGGTCTCTTCCTGGGCCCAGGCCATGGGCACCAGGCTGAAGCCCGGCCGGCGGAAAAAGGCCTCAGGCGACTTGATCGCTTCCTGCTTGTCCTTCTCGTCCTTCTTGCGGATCTCGTCGACGATCTCCTCGGCGGCCTTCTTCACCGTGGCCTCGGGGAAATAGATGTTCACCGTGATGCAGGCGATGATGAAAGTGAAGCCGGCGGCCAGGAGCGTCAGCAAGGCGGTCCTTTTTCTCATGGCTTTATCCTCCTTTGCTCTTCGAGCCCGTTTCGGACTGCCCGACCCGGTTGATGCGGTCCATCATCTCCCTGAAGCTTATCTTCTTGTCGGGCATCCTGTTGATGACATTTATACCAAAAAACAGCGGCTTTTTCACGAGATACTCGACGCCGCCCTCCTTGATGGTGCCGTTCAGGGTGAAGGTGTCGTTGCGCAGGGTGCTGACGATGCCGAGCTTGCGGTACTGGAAGCCACGGACGAAGCGCATCCAGAGCGGGCTCGTTCCGGCCGAGGCCCGTTCGCCCGAGCTGAGGATGGTCAGGTTGTCCACGGCCTTGAGGGAAAAGGTCTGGGGCACGCCCTTGCGCGGGACGGACTCCACCTTCAGGAAGAAGCGCTCGGGCTGGCCGTAGGAAAAGGTCAGCTCCCGGACCTCGCCCCGCAGTATTCCGGTCACCTCGCCGAAGGGGACCTCGTCCGTGAGCTTCTTGAGGTCGATGTCGACGATGTCCACGTCGAGCGAGATCCTGCGGCTTTCCGAGAAGGGCTTTTCGACCGCGAAGTTGGAAAGCTGTATCAGGCCTCCGAAGACCCTGAGTTCGCCCTGCCCCCGGATGCCGAGCCTCTCCCGCGATAATTCTATTTCGGGGAAATCCAGTTTGGCCTTGCCCGTCAGCCTGACCTGCCCGGAAGCGAAAGGCAGGCCGGCCAGGTCGAGCTCGTCGAGGCGCATGGAAGTGCGGCCCGTTAAGGCCCCGCCCTCCGGGTCGATGAAGAGCGCAGTCCGGCCGAACTCGAGACGGCCGCCAAAAAGCCGCAGCGTGAGGGGTTCGAACTCGAAGCGGTTCGGACCGGCGGCGAGAGCGGCCTCGACGCCGTCAAAGGCCAGCAGGGGTGTCTTGAGCCTGCCCAGGCTGAAGCGCCCCTTTTCGGGAAGGTCGCTGCTTTCCGGTTTCCCGGCTCCTTCTTTCCGCCTCAGGTCGAGAATGAACGGGATGTCGGCGGCCAGGCCCTCGAGCGTGAGTTTCGCGGCCGGGTTCTCGAGCCTCTCGAGCGAAAGCGCCGTCCTTCCGCTCACCCTTGCTTCGTCGGCGTCGACGCTGATATCGACCCGGCCCGAGACTTTCCCGGAAATCTTCAGCTCGGAGCCTTTCTCGGCCCCGGCCTGCGAATAGAGGGAAAGGAGCGGGGCCACAGCCAGGCTGAAATCAGAGTTCAACTCGAGCGCCGCGGTCGACCTGAGCCGGCCGACTCCGCGGACGTTAAGCTCGCCGATGGTCGGGAAAAGGACCCTGGCGCTGAGGCCCTCGAACCTGCTTTCGCCGGGGAAGAACACGCCTCGCAGCGTTGCTTCAACGGGGTTGCGGTCCCAAGAGACGTAGAAGGACTTGAGCAGCGACTCCCCCGCCGAAAGCGCCAGCCGTCCCGAAAAGGCGAGGGACCGCTTCGCCGGGTCGAAGGCCCCCGCGAACTCGAGCTTCGGCTCCAGCTTCTCGCCGGCCATGGTGAACCCCGGGTCGTTGAACGCCGCCTCTTTCAAGGCGAGCGACGCTTGGACTTGCCATTCCTCGGTCGCGGTCGATAGCCTCTTCGCGCCGGCTGTGAAGTCGATGTCCCCGCCGGCGTCCCAGCCGGAAAGCTCAGGCGGGATGAATTTCGCCAAGAGCTCGCGGGCTTTGGGCACGGTCAGCCCGCGCATCTCGACCGTCATGTCGCCGGTCATCACGTCCCCCAGGCGTGCCCAGCCCGAAAGCGTGACCGGAGGCAGGCCGGCCAGCCTGAATTCGGCCGACCGGAGCGTGAGGCGGCGCGAGCCGGGCTCAAAAGCCGCCTGGAGCGCGGCCTCGAACCGGTCGAAGTCCCATTGCGTATCTTCGGAAAGGGCATAGGCGAAGCGGTTCGAGCGGAAGCGCACCCGTTCGACGTTAAATGCCCGAGGAGTGGCGTTGAAGCTCAGGCTCAGCGTGGAGTCCCCGAACGTCGCGCCGGCCGTCGAGAAGCCAGCCAGAGAAGCCTCCAGGCTGCCGGCGGCGCGGACATCTTCAGGCGCGCCCGAGGCGGTCAGCCTGGCCCGGAAACCGCCCCGAAGCGGGACTCCGGAAACGACCGTCCGGAATCTGCCGGCGTCAAGGAGCGCTTGAACATCGAAACGCGCTTCGCCGCCGGCGAGCGAAAAACGGCCCTCGACAGCGAGGCCGGAATCGAAGTCGAGGCCCTTTAGCTCTCCCGGCAGGCGGTCGCCGGCCAGCGAGACAAGGGCCTTCAGGCTCGCGGCTTTGAGGGAAGAGTAAGTGTCCAGACGGATGTCACCACCGAACGAGGCCGAGACCGCGCCTTCGGCTTCGGCTAGCCCCGGGACCCTGAGCGCGTATTTCGAAACGTAAAGGCTGTTTTCTTTCAACCTCCAAATCGCGTCCAGGTCGGCGCTGATTGATTCGAAGGCCAGGGGCCTGTCGAGGGAGGCGGCGGACAGGCCCGGCCGGAGCAGGGTCAGCCGCAGGTTGGCGGCCAGAACAGGCGCCAGCTTTAGCGAAGCAGCCGTTTTCAGGCCTGTCACGGCTTCAAACTCCCCGTTGCCGCCGGCGGCCCGGACCTCGGGCGCCTCGAGCTCCAACCAGAACCCGGGCCGTTCCGCCGAGCGGACGATCTTCAGGTCGAAGCCGTCAACCCGCAGGCTGGCACCGGCCGCGAGCAGCCGGACGCCGCACTTTTCCAGGGCTATCCGGCCCACGTAATCCAGATAATCGGCCGCTTGCATGACGATGGCTTCGATGTCGACCGGCTCCTCGCTCACGACCCTCTGCTCGAACTTGAGCTCGGCCCCGCGGATAACGACGGCCTCGAAGGCCGGCCTCTCATTCCGGTAGAGTTTCTTGAGGTCGCCGGTCACCGTCATTTCCCGCAGGGCGACCTCGAGCCTCATCGAGGCGTCCTCCATGACGACG
Organism: uncultured Eubacteriales bacterium; assembly: GCA_964458655.1. Lineage (GTDB taxonomy): Bacteria > Acidobacteriota > Aminicenantia > Aminicenantales > Saccharicenantaceae > CAYWJT01. The sequence goes on along the minus strand of CAYWJT010000027.1, from coordinate 13,892 downwards.
GTGGCGGCTTCGAGGTCCAGGCGGAGCGGGAAAAGTTTGTAGTCGAGTTTGCCGACGCTCACCGACAGGCCCGGCCGCTTGTTGAGCTGCCGGACCAGGAGGTTCTTGACGAGAGTTTTATTGTAAAAGAAGAGGAGGACGGCCGTGACGACGGCGACGATTATTGCGACGACGAGGGCCGCGACGGCCCTGAGCGTTATCTTCAGGCCCCTTCTCATCCGCTCACCGCGCCGATTATAACAGAAATAGGGCCGGGAGCGGAGGCGCCGGGCGCCCTGTGAAAGTATCATCTTCTGAATAACGGACGCGACCCCGTTCGGGCCGGCCGCCCCGGCGAGGAGCGCTTCTATAAGTTCATAGAGCGGCCCGAATTACCGGTGGTCAATTGACCTCTCCCGCCGCCTCTGCTATAAACTGGACGCAGGAAAGGTTCATGTCCCCGGGTAGCCGGCATATCGAATCCGTCGACGACGCGATGGTTGAGATCTACAGAAAGAAAACGCCCGCGCAACGTTTGCAAATCGCCTTTGGACTGTGGCGATCGGCCAGGCTCCTTTTATTCAATCATCTCCGCTCCTCCCATCCCGACTGGGACGAAAATCGGCTCCGGCGCGAGGTCGCAAGAAGGATCTCCCATGGAACAGTCTGAGCTCCTCGGATACCTCGTTCGATGTCTGGAAAAGCTGGGTATCCCCTATTTCATCACGGGCGCCGTCGCCTGTATCGCTTACGGAGAGCCGAGGCTGACCAATGACATCGATGTCGTGGCGGATGTCAGGGAAGAGCATATCGCCAAGCTCAGGGAATGCTTTCCCGCTGAAGAATATTACCTTGACGCGGACGCGGTCTGGACGGCGATCAAAAGAAGGCATCAGTTCAACATCATCCATCCGGCTTCGGGTCTTAAAGTGGACGTCATGCTCTCTAAAGACGACGCTTTCGACCGGAGCCGGTTCGCCAGGACGAAAAGAATACGCCCCCTGGAAGACACCGAGGCCAATTTCGCTGCTCCGGAAGACGTGATCATAAAGAAGATGGAATATTACCGAGAGGGTTTATCGGAAAAGCACATCAGGGATATCATGGGGATATTGAAGATCTCCAGAGAGATGATCGACCTGGGATATATCTCTCTATGGGCTGACAGACTCAATCTTGAGGATATCTGGCTGGACATCCAAAACAAGCTGTAGGATAGATATTCGAGGGGTCGGGACGTCTTCCCGCCGGGAAGCGGCTACTCGTCGATGGATTTGGCCGTGCCCGGCCTGCGCACGGCCCTCCAGGCGGCCCTGTTGGCGCGGGCCGCGCCTTCAACGGAGACCGCGCCTTCGATCGTGTCGCCCCTGGCCTTGCCTTCGAAGCGATGGACCTCGAGCCCGCCGCCGACCGGGAACCGAACCGCGAACCTGACCTGGTCGCCCGCGAGCTCGACGTCGGTGAGCGGCACCTCTTCCAGTCCGTCGGCTTTGACCGTGCCGTAGAAATGCTGGAACTTCTGCGTCACGTCGAGGACACAGCGCCTCTCGCCCGAGGCCGTCTTTTCCGTCCAGTCCCAGACCCCGGATATATTGGCGGGGATGACCCAGAAATAGACGTAGTGGTTGTCGTAGCCGCCGTTGACGGTCTGGAACTTGTCGGGCTTCCAGTCCTCCATGCTGAAATCGTGCGAGACCACCCTGGTTCCGGGCCGGAGCTCCCTGAGCAGCCGCGGCCTGAGCCTGAGGTTCACCGACGACAGCAGATAGAGCGTCACGACCGACGCGTCCTTTATCTCGACGTCGAAGATGTTGCCCTCGACGAAGGTCACCAGGTTCTCGACGCCCGCGGCGGCGGCGTTCTCGCGGCTCTCCCGGATGCGTTCCGGGTTGAGGTCCACGCCGACGCCCTTTACCCCGAACTTCTGGGCGGCCATGATGACGATCCGGCCGTCGCCGCAGCCCAGGTCATAGAGGACATCGCCCTTCTTGACGTCGGCCATGGCCAGCATCGTTTCAACGACCTCGCGCGGCGTCGGCACGAAGGGAACGTCGAGCTGCTGGACGGCTGCGCCCAGGGAAGCCAGGCCCAGCACGACGACCGCGAACCCGAACAGACGCTTTTTCATGACCAGCCTCCTTCAGCCGTTCCCGACCGGCCTCTCCAACCGGACGCAGGCGGCCTGCGGGCCCAAGCCTGGGCCCAAAAAGTCAGGTTGCCGTTTTCCGCCCGGTTCGTTAAAAGCCTATACCACGGAACCGCCAAAATCAATGCCCGCGGGCCCGGGGACGGGCGGAAGAACCCTATTTCCCGGCGGCCTCTATCCTGTTCCAGTCCGGCGGTTCGACGCCGAGCAGGCTATGGACGAAGAAATCGTAGCGCTTGCGGTCGCCGTAGAGTCCGCCCGGGGAGTGCCCCTGACCGGGCAGGACGAGCAGGTCGAAGGTCTTGTTGGCCTTGACCAGGGCGTTCACGACCTGCATGGTCGTGGCCGGGTCGACGTTGGTGTCGAGCTCGCCGACCATGAGCAGCAGTTTGCCTTTCAGCCGGTGGGCGTTCTCCGTGTTGGAGCTGGCGATGTACTGAGGCCCGAGCGGCCAGCCCATCCACTGCTCGTTCCACCAGATCTTGTCCATGCGGTTGTCGTGGCAGCCGCAGGAGGCGACCGCGGCCTTGTAGAAGTCCGGGTGGAAGAGGAGCGCGGCCAGAGCGTTCTGGCCGCCGGCCGAATGGCCGTAGATGCCCACCCGGCTTATGTCGTAGTAGGGATACTTGGCCGCGACGGTCCTGTGCCAGATTATCCGGTCGGGGAAGCCGGCGTCGGCCAGGTTCTTCCAGCAGACGTCGTGGAAGGCCTTGGAGCGGTTGGACGTGCCCATGCCGTCGACCTGGACGACGATGAAGCCGAGTTCTGCCAGCGACTGCATCGGGTTGTAGGCGGAGAAGCTCTTGGGGACGAAGGAGCCCTGGGGGCCGGCGTAGATGTACTCCACGACCGGGTACCTGCGCTTGGGCGAGAAGTTCGTAGGCCTGAAGATGACGCCCCAGATATCGGTTTTGCCGTCGCGCCCCTTCGAAACGAAGACTTCAGGCGCCCGCCAGCCGGCCCGAACGAGGCCGGTGATGTCGGCCTTCTCGACCTCGGCCAGGAGCCCGCCGTCGGAGGCCCGGCGCAGCTCGCAGACCGGGGCCAGGTCGACCCGGGAATGGACGTCGACGAAATACCGCATGTCCGGCGAGTAGAAGACGCCGTGGTTCGTCCCCGGCTTGGTCAGGACGACCAGGCCGGTGCCGTCGAAATTCACGCGGCAGGCGTGCAGGAAGTAGGGGTCTTCGCCGGGGTTCAGGCCGCTCGCCTGGAACGAGACCTGCCGGGCCTTCTCGTCCACCTTGTCCACGCTGCGGACCACCCACTCGCCCTTCGTGACCTGGTTCTTGACGGCGCCGGTCGCGCCGTCGACGAGGTATAGATGGTTCCAGCCGTCCCGTTCCGACATCCAGACGACCTCCCGGCCGTCGTCGACGTCGAAGCGGTATTTCTTGCCCGAGTAGCAGAAAAAGGTGGAGGCCTCCTCGTTGATGACGGCCCTGGCCCTGCCCGTCGCGGCGTCGACCTCGATCACCCGGTAGACCTGGTGGCCGCGCTGGTTGTACTCGAAAGTGAAGGCTCGGCCGTCCTTCCTCCAGACGATAGGCGTGAGCGAGAAGGGGTTGGGGAAGAAGGCGTTGTCCACCTCCACGCGTTTGCGGGTCTCGAGGTCGAAAAGCACCGGCCGCTCGATGTCCACCGGGTCGCCCGGCTTGCGGTACTCCCGGCTGTGATACTTCGGCTGAAGCTGGTCGGCCGGCGACGATTCGACGTACTGGATGACCCTCGTGAAACCGGGCCGGACGCGGTAGGCGGCCAGCCTCTTCGAGTCGGGCGCCCAGCTTATCGAGGACAGCCTGTAAGGCTCCCCCTCGCTGCCGTCAAAGCTCAGGGGGAATTCCTCCTTGCCTTCCCTGGAACGCACGTAAACGTTGAAGTTCTTTATGACGGCTTCCCATTTCCCGTCCGGCGAGAACTTGGGCTCCTGGGGCCTTTCCGGCAGCTCGACTCCTATCGGCTCCCAACCCGTCCTCCACCTTTCGACCTCGCCCAGCTTCGTGACGGTGTAGTCGACCAGGCCGCACTTCCACCTGACGTTGTTGATGACGAACTCGACGGCCTTCCCGTCGTCGACGTAGCGGAAGGCATTGAAAGGCAGGTTGAGCGCCTCGTACTTCCCGGGCACCGCCTTGGAAAGGACCGCCGCCAATTTTTCGTGGTCGAAGGCCGGCTCCTTGGAGAGCTTCTCGGCGTCGAAGACCATGAACCGGAAGCCCCCCGCTACCGACACGCGGTACCAGAAGCGCGGGGTTTTCTCCACCCACTCGACGCGGTCGACGACGTTCAGAGCGGCTTTCTGGAATCTTTCGCGCAGGCCGAAGGCCCGCTCATAATCGGCGAGCCGGCCCTGCGCCATCAAGCCGGTCGTTATAGCCAGCGCCATCAAGGCCGCTGCCATGGGCGCCGATATCCTTTTCCCTTTCATGCGCAAACCTCCTTACAACAGGTCGGCTCGGCCGGTCTTAAATAACCCGTTTATGGTTCTCGTTCCCTCATTCGACCAGTTTGACCTCGTAGAGCGACGCGCTCATCGGCGGGACTTTGATACGTCGGCCGAACGGGGCCCGCTCATCGGTCACGACGAACACCTGGGGCGGCCGGGCGGGGACGTTGCAGGCCCTGGGGTCGCTGCCGCTGATAAAGTGAAGCGCGGCGCGGCGCGGTAGCCTGGCCCCCGCCGTTTTAATCCTGAGCGCAAGCTCCCGTTCCGTGGGGTTGACGACGGAGAGGACCAACGCCTTGCCGTCCTCTTTCAGGCAGGCCATGACGTCGAGCGGCTCGGGCGAGCCCGACACGGCGACCGGGAGGCCGCCGAAATGCTTCCTGTAGAGAGCCAGCACGACGCCGGTCGAGTCCAGCACGGCCGCGGTCTTGCTCGTCTTGATGGCGCCGATGACGTTGACGGTCTGGGCGTAGTTGGCCATGAAGAAGACCTCGCTCTGCCGGGCGTATTCGTTGAGCGCCGCGGCCACGCCCAGGGCGTCCTGCAGGAAGTACTGGGTGCCCAGCTCGCCGTAAACGTAAGGACCGTACCAGTAGTTCCATTCGTCGAGGGCCACCGGCACCACCTTGTCCCGGAGCGCCGGGATTTCCTGCTTGTATTTCCTGTGGGCCTCGGCGATGCGCCGGACGGCGGCCGGCATCTGGCTCACGTGCGAAAGCAGGCTGGGCCTCTCGCCGACGTAGAAGTGCTCGCTGATGTAATCCATGCGGCCGGCGGCCTCGGCCAGCATGGTCTCGCTCCAGGTCCCGACGGCGCCGCAGCCGACGAGCTTTATCTCCGGGTCCACGGCCGTCATGGCCTCCGCGAATTCAATATGTTTCCTGACATAATCGGAGAGCGGCATATGGCCGAGCTGCCAGTCGCCGTACATTTCGTTGCCTATGGCCCAGAAACGGACTTTCCAGGGCTCCCGCCGGCCGTTGCGGCCGCGCAGTCGCCCCATCGGCGTTTCCGGCCCGCCGTTGACGTACTCGACCTCGTCGCGGGCCATGCGGACATCGCCCAATCCGCTGTTGACGGTGATGTAGGGCTCAGCGCCCAACAGTTCCATCAAATCCAGGTACTCGTGCAGGCCGACGTCGTTGTGCTCGACGCCGAGCCAGGCCGGGTTCTTGCGTGGCGGCCTTCTATCCCGCTCGCCGACGCCGTCCCTCCAGTCGTAGCCGCTTACGAAGTTGCCGCCCGGCCAGCGGTAAACAGGCGAGTCGAGCTCCCTGAGCAGGGCCAGGACGTCAGGCCTGAAGCCCCGGACGTTGTCCGCGGGCATGAGCGAGACCGCGCCGACCTCGAACCAGCCCCGGCCGCTCGAACCGACGACGAGCCGGCCTTTTTCCGTGGAACCGCCCGCGGTGAACCGGAACGGGTAAGTAGCGAAGCTCCGGGCCGGGTCCTTCACTTCGAGCGTCCAGCGCCCGTCCGTCCCTTCGCCCCAGACGACGCTCAACAGCACCGGCCCGCCCGCGACCTCGCCCTTCAGGACGACCCGGCCCTCGTATTCTTTGCCCGCGACAAACGCCAGTTCCTCCTGGAAGATGCCGGTCTCGGCGTCGCCCTTCAGCGAAACGCGCGGCGAGTGGGCGCCGGTGAAAGGCCCGGACGTATCCATCTTCACAGCGGCCGCGTCGCCCAGGATCTTCCAAGGAGATTCGCCCTGACCGACGGGCAGGAAGAACTTCCTGTCCTCGAGCATCTCGGCCCAGATCCCCTGGTAGATGCAGCGGCCCAGGTGCTCGATGAACTGGCCGTAGATGTACTTGGAAAGCGGCGGCCCGGTCTTGCCGACGTCTATGGTCACTTCCGAGCGCCCGAGCTTCCTGCCCGACAGCCTGACGAGCTCCAGGTCGTCGAACCAGGCCTTGCCTTTCGCCCGGCCCCAGCCGCCGAACAGGCAAGTGACCTCGAGAGCGTCGTTGGCTCCGACGTCGAACTCGACCTCGACCCGGGTCCAGTCGCTCGTGCCGCTTACGGCCTTAGTGCGCCAGTCCCGGAAGCCGTGGACGTTTATCATGGCGCCCCGGCCCTCGGCAGCCTCGAGGTTCTCGGTCCTGACCCAGCCGCCCAGCCTGTAGCGCGAATAGGGCTCAATCCTGACCGTCGCGAGCCAGGAGGCGTCGGCCCCTTCCTCGGACGAGATGGCGACCGATGCCCGGCCGCTGCGGCCGGCCTCCTCCAGGCTGAAGTCCGCCTTGCCGCGCCAGGTGCGCGGCTCCCAGCCCTTGGGCTTCCCGGCCGCGGACTCCTCGAAGGAAGGGTTGGCCAGGAACTGCTTGCCGGCGGCAGCTCCCCACGTCATCTCCCGCTTGCAGGCCTGGCCGGCGATAAGCGGGCCGAGGCTGAGGCAAAGCAGCGGAACAAACAGATACCGCTCGCGCCCTCTCATCGGACGTCCTCCTTATATTGAATATATTTTAGGCAGCCCTGTCAGGTCCGGGCTATTTGAGCTTCCACTCGTGAATGCCGGCCGACCAGTTTTCCTGAAGCTGGACCTCGAGCCGCAGGGCGGACGTCCGCACCGGCTCGAAGCGCACCTTGTTGTAGGCGTCTTTGGCGAGCCCGTATTCCCCCGTGTTCTTCACGGGCAGCCACTGTCCGCCGCTCCAGTAGAGAAGGCGCCAGGAGGCTGGAACCCGGCACTCCCCCGTCCCCGTGTCGTCGAACCAGTAGACCGAAGCTTCAGTGACCCGAACGGGCCCCTGGAAATGATATTCGACCCATTCGAGCGAGCCCTTCTTGGGCCACCAGTGCATGTAGCCGACGCCGTCGTGGGAGCTTTCAGGCTCGTACTGGTCGTTGATGCGGCGGAGGTTCACGGCCTTTTCCGAGGCCTTGACCGCGGCTTTGGCGGCCAGGCCCGGCTCGCGGGCGACCAATGCCTTCTCCGGGACCCTGGCCAGCCAGACGGCCATTTCTCCCTTGCCGCGGTTGGCCCAGGCGTAATAAGGGATGAGAGTGACTTGCTTTTTCTCGCTCACTACCTGGCCGGCTTTCTCGCTCAGGGCTTCGGCCGCGGTCTTGATGACGACGACGCCGTCGAGCAGGTCCGGCCGCGGCTCGGCTTCGAGCGCCGAGGCGTCAGGCAGGACGAGGTTCGAGACGCGGCCGCCGTTGTCCGGCCACTCGGCGCAATAGACGAGCGGGCCGCGCTCCACGGCGACGCGGCCGCGGTCGGCCTCGACGGCCTCGTGGGCGGCCACCCGGCGGGGGAGCATCGGCAGGACGAGCCTGACGGTGTCGCCGTCGCGCCATTTTCGCGCAACGGGCACGTAGCCTTTCTCGATGTTGAGGGCGACCGGCTCGCCGTTCACCTCGAGCTGCGGCGCAGCGGCCGTTTCTTCGGTGTATCTGTAGAGGTCGCTCGGGATGGGCCTGTTCACGGCCCAGCCCGGGATCCGGACCATCAGCGTGAAATCGGCCGGCTTCTTGAGCTTGAGCTCGGCCCTGACCTCGCCCTTCCAGGGATATTCCGTCGTCTGGACGATGGTGAGAGGCTTGCCGTCGACTTTGAGCGCGGCCGTGCCCTGGACGTATAGGTTCATGTACACCCGGCCCTTGCCGACGGCGTAGACGTAGCCGGGAACGGAAGCGATGAGCCGGGCGGCGTTCGGCGGACAGCAAGCGCAGCCGAACCAGGCGGTCCGTTCATGCTGGCCGAAGGAAGCCAGCGGGTTGGGGTAGAAGAAGCGGTCGCCCGAAAGCGAGACGCCGGACAGGATGCCGTTGTAAAGGATCCTCTCCATGACGTCCACGAACTTGCCGTCCTCCTCGAGACGGAACATGCGCGAGTTCCAGAGGAAGGTGGCGATGGCGGCGCAGGTCTCGGCGTAGGCGCTGGCGTTGGGCAGGTTGTAGGCCGGGCCGTAGCCCTCCCAGCCGCCCACGGCGCCGATGCCGCCGGTGAGGTAGATCTTGCCCCCGACGACGTCGGCCCATATCCGGTCGAGCGCGGCCAGGTAGTCCTTGTCGCCGGTCAGGGCCGCAACGTCGGCGGCGCCGGCGTAGAAATAGCCCGCCCGCACGGCGTGGCCGACCGCTTCCGACTGCTCGACGAGCGGCATGTGGTCCTGCGAGTACTCGCCGTAGAGCCTGCGGTTGTCGGCCCGGCCGCGGGCGTCGATGAAGAACTTCGCCAGGTCGAGGTACTTCTTTTCGCCGGTCAGCCTATAGAGCTTGACCAGGCCGATCTCGACCTCCTGATGGCCGGGCGGGTCGGTCCGTTTGCCGGGGCCGAACTCCTTGAGAAGCAGGGCGGCGCTCTTCAGGGCCACGTCGAGCAGGTTCCTCTTGCCGGTCGCCTCGAAGTAGGCGACGGCGGCCTCGTAGAGATGGCCTAGGTTGTAGAGCTCGTGGCTCATGTAGAGGTTGGACCAGCGCTCCTTGCCCAGCCAGTCGACGGGCGGCGGCCCGCCGATCGTGCGGGCCGTGTAGAGGTACCCGTCCGGCTCCTGGGCGGCCGCGATCCTGGCGATGATCCCGTCCAGCTTCTTCTCGAGCTCCGGGTCGGGGCGGGCCGCCAGCGTGTAGGCCGCGGCTTCGATGACCTTGTAGACATCGGAATCGTCGAAAGGATAGCGGGTGCAGAATTTCCCTTCTTTATCGCCGGCCAAGGCGGCCGCGGCCAGCTCGAAGTTCTTCAGCCGCGCCGTCTCCTCCGACATCTTCAGGTTGTGGGGCACCGTAACTTGCCTGTTTATCTCGAGCTTGGGCGCCCAGAAGACGTCGTTCAGCTTGACGTCGGTAAACTTGACCGGCGCGACGGCGTAATCGGTCTTCGGCCCCCTGGCGCAGGAGCCGGCCAGGCCGACGGCCAGGATGATAACGGTCAATAGACAGGCTGACTTTTTCGACACGCTCGCCTCCTCCTAAGGGTATCGCCGCGACCCCTATCATTTACTATACAGGGGACCGCTTTTCAACACGCTCTAACGGGGGACAGGCATCATTGGCGCCTGTCCCCCGTTTCCCGTTTCCGTTTACCTCGCCCTTACCGGCTGGGGGCCGTAGGTCCAGCCCTGGACTTGCCTGATGATCGCTTTCTTCTCGAACTTGCGGCCGTCGACTTCGAGGCGGACGACGTATTCGCCCGGCTCGGCCGGCCGGTCGCGCAGCCTGCCGGCGCGCTGCTCCACGCTCCCCGGCTGTCTTACGCGCATCGGCCACAGCACGGTGTGGAAGCCGGCCTCGGCCGCCCCCTTGATCTCGTCGAGCACCGTTCCGTAAGCGTCAGACACCGTGATCTTCGCCGGCGACTTGGGTTTCGCCTTCAAGTAATAATTGACGACGACGGCGTTCGGCTCGTTGGGCGTCGCAAGATGGCTGTCGCCGTAAAAGTGATAATTGCCGATGGCTCCCTCGAGCCTGAGAGAGCGCGGCTCGATGTCGAAAAGATGCACGTCGGCCGCCAGGCCGCCCTCGCGGAGCTCCTGGAAAGCGGAGATATCAGTAACGTAAAGTCCGCGGCCGTAGGTGGCGACGACCAGGTCGTTCTCCCGCGGATGGATGACGAGGTCGGTTACCTTGACGCTCGGCATATCGCCCTTGAACCGGAGCCAGCTCCGTCCGCCGTCGGCGCTCATGAAGACGCCGTCCTCGGTGCCGGCGAAAAGAAGGTCCGGGTTCTTCCGGTCCTGGACGAAGGCGTTCACGCACGTGTCCGCAGGCAGGCCGGCCGATATCGACGTCCAGCTCGCGCCGTAATCGGTCGTCTTGAACAGGGCCGGCCGGTAATCATCGAGGCGCCAGCCGGTCTTGGCCACGAAAGCCGTCCCGGCCTCGTGCGGGGAAGCGAAGACGCGCGAGACCCAGAAATTCTCCGGGCCCCCGGCCGTTGCCAGGGCCCCGGTCCGGTCGAGCCAGGTCGCTCCGCCGTCCTTCGTGACCTGGACCTTGCCGTCGTCGGTGCCGACCCAGATGACCCCCGGCAGGACCGGCGACTCGGAGACGGTCGTTATCGTGCAGAACGAGATGAAGCCCTCGCCGTGCTGCTTCGCGTCTTCGTCGGTCGTGAGGTCAGGGCTTATCTCCTGCCAATGGTCGCCGCGGTCGAGCGACCGGAACAGGACCTGGGCGCCGGTGTAGACGATGGCCGGGTTGTGCGGCGAAAGGGAGATGGGCGGCGTCCAGTTGAAGCGCAGCGGCTTGGCGCCGGCCTCGCGGCGCGGCGTTATCGGCGTCTGGACACCGAGCTTCTGGTCGAAACGCCACATCGCGCCCATCTCGCGGTTGTTGTAGACCCAGCGGCTGTCGGTCGGGTCCACGCAGTTGTACATGCCGTCGCCGCCGCCGACCGTGACCCAGTCCGTCTGGGTCACCATGCCCGACCAGCCGTTGGACGGCCCTTTCCAGGAATCGTGGTCCTGCATCCCGCCGTAGATGTTGTACGGGTCCTCCATGTCCACGCCGACCGCGTAGAACTCGCCGAGCGGGATGTTGTAGAGGTGATGGCAGGTCCGGCCCCGGTCGTAAGAAACGAACACGCCGCCGTCGCTGCCGAAGATTAGACGGTCCGGGTCCAGCGGGTCTATCCACATGGCCCGGAAATCGCCGAAGGCCTCGCGGAAGACGCCGTCCGGAGGCCAGGTCAACCCCTTCCAGGTCCGGCCGCCGTCCTCCGAGCTCGCCAGCGACTGGCCGGTGATGTAGATCGTCTCAGGGTCGCCGGTGCTGACCCGCAGCTGGTTGAAGGAATAAGGCGCCTTGTTCAGGGCCGCTTCGTAGCCCGCGTTGACCTTGCGCCAGGTCCGGCCGGCGTCGTCGGAGCGGTAGACCTCGTTGCCCACGGTCCGCGGGGCCGCCTCCAGGCCGCGGCGCCTGTCCTGCTCCGCCTCCTGCGCCGTGGCCGGCCTGCGGTTGCCGTTCTCGACCACGGCGTAGAGGATGTTCGGGTCCTTCTGGTAGACGTCGAGTCCGATCCTGCCTATCCTGCCGGTCGGCAGCCCGCCTTCGAGCCGGGTCCAGGTCCGGCCGCCGTCGCTCGTCTTGTAGATGCCCGTCCCCGGCCCGCCCAGCTCGTAGTGCCAGGGCAGGCGGACTTTGTCGTACATGGCCGCGTAGAGCACGTCCGGCTCGGACCTGACCATGGCCAGGTCCACGGCCCCGATCTTCTCGTTGATGTAGAGCACCTTCCGCCAGGTCCGGCCGCCGTCGCTCGTCTTGAAAACGCCGCGCTCGGCGTTGTCGGAAAACAAGTGGCCCATGGCCGCGACATAGACGATGTCGGGATTCGCGGGATGGATGATGACGCGGGCGATATGGTGGCTGTCGCGGAGGCCCATGTTCTCCCACGTCCGGCCGCCGTCGAGCGACTTGTAGACGCCGTCTCCGGAGTTGGAGCTGCGGGCGCAGTAGGCTTCGCCCGTCCCCACCCAGACTATATCCGGGTTGGAAGGTGCGACCGCCACGTCGCCGATGGAAAGCCTTCTTTGGCCGTCGAAGACCGGCTCGAACGTGACGCCGTTGTTGGTCGTTTTCCAGACGCCGCCGTTCCTGGTCCCCACGTAGAGCGTGTAGAGATGAGCGCGGCCGGGCCCTTCGGGCACGGCGAAGCTCGTCACCCAGGAGCCGGCCCGGTAGGGGCCGAGCGCCCGGAACTTCAACGCCTTGAGCATTTCGACGAGCGGCCCGCCCTGGGCCGACAGGCCGCCGGCGACGAGCGCGAGCGCCAGCGCGAACGCGGCGGCTTTGCGTTTGTATTCCCGACCTGACATGGGCACCTCCCCGACCTCAATTTCCATGTTCACTTTTCGCGAACACTGATATATTTTATATCAAGTCCCGGTCAAGAAAAAAAGAATTTTCGGGATGGTTGAAGCGTCCGGCGGCTGGCATATAATTAAGGCTCGATGACGAGACACCGAGCGGAGGGAGCGTCCCATGGAGCAAAGCAAATACGCCCTGGGCCTGGACTTCGGCACCAATTCCGTCCGGGCACTGATAGTCGACGTCCGGAACGGCCGGGAGGTAGGCCAGGCCGTCTTTGATTATCCCTCGGGCAAGGCCGGGGTCATCATCGACCCCAAGGACCACAACCTCGCCCGGCAGAACCCAGCCGACTGGCTGAAGGGCATGGAGTTCTCGGTCCGGGAAGCCGCGGCTCAGGCGAAGAAAGCCGACCGCGGATTCAAGCCGGAGAACATAATCGGCGTCGGCGTCGACACCACCGGCTCGACCCCTCTGCCCGTCGACCGCTCGGGCAAGCCGCTGGCCTTCTACAAGGAATTCAGGAGGAACCCCAACGCCCAGGCCTGGCTCTGGAAGGACCACACCGGCCACCGGGAAGCGGCCGAGATCACGGCCCTGGCCGCCGCTGAGCATCCCGAGTACCTGGCCAAGTGCGGTGGCGTCTATTCATCCGAGTGGTTCTGGAGCAAGATCCTGCACTGCCTGCGAGTCGACCCCCGGGTCTTCTCGGCGGCCTTCTCCTGGGTGGAATGCGTCGACTACATCCCCGGCGTCCTCACCGGCAACACCAACCCGCTCGCCATGAAGAGGAGCCGCTGCGCCGCCGGCCACAAGGCCATGTTCAGCGACGCCTGGGGCGGCCTGCCCGCCCGGGATTTCCTGGGCCGGCTCGACCCGAAGTTGGCCGAGCTGCGCGGCCGCCTTTACAACAAGACCTACACGGCCGACACGCCGGCCGGCGGGCTCAGCCGCGACTGGGCCAAAAAGCTCGGCCTCAGGCCCGGCATACCGGTCGCGGTCGGGGCCTTCGACGCCCACCTGGGAGCGGTCGGCTCGGGCGTAGACGTCGGCCGTTTCGTCAAGATCGTGGGCACGAGCACCTGCGACATCTGCGTTTCGCGGCCGGGCGAGAAGCCGCCCGACATCCCCGGCCTGTGCGGCATCGTCGACGGCTCGGTCCTGCCCGGGCATTACGGACTGGAGGCCGGCCAGTCGGCCGTGGGCGACATTTTCAACTGGTTCGTGAACGAGCTCGAGCCCGGCGGCGCGAAAAAGGGCTCGCACGAGGCTCTGACGAAGCGGGCCGCGGCCCTGAAGCCGGGCGCGTCGGGTTTGCTCGCCCTGGACTGGCACAACGGCAACCGGACCGTCCTCGTCGACCAGAGGCTGACCGGCCTTATAGCCGGCCTGACGCTCCACACCAGGCCTGAGGAGATCTACCGGGCGCTAATCGAAGCCACGGCCTTCGGCGCGCTGACCATCATCAAGCGCTTCCAGGAATACGGCATCCCGATAAAAGAGGTCATAAACTGCGGCGGCATCGCCGAGAAGAACCCGCTCGTGATGCAGGTCTACGCCGACGTG
>CAYWJT010000026.1:0-35497 GCA_964458655.1 uncultured Eubacteriales bacterium | reverse complement strand
CGGGACCAGGGCGTACTCGGCGTAACCGCCGTCACGATGAAACCCCGTGAACAAGGCCTGCTCACAGAGGTTCTCCCGGCCGCTGAGGCAGAATGCGCATTCCCCGCAGGAGCGGTTCAACCAGGCCACGCCGACCCGGTCTCCCGTCCTGAAGCGCCTGACCAGCGGCCCGGCCGCCGCCACCGTCCCGACGACCTGGTGACCAGGGACGCGGGGCAGGGATAGGCCTGTAAGGTCGCCTTCGACGGTGTGGAGGTCGGTGTGACAGACCCCGCAGACCGCGACCCGCACCAGAACTTCTTCGGGGCCGGGCACGGGCACGGCCGCTTCTTCCAGTCGCAGAGGGGCCTCTTCCGCCTTCCGAAAAGCCCTGAGGACCTGGGCCTTCATGCCTGCATTTCCCTCATTGCCGCCATGGGCTATTTCGCCCGTTTCTCCATCTTCTGCCTGAGACGGGCCAGCCTTCTTGAGAAATCCAGTTCGTCGCCCGAGCCTGTGCCGCTGACCGCTTCAAGCCCCTGTTGGGCGAAGCTCGCCGCCAGCTCGTAATTCTTCTCCCTGTGCTCGTAGTACTTGGCCAGCTCCTTCAGGCAAACGACGTCGCCGCAGGCGGCTCCGTCCTGCCAGACGCGCAGGGCCTTATCCCAGACCCCCCGCCTCTTGAGCTGCTCGCCCAATTTTTGCTTCGCCCGGCGCGTGACATCAGCGCCCGGCTCTTTACCCACGACCCTCTCCAGGATGGCGATGGATGTTTCGACCTCGCCGGCCGTTTCGAACAGGCGGGCCGCTCCGTAAAGTTCCGAAGCTTCGGGCTCATAGTCCCGGCCCGCGCCGTTCAGGCCGTCGACCAGGGCCGCCCCGGAAATGACCACGGTCAGGAGAGAGAGCAGGTCCTCCTGATTGTGGTATATGATGGGTTCGATAAGGGGAAAATCCCCGCTCCTCAGGAACTCGAAGTAGCGGGCGGGTATCTCCGCCCCGGGTATGTCCTCTTCGCGTCCGGCGCGCACAAGCTGCTGGGCCAGGTTGAAGAGCCGGCAGCTTTCGTAGCGCTGCCTCCACAGGACCCGGGCCGAGTAGAGGAAATCGAGATGCGGCAGCCCTCCCGCCGGAAAAGGCACCCGGTTCAGGGCGAACCTGGTCTCGAGCAGAGGCAGGTCGAAGGCCTTGCCGTTGTAAGTAACGAGCGAGCGGAAGCCCATGTCCTTGATGAAGGCGCCGACCTCCCGGATGAAGCGCTCCTCATCCGCCAGGTCGGTCAGGAAATACTGGGTGACCCGGAACCTGTCTTCGCGGTAGTAGCCCATGCCGACCAGAAAAGGCACGGTCCCTGTCCCGCCGGCCAGGCCGGTCGTTTCCAGGTCGAGGAACAGCGCGCTGTCCAGGCCGAGGCCCTCGAACTCGGGGTCGCGGCTGAGGAAGGCCAGGACCTTTCCCGGGACGTTAAGCCCCAGCGCGAGCGGCACCTGCCCGTAGCTCGTCTCGAGCGTGTAGGAGTTCTCGACGACCGTGACCGCTTCCCGCGGCCCGAGGCGGTCGACCGACTCTTGCCGCGGCCGCTGCCTGGCCGTAGAGGGCCTGGCCGTCAGGCTGACGAGCCGCTCCAGTTTTTCCCGGGCGGTGAGACCCGATTCTGAAGCTATCTTGTCCCAAGTCTCTTCGACCTGCCGGCTCCTGTTACGGGCTTCCCGCTCGCGGCGCAACTGTTTCAGCTTGTCATCGGAGATCATTTTTTTCCGATCCGGTTTCGCTGGGCCAATTATAGGCCAAACGGCCGGCCTTTTCAAAAATCTGGCGGCGTCTTGAAAATAAACAGGCCGGAATATATAAATTGGAGGTCGGGTGAGCGTATGAAGGAAAAGAACGCCGACTCCTTCCTGGGCTTCGACCTGGGCGCCGAAAGCGGCCGGGCGGTCCTGGGCACGATCG
This sequence comes from uncultured Eubacteriales bacterium, assembly GCA_964458655.1. Taxonomy (GTDB): domain Bacteria; phylum Acidobacteriota; class Aminicenantia; order Aminicenantales; family Saccharicenantaceae; genus CAYWJT01. The sequence continues at coordinate 33,568 of CAYWJT010000026.1, read as the reverse complement.
CCGCCGGCCGGCTCAGCTTCAAGGAACTCCACCGCTTCCCCAACCTGCCGCTCCGCCTCTCAGGCCATATGTTCTGGGACGTCTACGGCCTGCTCAAAGAAATGACGGCCGCCATGAACGTGTGCGCCCGACAAGATGAGAAAAGGCCTGTTTCGCTGGGCGTCAGCACCTGGGGCGTGGACTTCGGCCTGCTGGCCCGCGACGGCTCGCTCCTGGGCCTCCCCTACTGCTACCGCGACAAGAGGAACCAGGGCGCGATGGAAGATTACTTCAAGCTCGTCCCGCCCCGGGCGTTGTACGAAGCCACCGGGACCCAGTTCATGCCTTTCAATTCACTGTTCCAACTGTACGCCATGGTCCGTGAGCGCTCGCCTCTGCTCGAAGCCGCAACGGACCTTCTCTTCATGCCCGACCTGATGAACTTTCTGTTCACAGGCGTCAAGGCCGCCGAATTCACCATCGCGTCGACCTCTCAGATGCTCGACCCAAGGACCAGGGCCTGGCAGGCCGGCCTGTTCCAGGCGATGGGTTTTTCGAGAAAGCTCTTGCGGGACGTCATCGAGCCGGGAACGGTGCTCGGTCCGCTCGAGCTCGAGAGCGGACTGGGCCGCCTGCCGGTGGTCGCGGTGGCCGGCCACGACACGGCCTCCGCAGTGGCGGCGGTGCCCGCCACAGGAAGGAACTGGCTTTACATCAGCTCCGGAACCTGGTCCCTCGTGGGGGTGGAAGAGCCGCGGCCGGTTATCACGGACGAGACCTACGAGAGGAATTTCACCAACGAGGGAGGCGTCGGAGGCACCATCAGGCTGCTGAAGAACGTCACCGGCCTGTGGCTCCTTCAGGAATGCCGCAGGGCCTGGTCCGCGGTCGGGGAATTGAGTTATGAAAAGCTGGCGGCGGAAGCGGAGTCCGCGGAGCCGTTCCGGGCCTTCATCGACCCGGACCACCCCACCTTCCTCAACCCCCCTGACATGCCCGCGGCCATCGAGCGCTTCTGCCTCGCGACCGGCCAGAAGCCGCCCGATACGCCGGCCGCGACAACGAGGCTGATCCTCGAAAGCCTGGCCCTGAAGTATAGAGCGGTCATTGACGAGCTCAGATCGATCGTCCGACGGCCTCTCGACATCATCCACGTCATCGGGGGCGGCTCGCGTAACGCTCTGCTCTGCCGGTTCACGGCCGACGCGGCCGGCATGCCGGTCGTGGCCGGACCGGCCGAAGCCACGGCCATCGGGAACATCGTCGTCCAGGCCAAGGCCTACGGCCTGCTCGACTCCTGGGAACAGGCCAGGACCCTGATCCGTGCCTCATTCGAACCTCAAAGGTTCGAGCCGCAGGACCAGGAACTTTGGGAAGAACAGTTCCGGCGGTTCAAGGAAATTGTGGCCGCCGGAGCGGAAATCTAATTTAACGGCTGAGGGGGATCATGGGCATGGTGGATATAGAGAGTCCTTTCAAGACTGCGGTCGACCGCTACGCGGAACTGGGCGTCGATGTGCCTCGCGCCTTGGAACGGCTGTCCTCGGTAGCCGTATCCCTCCATTGCTGGCAGGGCGATGACGTAACCGGCTTCGAGACGGCGCCGGCCGCCCTTGAGGGCAGCGGCCTGCAGGTCACCGGCCGTCGGCCGGGACGGGCCAGGAACGCCGACGAGCTCAGGGCCGACCTGGGTCAGGCCCTGGCCCTGATACCGGGCCGCCACCGCGTCAACCTGCACGCTATTTACGGGGAGTTCCGGGGCGCCAAGGTCGACCGCAACGGGATCGAACCGGAGCACTATCGCGGCTGGGTGGAATGGGCCAAAAAAGAGGGCGTCAAGCTCGATTTCAACGCCACCTGTTTCGGTCATCCCCGGGCCGCTGAGGGGTTTACGCTGACCAGCCTCGACCAGGGCACGAGGAAATTCTGGGTGGACCATGTCAAGGCCAGCAGGAAAGTGGCGGCCTCGATCGGCCGGGAGCTGACCAGTCCCTGCGTCCATAACCTCTGGATACCGGACGGCACCAGAGAAGCGCCGGCCGACAGGTTCCTGAGGCGCAAGCTCCTCAGGCGCTCGCTCGACGAGATATACGAGACCGAGTACTCGGCTCAGCAGCTCAAGGATTCCCTCGAAAGCAAGCTCTTCGGCATCGGCAGCGAATCATTCGTGGCCGGCTCCCACGAGTTCTACCTGGCCTATGCCCTGGCCAACAAAAAGATGGTCTGCCTGGACCTCGGCCATTTCCACCCCACGGAATCGGTTGCGGACAAGATCTCGTCCATACTCCTCTTCTCGGAAGAGATGTTGTTGCATATCAGCCGCGGTGTCCGCTGGGACAGCGACCACGTCGTGCTGCTGACCGATGAGCTGAAGGGGCTGGCCGCGGAGATCGTGCGCGGCGAGCTTCTCGACCGCGTCCATCTGGCCCTCGATTACTTCGACGCCGGCATGAACCGGGTCGGCGCCTGGGTGCTCGGCGCCAGGGCCGTGCTCAAGGCCCTGCTCCTGGCCCTGCTCGAGCCCACCCACGTACTCCAGAACCTCGAAGCCGGGGACTGCAGGTTGGAGAAACTGGCCCTGGAGGAGCGGCTGAAGACCATGCCGGCCGGGGAGGTCTGGGACTATTACTGCTTGACGAAGGGCGTGCCGGGATCCGGCGACTGGCTCAGAACGGTCGAAGACTACGAAAAGAAAGTCAGGGACGAACGTTAGACTTGGACTCCCGGTCCTGATGGTCCGCGGTCTCGGCCGGAGGGTTATTTTTCCTGTTGACCGGTGAAGAAAAAGCGGTAAACTTAGGCCAAGGGTGAAGGCCTAGCGAAGATGATCATCGACAAGGAACGGGCGGCCCAGGCCGCTGCGGAGGTCAGGGAAATACTCCAGCATCTGGGCAACACCGTCTCGGCCCTCAAGATCTATCCTCCCGACAACCCGACGGTCAAGGATTTCGTGGAAGGCCTGGTGGCCAAGCTTCAGGCCTTCCTGGAAAAATACGAGAAGCTCGAGGTCAAGGTCGAGGAGTTCAACTTCGTCTGGCAGGGACAGGTGGTCTACAGCGACACCATGCCCATAAAAAGCCTGCCGCTGTTCTTCTTCAAGGACGGGCTCTACACCCTGTTCTTCTACCAGGGGCTGAGCCGGGACGAGATCATCGACTTTCTCGACCTCATCCGCCGAGAATCGCACAAGCCGCCCGAAGAGAGCGACATCGTCACGGCCCTCTGGGAAAAGGACTTCCCCAACATACACTACTACGCTCCTGACTATTACCTCGAGAACCGCATCCTTAACGAGGTCAAGAAGACCGAGAGCAAGTTTCAGACAGGTCTGAGCTACGAGGAATACGGCGAACGGATCGAGATCGCCGTCGACCCGGCCAAGCTGGCCGGAGGCAAGCTGGAGCTTACGGCCGAGGACCGGGCCATGGTCGAGGGTGCCCTGGTTTCCGGCAGTTCAGGGCCGCCGGCCCTGGCCGGGACGGCGCCGGCCTCGGGAGCATCGGTCGGAACTCAGGACAAGAGCCCGGCCGCCTCCATGGACCCGACCCTGACCGAGCATGAGCTCGAGGCCGTCGAAAAGCTCATCCGCATTAACCGTAAGCTTGTGCCCGAAGAGGAATTCATCGACCTGATGACCGAGCTCATCTACCTCGAGGATAACGCAGAGAGCGTCAGGGCCACCCTGGACGCCCTGCTGGAGTTCAACTTCCACCAGCTCGAGCGCGGCAACTTCTTCGTGGCCATCTCCATCATCAAGAAGCTCAAGGAACTGCTCGACCATCTGGTCGCTATCCGCTCGGAAAAGGCCGGGCCTGTCGAGGCCTTCCTCAAGATAATCGCAAGTCCCCGGATAGTCGACGCCGTCAGGGTCAGGATCGAGAAGCGGGAAAAGGTAGATTGGCAAGCCCTGGTCGAGTTCTTCAAGCTCCTCGGCTCCCCGGTCGTGCCCTTCTCGGCTGACATCTTCGAACTCGTGGACGACCCCGAGGTGAGGAAGCGTCTGTTCGACTTCGTCCTGCGCGAGACCGCCGGCGAGCCCGGCTTCCTGGCCAGCCTGGCCGACGACGCCAGGCCGTCCTTCTCCAAGCTGGTCATCGGCGTCCTGGAACGTATGGAGGGACAGAAAGGCATCGGCCACCTGGCCGTTTTTCTCAGGTCCAAGAACAGGGAGCTGAAGCTCGAGGCCGTTGAGGCCCTGGGTCGGGCCGGCGGCGAGACCGGGAACCGGATACTGTTCGGATTCCTGAACGACCCGCTGGAGGAAGTCCGCGTCCGGGCGGCGCTCAAGGTCAGCCCGGTGAAGGAGCGCGCCCGCATACTGAAAATGATCGAGGAAGCCTCCTCGCGAGAGTTCCGCGCGAAGAGCCTCAAGGAGAAAAGGGCCATTTTGGGCTTCCTGGGCAGGACCATGACCGGTGAAGCGCTCGAATTCCTCAAGAAGACGCTGCTCAAGCGCCGCCCCTGGCCGCGGCTGGACGTTCTCGAGATGCAGCTCGCCGCCGCGCACGGACTGGAACAGATGGCGACGCCCGAGGCTTGCGAGGCCCTCCGCAGGGGCAACCGGACCGGCCCCGCTGTCGTGCGTGAAGAATGCCGGGCGGCCCTGGAGCGCCTGAAAGCCGCCGAAAACCGGAAGGCGGAGGGCAAGGGATGATGAACCCCGTGGACATCCAGGGAAAAGAAGCCCCGCCCGCCAGCCGGACCAGGCTCGACCTGCTCGTCGCCTTCCACGTGCTGGACAAGGTCCTCAAGGTCTATGATCCGGGCAACGTCCTCTGCCGGGACCATGCGGCGAACCTTTTCAGCGTCCTCCAGGAGCTCATCGAGAGCGAGGGCGAGGTCGAGTTGTTCGTCCGCCACAGCTCGGTCTACATCAACAAGATCAGGCTGAAGTTCAGCCTCAGCACCTACGCCATCTTCAAGTCCATGCTGGAGGAATTCAAGAAACGGGACCTGGCGGTCGTCAGGTTCCTGCCGGGTCTGACCCTGGAGGAGACGGTGAGCTTCATGGGCGTCTTCTCCAGGCGCGAAAAGAAGCAGGCGTTCTCCTTCCCCCAATTCCTGGAGGAGCTCGAGGCGGCCGGCGTCACCCACGTCGTCGTGGAGAGGTCCCGCGAGGAGGAGGCCGCCGCCGGCGGCAAGCTGAGCACCGCCCGCATCTATTTCCTGAGCATCATCCACCTCAAGGAATGCTTCGAGCTCGACCGCCGCAACGAGCCGCTCAAGGTCAACACCACCCGCCGGTTGATGCAGTCCATCTACAACCACATAGTCGACAACGAATCCTTCATGCTGGGCCTGACCTCGCTCAAGAACTACGACGAATACACCCTCAACCACTCGGTCAACGTCTGCGCCCTGGCCATGGCCCTGGGCCGCCGGCTCGGCCTGAACCGGGCGGAGCTCGTCGACCTGGGCATCGCCGCCTTCTTCCACGACCTGGGCAAGCTCGACACGCCGGTCGACATCCTCAACAAGCCCGGCAGCCTCGACCAGTCCGAGATCGAGATCATCCAGAAGCATCCCTACCAGGGCGCCGAAAAGCTCGTCCACCTCAAGGACTTCCGGCACCTGCCGCTGCGCACTATACACGTGGCCATGGAGCATCACATCAAGGAGGACCTGTCCGGGTATCCCCGCTACTTCAAGCGCCAGGACGTCAACCTGTTCAGCAAGATCGTCAAGGTCGTGGATTACTTCGACGCCATCACCACTGCCCGGGTCTACCGTAAAAGGACCTACACGACATTCGACGCCCTGAACGAGATGCTGGAACAGGCCGGGACCGAGTTCAACACCGAGATACTCAAGGTCTTCGTCAACATGATGGGCATTTTCCCCATCGGCTCGCTGGTCGCCCTGAGCACCGGCGAGGCCGGCATCGTCGTCGACCCCAACCCCGACCCCAAGTTCATGCTCAGGCCCAAGGTCAAGTTGGTCGCCGACGCGGAAGGCAATCGGGTCGACGGGGAGGTCGTCGACCTGGCCGAGGCCGACCCCGACACCGGCGCTTTCAAGAGGTCTATCGCCGGCGTGCTCAACCCGGAAAAGTACGGCGTCAGCGTCATCGACCATTTTCTATCGATGGCCCGGCAGGAGTGAGCCGGAACGGCCGTCCGGCGTGGGCGGCGCTCAGACCGGGCGGGAAATCCCGCCGGCCGCGGCCGTCACGGCTAGCCGAGCCACCTGCGGAAGAGCTCGGCCGCCGCGCCGTAGGCGGCCAGCGTCCTGGCAATGTCGTCGCGCCCGTGGGCGACCGATACCGCTCCGCCTCCGTGGACGACATGCACGCCCTCGATAAGCAGGGCGAGCTTCAGTATCTCTTCTCGCAGTCGGACATCGGACCTGGCCGGGTCCTGGAGGTCTTCCGGAGTCGCCGGCGCAGCGCCCTTGACCGGGAAATGGACCATGAACAGCGAGCCGCCGGGCACGACGTCGTTCCCGCCGCCCGTCGTCACCGCCGGGAACCCCGCCTCCTCGAAGACGCGTTTGATGCCCGACCTGAGCTCGTCGCCCTTGCGGCCGAGCTCCGGGTAGACGCCGTCTTCGTGCGCGACGAGCCATCTGATCATGGCCAGACCGGCCTTCATGTACTCGGGATGGGCCGAAAAGGTCCCGCCCTCGAAGGAGACGTGCCGGCGGTCGCCCTTGAGGCAGCCCCGCATTATCCCCTCGCGGCCGACGATGGCCGCGACCGCGTGGCCGCCGCCGATGATCTTGCCGAAGGCCGTCAGGTCCGGCCGCACTCCATAGAGGCTCTGGACGCCGGAGGCGCAGAACCTGAAGCCGGAGATGATCTCGTCGAAAACAAGGACGATGCCGTGCCTCGCCGTCAGCTCGCGGGCCGCGGCCAGGTACTCCCGGGAGGCCGGCAGGAAGCCGCCTACGCCGATAAAGGGCTCGACGATGAAGCAGGCGATGCGGTCGCCGTGCCTCCGGATGACGGCGGCCAGGTCATCGGGGTCGTTGAACCTGGTCACGAGCGTCTTCCTGAGCGTCGCAGCCGGGATGCCGAAAGATTCGCCGCTGTGGAAGCCCATGCCCGGGTGGAACCTGACGCCCTTCAGGAGATACGGCGAGGCGCCGTGCCAGCCCCCGCCGGCCTTGAGCACGAGCTCCCGGCCGGTATAGCCCTGGGACAGCATGACGGCGTACATCGTGGCCAGCGTGCCCGAGGTCGTGAACCTGACCCTATGGCCCCTGGCCCGCAGCCGCTCGAGCAAAAGTTCTGCGAGCTGCACCTGGTAGACGGACTCGAATCCCGTGTGTCCGGACGAGGCCCGGTCCGTCGCCTGGCGGTCCCTGAAGACGAGCTCCGGGTTGTGGCCCAGGATGTTGGCGTAATGGCCCTGCCAGTAATCGACGTAGTCGTTGCCGTCGAAATCGAAGACGCGGGCTCCGCTCGCCTTCTCGATGAAGACGGGGTGCGGCCGGAACAACCTGATGGAGTGGCTGCCGCCTCCGACCATCACGCGGCCGGCGCGCCGGAAAAGCTCGCGGCTGCGGCCGGTCCGGCGCCGGTAGGCGGCCTCCAGGTGACGCCGCAAACGCTCCAGCTTGTCTCGCTCAGGCATCAGGTCCTCTCTCGGGTGTATCATTAAACCCCCTCGGCCCGCCGATGTCAATTCAAGACCCCAAGTATCCCTGTTTCGGCGTTCGTGTCCGGGACGATGCGCGGGATGCCGCGGCTCGAGTCCAGGCGGCGGCCGCGGCCCATAATGCTCCCTGAGGGGAGCGCCCGCAGCGGACACGGACGGGGACGAGCCTTAAGAGACCACATGATAAATAAAGGCTGTCGCTGAAATCGAAACGGTCCCTTCCCGGCCGGCGGGAGTTGAAAAAAGGCCTAAAATCTACTATTATTATAGAATCTATATGTTTAGTAAAATAAAGGAGCCATGACACATGGAAGAGCTTTTGAATGCCGAGGTCAAGGAATTCGCGAAGAAGAAGTTCGAGGCGGAGCTCGTCGGCCCTGTCACCATCGTCTATTTCACGCAGGAGCCGCCTGCCATCATCGTGCCGGGCCGGCCGCCGGCGCAGGACTGCCTTTACTGCCGGGAGACCCGCAAGCTGCTGGAGGAGATCTCGGCCCTGTCCGATAAGATCGAGCTTAAGGTCTACGACATCGAAGCCGACAGGGAAAAGGCCGCCTTATTCGGCGTCGACAAGGTCCCGGCGACAGTCATCATGGACGGCAAAGACCACGGCATACGCTTTTTCGGCATACCCGCCGGTTACGAGTTCACCAGCCTGCTCGAGGCCATCGTGGATGTTTCGCGCGGCCGCAGCGGACTCGCCGATTCCACCCGGGAAGCGCTGGCGGGCCTCACGAAGGACGTCCATATCCAGGTGTTCGTGACGCCGACCTGCCCCTACTGCCCGATGGCCGTCAGGCTGGCCCACCAGATGGCTCTCGAGTCGCCGCGCGTCAAGGCCGACATGATCGAGGCCTCCGAGTTCCCACACCTGACGCAGAAATACGAGGTCTACGGCGTGCCCAAGACGGTCATGAACGAAACGGTCAGCCTCGAGGGCGGCGTGCCCGAGGAGATCTTCCTGGAGCATGTGCTTCAGGCCGCGGGACGATAAACCGGGAGGTCGCGACGTCGAGCCGGCCCGCCCGCCTACCGCGGTCTTCATGACGAAAATCGCGAACAAAGCGAGGGCGGCCGACGGCGTCTCTGAACTCATTGAGCCCGCTCTCGTTGACGACCCTTCCGCAAAAAGTGTAACATCATGGACTGCGTCGGCTGCCCGTACGCCCAGTGTGGATAGACCGCTGAGGTAGGCGCGGCAGGCCGGTCAGGGCGGGACTCGCTTATTAAAAGAGAGCGAGCAGCGGCCAGGCCGGCCGTAAAGGTGGGCTATGGCTTTTTTCAGGAAAAAGAAGGACCGGGTTTGCGTCATCGGCCTCGACGGCGTGCCCGTCGGCCTGCTCAAAAGGCTGGCGGCGGAAGGCGTCATGCCCTTCACGGCCGAACTCATCGGGAAGGGCCGCCTCCGGCCCATGAAGGCCAGCCTGCCCGAGATCTCGGCCGTCTCCTGGACCGACTTCATGACCGGCCGCGACGCGGGCGGCCACGGCGTTTTCGGCTTCACCGACCTCAAGCCCGGCTCCTATTCCCTCAGGTTCCCCAACTTCCGCGATGTCAAGGCGCCGGTTTTCTGGGACGAGCTCGGCCGCCGCGGCCGAAGGTCGATCGTCATCAACCAGCCGGCCACCTACCCGGCCCGGCCCGTTGAAGGCGTGCTCATCTCGGGCTTCGTAGCGCTGGAACTGGAAAAGTCGGTTTATCCGCCTTCCCTGCTCCCCCGGCTGAAGAGATCCGGGTACAAGACGGATATCGACATCCCGGCCTGCCGCCGCAACAGGAGCCTCGTGCCCGCGGAGCTCGCGAGCGCCGCGGACGGCCTCGAGAAGCTGGCCCTGAGCCTGTTCGAAGAGGACTGGGATTATTTCGAGGTCGTGGTGACGGGCACCGACCGCCTGCATCACTACCTCTGGAACGCCTTAGAGGATGTCTCTTCCCCGACCCACGCCGCGTTCCTGGATTACTACAGGCGGGTCGACGGTTTCATCCGCAGGCTCGTCTCCGGGTTCGAGCGCCTGTCGCCCGGGCTCGAGGGCCTTTTCCTGCTTTCGGACCACGGCTTCACCACCATCGTGCGCGAAGTCAACCTCAACAGCTGGCTGGCCGAGAACGGTTACCTCGATTACCGCACTCCGGAGCCGACGAGCCTCGAGGACATCGCGCCCGCCGCCAGGGCTTTCGCCCTCGACCCCAACCGCGTCTATATCAACCTCGAGGGCCGTTTTCCCGGCGGAGGCGTCAAAGAAAGAGAGCGCGAGAAGCTGGCGGCGGAGATAGCCGACGGGCTCGCCGAGCTCAGCTTCGAAGGCCGGCCGGCCGTGCGCCGCATTTTCAGGTCCTCGGAGGTCTATTCCGGGCCGCACGCGGCCGAAGGCCCGGACCTCATCGTCCTGTCCGAGCCCGGCTTCGACATGAAGGGCTCGGTCAAGAAAAAGGAAGTTTTCAGCCGGACCGACCTTGAAGGCATGCATACCTGGGACGACGCCTTTTTCTGGAGCGCCTCTGAAATCCCGGGCGACATGGCCATAAAGGACGCGGCCGGGATTATCATGAAGAGGCTGGAGTGACCGTCGACCGCGGTGTGATGCAATGAGCGCCATAACGAGCCGACCGATGACACGACGGGAGAAACGGCCTCTTCTTGCGTCCCGGCTTCTCCCGGCGCTCGCCTGCCTGGTCTTGGCCCAGGTCCTGCCGCTTGAAGGCTACGTCGGTCCTGGCGCCGGCTTCGCCTTCCTGTCCTCCTTTCTTGTCATCTTCCTGACCTTCTTCATGGCCCTGTTCTCCCTTCTCTCCTGGCCGTTCCGCCTCCTGCTCCGGAGCCTCAAAGGCCGCAAGGCCTACCGGCGCAGCCTGGTCAGGCGGCTCGTCATCCTCGGCTTCGACGGCCTCGAGCCGACGCTCGTGGAAAAGTTCATGGCCGAGGGCAAGCTGCCCAATTTCTCCCGGCTTAGAAAGGAGGGTTACTACTCCCCTCTGCGGACGACCGTCCCGGCCATCTCGCCGGTGGCCTGGTCCTCGTTCATGACCGGCGTCGAACCCTCCAAGCATAACATCTTCGACTTCCTCGACCGTGACCCCAGGACATATCTGCCGGGCCTGTCCTCGGCCCGGGTGGAGCCGCCGCGCCGCAGCCTCGCTCTAGGCAAGTACCGCCTTCCGCTATCTAAGCCCCGTGTCCGCGGCCTGCGGCGGAGCGTGCCCTTCTGGAAGATACTGGGCGAGAACGGCATCTTCAGCACCGTCCTCCGGGTGCCCCTCACCTTCCCGCCCGAGAAGTTCAAAGGCCACCTCTTTTCAGGCATGTGCGCGCCGGACATGAAGGGCAGCCAGGGCACTTTCACGCTCTTCACGGAAGACGAGGCCAGGCTAAGGGAGACCGAGGGCGGCGTGGCCGTCCTGGTGAAGAAAGAGGGCAACGTCGTCAGGACGCGCATACCCGGCCCCGAGAACACCATGCTCAAGAAGCCGGTTGAGATGACCCTGCCGCTCGAGGTCGAGCTCGACGATTCCGAACAGAGCGCCCTCATCCGGGCCGGCGGAGAAAGCTTCCGGCTGAAAGAACGGACCTTCAGTCCCTGGGTCGGGCTCAAGTTCCGTCCGGGGCTGGGCCTGAAAGTGAACGCCATCGCCCGCTTCTACATCCTCTCGCTCCGGCCGAAGTTCGAGATGTACATGACGCCGCTCAACATCGACCCGGCCAGGCCGGCCCTGCCCATCTCGCATCCTTTCATATATTCCGTCTACCTGGCCAAGCTCCTTGGCAGCTTCGTGACCCTGGGCGAGGCCAACGACACCTGGGCCCTCAACGAGGGCGCGCTCGACGACCGGGCCTTCCTGGAGCTGGCCTACCTCAACCACGCCGACTGGGAGGCCATGTTCGAGAACGCCCTCGAAAAGACGCCCCGCGGACTGGTGACCGTGGTCTTCGAGACGACCGACAGCATCCAGCACATGTTCTTCCGCTACCTCGACCGCGACCATCCGGCCCTCAGGCTGGGGCGTTCCCGGGAAGGGACGGCCGCCATCGAAGAGCTCTACCGCAGGATGGACGGCCTTCTCGGCAGGGTGCTCGCGAAACTCGACGACCGCAGCGCCCTGTTCGTCATGTCCGACCACGGCTTCAAGCCCTTCCGCCGAGGCGTCAACCTCAACTCCTGGCTGCGTCTGAAGGGTTATCTGAGCCTGAAGCCGGGATGCGCCGAGAGCGGCGAATGGTTCAAGGAAGTGGACTGGGAAAAGACCCGGGCCTACGCCCTCGGCCTGGGCGGCCTCTACCTCAACCTCAAGGGCCGGGAGGCGCGCGGCACGGTCGAGCCGGGCGAGTCCGCACGCAAACTCAAGGCCGAAATCGCCGCCGGCTTGGAGACGCTCACCGATCCGGCTACCGGCGCGAGGGCCATAACCAAGGTCTACGACAGCGAGCGCGTCTATTCCGGCCCCTACCGGGACAACGCGCCCGACCTCATCATAGGCTATAATATAGGCTATAGGGCCTCCTGGGACGGAGTCAAAGGCAAGGTGAACGACATCGTGTTCGAGGACAACATCAGGGCTTGGAGCGGCGACCATTGCATCGACACCGCCCTTGTGCCCGGCGTATTGTTCTCGAACCTCAAGCTGGAGGCGGAAAAACCCGCCATCATCGACATCGCCCCCACCGCCCTTCGCCTGTTCGGTATCGAGCCGCCCAGGCATATGGACGGACGCTCCTTGTTAGGGGTACCGACCGACTCCCAAGCCCGGGCGGGGACTGAAAAGAAACGCAGATGAAAGAGACACGACACGCTTCCGGGCTGAGCCGCAGGGATTTCCTGAAAACAGGCGCCGCCGCCGCGGCCGCCGCCGGCCTTGGCGGGCTGAGCGTCTTCCCTCTCCGGGCCGCGCCGAAACGCAAGGTCGGCAAGGTCATCATCCTGGGCATGGACGGGCTCGACCACGGCCTCTTCAGTCGCTGGCTCGGCGAGGGCAAGCTCCCGGTCTTCAGCAAGTTCGTGGAGGGCGGCGGCTTCAGGCCGCTCCTTTCAAGCATCCCGCCGCAGAGCCCGGTGGCCTGGTCCAACTTCATCACCGGGATGGGGCCAGGCGGCCACGGCATCTTCGACTTCATCCATCGCGACCCGAAGACCTACGTCCCGGTCTTCTCGGCCTCGTCCAGCACCCCGGCCAAACACACCGTCCGCATCGGCAAGACCGTCTTCCCGCTCTCCGGGGGCCAGGTGAAGAACCTGCGCCTGGGCCGGGCCTTCTGGCAGGTCCTGGAAGACCACGACATACCGGCGACCATATTCAAGATACCTTCCAACTACCCGCCCGTGCCGAGCAGGCAGCGCACCATCTCGGGCATGAACACCCCGGACCTGAAGGGCTCCTACGGCATCTTCAATTATTACACCGACGAGCCCAGGGGCCTCATCCAAGAGGCCGGCGGCGGCGGCCGGGTCCACGACGTCTATGTCGTCGGCAACCGCGTCGAGGCCAGGCTGCCCGGTCCGACCAACGCCTTCGTCGTCGGTTCGCCCGAAGCCGAGGTCGACTTCAGGGTCTTCATCGACCCGGTCAATCCGGCGGCCAAGATCTCAATCCAGGGCAACGAGTTCATCCTGCGCGAAAAGGAATGGAGCGGCTGGGTGCGGGTCAAGTTCGACCTCATCCCCACCCAGAGCGTGAGCGGCATCTGCCTTTTCTACTTGAAGGAGGTCCGGCCCAGGTTCAAGCTCTACGTCAGCCCCATCCACATCGACCCGGCCCGGCCGGCCCTGCCCATCTCGACGCCCGAAGCCTATTCGCGCGAGCTCGAGCGCAGGTTCGGGCCATTCTTCACCAAGGGGCTGCCCGCCGACACCAGCGCCCTCGACAACGGCGTCCTGGACGAGCAGGAATTCCTGGACCTCGACGGCCGCGTCCTCGATGAGAGCCTGGCCATGCTGGAGTACGAGCTCTCGAGGTTCGAGGAGGGGCTGCTTTTCTTCTATTTCTCGAGCACCGACCAGCGCCAGCACATGTTCTGGCGGCTCACCGACAGCCGCCACCCCGGCCACGACGCAGCGCTCGCGGGCAAATACGGCGATGTCATCGAGAGGACCTACCGCGAGATGGACCGGGCGCTGGACATGGTGCTGACGAGGCGCGGCCGGGATACGACCGTCATCGTCATGTCGGACCACGGCTTCAACGCCTTCAGCCGCGGCTTCAACCTCAACACCTGGCTGCTCGAGAACGGCTACCACAGGCTGCGCCGGCCCTGGAAACAGGCCGAGTCCGAGCTTTTCGACAACACCGATTGGTCGCGGACCAAAGCTTACGGCATCGGCCTCAACGGCCTCTACATCAACGAGAAGGGCCGCGAGGCTGAAGGAGTCGTCGCCCCGGGCCCGGAGAAGGAGGCGCTGGTCAGGGAGATCGTCCGCAAGCTCGAGGACTTCACCGACCCCAAGACCGGCCTCAAGGTCGTCAACCGCGCCTTCATCTCTTCCGAGGTTTTCCGCGGCGCCGGCCTGGAGCGGGCGCCGGACATCGTGCTCGGCTTCAACACCGGCTACCGCATCTCTTGGCAGTCGCCGCTCGGCGGCTTCCCGCGCGACATCGTCGAGGACAACAGCCAGAAATGGAGCGGCGACCACATGGCCGACCCGGCCCTGATCCCCGGCGTCGTCGCGGCCAACAGGCCCATCCGGGCCGCGTTCCCGAGCCTCTGCGACCTGACGGCCTCGGTCTTCGACCTCTTCGGGGTCAGCCGCCCGGACGATGTCACTGGCAGGAGCGTATTCCGGCAAGGAGAAGAAGGATGAGACGAGCCAAGATAAAGATAGACAAGGAGCTTCTGGCCAGGGTCAAAAAATACTCCGAGCTGGCCGGCTATGCCTCGCCCGAGGAGTTCATCACCCACTGCCTGGAAAAGGAACTGGCCAAGCTGGAAGAGGCGGACTCGGAAGAAGAGGTCAAAAAGAAGCTCAAGGGACTGGGCTACATCTCTTAGGGCAGATGGCCGCAGCGAACGCCGTGATCACGCGCCTTTTCGACCTCATCCTCCTGCCTTTCAAGGGCGGAGCCTGGCCAGCCATGGTCTGGGTGTCGCTGCTCACGGCCTTCTTCATGCTCTGGGTCTTCAAGTTGACTTCGAACCAAAACGCGGTCAGGCGGGCCAAGGACGCCGTCAAGGCCCATCTGCTCGAGATGCGGCTATACCAGGACAACTTCCGGGTGATGCTCAGGGCCGAGGCGGGCGTCCTCAAGGCCAACTTCAGGTACATGGCGGCCAACACCAGGCCGCTGCTTGTTATGATCTTGCCGCTCGTGCTCATCCTGGCCCAGCTCAACCTGCGCTTCGCCTACGAGCCGCTCAGGCCAGGCCAAGAGACCATCGTCAAACTGAAGCTCAAGAAGGGCGTCGACCCCTCCCGGCTGCGCGTCGAGGCGGAGCCAGGCCCAGGACTCGAACTGACGGCTCCGGCCGTGCGCATCCCGGACGAAATGGAATTCGACTTCCGTCTCAGGGCTTTGGAACCGGGCGAGCGCACCGTGGCTTTCATCATCGGCGGCGAAAGGATCGAAAAAACCGTGAAGGTGGGAGGTGGACCGGTGGCTAAGATCGTCGCGAGGCGGCCCGGAGCCTCTTTCTTCGACCGGCTGCTCTATCCCGGAGAAAGGCCCCTGCCGCGCTCCTCCCCTGTCGCGGCGGTCTTGGTGGATCACTCGGCGCGGCGGCTCGAACTTTTCGGGCTCGGCGTCCACTGGCTGGTAGCCTATTTTATCCTTTCGATATTATTCGGCCTGGCCTTCAAGGGCTTGTTCAAGGTCGAGATCTGATCCCTGTCGGCGGCGTAACAAGATGAAGATCGAAACTTTCAAGATGGAGCGCATGCAGTCCACCTGGGAGAACGTCGTTCGGTACAACCTTTCGGAAAGCGGCGTCCACCCGCTCGCGCTCCGCGAGGTCCTTACTGCTGAAGAGCTTGAAACGCTCGAGAGTCTCGAGCTCGGCTACACCCAGACCAACGGCACCATTCCTCTCAGGGAGAGCATCGCCCTTATGTATCCCGGAGCTGGCCTCGACCAGATACTCGTGACCGCGGGTTCGTCGGAAGCCAACTACCTCCTGATGTGGAGTTTGGTCGAGCCGGAAGACGAGGTCCTGTTCGAGCTCCCGAACTACATGCAGATGTGGGGATTGGCGCGGTCTTTCGGGGCCGACGTCAAGCCCTTTCGCTTGCGTGAAGAGCTCGGCTGGCAGCCCGACCTCGACGAGCTCGCCAAGCTCGTCACGGACCGGACCAAACTCATCATCCTGACCAACCCCAACAACCCGACGGGCGCAGTCCTGTCCGCGGAAGCCATGGACCGCATCATCGAGCTGGCCTCGAGGAGCGGGGCCTGGGTCATCGCCGACGAGGTCTACCGCGGGGCCGAGCTTTCGGGGGTCACGACCCCGAGCTTCTGGGGAAAGTATGACCGTCTCCTCACGGTGAACGGCCTGTCCAAGGCCTACGGCCTGCCCGGGCTGCGCATAGGCTGGGTGACCGGGCCTGAGGAGGTCATAAAACGGGTCTGGCCCTACCATGACTATACGACCATCTCGCCCTCGGCCCTGAGCGATAAGACGGCCTCCCTCGTCCTGCGGCCGGCGGTCAGGGAAAAGGTCATAGGTCGGACCCGGGCCATTCTCAACCGGAACTTCCCCGTCCTCAAGGCCTGGCTGGAGGAGCGGCGGGGCCTTTTCTCCTTCCGGCCGCCGCAGGCCGGCGCCATCTGCTTCGTCCGCTGCAACGCGAAGCTCAACTCGACCGAGATCGTCGAGCGGCTTATCCGCGAGAAGAGCGTCCTGCTCGTGCCCGGCGACCATTTCGGAACGGACGGCTACCTGCGCTTCGGCTACGGCCCGGAGCGGGCCTACCTCGCCGCCGCCCTGGCGGAAGTGGATGAGGGGCTTAAAAAACTCGGGATTCTATGATAGAATGTTGGAACCATTCCCGCCGGGAATGCGTTTTGAGAAGTAGTTCGTTAGGAGGAACTATGAAGAGAAACCGGAACACAGCCCTGATAGCTCTGGCCGCGGCCCTGATGCTGGCAGCCCCCGCTTTCGCCCAGCAGGCCTTCAAGGTCGCCATCGTCAACTCCCAGCGGGCTTTTGAACAGTCCATCGAGGGCAAGAAGGCCGCCGCCCAGATGCAGGAGAAGGACACGAAGCTCCGCAACGACCTTCAGAAGCTCGACGACGCCATCCGCGCCACCGAGAACAAGATCCGGACCGGCCAGCTGACCATGAGCCAGGAAGCGCTCCTGGCCCTTCAGGCCGACCTGGACAGGAAACAGACCGACCGCAAGAGGGCCGAAGAGGATGCTTCCAAGGACATGCAGCAGTTCCAGGTCAACCTCATCCAGAGGATCCGGGCCGAGATGGTCAAGATCATCGAGGAGCTGAGGGTCGAGAGGGGCTATGACCTCGTGCTCGACCTCGTTTCGAGCGGCGTCGTGACCTTCAACCCGGCCATCGACATCACCGACGAAGTCATCAAGCGCTACGACGCCTCCAAGGTCGCCGCTCCGCCCGTAAAGAAATAGACTGAATCCAATTCCCGATCATTAACAAGGGGGAGGATCGTGTCCTCCCCCCTTTTTAGTTATTTCCCTGATCCCCGGCTCGCCCAATTCCAGGCTGTGCGACGGACATCACCCCTGGCCCCCCGGGCCCCCGGGGACCAGTCCCGTCGGTCCCCCCGCCGCAAGCGGCGGGTCCCCCTCCGCTACGGGGGTCTGCGGGGTAATATCCGTCGCCGCCTTTCATTGGGCTTCCCCGGGGATCAGTAGGTAATGCGCTATCAAGCAGCCGTCGGAGCGGGCTCTGGCCGGTCAGCGAGCGGACTGATACGGCCTGAGCTTCAGAACGACTTTCTTCTCCTGATAGCCGGCCGCTTGCCCGGCAGGGAAAACGACCCTGAGCCGTCCGTTCTCGAGTTCGGCGCCTTCCGCTGCGGCGACCCTGTCGGCGTTTGCCACCGGCAGAAGATAGGTTTCGCCCGCCAGACCGGCGAGGGTCAATTCCAGCCCGTCCTCCACCGTGCCTGTATAAATAAGCCTCAGGCCCCGGCTGGTATCGCCGGTCCTTGACGATTGAACCGTAAGGTCGACCTCCGGCGCCGGGACGAGCTCGACCTCGACGGTATCCCGGCCGCTCAGGACGAACTCGACCGACAGCTTCACGGCCTGATCGCACGGTTCTTGCGATAATTCGAACTTTTGCTTCTCGCCGTTGACCGTGACCGACCTGACCTCTGCGCCCAAGCCGAAAAAGGGCTCGAACAGCAGGCTGAAGCCGGCCGCGTTCTCTGACGCAACCTCAAGGACGGCCTTCGCGCCGCGCCTTCGGTATTCAAAAGACGCGACCGCCGGCCCGGTTTTCCAATTCGACGCCGATACGGACTCCCAGCTTGCCGGAAGCTTCGGGCTGATAGTTAGCCTTTTCTTCACGGCGTCGCCGTCCAGCCCCAGCAGGCCCTTCACGAGCGGGAGGACCAGGCCGGTGGTCGAGAATCCCTGGTGCGGGACGCCTTCCTGCGGCCAGACGTTCTGATGGCCGGAATAGAGCTCGGTGGCCGCGCCCAGGGCGTTATCGAAAGAGTGAGCGGCATTGGCCATGAGCAGAGCGGCAGCCTGAGGGATGAAACCATATTCGCAGAGAGCCAGCGACACCCAGCCCGTAAGAAAGGGCCAGCAGGCGCCGTAATTGTAGTTGAGGGGCTCGAAATAGGGGCTCCGCTCCGAGAGCATCCTGACGCCCCAGTCGGTCGTCAGGTCCGGAGAGTTCATGGCCCGGAGCGTGCTGATCCCCTTTTGTCTCTCGCCGAGGCCCCAGGCCAGCCCGACCGCGCTCCAGGGGGTGAGCTCGCTCACCTGACGGCCGTCCTTGCTGAAAGCGTAGCAGTAGAGCCCGGCCGCAGGCTCCCAGAACTTCTCGTTCCAGGCCCGAGCCGACTTGTCAGCTTCCAACGCGGCCCGGTCCCGCCGGCGCTTGTCGCCCATGACCCCGGCCAGGTCGGCCATGGTCCGGCCGGCCATGACCCAGACCGCGGCCAGGTAGACGTCGGTCTGGATGCCGGTCAGGGCCCCGAATTCCAAGGCGCCGAGCCCGGCCGCAGCGTTGTCCATCAGGCCGTCGCCGTCCCGGTCGGTCGTCAGGCACCATTCATAGGCCTTGACCAACGAAGGCCAGCTCTCTTTCAAGAAAGCCATGTCGCCGGTTCTTTTGAAATGCTCCCCAGCCGCGACTATGTAATAAGGCGTCGTATCCCCGTGGATGTAGCCGTAAGGATAGTCCTGCCACCAGTTGACGTAGCCGGCGGCCTGCGACAGCTCATGGGCCATCTTGCCGTCCTGCCTCTGCCACTTCCGAGTGAAGGCCAGGGCCTGCTTGGCCCTATCCGCCAGCCCCAGGCTGTTCAGGCTCAGGGAGTTCAGGTAGGCGTCGCCGCCGAAGAACCAGCCGAAGCCAGGCCGGCCTCCCGTGCCAGAGGGGCCGAGTCCTGCGATCATGCCCAGACCGAGGTCCGGGTTGTCGACCATGAGGTTGTCCAGGGCCGCCTTGGCCCACTCGAAAGCCAGGTTGAGTCGCTCGTCGGGCGTGCGCACTTTGAGCGACGAGGCCAGCAGCGACCTGTAATGCTCGCGCGCCCGGCTGTAGCACACGGCCGGCGCGTCGCGGAGCTTCTCGTACACGGCCCTTATTTCCTCGCGCTTGCCCTTGCCTCCCGCCAGAACGACGGGGATGAACCGACCTATCACTTCACGCGGCCGGGCTATCTCGACCTTGAACTCGTTCGGCACGTCCGACAGCATGTGAGCCGGCGTGTAGGAGATGCCCTTGGCCGCCGGTGAACCGATGAAAGCGTGGTTGCGTCGAGTCGGCTCGGAAATGAGATAGGCCTTCAGGCTGTCGTCCCAGTAGGCGTACTGACCGCCCAGCCCGGCCGGCCACATCGGCGTGAGAGACGGCAGGAAGCCGCAAACCACGGTCAGCGGCTCGGTGGACTCGACCTCGAGCAGGATGACCGCCCCGGGCTCGTCAACGGCCGCCACATAATGGGCCCGGACCGTGAAGGACTGGTAGGTGAAAGTCAGCGTTGTCGCTTCAGGCTCGACATCGATGAAGCGGACGACGTCGCGGCCTCGTATCGGGGTCGTGCTGGAACCGATCAGGAAGGAGAGCTCGAAGCCGCGCAGGAGCTTAAGCGGATAGGCCCAGGCCTCGAAGGAGCCGCTCTCGTCGCCGAGCAGGGCGAAGCGCCGGCCGACCTTGTCGAAATAAGTGCCCGGCCGGGCCGGCCGGGAAAGCCTCATATGCGACCTTTCGATGGCGAAAGCCGGCACCGTCCCCGGCAAGCAGCCTTCGTCACTCGGTGGAAGCGGCAGGCACTCGGCCGGCGGCGCTGATGCGGCGGCAATAATCAAGACTACGAGCACGCCCCGGGCGAATGTTCTTGACCTCATCCCTCACCTCCTCCGGAAGGCCGCCGGCCCCTCCGCCCGCCGGTCATATTCCCCGGCAGCCTTTCCCTTTTCCTTCGCCGGTCCGGAGCCTTCAGGCCCTGCCTATACATCCCGGTCCCGGCCCTATCTCCCGACTTCCCCGGCCTCCCCCGATGCCTGACCGCGCTTGAATTTCAGCCGCACGAGGACGATCTCGGAACGGCCCGCCGTGCGCACCGGAGGCCCCCACGTGCCGGCGCCCGATGACACATAATAATGCGTCCGGCCCTTGCGCAGGTAGCCCCAGTTCCGTTCATACAGGCGTTTGTTGATGAGGTCCAACGGGAAGAGCTGGCCGGCGTGGGTGTGGCCGGAAAGCTGAAGGTCGACGCCGCCCCTCTCCGCCTCATCCAGACCGACCGGCTGGTGGTCCAGCAGTATCACCGGCAGGCCGGGGTCCACCCTGGAGCTCTCGAGTATCTCCCGGAGCGGCCGCCTGCCGCCGCCGACCCGGCCGACAGAGGGGTCGTCGCGGCCGACAAGATAGAAGGAACCGTTGACGAGGACGGCCTCGTCCCTGAGGACCCTGATGCCGAATTTCTCGAGGAAGGCCACGTTCCTTTCGAGTCCGCTGTAGACCTCATGATTGCCGACGACCGAGAAGACGCCGAGCGGCGGCTTGAGCCCGGTGAGCACCGCCATCAGCCTTTCCTCTTCTTTGGCGGTCATGCTCTCGTCTATGACGTCCCCGGGGAAGAGCACGATGTCCGGCCCGAAGGCCGTGATCTTTTCGACTATCGTCTTTAGCCTCCCGGCTCCGAACACGGTGCCGAGGTGGATGTCCGAGGCCACCGCCGCTTTGAGCTCTCCCTCCACGGCCGCGGGCTTGACGATCTCGAGCTCCAGGACCAGCAGACGCGGCCGGGCCGCGTTCAGCGCGCCGGCGACGACGCCCAGGAGCGAGACGCCGTAGGCGGCCAGGAAGATGACCAGCCCCGTCCCGCCCGGCCGGGCGGCCAGGCCGCGGGGCAGGAAACGCAACCAGCGGTCGAGCAGCCTGACGACATCCACTGCCAGCGCGCACAAGAACAAGTTGACCATCAGGGCGATGTAATAGGAACCGGCTTGCATCATCAGGATGGAAAAGGAGTTCTTGCCCTGACTGAACAGGAAGCGGCCGAGCGGATAGGCGACGACGAGCGCCAGGAAAACCATCACGAAGACGGTCCTGGCCGCGGGAAAAGCCGCCAAGGCCTGGAAACTGCGGCGGAAAATGTAAAGGTTTACGGCCCCGTAAACCGATATGACGATGAGCAGGAAAAGGGACATCTGATATTCAAGCTCGCTCGGGACCTTCGTCGTCCCGGCCGGCCGTTACCGGACCGGCATAATCCACGCGCTGCGCGCCGCCGCCTTCCCCGCCGATTTCGTTGAACCAGGCGATCTCCTCCAGGCTCTTCTTCTGAGGCGACCTGGTCGGCCTCTTTTCGGCGTAGCCGATCGGCATGAGCGCCGCGACGCGGTAACGCCGTGGTATCTTCAGGGCCTTGCGCAGGCGCTTTTCGTGGAACCAGCCTATCCAGCAGGTGGCGAGGCCCAGCTCTTCGGCCTGGAGAACGATGTGCTCCCCGGCTATGCCCATGTCGACCCAGTGGAAGGGCGTTTTCCTAAGCCGGGTCCCGATGACGTTCGTCACGAGGTCGGGCGCGACCAGCATGATCACGATCACGGGCGCCGCCGCGGCGAACTTGCTCGACGAGAATATCCCGGAGAAAGCCGCGGCCGCGACTTTCGTCTTGAGCTCCGGGTCGTCCACGACCAGGAACCTCCAGGGCTGGGCGTTGTGGGCCGAAGGGGCCAGCCGGGCGGCCTCGAGGCAGGTCAGGACCTTCTCCCGGTCGACCGGCGTCGGGGCGAAGCGCCTGATGCTCCGTCGGCTTCGGATTATCCTCTGAAGGGCTGTCTCTTCCATCACGATCACCTCATGGTATCACTGACTTCGTTCGCGGACCGCGCTTCTTGAAGTAAGAAGCTTATCCTGTCGGGCCCGGAAAATCAACACGGCGGCCGCAGGCCCCGGCGGGCGGCCGCCGGCTGCGGACGCCCGGATATCGAAGACTCCCTTCGGCGCGGTTTGAGAGCGAGAACTCTAAAAGATTTTCGAGCGGACCGCCGGTTAGTTTTCCAGCGCTGCAAGTTCCGCAGAACCTTCAGAAAACGCCGGACCGGTAGCGGAGATACGCCGCTTTTACTTGATAAGGTGGAACCGCGTCTGCCTGCTGTCGAGGAAGGCCGTCCCCGCGCCGGTGAAGACCGCGTCCTGTTCCAGGGCGATCTGCACTTCCTGGCCGCCCCACTCCTCCACCGGAGCCTTGACGTTGAGCTCGATGGAATACGCGGTATCGGGGAACAGCGGATAATCGCCCGCCCCGGGGACGCCGTCCTGCCTGTCCCAGAGGCCGATGGTCGGGCCGGCGGCATGGCCGTGAAAGCCGAGCGGATGGGAATAGACGCTGGCCTTGAGGCCTTCGGCCCGGGCCTTGCGCAGGGTGTCGAGCAGGACCTGGTTGCCGGTCTTGCCGGCGGCCATCATCTCCAGGTGTATATCCTGCAGCCTGTTGCCTGCGGCCAGGGCCCGCTTCAAGCCTTCCGGCGCGTCCGTCTCGCCCGGCTTCAGAACGTAGGCCATCTGCTGAGTGTCGGTGCACAGGCGCAGGTAAACGATGCCGAAGTCGCAGTGTAAAAGGTCGCCGTGGTGAATGACCCCGCTGTCGCGGTAAGGAGAGTCCTTCGGCCTTTGGGCCGAGACCGAAGGGCTGAACCAGATGTCGAGCCCCAGGCCGCGGGCCCTTTCGCGAAGCCACCACTCCACATCGTCCGTCGTGGTTGCGCCCGGCGTGATCACCGCGCTCGAAAAGGCCTCGGCTATGATCGCATGAGCGACGGACGCGATATGATGATATACCTCCATCTCCCCGGGCAAGCGGCGTTCGAGCCAGCCGACCGCCAGTCTTTCGGCGGAGACGAGCCTGGACGCGTAATCCTTCCCCAGCGCTTCGACCAGTTTTTTCTTGAGGGTCGCGCTCAGTCCGTCGGCGAAGGCGAACGTTTCCGACTCATTGACGCCTATGCGTTTCGGGTCCCGTTCCCTGACCGCCCTGGCCAGCGCCTGCCACTGGTCTTCCTTCTCTGGGGCCCAGACCGTCCGATAGAGGTCCCCGACCCCGTAACGGCTGACCGCGAACCTCTCCAGGCCGCCCTTTCCGCCCCGGTCGAAGAAGACGAGCATGCTCAGCCGCCGGGCCGAAAAGCTGGAGAAGGGCACCAGGGACAGATAGACGGGGTCCTCGTTGTATTCCTGGCATATGACGAGCCACATGTCTATCTTTTCCCGCCTCATGATCTCGGGCAGGACCCTGTCCAGGCGCGTCCGCAGCCAGCCGTCGTAGACCGCCTGCTGCTCTTTGAGCGAAAGGACGGCCGGCACGCCGGCCGCCGCGTCCCCCGCCCCCGTCAGCAGGAACGCGGCCATAAGTATGAGAATGACGCACTTCGTTCTCATCAGTCACCGACTCCTTTCGTCCATGTTGTCGCGCGAGGCCATATTCTGGACGAAAAACGGCCCTCTTTCAAGCTGGGCCCTTTCTTTGCATTGTCCGGCTGTTTCTGTTAAATTCAACCGGTGAACTTTTCCAGGGAAGAGGCGTATGTATTTGAAGGAGGTCCGGTCATGAAAAAAGCCGCTGTTCTGTCATTGATATTCTGCTTTCTCGTCGTCGCCACCGGCTGCGGCCGCCAGGGAAGCCTGGAGGCCGGCCGCGCCAACACCGAGGCCCTGGTCAGGCTCCTTCCGGCCGCGGCCAACGCCGTCAGCGCCCTGGACGTCCACAGGCTGGTTTCGGCCGTGCCGGCCCAGAAGTTCCTGAACGAGAACCGGGAAAAGTACATGAAGCTCGTCGCCGACCTGGGTTTCGACCCGCTGAGCGACGTTTATCTGGTGGTGAGCGGCGCGGCCGTATCGTACAAACCGATGAGGCAGGAGTCGGTCGTGATCTTCAACCTGAAGTACGACCGCGCTAAGATCGACGCCCTCATCAAGCGCTACATGGGCGGGGCTTTCGAAGAGAAATACCGGGAAGTCCCGGTCATCACGGGTTTGCTTTCCGCCAGCTTCGGCGAACTCGAGTTCAAGCTCTGTCTGGCCTTTCTCGACGCTTCCAACATCGCCTTCGGCACCGAGCCGTTCGTAAAGGGCGTGATCGACGTCTACAAGAAGCAGGCCGAAGGCCTTTCCTCCAACCCGGACATGGCGCGCCTGCTCAAGACGACCGACAGGAACGCCATGGCCTGGGGCGGCCTGCTGTTTCCCGAAGGGCTCGTCAAGGAAGCCGTGGCGGGCAACCAGAACCTGAAGGTCGTCGAGGGCGTCAGGGGGATAAGCGGCTCCTTGAACTACGCCGCCCGCAACCTCTCTCTCCGCCTGACCGCCTCCGGCGGCACCGAGCAGCAGAACAAGGACCTGGCTGCCGTCCTGAACGGCTTCAAGGTTCTGGGCGCAGGCGGCATAGAGGGCGACGAGTCACTTTCGGAATTGCTGAACTCCATCGCCATTGAAGCCGGCAGGGATTACACACGCATCTACGCCGATATCCCAGAGGAGCTGCTGGAAAAGGCCGCCGCCCAGAACGCCCCCAAGCTCAAAGAGATGCTGCAGCGGGGCATCGGGCCGTAAAAGAAGTAGAACCCTTTCGGCTACTCGTCGAAGCGGTATTCCTTGTGGCCGAAGACCAGGCAGGCCGCGACCAGCGCCGCCGCGGTTATCCCCAACAGGGCCAAGACGGCCAGCGCCGGCCTGGTCGGCTCCAGTCTGAAAAGAAGGAAAGAGAACTTTCCCGCCGTCGGCCTGTAGGGCAAAAGAGATTTCAGGTAGTGGGCGATCGACAGCCGCTGGGTCGAGCCCGGGAAATACTGGATGACGTTCTCCCAGCCGAAGCCGAACATGAGCCCGATGATGAGCGACCTTTTCAGGAAGGTCCCCAGGCAGGTGAAAAAGGCCGTGTAGGCCATGATCCCCAACGCCAGAGCCGCCGCGCCCCGGAGGAAAGCGCTTAAGAAATCAGGACGGCTCGTGCGGGCGCCGTTCATTATGAAATAGCCGGCGGCCAGGCTTACGATTGTCACGATAAGGATAAGGGCCGTGTAAGCGGCGTATTTCCCGATGACGAGCGAGCGCTTGGGCACCGGCCTCGTCAACAAGTAGGGCAGCGTCCCGCCCTCGACCTCCTCGGCGGCGATCGATGTCCCGTAGAAAAGCGCCAGCATGACGATGTAGAACTGCAGGTAGAAGGCCATCAGGATGTCGTTGAAAACGGCCATGACGTCGTCCGAACGTCCGGCGAACATGACCCTGACGACGACCGCCAGGATGACCGGTATGAGGCCGAGCAGGCTGAACACCTTGAGCTTGGTGGACCGGCGGCCGAGGAAAAAATAGAACCGGAAGACGGCCGCGGCCGCGGTCAGCGTTCCCTCTGCCCCTTCCTTTTTCCTGGCCATGTCGCTACTTCCCTATCAGATAGTCGAAAACAGCCTGCAGGTTGTCGTCCGGCGAAGAGATGGCCTCGACCTCGATGCCCTCGTCTACGACCACCCGCCCCAGCCTGGCGTAGAAAGCGTCCCGGTTCCTGGTCTCGAAGACGACCTGGCCGGGCCCGGACGGGAACGAGACCCTGAGCACGTCCGGGTCCTGGATGAAGGCGGCCGCGAGCAGCCTCGGCCTGTCGGCGCTGACCGAGATCATGTGCGGGTGGGTGTCGATGAGTTCCCTGATGTAATGGATGTCCCCCTGCGCCAGGATCTTGCCCTGATGTATGAGGACGATGCGCGAGGTCAGGGCCTCGATCTCGGGCAGGACGTGGCTCGAGACAAGTATGGTTCGACCCGCGGCGCCCAGGGCCCTGACGAGCCGGATCATCTTGCGCTTGCCGAGCGGGTCCAGGCCTGCCAGCGGTTCGTCCAGGATCAGGATGCCCGGGTCGTGGGCAATGGCCTGAGCCAGCTTGAGCCTCTGGCGCATGCCCCGGCTGTAGCTTCTGATCCGTCTGTTCCTGACGTCGAAGAGCTCGACCGTCTCCAAGGCCCGGGCCGCCCTGGCTTCGGCCTCCTCCGCCTCCAGCCCATGGAGTCGGACCAGCCCGACCAGGAACTCCCAGCCGCTTATCTCCTCGAAAAAACTGTCGAGCTCCGGGCAGAAGCCGATGTCCCTGAAAACGCCCGGGTTGTTCCAAGCCCTTCGCCCCTTGACCAGGATCTCGCCCCGGCTGGGCTTGAGAAGGCCGGTGATGAGCTTCATGAAGGTCGACTTGCCGGCGCCGTTCGGGCCGAGCAGGCCCGTTATGCCCGGGTCGATCCCGATGGTGACGTCGCTCAGGCCGAGGACGTTCCCGTACCACTTGGACAGTTCGCGGGCCTCGATCACGGTCGTCATTTTATGACCTCGACGCTCCGTATCCTGCGGACCAGGACGTAGCACCATCCGGCGCCAAGAATAGCCAGCAGAGCGAAAGAGATGAGCGGCGGGAAAGCGTGGGGCGGCTTCTGGCCGAAAATGACCGCGCTCACCTGGTTGATATTCCTCTTGAAGGAGACCAGGGCCGCGTATGGGCTCCGGAAGATGCCGTAAAGGATGCCGAACAGCACTTCGGAGAAATAATAGATGGCGGCGATGAGGACCATCACGTAACGGCTGTTCTTGCTCAGGGCCGATAGGGTCAAGGTGTAGAGGCTGAAGAAAGCTATGAGCAGGGCCGATTCCGCCGCTACCGAAAGCGGGAGCCAGGGGTAGTCGTAAAGGAACCTGAAGCTGCCCGAGAAGATGAGCTTGAAGACCAGGAAAACCAGGCCTGGCAGGAGGGTCAGCAGCGTGATGAAAAAGACCAGGACCGACATCTTGCCCAGCAGATAGTCCCTTTTCCGGATGGGACGGGCGAAGTAAAGCTGGAGGGCGTTGTTCTTGAGGTCGTCGGCGACCAGGCCCGACCCGGCCAGGGCCATGATGACGATAATGAAGAGGAACAGACTGCCGTTCGTGAAGTACTGCATGAAGTAGCCCGGGTTGACCTCCAGGAACTTGTCCGCGCCCCGCAGGTAGGTCCGGAAATCTTCCAGCCTCTCGGAAACGTATATGCCGCCGAGCGTGAAAACCGCGGGCAGGAAGGCGAAGGCGAAAAAGGCCTTGAACCTCTTCTTCGTGAAGGCCAGCCTTATGCCGGCCCTGGTGATGGGCCACCAGGGCAGTTTGCGGGCCGCCCGCCGGCCTTCCCAGCGGGCGTAACCCTTGCGGCTGACCTGACCCGTCGCTTCCATCAATCCACTCCTACCACCTGGGCGAACAGGTCCTCGAGCGAGGTCCGGCTCTGCTCGAAAGACCTGACCTGGACGCCTGCGGCGTTGGCGGCCCTGAAGATGTCCAGCCTGTTCCTGTCGGCCGGCATGTAGATCTTGAGCAGCTTGTCCTCAGTCTCGTCGAGGCGGCAGCCGCACTCGCTCAGCCTGGCCCGGAAGGCTTCGACGTCCCCTTTGACCCGGACCTCGAACAGGCGGTAATCGAAGGCCCGGAGGTCCTCCAGCCGGCCATGGGCCGCCACGCGGCCCTTATTGAGGATGACGACCGAGGAGCAGAGGTTCTCTATGTCGGCCAGGATGTGCGACGAGATGAGGACCTGGATATCCCTGACCGACATGATGTCGCGCACGAGCTCGAGGATCTCGACCCGGCCGCGCGGGTCGAGGTTCGCGGTCGGCTCGTCGAGGAAAAGCAGCTTGGGGTCGTGGACGACGGCCTGGGCCAGCTTCAGCCGCTGCCTCATGCCCGAGGAATAGGTTTCCAGCAGTCGGTACCTCTCCTCGCCCAGCCCGACGTAAAAAAGGACGTCGTGGGCCCTTTTCATGGCTTCCTGGCGCGGCATGCCGCCGAGCTCGCCGAAAAAGGAGACGAAGGTCACGGCGTCCATGCCCGGGATGAAGCAGTCGTCCTCCGGCATGTAGCCGACGAGCCGGCGTATCTCGCTCCGCTCGCGCCGGATATCCAGGCCTAGGACACGGCCCTCCCCTTTTTCCGGCGTGAGGAACCCGAGCAAGATGCGCAGCAGGGTGCTCTTGCCGGCGCCGTTGGGGCCGAGCAGGCCCACGGCGCCGTCGCCGATGTCGATGCTTACGGCGTCAAGAGCCCTGACGGCTCCGTAGCTGAAGCTTATATCCTGAAGCTCTATGGCCATCTTTTCCGTCTATTGTGTCATTTTTTCATACGCATCTCAAACGGAAAAGTTCTTTGCGGCCCGGTCCGCGCTCGGCGCTGTTTATTCCGCCGCCCTCTTTGTTCTATAATGCCCGGGCGACGATATCCATCCAAAGGAGCCGGCCATGAAGAGACATTTACGCCTTCTCGCGGCCTCCGCCGCCGTCCTCGCGCTTCTTTTCGCGGCCCGGATGCCGGCGGCAGCCCAAAAGAAAGCCCTGACCTTCGACGACTTCATCAACATCAAGCGCGTCAGCGACCCTCAGCTTTCGCCGGACGGCAGGACGATCGCCATTGTCGTCACCGTCATGGATAGGGAGGCCAACCGAGGCACGAGCGACATATGGATAGCGCCTTCAGCCGGCGGCCCGGCCCGACGGCTCACGGCCAACCCCGCCGCCGACTTCAACCCCCGCTGGTCGCCCGACGGCAAGCGCCTGGCTTTCATTTCCACGCGCTCGGGTTCGGCCCAGGTCTGGACCATCGACCCCGCCGGCGGGGAAGCGGTCCAGCTCACGAGCATCTCGACAGGGGCCGCTGGCGTCGTCTGGTCGCCGGCCGGCACGCACCTGGCCTTTGTCTCGTCCGTCTATCCGGACTGCCCGGACGACGAAAGCAACCGGAAACGGCTCGAGACCGCTGAGAGGAGCCGGGTCAAGGCCCGTCTCTTTGACCATCTCCTGTTCAGGCACTGGAACAGCTGGTGGGACGGCACGCGGAGCCACCTGTTCGTCGTCCCCGCGACGGGCGGCCCGGCCCGCGACCTGACGCCCGGGGACCTCGACGTGCCGCCGATCGCGCTTGGCGGCTCCCAGGATTACGTCTTCTCGCCCGACGGCGGGGAATTGGCCTATGTCGCGAACGTCGACCCGGAGTTCCGCCTCGGCCTGGGCACCAACAACGACATCTTCGTCGTTTCTGCGGCCGGAGGCCGGCCCGAGCCCATCACGACGAACAAAGCCAACGACCACTCTCCGCGCTTCTCTCCCGACGGCCGCTTCCTGGCCTACCTGGCCATGAGCCGGCCCGGCTTCGAGGCCGATAAACTCGACGTCATCCTCCTCGACCGGAAAACAGGCAGCCGCGTCAACCTGACGGAAAAGTTGGACCGCTCGGCGGGCGAGCTGCTCTGGGCGCCCGACGGCTCCGCGCTTTTCTTCGAAGCGGAAGAAAAGGGCCGGAACGCGGTATTCAGGGTCACCCCCGCCTCAGGGAAGATCGACAAGGTACTCGAGGGCCATTCGGTCGGCTCCCTGAACGTCGCTCCCGACGGACGCAGCCTGTACTTCCTCAAGCAGTCCATTAGCGAGCCGGCCGACATCTGGTCGCTGGACCTCAGGACATCGAAACTGCGGCGGCTGACCGACCTCAACGGCCAGCTGCTGGCCGGCCTGGAGATGAACCGGGCCGAGGAGTTCTGGTTCGAGGGCGCCGCGGGGGATAAGGTCCACGGCTTCCTGCTCAAGCCGCCCTTCTTCGACCCGGCCGTCAAGTATCCGCTGCTGATGCTCATCCACGGCGGGCCGCAGGGCAGTTTCGGCGACACCTTCCACTACAGGTGGAACGCCCAGATGTTCGCCGCCCCCGGATACGTCGTGGCCATGGTCAACTTCCACGGCAGCACCGGCTATGGGCAGGCCTTCACGGACTCTATCAGCGGCGACTGGGGAGGCAAGCCCTATGAGGACATCGTCAAGGCCGTTGGCTACCTGCACGGCGCCTATCCCTTCATCGACAAGACCAGGCTGGGCGCCGCGGGGGCGTCCTACGGCGGCTACATGATCGACTGGCTCGAGGCTCAGACCGACATCTTCGACTGCCTCATCAGCCACTCCGGAGTTTTCGACCTGCGCTCCATGTATGGGGCAACCGAGGAGCTGTGGTTCCCGGAATGGGAGTTCCGAGGCACTCCCTGGACGAGCCCGGAGCAGTACAGCCGCTGGTCGCCGTCGAACTATGTCAAGAACTTCAAGACACCCTGCCTGGTCATCCACAGCGCCAACGACTTCCGCGTCCCGCTCGAGCAGGGCCTGCAGTTCTTCACCTCGCTCCAGAGGATGGGCGTGCCCTCCAAGCTTCTCTACTTCCCGGACGAGGACCACTTCATCCAGAAGCCGCTTAACGCCGAGCTCTGGTGGCGGACGATCCACGAGTGGCTGTTTGAGTACCTGAAGCGGAAGTAGCGGCCGGGAAAGGC
The DNA here is from genome assembly GCA_964458655.1 of uncultured Eubacteriales bacterium. Classification (GTDB taxonomy): domain Bacteria; phylum Acidobacteriota; class Aminicenantia; order Aminicenantales; family Saccharicenantaceae; genus CAYWJT01. Next base: position 3,039 of record CAYWJT010000026.1, on the reverse strand, counting down.
AGGCTGAGCAGAGCCGCCGGGTCCACCCGGCTGCCGTGGACGCGCGCCGACCAGTGCAAGTGCGGACCGGTCGAGCGTCCGGTGGAGCCGCACTTGCCTACCGGCCGGCCCTTCGCAACAAGCTCGCCCCTTCGCACAAGCATCTCCGAAAGATGGCCGTAGGAGCTGAAAACGCCCAGGCCGTGGTCTATGACGACGGTTTTGCCGCCCATGTACAGGTCGCTCGCCAGCACGACCCGGCCGGCGTTGGCGGCCAGGATCGGGTCGCCGTGCGGCGCCCTGATGTCGAGGCCGGCGTGCACGGATGTGACCACGTCGTTGTTTATCCTTCTCTGGCCGAAATTATCCCAGCTCGGCGCGGCGTGTGGAGCGATGAAGGGCCCGTCGCCGAGCCAGTCGGCCGTGACCATGCCGTAGATCCATCCCAGGATCTCATTCTCGCGGCGGATCCTCTCCAGGGCTTCAGGCGGCGGAGTCACGTACTTCGGCGCGAGTTTCAGCCGCGTCGCGGGAAAGGACTTTTTCCGGATGTCAACCGTGCCTTGGACCCTTTCCCTATCACCCGTCGGTGAAACCAGCGCGGCGGCGAACTGCCGCGCGCCGGCAGGAGCGGCCAGGTCGATCCCGAGACAAGCCACCTTTTCCCCGCCGGCGTCGACGAGCTTGAGCCTGAGACGCTGGTCCAGGAAGTCGACCTCGACAGCGGCCGCAGCGCCGGCGTTCCGGACGCTCAACAATACAGGTTCCCCCGGCTGGAAAGTCCTGGCGGCAAGCTCGAGCTCGGCCCCGGAAGCGGTCCTCAAGGTCATTCTTTCGAGCGCAGACTCTGCGGCCTGCAACGAAAGTGCCAGCAGGGCCGCAGCGAACAGCACAACGCGCTTCAAGAGACCTCCCCGCCCGCCTTCTTCTTCAGGACCCGGCCAGGCAGCAGGCCGGTGTGCTCGCCTCCCTGCACCACCGGCAGGCCGTTGACGATGACGTAGGCGATGCCCTCCGAGTAAGTATGGGGCGAAGTCCAGGTCGCCAGGTCCTTTATCTTTTCCGGGTCGAATACGGTCAGGTCCGCCGCCCAGCCCGTCCGGACGCAGCCGCGACCGGCCAGTCCCAGATGCCGCGCCGGCATCAGCGTCATCTTCCTGATCATGGCCTCCAGCGGGAGCACTTTCTCCTCTCTGACGTACCTGCCCAGCACCCTCGGGAAAGTGCCGTAGGCCCGGGGGTGAGGCTTGCCTCTGCCGAGAGGCCCGTACGGAGCGAGCGACGAACTGTCCGAGCCCACGCTCACCAGCGGATGGGCCAGAATCGCCCTTAGATGGTCCTCGCTCATCCCGAAGGCGATCATGCCCACCCGGCCGTTCTCGGCGATGAGCAGGTCCCGGATGAACTCATACGGCCCGGACCGGACCGACCTGGCAGCGTCTTCGATGTTCATGCCTTCGAAGGCCCGGTCCTTTTCCAGCGCCACCGAAGATATCAGCACCTTGTCCCAGCCCTCGAGCTCCTCGCCCTTCTTGAGGACTTCCTCTTTAAGCCGCTCCTGCAGGCCCGGCTCGAGCAGCCTCTTGATGAAATCCTCGGTCCGGCCTTCCCTCGACCAGAGCGGAAAGAACAGGCTCAGCCCGGTGGCCCAGGCGACGTAGGGATAACGGTCCGCCTGGATTTCCAGGCCGCTCCCGGCGGCCTGGTCGAACCTGTCCATCAGGTCCGCGAATTTCGACCAGTTGCGGGGATAGCCGACCTTGAGGTGGGAAACTTGAAGCCGGATGCCGGACTCCCGGGCGATCCTGACGGCTTCGTCGAATGCTTCCAGCACACCTTCTTCCTCGTCTCTCATGTGGGTGGCGTAGAGGCCGCCGCGAACGGCCGCGGCCCGGCAGAGACCGACGAGCTCTTCCGTCGGGGCGAAACTCCCCGGAGAGTATTCCAGGCCGGAAGAAAGGCCTAAGCTGCCCTGAGCCATCGACTCGAGGAGCAGCTCCTTCATTCTGTCTATCTCGGCTTCCGAAGCCGGCCGGTCGTTGTAGCCCACGACACAGGCCCTCAGCCTGCCGTGGCCCGTGAGCGAGGCATAGTTCGCGGCCGTTCCCTTCTCGGCCACTCTCAGGAAAAAACCGGCGGCGTCCTTCCAGGCCAGATCAAGCCCGTAACGCTCCTTGAGGTCGGCGGCCGCTTCCACAGCCATTTCGTCGGTCAGGGGAAAGGGCGATTCGCCGCAGTTGCCGCCGATGACCGTCGTCACCCCCTGTCGGACCGAGCTTTCGGCCCGGGGGTTGACCAGCAGCTCTTCGGCCGTGTGGGTATGGATGTCGACGAAGCCAGGCGACACGGCCAGTCCCCGGGCCGGGACCATTATTCTGCCGACCAGCGACCCGCTCTTGCCGATGACCTTTATCAGCCCGGACTTGACCCCGATGTCCGCTTCAAATGGAGGCCCGCCGGTGCCGTCAAAAACCAGCCCTCCAAAAACGACCAGGTCGAGTTCCGCGGACCTGGCGCAGCCCTTGAAGAGCAGACCCGCGGGCAGGGCCAGCGAGGCCAGGGCCGCGGACTTGGCCGTGCCGGCGATGAAGGCCCGCCGCGTCAGTTTTTTTCCCATGCCGGTTCTCCAGTCTTCGCGCGCTCCGCAGATGATACTTCAACGGCCCCGGCAGGGCAACCTGCCGGACTGGCCGGGTCCTCGGAGCCGGTTGCAAAGCCCGGCCTTCTCTGATATGATACGGGACTCACTCATCTCGACACAAGGTGATCGCGGACATGAGCGCAAAAAAGAAAGACGCTGCGGCCGACCCCCAAGCTGAAGGCCAAGCCGGCTCCAAAAGGAAGAAAATCAACAAGATGACGCTCGCGGAGGTCGAGGCTGAGCTGGCCGAATGCCGCGAGAAGCAGGGCGGGCTCGTTTCGAGATACGCCCGCCAGTTGCTGGCCAGGAAAAAAGTCCTGACCTCCGGCGGCTAGCCGTCTCCCGAGAGCCCTTTTTAGCTTAGACCCGGCGCCGCGACCGGCCTGCCGGCGCTTGAGGTCGCAACTTCAAGCCAGACA
>CAYWJT010000025.1:0-35945 GCA_964458655.1 uncultured Eubacteriales bacterium | reverse complement strand
GAGAAGGCGTAGAACATCTGCGTTTTGAGGAGGTTTTACGGTGCCCAAGCAACTCCACAAGTCTTTCCAGGACGTCCAACTTCGACGGTTCAAGTTGCCCAACCTTTTGCAGGTGCTCAAGATCGGACGCAGCCGGTTCTTTGGCCTCTTGAAGGCCTGCCGCACAGACCTTGCGAACTTCTCCATCGCCTACAAAAAGCGCCGGTCGACTCGAACGCTCGATCGCGTGGCTTGAGCTTACCGAAAGGCCTCCTTTACCAACCTTCAATTCAAGTTCAAGGGCGTCTCTCCGAGAGATTGCGTCTAACTGAGTCGCATGCCGCAATGGCTAGCAGGTCGTTTTCGTGAACGCCGATCTTGATGCCTCGGATGGTGAAGTAACCATTGCGGTTCAGCCATTCCTCTACGATTTCTTCCGCTAGTAGTGCCACTGAGCACCTTCCCCGGCTTATCTATATCGCTAGATGCGATGCCGCCTGAAGCCGGCTAACGGTTTGCGTTATTAGTTGGCTAGTGGGTGTAGATAAAACTCCAAGAGTAGGATTCTTTTCGGGTGTAGAAAAAGCCCGAAAATGTCGACGAATCCCGCTAATCCACTGCACGCTTTGTTAGGCGGCAAAAAAGCTAAATGGCTTTCCAAGAAGCTAAATTCCTCTCATTTCATTAAGATTCTTCAATGGCGGTATCACGGACGCAAAAATCACAGCTACGACCCGTTACGCATCACAAGCCAAGTGATTGCCTGCTCAAAATCAGCAAACGCCTTTATCTGAACACCGCGGTTTACTGCCACTGTTTCGAAAAAGCCCGCTTTATCGATGTCTTTTGTTGGCACGAGAAGACAGATTCTGCTTTTGCGGAGAATGGGGTGGCTGGCCAGCGCCTCACCCAATTCATAGAGATTAATAACGGAGAGCAATGTCTCTGCTTCACGTGTATTCACCAACACATCATATTCGCCAGGCTGATTTATGAGAGACACGATGTCAAGGAGAGCCTGCTTGCTTGCCGCGAAATTGAGCGTGCCGGTTACAGTAGTTTTGATAAAGTCTTTTGTATTAATCACCTTCAGGTTGACTGGCATTGTCGCCTCCGATCTCTATTGCCGCCTAACATTTAGATGGGCCAGCATAAGATGCAATAATCCGATATGTTGTCCGTATAAGGCACATCCCGATTTCTTGCCGAAGAGTTGAAATTACTCTCCTTTCAACGACTTGCGAGGGCATTTGAGGATTCACCCACGGAGGAAGCCGTATTCCCGTGTTACCTGGAAATATCCCTCCGTTCCCACGAATGAAGTCTACAACTCTGTTTTGAAAAATGTCAAGGCGCTGGTCTCGTCCACTACAGGGGCAGCGCCTTAGGCCGCTGGTCGAAAAAGAGCTCGAGCGGGTGGGGCTGCTGGGGGAGCTTAAAAGCTCGGCTCGGACGGCGGCGCAGCCGAGGAACATAAGCCCGGCCGCGACACCATATCATCGGGTGATCGAGTCGGGCCGGTTGTCGCCGGAAAAGGGCCCGGGAACTCAAAGAGCTGTATCTTAGCCTGAACCCGGCCGAGCTGAAGCGGCAGATCGACCGGAAGCTGGACCGGCTCTATGACCTCGATTACCTGATTAAATGAGTTGACATACGGAAACGCGCCGGCCGGCGGCCGCTGATTCATGCCCGTCTCCCGGCCAGGAGCATCTTGGCCGCGGTCTCGCCGCCGTTCAGGCGGTAGAGCATGGGCAGGGGCCGGTCGACGCCCTCGGTGAACTCCGGCGTGTTCTCCCAGCGGTAGTTCAGTATGTTGGCGTAGTCCGAGAAGTGCTGCCACCGGCGCCGAGGAAGGTCCGTCACCATGTGGAAGTGGTTGGCCGGCATGCCCATCTTGGCCTGACTGGCAGGCACGTGCTCGAAGGTGACGAAGGTGTGCGGCCAGGTGTAGTCGGAGGCGTGGCAGACCCGTTCGGCGAGCGGGGCCGGCAGCTCGACGCTCTCGGCCTCGTCCTGGACCATGGTGAACATGCCGCTCAGGTCGGAATAGGCCAGCCGTCCGGCCATGCCTTTGATGCCTCCGGGGGAAAGATAGCTCACCGAGAATCCCAGGCCGGGGAAGTAGTACTCAACGGCCTTGAACAGGAAAGGCTTGACGCAATAGTCCAGCGAGGCCGACCCGGAGTTGTTGCCGTCGACGAAGCCCCTTTTGAACCAGGGCTCCTGCCTGTATTTCGTCAGGTCCAACCTGAGCTCCCTGGCGTTCTTTTCCACCTCCCAGGGCTCGTAGACCTTGCGGAAGTCCATGAAGAGCATCGGCTTGCCGCCCGAGAGCCAGCAGTAGGCAATCATCGTCAGAAGGCCCTGGATGTCGTTCTCGGTCGCGAAGGGTATGACCGTCTTCCTGCCGGTGTGGTCCTCGCTCGAGTTGAAGAGCGACTCGGCGATGTCGGCGGTCGACATCGGCAGGCCGCGCCGGTCAGAGCCCCAGGCCAACTGGTTGGTCCAGCCGCCGGCGACGGCGTTTATCTCCCGCATGTAATTGCGGATGATGAGGTAGAGGGCCAGGCCCTCGTCGAGCTTGGCCCGGTCGGCGGCGCTGAGCGCGGGCGGCTTCGCCCGGCGGCCGGTCAGGACGGCCGTCTTCAGCCTATGGACGTCCTCGGTGTTGGCGAAGATGCGGTCCTTGAACTTGACGTCGACTACCCAGGACCTGAGCGCCTTGAGCTCTTCGGGGTCGTAGCCGCCTTTCTTGCGGAGCATGTCGGCGAAGAGCTTCATCGACTCCCGGGTGCTCTCGAGGCCGAAGAAGCGCCTGGCGGCGTGGACGTGGTTGAGCGCGGTCTCCATCTGCATGGAATCCGTGTCCACCGAAAGATATCTTTTGCCCCTCAGGGCCGCCCGGGCCAGCACGGCGTAGCCGAGGTCGACGACCTCGGCGCGCGTCCGGTCGTCGAACTCCGGGCTCAAGCCGGTCTCCGGCATGTTGCCTATGACCATGGGGCAGAGCCTGCCTGTCTGGGCGTAGGCGCCGACCAGGGCGTCGATGCCGACGACGCCGGGCTTGGGCGCGTTGTTGCCGCCGACGCAGGCGATGGGCGTGCTTTCCGGGAAATGGGCCGTGACCGCCATGGCCGTCTTGCCCGGGAAAAACCAGGTGTCGGGCACGATGAAGATGCCGGCGGCTCCGGCTTCACGCAGTTCCGCCGCGGCCTCGTCGGCCGTGAGCTCGTTGTCGACCAGCTTCGAACAGTAAAAGACGTTGGGGGCGCTTCCGTCGGGCAGGCGCAGGCCCCGGGCCAGCAGGCCGGCCGTCATCCGGCCGATGTTGAACGCCCTTTCCCGCGAGCTTTTATCGATCCTGGGGTCGCAGGGCACGAAGACCCCGAGAGTGGGCGCGGCGCTTCTCTTCTTTCCCGCGTAAGGCATGTGGTCTCCTTTCGCTCGGGTCCATCGGGCGGACCCTGTCTGTGTCCGGACGGTCCGCGGCGCCCCGTTCCCCGCCAAGCCCTTGCCCGGCGGGGCGGCGCCTCCGGCGGCCGTCGCCTGTCAGATGTATTCGATGGTCGCCGGCGGCTTTCCGGTCAGCTCGTAGGCCACCCTGGTCACGCCGGGGATCTCCTTTATGATCCTGTCGGTTATTTTCATAAGGACGGGCCAAGGGACCTTGGTCGGTTCGGCCGTCATGGCGTCGCGGCTCTCGACGGAACGGATGATGACGACCTCGCCGAACTTCCTTTTCCCGTCGACTATGCCCGTGCCTTTGTCGTTCATCAGCACGGCGAAAGCCTGGAACGGCTTGAGGGCCGCGAGCTCCTCCTCAACAATGGCCGTGGCGTGACGCACGGCCTCGACCCGGTCGGGCGTCACCTCGCCTATGATGCGCGTGGCCAGGGCCGGGCCGGGGAATGGCATGCGGTTGTAGATCGACTCGGGCAGGCCCAGCTCCTTGGCTACCAGCCTGACCTCGTGCTTGAACAACTCCTTGATGGGCTCGATGACCTTGAAGCCGAAGCCCTTCTCCGGGTCTATGCCGATCTGCTCCAGGATGTTGTGCTGGGTCTTGACGCCTTTTTGCGTTTCGATGATATCCGCGGCGATCGTGCCCTGGACAAGGTAGGTCGCCTTGCTCTTGAGGACCTCGCGGCCGAAGGCGCTGTAAAAGGCGTAGCGGAAGGCCTTGCGCTTTTCCTCGGGGTCGGACTTGCCCTTGAGGGCCGAGAAAAAGTCCTTCTTCCTGTCGATGACTTCGACCGGGATGCCCAGCCCGGCGAACACCTTGACCACCTGCTCGGGCTCCCCTTCCCTCATCAGCCCATGGTTGATGAAGATGGTCTTCAACCTGGAGCCGACGGCGCGGTGGGCCAGGATGGTCGAGACCGAGCTGTCCACTCCGCCCGAGAGCGCGGAAATGGCCTTGCCGTCGCCGACCGTGCGCTTGACCTCCTCCACCTGCGTCTCGATGAACCGTTTGACATTCATGCGGGCCTCCTTCCGAGCCTTGCCGATGTTCAGGGGGAATGATATCCGTTTCAACGGCCGGATTCAATATCGCCCTCTCCCGTCCCCCTCCCCCCGCGTCACCCCTGCGGGTGAGGAAAAAGGCCGCAATCTCACCTTCGATTTACGCCGGGCGGGCGATTGTCAGCGAAAAGAGGGCCCGCTCATAATGAAGCAGCCAAGGAGGGCCTCATCCAAGGCTAACTGATAAAATGGGGCAGGATCACGGGGATTCCTCTCCAGGCCCTCCTTGACTCATTCCTCCTTTTTCACCTCCTCCAAAGCGGCCGCGGGGCGGCCGCTGCCTTGCGGGGCCTCCGGGCCGTTGCGGACCCGGCGGATTTCAGGTAGCATTTCGGCCGAAGGCGGCCGTCACCGCCCGGGAACACCCGGAAAGGAGAAGCCCATGAAAAAGCGCGTTTCCGCCGTCGTTTTGACCCTGACCCTGACTCTGGCCGTCTCGGCGCCGCTTGTGCTCGAGGCGCAGACGGCCGTCGGCCTTGAAAAGAAGATCCGGCAGGCTGTCGATAGGGCGGCGCCGGAGCTCATCTCCATCAGAAGGGACATCCACGCCAACCCGGAGCTGGGGCTCCAAGAGACCAGGACCTCGGCCATAGTGGCCGACTATTTCCGCAAGCTCGGCCTGGAAGTCCGGACCGGCTATTCGGTCACGGGAGTGCTCGGCATACTCAAGGGCGGCCGACCCGGCCCGGTCGTCGCCATGCGGGCGGACATGGACGCCCTGCCGCTCACCGAGGAGACCGACCTGCCGTTCGCCTCCAGGGCGCGGGCGCTCTACGAAGGCAGGGAAACGGGCCTGATGCACGCCTGCGGACACGACATCCACACGACCGTCCTGCTCGGGACGGCCGCCGCGCTCAGCTCGGTGCGTGCCGAACTACCGGGCACGGTGCTTTTCATCGCCCAGCCCGGCGAAGAGTGCTGCCGGGGAGCAGCCCGCATGCTGGAGGACGGCGTCTTCAGCGACGACAAGCCCGAGGCCGTCTTCGCCTACCACGTGGACGACACGCTCAAGGCCGGTTTCATAGGCTACACCGCGGGCTACGCCTCGGCCAACGTCGACGGCTTCGTCCTGGAGGTCCAATCCCAGGGCTGCCACGGCGCCAACCCTTCCAACTGCGTCGACCCGATCGTGGTCGGGGCCCAGGTCGTGACCGCCCTCCAGGTCATGGTCGCCCGGGAGATAGACGTGCACGACCACACGGTGGTCACGGTCGGGGCCTTCCACGCCGGCACGGCCGACAACATCATCCCCAGGTCGGCCGAGCTCAAGGCCACGGTCAGGACCTACGGCGAAGAGAACCGGAAGAGGGTCAGCGAAAAGATTAAGCGCCTGGTCGCCAACATCTGCGAGGCGGCCGGCGCGACCTACAAGCTTGACTACGAGTTCGGCCTGCCCTCGATGTACAACGACCCCGGACTTCTGGCTGAGATCCTGCCGGTCGCAGAAAGGGCGCTCGGCGGCAAAGCCGCCCTGGTCGAGGAAAAGCCGGACATGGGCGGCGAAGACTTCGCCTACTTCTCCCAAGTCGCGCCGAGCGTCATGCTCGGCCTGGGCGTCGTCCCGGCCGGGGTCGAGAGCACTTCGGTCCACTCCCCCACTTTCATCGCCGACGAGAACAGCATCCCCCTGGGCGTCGACCTGATGGCCAGGATCATCGCCGGCTATCTGCTGAAGCACAGGAAGTAACGACCCGGGCTGGCCAGGAGTTATCCGTATGGAAAGGCTCCCGACGCCCCGGCAGCTGATTTCGGGCGGACCGGGATTTCCCCTATAATGGAGCCGACAGGACTGGAGGAGCGCGATGAAATCCATAACGAAAATCTTTCTCGCCGGGCTGGCCGCGCTGGCGCTCATCGCCGGGTCATCCGGCCAGGAACAGGAAAAGCAAAAGGAGCCGGCCCGCAAGCCTGAAATGAAACCCAGGCCGGCCGGCCCGCCGGAGTTCACCGTCGTTCTCAACGACCTCTGGTACGTGCAGGCTTCGGCCAAGGTCCGGGCCGGCGGCGAACAGGTCTCGAGCCCCGGCCTGAAGATCGAGGGCTGGTACCCGGCACTGGTGCCTTCGACCGTGCTCGACACGCTCGTCCAGAACAACGTCTACCCCGATATCTACTTTGCCGACAACCTCAAGTCGGTGCCGGAAGAGCAGTTCCGTTCCTCCTGGTGGTACCGCCGGGAGTTCATCGTGCCCGCGGCGCCCGGCCTAGGCCGCTACCGGCTGGAGTTCGACGGCATCAACTACCGGGCCAACATCTGGCTCAACGGCCGGCTCGTCGCCGACGCCGAGACGGCCTTCGGCGCCTTCCGCAGGTTCGCCTTCGACATAACGCCGCTCGTCAAGACCGGCGAGAAGAACGTCCTGGCGGTCGAGGTCATCCCGCCGAAAAAGGGCGAGCCGACCATCGGCTTCGTCGACTGGAACCCGGCCCCTCCCGACGCCAACATGGGGTTGTGGCGCGAGGTCCGGCTGAAGGCGAGCGGCGACGTCGCGCTCTCCTTCCCCTTCGTCCGGACCAAGCTCAAGCTCGACGGCCTCGACGAGGCCCGGCTGACGGTCTCGGTCGAACTGCAGAACTTCGGCCGGGAGAAGCAGAACGTCGAGCTTGAGGGCCGCCTCGAGTCCGCCCGTTTCCAGAAGAAGCTGGAGGTCATGCCCGGGGAAAAGGAGCTTGTGACCTTCACGCCCGAAGACACGCCTGAGCTCGTCATAGGCAACCCCAGGGTCTGGTGGACGCACGACCTGGGCCAGCCCGAGCTCTACCGGTTGTTCCTGACGGCCAAAGCCGGCGGGAAGCTCTCGGACGCCGTGGTCGTCCCCTTCGGCGTCCGTGAAGTGGGCGACTACATCAACGAAGAAGGCCACCGCGGCTTCACGCTCAACGGCCGCAAGATCCTCGTCCGCGGCGGCGGCTGGACCGACGACCTCCTGCTCCATGCCGACAGGAAGAAGCTGGCCGCCGAGGTCCGTTACGCCAGGCACATGAACCTCAACGCACTGCGCCTCGAAGGCTTCTGGGGCACGAGCGAGGAGCTCTACAACCTCTGCGACGCGAACGGCATCCTGCTCCTGGCCGGCTGGAGCTGCCACTGGGAATGGGAGCACTACCTCGGCAAGCCCGTCGACGAGGCCTACGGCGGCATCATCTCGCCGCAGGACATCGCCCTCATCTCGCGTTCCTGGGAAGACCAGGTCAAGTGGCTGCGCAATCATCCCTCCATCTTCGTCTGGGCCATGGCCAGCGACAAGCTGCCCAAGCCGGAGCTCGAGCGGGAATACCTGCGCATCCTCAAGGAGCAGGACCCGACTCGGCCTTTCCTGGTCTCGACCAAGGGCTGGACGAGCGAGGTCAGCGGGCCATCGGCCGTCAAGATGCTCGGCCCCTACGACTACGTGCCGCCGGTCTACTGGTACGTGGACACCAGGAACGGCGGCGCCTACGGCTTCAACACCGAGACCGGGCCCGGTCCCCAGGTGCCGCCGGTCGAAAGCCTCAAGCGCATGTTCCCGAAGGAGAAGCTCTGGCCGGTGAACGACCTGTGGTACTTCCACTGCTGCCGGGGGATGTTCAAGGACCTGGACCGCTACAACCAGGCCATGGACAGGCGCCTCGGCCCGGCCCGGGACCTGGAAGATTACGCCCGGAAAGCCCAGTTCCTGAACTATGAGGGCATGCGGGCCATGTTCGAGGCCTTCATCGCCAACAAGGGCCGGGCGACAGGCGTCATCCAGTGGATGTACAACTCGGCCTGGCCCAAGCTCTGGTGGCAGCTCTACGACCACTTCCTCATGCCCAACGGCGCCTTTTACGGGGCGCGCAAGGCCAACACCCCCGTCCATCTCATATACAATTACGGCAGCGGAGAGATCCTGGCCGTCAACAACACGCTCAAGCCCGCCGCCGGGCTCAAGGCGGAAGTTAAGCTTCTCGACCTCGAGCTCAAAGAGCTCGCCCGGAAATCGATCGACGTCTCGCTCGCCCCCGACCAGAGGAAGGTCATAGATGTCCTGAAGGTCCCGCCAGACGTAACGAGCGTGCATTTCCTCGACCTGCGCCTGCTCGACGAGAAGAAGAACGCCGTCGACATCAACTTCTACACGCTGTCGGCCGCGCCGGACGTCCTGGACGAGGAGAAGACCACCTGGTATGTGACGCCGCTCAAGGGTTTCGCCGACTTCACCGCGCTCGCCGGGCTCAAGCCGGCCCAGGTCCGGGCCAAAGTCAAGTTTTCGGAGAGCGGGCCCCTCACCCGCTTCAGCGTGGAGCTCGAGAACAGGGGGCCGGCTCTGGCTTTCCAGCTCGAGCTCATGCCGGTCCGGGACCTGGCCGGAGGCAGCGTCCTGCCCGTCTTCATGGACGACAATTACATCCATCTTCTGCCCGGCGAGAAGCGCAGGCTCTCCGGTTCGTTCCTGACCGAGGACCTCAAGGGCGACCGGCCGGCCCTGTCCATGGAAGGCTGGAACGTCCAGAAGTTCAAGGTCAGGTAGGGCCTGGAACCGCTCGGAGGAGCCGTGATGAGGCTGTTCCGGTCGGCGGCGGCCGTCTGCCTGTCGGCCGTCTGCCTGTCCTGCGTTTCTCAGGTCGAGCCGCCCGAATTTTGCCGGCTCTTCACCTGCGACGAGGGCGGCGTGATACGCGGCCGCACCGCCGAAAAGAAGCTAGCCCTGGTTTTCACGGGCGGCGATTACGGCGAGGGCGGCAGCCACGTCCGCTTCGTGTTGGCCGCCAGAAAGGTCCGGGCGAATTTCTTCTTCACCGGCGGCTTCCTGCGCCGCAAGGAGTTCCAGGACCTGGTGCGCGGCCTCGTCCGGGACGGCCACTATGTCGGGCCTCATTCCGACGGCCATCTCCTCTATTGCGACTGGGACGACCGGTCGAAGACGCTGGTCAGCCGGGAACGCTTCGCCGCCGACCTGCTGGCCAATTACGAAGAGCTCGAACGCTTCGGGGTCAGGCGGGAAAGCGCCCGCTTCTTCATGCCGCCCTACGAGTGGTTCAACCGGGATATCGTCCGCTGGGCGGGCGAGCTCGGCGTCGTCGTCGTGAACTTCACGCCCGGCGCCTCCTCCAACGCCGACTATGCCACGCCGGACATGGCCGGCTACCTGTCGTCCCGGGAGATATACGAACGCATACTGGCTTACGAGAAACACGATCCGGACGGGCTCAACGGCTTCATTCTGCTTTTGCATATAGGCACGGCTGAAGAGCGGACGGACAAGTTCTACCTGATGCTCGGCCCGCTCATTGACGAGCTCCGGGCGAGGGGTTACGGCTTCGTCAGGATCGACAAACTCCTGCGGGCGGCTAAATAGCCGCTCGGCCTGAAGCCGGTTCAACCGGAGACGGGCGGACGCGCAGACGCGCTGGTCAGGCCCCCCCTGTTGCGGTTCGCGGAGGGCCGGCGTCTTGCTGCCGGTCCCCTGCGCGGAAAAGGACAACCGGTCTCTGAAACGGGCCGCCGGGTCAACGGACGAGCGAATCGACCAAGGCTTTGATCTTTGGTTGGTCGGGGTTCAGTTCCAGCGATTTCCGCCAGGCCCTGAGCGCTTCTTCTTTGCGACCGGTCCGGAGGTAGCAGGTGCCGAGTAAGTTGAGGACCTCGACGTTGGCCCCGAACCTGGCCAGATAGGCCTCATAGCAGCCGGCAGCCTCGGCGAACTTATCCAGCGCGTGGTTGGCCCGGCCGAGCAGCGACAGGATGTCGGCGGGAGCCTCCGGGTCGCGCGCCCAGGCCGCGAGCGCCTCGGTCACGGCCCGGAAATCCCCTTTGGCGAACATGGCCCTGGCGTAACCCACGGCGAAATCCAGCCTCGACGGCGCGGCCCGGAAGGCCTGGGAGAGGTTGTCGGCCGCTCTGTCTTGGTAGCCGGCGGCCAGGAACTCGAGCCCGTAAAGATAGAGGGTCTCCTCGCGGACGGGTCCGCTCCACACCCGCGAGACGATCACCGGACGAGGGACGGACGCGACCGGGCTGAGCTCGAATATCTCCTTGCGCGAGTCGATGACGCGGTCCGCGGCGTCAATCAGTTCGGCCGCGACCTCGTAGTATCCGGGCGTCAGCGTGTTCAGGGGCAGGACTTCGGTCACCTCGATGACCGCGCCCTTCCTGCCCTCGAGGTCGACCCGTTTTCCCAGCGCTGGACCGCCCTCGCCCAGGACGGCCAGTCTGACCTTGGCGCCGGTCCGGGCCTTCTCTTCAATCCCCAAGACCTGGAAGAAAACGACCAGACTGTCTCCCGCGGTGAACGTCTTGCGCGACTGGTTGAGCAGCTGGCCGCCGCCGAGCAGGAACGGAGCTTTCCCTTCCCCTTCCGCTTTAGGCTCGCGGCCGTAGGCCAGCAGCAAGGGCGTCAGCACCGGCCCCTTGTCGACGGCGGCCGGGACGCGCACCGTGGAACTGAAGCTCGTGAACGCTCTCGCGACCGTGTCCTTGACGAGCAGGTCGAATGTGTAATCGCCCGGGATGAGCGGGAACAGGTCCTGCAGGGCGACGGTCTTGGAGGAGATGTCGGCCAGCTCCTCCCGGCTCACTGAGACCGGCATCTCACGGTCGAACTGGAAGATGGTCCGGCCGCCCGCGTCGGTCACCCGGCCGTTGAGCTCGAAGCGGGCCGTGAAGCCCGAGCCGCTCTCCTCAAAGGTCAGCTTCTTCGGCTCCACGGAATAATGGACGAAGGAAAAGCCGTCCGGGTCTCTGAAGACGGCCAGCGAGGCGTCGCTCTGGAAGTAGTTGGCCGTGTAATCGACCTCGACGAAATCCTTAAAGCGGCGGATGGCTTCGGCGTAGTCGTCCACAACGCGCTTTTGGGGAAGACCGAACACCGTGGCTATCAGCCTGTTCGAGGCCAGCGACGGAAAGCCGGGCGAAATCCTTTCGCCCGGGATAAGCGTCAAACTCTCTCGGGCCAGGTTGGGCGCGAGCTCGGCCAGCTTGGAATAGGCCTCTCGAGCGTCCCTGGCATTGGCCATGTATTCCTGCACCAGGGCCTGAGGGCCATGGTCCGCCGGTGAATAGAGGATATATTCGCCGGAGCCTTCTTTGCGGAAGAAGATGACCTTGAATTCGACCGGGAGCCCGTCTTTGGGGTCGCCGAAGTAATGCCAGATCTGGGCCGGATAGACGCCCATGATATCCTCGAAATACTCGATGGTCGCCGGCGGCCCCAGGATTATGTAAACGCGGCCGCGATCCGTCTTGCGGCCGGGGCGCGGGGTGTCGCGTCCGAACATTTCGTCCGAGTAGGCCAGGCGCCGGTAGTGCTCCTCGCGGAACTCGTTCCGAGGGGTTTTCGGGTCCGGGTCGCGCTGCTTCCAGAAAGCCTCGATGAAGATCTCCCGTTCCCGGTCCGTCTTGAGCCCCAGAAAAACCTCCCTCTCCCTTTGCGTGATGATATAGGCGACCTCCTCCTCGAGCCACTTCTTGTATTCGGCGCCCGCGGGAGCGCCCGGGGCAGAGGAAGCTTGCGCCGGGAAGGAGAAGGCCTGTGACATGATGAGCGCCAGCAGGACTGCGGCGAGCGTCCCGCGCCGCACGGAGCGGTTCATGGATGCACCTCCCTCCCGCTGTGATGAGCGAATAAAAAGCGATGCCCGGGAAGGCCGAGCTTCCCGGGCATCCTACGCTGCATGCGGTTAGAACTCGAAGCCTATGCTGAGCCTGAACTTTCTCGACGGGAACGTCAGACCGGAGACGCGGCCTATCTCGGGTTCGATCGCGCCGCCGTAACCGGCGTTGGTCACGGCCGATTCGTTAAAGACGTTGAGGACGTCAAGCGCGACGCGGATGGAGCCGTAATTTGACATCCGGACGGCCTTCTCCAGCCTCAGGTCGAGGATGGTTTCGGAGGGCAGGTACCAGGGATTCTTGGGGTCTATGGAGACGATGTAATTGTCGCCCGTGTTCACGACCGACCCCGGCGGCCGGGACGGGTTCCAGGAAGGCCAGACCGGAATGACCTCGAGCGGCCAGAGCGGACGTCCGGAGTTGTAGCGCAGGCGCCAGCCGAGGTCCATCTCCACGAACGGGACAAGATAGGAGCCGGACAGCTTGAACTCGAATTTCTGAGTGTGCGGCAGCGGCCCTTCCATGGTGTTGATGGTCGCGTTCAGCCCCGCCAACCAGAGCGTGTCCATGACCATCGGGCCCTCGAAGTTGAAGTCCTGTCTGATGGTGCGCGCGGCCATGCCGTTCGACCAGGAGAAAAGCACCGAGGACATCATCTGCCAGCGGTTCGAGAACCTCTTGTTGAGCATGAACTGGAGGCCCTGATATGTGCGGCGCGGCTTGAAACCGTCCATCTCCGGCATGTTCCGGACCTCGCGGTCGATGTTGTTGTTGAGCCAGACCAGGTCCGCGACGTCGATCTTTCCGTCCCCTGTCCAGTCCTCCAGGACTATGTCATAGAGCTGGACCTGTTCCCCGTAAGAGGTGGTATAGGGAAGGCGCTGGTAGGTGAACGGCTCCTGCGTCTGACGGTTCAGCGGCCAGTTGACGAAGATGTTCCCGGTCCTCTTGAAGATGTAGGTGGCGCTCAGCGAAAGGTTCGGGAACAGCTCCCTTTCCAGGTTGAGCGTGACCTGGTCCGTGTACTGGTCCTTCAAGCCGTCCTGGACGTTGAGCTGCCAGGAATACTCCCGTGTTTGCTCGAGAGGGACCCAGGAAGGCCGCCAGGAGTCGTCGTAATAGGTGTCGTTCAGGTAGCGGGCGGCTTGTTCGACCTCGTCGCCGCTGATCCATAGGTCTCCGTCAAGGTCGACCAGGTCGAAAGGTATGTTGTAGTATAGGTTGTAGATGGTCGCCTGGGGCATGTCCGGTCCGAACCGGCGCAGGTATTCGACGCTCAGCGGCAGGTAATAACGCCCGTAGTTGGCCCGGAAGACGGTCTTCATGTCACGGGTGAGGGCATAGGTGACGCCTATGCGCGGAGACCAGGTCTTGAAATTGAAGATGTTGTCCGTCCCCTGCCTCGTCCTGACGACCGGCGGCGGCGAGTTTATCTCCTCGGGCGTCGAGGCGTACTCGTAGACCTTGCCCTCGCCGTACTTGGCTTTCATGTTGTCGTAGCGCAGCCCGAGGTTGAGAGTGAGTCGTTTGCCGATGGTCCACTGGTCGTCAAGGAAAAGGCCCAGGCTGTCGCTCGTCCGGACCGTCAGGAACGGGTTCAGCCAGGTCTGCGTGTTGTACATGACCAGTCCGGTATGGCCGTACCAGGACTGGAGCCAGGGGATGTAGTTGACCCAGGGCGCGGGATAGGCGAAGTTGGCGTAGTTCTGGAAATAGCCGCCCATCCAGTTGCCCCGGCCGATGGTGTACTGGACGCCGAACTTGATGTCATGGTCGCCGAGGAAATTTTCCGCGTAATGCGAGATATCGCCCTGGATGGTGTTGCGGCTCGATTTTTGGGCTTCAACATAGGGGAAGTCGCCGTTGACGCCGTAGGCTTTCCATTTCCACCAGTTGATGAAACCGGGGTTGCCTACCCTTTCGCTGGGCACGAACGGCTGGTCATCCGTCCAAAAACCCAGGTACTTGGCCGTCAGGATGGTTTTGCCCGAGGCCATCCACTGCCACTGGGAAGAGATCGAAGAGGCGTTGGCCTTGACGCCGTAGGTCATGGTCGGGTCCCAGTGGGGGTTCCAGGTCCAGCCGTCGCCCTTGTTCCTCTCGATGTGAAAAGCTATCCAGGCCCGATGGTTGGTCCAGGGCTCGGCCGTGAGCTTGATGTCCCCGAACAGTCCACGGTAGGTGTTGAGCGGTTCCCAGAACGGCTGCTGGGTGTCGCCGCGGCTGTAGTCGAACCCGCCGTAGAACCAGACCTTGTCCTTGATTATGGGCCCGCCGAGCGTGAAATTGAGCTCCCATTCGTTGACGCTCTTCTTGACCAACTGGTCGCCCGAGCCGATGTACAGGTCCTCGGGCCCGATCTTGCCCAGCTCCGCTCCGGGTCCGGGCTGGTTGTTGGCGGCGTCGCCGAGCATCCCGTAGTACGATAGGTTGCCGTGCAGCTTGTTGCTGCCCGACTTGGTCAGGACGTCGATGGCCACGCCGCTGAAGCTTCCGTATTCGGCCTTGGAGCCGAGGGCGATCACCCGGACTTCCTCGACGGTGTTGTAGTTCACCTTGACCAGCGAACCGTAGGCGGCCGCCCGGGGGTTCGTGGTGTTGACGCCGTTGATGAGGAAGACGTTCTCGTTCGATGTCCCGCCGTAGGCGTTCGGGCTGGGCAGCCAGTCGCCGTCTTTGCCCTGGGCCACCATGCCGGGAGTCGTCAGGGCCAGGTCGTAGAAAGCGTCTCGGCTGGTCGGCAATTTGGCCAGGAGTTCGTTCTGGATGTTGGCCGAGATGGTCGAGTTCTTGGCGTCGACAACGGGCCCGGTCGCGGTCACCGTGATCGACTCTTCGAGCCGACCGGGTTCCATCTTGAGGTCCACGACGATGGATGAGCCGGCCGTGATGACGATGTTCTCCTGGACGACCGTCTTGAAGCCTTGCAGGGAAGCGCTTATTGAGTACTTGCCGGGAGGCAGGTTAAGGAAGACATAAGTGCCTCTCCCGGAAGTGACCGTGGAGCGCTTGCCCGCGACGAGCGCCGCGCTGGAAATCTCGACGCTGACGCCCGGCAGGGCTTCCCCTGTTTCATCCATGATGGTGCCCGTCAACTTGCCGTATTCGATGGTCTGGGCAGTGATTGGCGGCAGGCTGAAAAACCCGAGGACGACCAGGACGGCCATGATCGCCTTGAGGTTTTTCAAGAACCTTTGCATTCTAACCTCCTTCATGCTTCTTAATGATACCTCGTTCTTCCCCCTCAAGAGAGGGATCCCCCAAAGGCCCTCCGGTTGTTCGTATCCCGTCCAACCACCTCCTTCCTCCAGCGCTATGTCCTGATTCTAAAGCAATTCAATCCGCCGCGTCAACGGCCACGTTCAGGCCCGCCTTCTTCGGGACGACGCGCTGCCCGGTTATTTTATCTGTTCTTTGAGCTTCCGTATCAAGTCGTCAAGGAAGGCGCCCTTCTCGGGGTCCTTATAAGCGGCCCTGGCCCTTTCCAAGTATTCCAGGGCCGTGACGAAATCGCCCTTGTTGGTGTAGCACCGGCCGGCCATCTCCAGGAACTCAGCCTCGTTCGGGCTCTCCGCCAAGGCTCTTTTGAAACGCTCCAGAGCTTCGTCTATCCGACCGTCCTGGAACAGGATCAATCCGGAATTGTAGAGGCTTTCCACTAAGCGCGGGTCCTTTTCCAGGGCCTGCCCGTAGTACCCCAGGGCGGCCGAACGCTCGTTCCTGCCCTGGGCCGCCAAGGCCAGCTGATGGTAAGCGCCGGCGAAATCAGGCACGATCTCGGTGACCCGCTTCAGGACCGTTGTCGCGTCGTCGAAAGAGCCAAGGCGGTTGAAGGCCACGCCCAGCAGATAGAGCGCGTTGGAATCATCGGGGTCATCGGCGGTCATTTTCTTGAGGACCGCGACGGCGGCCTCCAATTCACCGGCTTTCAGGCGGGCGACGGCTTCCTCCAGTCTGGCTTTGGCTTCTTTGGACCTGGCGGCCTCCGCGACCTGAGCCTCGCTGGCCAGGACGACGGTTTCGATCTCCACTTTCTGGATGCGTTCCTGCGGCGCCGTCAGGTCCCACTCCAGCAGACGGGTTTCATAGCCCTGTTTTCGCACCGTCACATGATAATAGGCGTGGGGGATGCCCACGACGCTGAACCTGCCCTTCTTGTCCGTCACGACCCTATAGCGCCGCGCCGTGTTCTGGTCCAGGATGGTTATTTCCGCTCCCGCCAGCGGCTTCTTCTCCGTATCTAAGACATAGCCCTGGACGGCGTATTCGCGGTACTGAGCGAGAAGGGGCCGGAACGGTGAACTCGCGAGAAGCAAAAAGAACACGGCCAAGGAATATCCTCTGTCGGTCTTTCTCATCCCAGGTCACTCCTTCAGGTTCTTGAAATGTTCCGCCTTGGCCAGCGCTTCCCTTACCAGGTCCGGCCGGGACTGCCTGTTGTAGATATCGGCCATCAGGAAATAGCCCAGGGCCTTGAGTTGATTCGTCCGGGCCAGCTCTATCCCGCGCTCGACCAAGCGTTTCGCTTCCTCCAGGCTGCCGGGTTCGTCGAGCAGACCGCGGGCCAGGAAAAGATGGCCCTCGGCAACGGCGGGAGCCGCGCGGACCACCTCCCTCATCTCCTCCAGGTATCCCTGCCTGTCCCCTAGCCTGAGCTTGACACGACCCAGGTTGAAGCGGGCGCGATAGGCTGCTGGGTTGAGGGCGATCTCATCGGAATAAGCGGCCGCGGCCTTCTCCAGCAGCCCCTGTTCTTCGTACAGAAGGCCCAGGTGATAATGGGCCAGGGGAAACTTGGGATATTCGCTCAGGATCACCGCGAGCATCGCCTCCGCCCTGGCGTACTCCTTCAAACCGACCAGACAAGCCGCCAGGTTGAGCCTGTTCTGCGTCAGTTTCGGTTGGAAATCCACCGCCTGCTCCAGGTAAGGCAGGGCGTTCTTGGGGTCTCCGGCCTCCAGATAAACCTGGCCCATCAGGGCCACCGCCTGGGCGTTCCTCTCATCCACGGCCAAGGCCTGCCGGCACAGGGCCAGGACGTCTTCCGTTTTGCCGTCCTCGAGCATAAGGTCAGCCATGCTGAGCAAGGCCTGCACGTTGTCCGGCGACTCCTTCAGCAGGAGGTCCAGGTTGGCCCTGGCCTCTTCCTTGCGGCCGAGCTCGACGGCGCACGTGGCCAACAGCAGGTGAGCCTGAGGCACGCCGGGTTCCTCAGCCACGGCTTTTTTCAACAGCCCGTAGGCCTGTTCATACTTCTCCTGTGTTATCAACTCTCCGGCCTGCTGGATGGCGTTATAGACCATGAGCTTGTCCTTGGGATCGGCCAAGGAGCCGGCCGACGGCTTGGAGGCTTTCTTTCCGGGCGCGCCGATATAGCCCAGAGCGGCCAGCCTCTCGATGGTCGCGCGGTCAAGATTGGCGGCCTCCGGTTCGACGGCCCCGGATTCGATCTCTTTTTTCAGTTTCTGCAGGCGCTGTTCCATCCGGCCGGCCAGTTCCGGCTCCAGGGAGAAGATGTTCTCGAGCTCGCTCCTGTCCGACCGGACATCATAAAGCTCCGGCCTGGGCGCCTGGATGAACTTGAACGCACCGTCGCGGAGAGAATGGAGCGGACTCCAGCCGAACTGAATATTGGGGGGGAGCGACTCGCTGTAAGCGGGCCTGCCGCGGCCCCCCTTGGCCGGGTTGAACATCAAGGGGACAAGCGAGCGCCCCTGGACCGCTGCGGCCGGCTTAAGGCCGGCCAACTCAAGCACGGTCGGGAAGAGATCGACGGTGCTCACCTGCGCCGGCACCCTGACGCCGGCGGTTTCAGGGAAAGGCAGGGCGACCAGGAACGGAACCTGAACGGCGTAGTCATAGATGAAAAAACCGTGGGCGTATTCGCCGTGTTCGCCCAGCCCTTCGCCGTGGTCGCCGACCAGGACCAAGATGGTCTTGCGGGCCAGACCCTTCGTTTCGAGCCAGGCGAGAAGTCTGCCGATCTGGCTGTCCATGAAGGCGATCTCTCCGTCGTACAACCCGACCATGCCGGCCCCGTATTCCGAGGCGTAGGGCTCCGGCGGACTGTACGGCAGGTGCGGGTCATAGAGATGCACCCAAGCGAAGAAGGGCGACCCGCTCTTGGTTTCCAGCCAGTCCAGGGCCGAGTCGACCACCTCGTTCCCCGGCCTCTGGACCGTGCCCAGGTCTATCTGCTTGAACCTGCGCAGGTCGAACCTGTCATCGTAACGGTCGAAGCCCTGGGCCAGACCCCAGCGGCCGTCCAGGACGAAAGCGCCTATGAACGCCCCTGTCGCGTAGCCGTTCGCCCCGAGGACCTCGGCCAGAGTCGTTTGGACGCTGGCCAGCGCCGCGTTGCCGTTGACCCTGACGCCGTGCAGCGTGGGATAGGTTCCGGTCATGATGGTGCAGTGCGAAGGCAGAGTGAGCGGGGAGGCGGACGTGCACTGCTCGAACACGACGCCGCGCCGGGCCAGCGAGTCGAGGACCGGCGTCTTCACCCCGGTGTAACCGTAAGCCGGCAGATGGTCGGCCCGGGTCGTGTCGAGCGTTATCAGGATCACGTTGGGCTTCTCCACGCCCGCGGCTTTCCAAAGTCCGGCCGCCCGCGCCCCGGGCCTGCCGCCTCGAAGCACAAGGAAATACGCCGCCGCCAGCGCCGCGAGCGCTGCGGCCGCGGCGGCGATGACGAGCAGGCTCCGCCTTTTACCGCTCATGTCCCTTCAAAGCTTCGTAAAGCGCCCAGACCGCTCCCGGCCGCATGTACTTCATGGCCCGGAAAAGCCTGTCGCCGTACTTCTCCTCCGGCCTGTCCCAGCGCCTCTCCTCGGGGTTGAGGTAGGCTTCGGGCGTCTTGAAAAAGTAGCCCTGGCCGTAAGGGCTGTAAACGACGTGGTAAAGGCCGAAAGCGGTCTTGAGCGCCTCCGGCCGCATGCCCGACATGGCGCAGTGGGCCGCGAAAGCGTAGGCCGTTCCGACCCAGACCTCGTCGCCCTGCTGGCTGAGGAGTTGGCCGCCGTCGGCCCTGCGGCCGTTCACGGCGCCCATCAGCCCACCCCCGAAGCCGAGAACGTTCTTCTCATAGATCGTCCTGAGCGCCCGCTTGACGCGCTCCTCCGGCAGGAGCGGCCCGCCGCCGACCTTGTCCAGGCCGGTCATCCGCTCGTACCAGACGCCGAACAGCGCGTCAGTCATTATATCATCCGTGGAGGCGTCGATGTGATAATAGCCTCCATTCTCGTCCCAGAGGGCCTCGAGGGCCGCCTTGCCCTGCTCCAGCCAGACTTCATATTTATTCATCAACGGCTCGAGCCGCAGGTCGGCGCAGGCGTCGACCCCGGCGGCCGAGAGGACCTCCGCCATCCTGATCGCGGCCTTCAGGGCCGCGAGCCACAGGAAGCCGACGTAAGAGCTCTCGCCTTTCATGCGCCAGGTGTCGTAGGTCTGGTCCGGAATGCCCTCGTTCAGGGGCAGATGGCTTTGGCGCGACCCGAACCTGGCCTCCAGGGTGTCGAGAGCCTGGGCCGAGGCCGGCAGCGCTTTCTTC
Organism: uncultured Eubacteriales bacterium; assembly: GCA_964458655.1. Lineage (GTDB taxonomy): Bacteria > Acidobacteriota > Aminicenantia > Aminicenantales > Saccharicenantaceae > CAYWJT01. The sequence continues at coordinate 16,323 of CAYWJT010000025.1, read as the reverse complement.
AGGAATTTCAGGTCCCGGCCGCCCGTGGCCTGGAACCAGCGCCAGGCCCGCAGCGGCAATTTCGGGTTGAGGTCCTTCCAAGAGTTGGCGTTCTGCCAGTCGAAGGCGTTCAGCTCGACCCAAGGCCGCTTGCGCGGCGAGCCCAGGTCGTGCGGCACCATGCCGCGCTCCTTTATGACGCTCCAGTAATAATGTTTCTTGTCCTCGGGCACTTCACGGGGAAAGACCTGGTTGTACTGGAAAACCCGGTGCGCGCCGTCCTCGAGCCCGACGGCGTCGGCAAAGAACTCCAGGTTCCTCTTCTCGAGGTCGGGCCAGAGCTTGAGGACATACCAGCAGTAGGCGTCCACGTCGAAAGTCCCGTACATGAGATAATCGGCGCTCTCGAGGTAAGTATGCAGGCCGGTCGCGGCGTCCCAGATGCTCGTCTCGGCCAGGACGTAGAGCTCATTCAACAAAGCCTGCTTGAACCAGCCCGGCAGGCTCTTATCGGCGACGATGGGCCTCTGCCAGTCGTCGACGGCCTTCTCCCAGTCCTTGAAGCGGTCCAGCCCTTCGCAGGCGATCCGGAAGGCGTTCCCGCCGTCCGAGCCGAAGAAGTCTGTATACCTTTTCCTGTGCCTGGCGCCCGGTTCGAACTCGTAATAAGGGAAATCCCAGGCGACGACAAATGGGATCTCGACCCTTTCTCCGGGCCGGAGCTTGACGGAGACGGCCAGGGCCGCGGCCATTCTCCCGCCTCCTGAAACATCCGATGCCGCCGGCCCGGCCGCGAGCTTTCCGTCCCGCGCGAACTGCGTCCAGACCTCGCCGCCGTCGCCGGCCGGGTCGAAGCCGGCCAGCCGGTGCACGGTCGTCTTCCCCGGCGTCTCGACGGCCGCGACCGCCATGGTGCCGCTCAGGGCCGTCCCGGTCCTGACGTCTTGGCCCTTTTTCCGGAATATCACGCCTTTCCTGGCGCCGTCGTCTGCGAGCGCGTTGAAGTTGCCGGCGCTTCTCCTGTCCCAGACGAAGGAGGCTTGACCCGAGCCGCGGGGAGCAGGCACCGCCTCCCAGCCGACCATGTTCTCCCAGGTGAGCATGATGCTGAGCTCGACCGGTTTGCTCTGCCTGTTCTCGGCTACCCAGCGGAAGACCGCGACCGGCAAGCTCGTCTCTCGATAGTTCCCGGCTATGACCGGAGAGAACTGGACCACGGCCAGTCCGACCGGAAGCTCGTCGTTCTTTTCATACGAAAAGCCGGACTTGGGATAGAGGGCGAAATAATCGCCCGCGCCTGCCGGGTAACGCCAGGCCCAGGCTGCCAGCCCCTCCCGCCCGGGCGGCGCTTCGGTGGAAAGGGTCCAGGCTTGGCGCCGGCCGCCCGAGTTCACGAAGACATGGAACTGGTCGGCCCAGACCGTGTCCTCGACCATCCAGCCGGACTTAAGGAACCAGGTCGAGAAATTCCCGCTGAAGTGACGCTCGAAGCCGCCCGCGCCGATGCCGCCGAGCGGCGCGGCGCTGCCTTCGGGCCGGGCCTCGATGTTTCCGGGGGCGGAGCTCCGCCCATAACTCTCCAGCCGGTATCCGACCGGCCGGTCGAAGGCGCAGGCCGGGAAGCCGGCCAGGTTGGACGGCGAATGATTGAGCCGGTCGAGCACGCCGCCGACGATGCTTTTCTCGCCGCGCGCGCCGGCCTTAACGGCCGCCCGGACGAGCTCTTCGAGACGGCCGCCGATCTCCCGGCCCTCGCTGTCGAAAACGGCCTTTTCCTGAAGCAGGTCCATGTGCCGCAGGGCCAGCACGCGGCGCGCCGCAGCCTCCGCCGTGGAAGTCCTCTCGACGGCGCCCCGGCCTAAGGAGGAACAGACGGCAATGATGACGGCCAGGGCGAAAACTCCCCACTCGCGGCCGCGTCTCGCTCCGGCATAGCGACCGGCTCCGCCCGTCTTGTCTGACATCGTCGCCTCCTTATTTCCTATTTAATGTATATGAACTATAGATTTACTATGATGTTCAGCCCCTCGCGACCCGCGCTTCGGACCTCTTCTTGAGCCAGAAAGCGAGGGTGATGATCATCACGAGACACGCGACCGGGATCATGAAAGACGTCCTCAGGCCGGCGGTCTGGGCGACCTTGCCTGCCAGCCAGGGCGCGGTCATCCCGCCGCACAGAGCGACCGTGAAGACGACGCTGAAGGCCGTGCCGGAAATAGCCGGGAAACTCCCGCCCACGACGGCCAGGGTCGTCGGGTAGATCGCGGAGAAGCCGAGGCCGATTAAGACAGCGCCGGCCGCCGCCCCCGCGGACGACGGTGCGGCGACGAGGAGCAGCGCCGCCGCCAAGGCCAGCCCCGCGCTCCCCAGCACCAGCCTCATCCTGCCTGTCCTGTTTATGACCAGCGCGGCGAGCAGCCTGCCGGCCATGACGGCGGCCCAGTAGCCGGCCAGGGTCAGCGAGGCCGCGGAGCCGCTCATCGCGAACTGCTCCCTGAGATAGGTCGCCAGCCAGCCCCCGACCGTGAACTCGTTGGCCGACTGGAAAAAGAGCAGGAAGGCGGCCAGCCACAGGACGGGGCTTCGTATTATGCTGCCGGCTTCCCGCAGCGGGAAGCCCTGGCGCTGTTTGGGTCTGGGGAAGCGGGCCAGCCCGAAAAGAGCGAGCGGCACGCCGCAGAGCAGGCAGGTGAAATATAGTATGGCGCTCAGGCCGAACCTTTCGACCAGGGTGCCGATGAGGAACGGCACGGTCAGGGCCCCGAAGCCGAAGAAGATGCCCAGCAGGTTGAGGGCGGCCGCCCGGCGATCCGGGTTGAGGTCGCTCGTCAGGGCGTTGGCGCCGCCGTTCAGCCCCCCTCCACCTAAGCCGAGCGCCAGCACGGCCGCGACAAGCAGCGGATAGGTCGCCGCTCCCGCCATGGCGAAAAGGGAAAGGCCCACAACGAGCGAGGCCAGGCTGAGAAAGGCCTTGAAGCCGAACCTGTCCACGACCGGCCCGAAGACCAACGACATGAGGAGCATGGCGAAGTTCATCACCAGGAAAAGGTCGGCGGCCTGGCCTTTGCCGAAGCCGATGCGCTCGAAAAGCCCGGGCAGGGAGGCGCCCAGGACCGCCATCACGATGCCGAAGACGAACATCCCGGCGCAGGCCGCGGCCGTGAGCAGTCCGCGGGAATACCCCTCCCCCGCCGGCTCTGACGTCTCGGTCCGGCTCATTTCCGGCCCCGCTTCCCGGCCTTGAAAGGACGGCCGTAATAGAACTCGGTGAAGGCCTGATAGACCCGTTCGGTGTGTCCCGGACCGACGCCGCGTACGTTGGGCGAAACGAAAGTCGGCGGCAGCTTGCCCAGGGCCGCCAGCCTGGCGCCCGTCTCGGCCACGAGCGCCATCGCGATCGAGACCGCGGCCACGGTGGAACCGGCCGCGACCTTCTCCGGACGGCCGACGTCGACCAGGGCGTCCTCGGGCGGCACGTGGTTGTCGATGGCGATATCGGCGAAATCGGAAAGATGCCGCCTCTCGGGGTCGGCCTTCTTCGCGGCCAGCGCGTTCAGGCGCGAGGAGACCGAGATGACCTTGAGGCCTCTGGCTTTGGCTTCCCGGGCCACCTCCACCGGCGCGGCGTTCAGTCCGCCGTGTGAAAAGACCACCATTACGTCCCGCTTCTCGAGCCGGTAGCTCTGAAGAAAGACCTGGGCGTAGCCTTCGCGACGCTCCAGCCAGAGCAGCTCCCGCGTCCCGCCAGGTCCGATAATGTTGGTCCACATCAGTCTCGGGTCGTAGAGCGGGTAGAAACCCACGAAGCTCCCGTAGCGGGGAAAGACGTCGAGGACGGGGATGACCGAATGGCCGCTGCCGAAAAGATAGACCCGGCCCCGCTTGAGGACGCAGGCGGCCATGAGGCGGCCGGCCCGTTGTATCTTCTCCCCTTCCTGAGCCTCGATCTCGGCGATTATCCTCTTGATGCTCTCCAAATAGCTTTGACCAGACATTCAGCTTTCTCCTTTCAAAGCGTCCCAGGCGAGCCGGCCGCAGCCGTAAAGGCCGGCGTCCCCGCCCAGGGCCGAAAGCTCGACCCGCGCCGAACGGGCGGCCACCGGCTGGGCCCACCGGCTGAAGCCGCTGCGGACCGGCTCGAGAAGAAGATCGGCCGCCTGGAAAAGTCCGCCGCCGAGCACCACGACCTCCGGGTTCAGAGCGCTCACCAGATTGGCCACGCCCATGGCCAGGAATGCGGCGGCACTCTCGATTATCTCTAGCGCCATCCGGTCGCCGCGGCGGGCCGCCTCGGCCACGACCCCGGCGTCGACTTGGCCGATGTCCCCGCCGCAGAGTTCCAGCATCAACGAGGGCCGGCCCCGCTCGAGCGACTCCCGGGCCTTGCGGCCGACGGCTGCTCCGGAGGCTTCAGCCTCGAAACAGCCGAGCTCCGCGTATTCCGGCTTGAATTCTGGCGTCAGTCCGAACCAGCCGACTGCCCCCGAAACGCCCCCGTGGCCCTCGACGACCCGACCGCCGCACATGATCCCGGCGCCGATGCCCGTTCCCACGGCCAGGAAGATGGCATCGCGCGCGCCGCGCGCGGCCCCGCGCCAGGCCTCACCTGCTATATAGGCCGACCTGTCGCTCACGATGATGAAACGGGCGCTTGTCCTTCTTTTCAGCTCGTCACCGAGCGGGAAGTCGACCCAGCCCCTGACGTTGGGCGCCCAGACCGTCGAGCCGCCCGGGAAAACTATGCCGGGAACGCAGACGCCGGTCACGGCCAGGGAACCTCCCGCGGCTGCCGCGGCCCTCTCCAGGCCCTCAAGGCGGCGTCCGACTTCATCCACCGCCGCAGTGCCGCCTTCAGCAGGCGTCGCGCCCTGCTCCTTGAAAAGCATCCGGCCGTCGCTCGAGAACAGGGCCGAAGCGACCTTGGTCCCGCCGACGTCAATGCCGCCGCAATAGAGCCTTTCCTTCATGTCGGGCTCCCCTCGGCCCATGACTCGACCGATACCCTCCGCCATGCGTCCAAACCCCAGCCCGCCATCACTCCACTCTTTTCAACAGCACGACTCGGACTTCGCCGGCGGCCAGTTTCTCGCGGACCACGACCCTGCCCGCCTCGCGCGTGAAAGGCACGTCAGCACCGGTCTCCAGGTCGGCGGCCTCGACCCGGCCGGCCGTGAATCTTACCCGGAACTCTCCGGCGGCGTCCTTCTCGCCCCGGTTGAAGGCGAAAAACAGCGCGTAGCCTTCGCCCTCGAGCACTCTGGCCTCGAGCAGTCCGCCCTCCGCGGCCGGCTTGACCGCGACGGGCGGCTCGATGCCGAGCCAAGCGGCCAGTCCGGTGAAAAAAGCGGCGTTGGCCGAGTTCCTGAAATGGTGGTAGGCCATCCCCAGGAAGGAGCCGGCGATGACGGACTGTCCCCGGCCATGCCGAGCATAGACCATGGCCGGCTCGCCGTTCTCGTACTCCGCCAGCACGACGCTGCCCTCGCCGAAGACCTCGAAGCCCTCGGCGAAAAAGACCGTGTCGAGACGGTCCCCTCGTTTCAAGAACGGCAGCGAGGCATGGCTCCCCTTCACGACCATGGCGCCGGTCTTCTGGACCGGGCTCAGGCTCGACTCGCGGCAGCCCAGGACCCGGTCGAGGCCGCCTCCGGGTATGACCGGGCTGGAATATCCCCGCTCGTCAATCCAGCCGCAACGGGCCTCGGCTACCAGGGTGCCGCCGCCCTTGACGAAATCAGCGAGCTTCGCCACGTGCGGCCGCGACATCATGACCGGGTAAGGAGCGAACAGCAGCCTGTAGCCCGAGGCCCGGGCCGTGCCCAGGTCGTCCACGTGCAGGAAGTCGACCGCTATGCCCTTTTCGTAGAAGGCCCGGTGGATGCCCTGCAGGGATTCGCTCAGGCTGTTGACGCCGACCGGCTGCCCCTCGCCGGTAAAGCTCTGTTGGCCGCCGACCATGTGCGCGAGAGGATTGTAAAGGACCCCGACTTCGGCCCGCGGCGGTTTCGCTCCCAGAAAGAGCCCGGCGTTCCGCGAAATGACCGCGGCGACGCCGCCCGCGGCCCTGGCCCGTTCGGTGAGCTTGCCGTCGAGCTCGACCAGGCCGTAGCCGCCGGCCTCGTAGCCCGAACTCATCGGGTAATAGGCGTAGATGTTGACGGCCCGGGCGCCGTAGGCCGCCGCGGTCCACATCCAGTCCCTCAGGTCGGACCCGGCCACGGGCTGGCTGACCTTCATCCCGAAGACGCCGTAACCGGCCTGGAGCTCGCCGATGTAGAAGCCGCCGTTGCCGATCCCCATGGAGCGGACGAAATCCATGCCGGACGAGCGGTAGAAAGGCGACCAGGGACGGGTCGTCCAGGCATGCTTGGGGTAGATGGATGCGCCGTAGAAGTCGACGCTGTCGTTCATCTTCCTGTCGTCCGGGGTGCCGGCCCAGTCCGGCCGCGTGAAAAGGCCAGGCGCCGCCGAGTGGCTGGTGACGACCGCTTCCGGCAGCACGGCTTTGACGGCCGCGGCCTTCATGGCCAGGTCCTCGGCCAGCTTGTCGCTGATGAACATCTTCCAGTCTATGTAATCCGTGAAGGTCAGGATGGTGCCGTAGCGCGGCGGCTCGACCTCACGCCAGTCTCGGAAGGAGCGGTACCAGGCGGCGTTCAGGGCCTCGAGGGAGCCGTATTTGGCGCGCAGCCACTCCCGGAACCTTCTCTGGGTGTTGGCGCAGTAGCAGAACTCGACGTGACGCAGGTCGCCGACGTAATAGACCTCGGCCCAGTTGATGATGTGGGGCTCGCTCCACAGGTCCCAGCCGTAGAAGGCCGGCTTGTCCCTGAGGGCGCGGGCGGCCGCCGTGAAGAACCTCAGCACCCGTTCTCTGACGCCGGGATGGTCGAAGCACAGGCCCGGCGCTGCCTGGGGCTCGACGGCGACGCCGTTCGACGCCACGAACCGGCCGTCCGGGAACCTGCGTCTCACCCAGTCCGGCGCCGAGTCTATATAGACCTGGACTATGACCCGCAGCCCGACTTCCTGCGCCAGGTCGGCGAGCAGCGTCAGGGCGCTGAAATCGTAGCGGCCTTCCTCCTTCTCGCAGGCGGCCCACTCCACCCAGGTCCTGACGGTGTTGAAGCCGAGAGCCTTTATCTGCTCCAGGTCCTTTTTCCATTCCGAGCGCGAGGTCGGCGTCACTGCCTCGAGCATGGGCGCCCGGGCCTTGCCCCCTGGGTACCAGACGGAGACCGGGAAGAAGCCGCGGCTCTTGTCGGCTTCGGCCGCCTGAAGAACGCCGGGCCGGGAATGAACAAGAATACAGGCCGCGACTATCAGTATGGGTATTATCTTTTTCATGTTCGCACCGCCTCCAGGCTCCATGCTTCCGGTTACTTTCTCAGCCGGCCGAGTGCCGCGGGCCGCGCCCGGCTCGCGGTCCCGCAGCGTCATTTGACGCCGAAAGACTTGCCGACGACTTCGAGCAGTTCGGCCTTGCCGTTCCTGTAGTCGTGGCTCAGCTCCCAGATGATCAGGCCGGCCGCCCCGGCATCCTTGACATACTGGCACTTGAGCGAAACGGAGCGCGCGTCGTCGAACGACAGGATCTTGCCGTCGTCCTTGCGCAGCTTGTAGGGCACCTGGGCGCAGCCGTCCCAGAGCAGGTCCCAGTCGGTATCCGGCAGGGCCATGGCGTCGACGTAGGCGTAGTATTCGCTCGTCGTGAACGGCCGTCCGAAGCCGCCGCAATCGAAGGAGCGGCCGAAGAAGGCCAGGCCCAGGACGAGCTTGTCGAGAGGGACGCCGCGGCTGCGGGCATACTGGAAGGTGTCATCGAAGGAACCGCACGGGTCGCCGCAGCCGTAAAGCGGCGAGTTATGGCCCGAGTGGTCGGACCAGGTTCCGTGGAAGTCGTAGGTCATGAAGCTGATGTAGTCGAAGCTCGCGGACACCCTCTCATAATCTATCCACCTGCCCCAGTAACCCCCCGCAGGCGCGGCCATGGTCAGGCTCAGCCGGGGCGAGCCCGACCTGAAAGCCGCCGCGAGCGCTTCCACGAACAGTGAGAAGTTGAGCTTCTCCGTGTCGTTCGAGACGAACTCCCAGTCAAGGTCGACGCCGTCATAGCCGTGGACCCGGCAGTAGTCGACGAGCTGGCCGACGAAACGGGCCCGGTTCTCCGCCGTGGATACGGCCCCCGGAAAGCCGGCGCAGTTGCCCCAGCCTCCCAGGCTCAGCAGGACCTTGACCCCGTTGGCATGGGCCGTCTGGAGCAGTTCAGGGTAGCTGTAGCCCTGCGGGATGACCAGGTTGCCCTGGGGATCGGGCCAGGCGAAAGCGTGGGCGATATGGGTGAGATACTTGTAGGCGATTAGCGTATGAGGGAATTCTGCCTTTTTCCAGGAAGCGTAATAGCCGATAACCGCCTTGTTGGGGCGCTCCGTGCCGGGCGACGGGGCATGACGAACCTCGCAAGTGGCCGCCATGAGCGTCGCGGCCGCGATGAAGAAAAGCCAGCATCTTTTCCAGTCCATCGCCCCTCCTCAGCCTATCTCGGGCAGACAGAAAGACACGGTGTAGCTTGACCGACAAGAAGAGCAGGTCACCACCGCTTCGCTCCTCTCGCACTTGACGCCTTTCTCGGTCCCGACCCTGACATCCCAGCGGCCGCCGCAGTCGCCGCAGACCGAGGGCAGGGCCAGCAGGAGCGAGGCCTGTTTTCCTTTGCGACCGGGCCTGGCCGTCTTGTAGCTCCGGATCTTAAGATCCGCCCTGTGTACGCGCTTGAGCTCGGCCAGGAAAGAGCGGTAGAAGCGGAGCGTGTCCTGCGACTTGACCGCCGCCATCTTCCGGCCCGTCTCAGTGCGCATGTTCTGCGGCAGCGAGGCGGCGTAGGTCAGCTCCCGGCTCAGGAACTCGACCAGCGACCGCTCCAGGTTGCGGCCGCGCAGCGTGGATTTCATGAAGAACGAGGCCACGCCAAGGAAACCCGACTTGGTCAGGAAATCGGCGTCATGGACGATGTCGGCCAGTCCGTTCCTGCGGCCGCCGGAGTTGTAGAGAGAGCGCAGGGCCCGGACCACGCGCCCAACGGCCACGACGCTCAAGCCGGCCTCCTCCAGGACGCGGCGCGCCAGCCTGGCGGCGGCTTCCTCTTCCGCTTCCTCCCGCGGATGGTACCGGCCCTCCTCGAACTTGCCCGCGTCGTGAAGAAGGCCGACCAGGGCGGCCAGGTTCGGGTCTTCCTTCTCGCCCCGGGCGATCCTGAAGGCCAGGGAGGCGACGAGCGCCGTGTGCTCCCAGAGGAATCCCGTCTGCCCGGACCCCCTGCCCTGGAACCTTTTCTCGGAGTCCTCGACGCATTTTTTGACGCGTTCCACGAGACCCGGAGAGAAAGCGGTCAGGGATCGGTAAAAGTCTTGCCTCTTGAAGAACATGGGGTTGAGCCGGCCCGCCAATTATCACCGACCGGCTGAGCGCAAGTCAAGAAGCACGAGGCTCAAAAAAATAACAAGACCGGCGGATTGGAAAGGCGCGCCTTTTCCGCTATCATCCGATGCGTGGACCGATACCTACGATGCGCCGGGCGGCCGGTCACGGCCGTCATCCTCGCGGGAGGGCGGGCCCGGCGGATGGGCCGCGACAAGGCTTCCATACGCATCGGCGGCCTCAGGCTCATTGATATCTTATTGGAACAGCTCAGGCCCCATTTCGGCGAGATACTGCTCAGCGTTTCGCCGGGACGCAGGTTGAGGCTCCCCGGCTGCAGGACGATCGAGGATGAGATTCCCGGCGCCGGGCCTCTCGCGGCCCTCACATCTTCCCTAAAGGCCGCGGCTGCGGAAAAGTGCTTCGTGGTCGCCTGCGACATTCCCAGCATGAACATCGAAGTTGTCCGCCGGCTGGCCCGGGCCGCGGCGAAAGCCGATATCGCCGTCCCGGTGACCGCGGAAGGAAGGTTCGAACCCCTGTTCGCGTTCTATTCACGGGCAGTGATCCCCGAAGCCGAAAGGCTGCTCGGGTCGGGCAGGAGGAGCATCATCCCGCTCCTGGAGTCCTGCCGGACGGCCCGACTGGAGCTCGGCGAAAAGGACCGGCTCTGGAACCTCAACACCAAAAAGGACATCCGCGAATTCAGGGCCTTCCTGAAGTCGCAGGCCATGAGATAGCTTACTTATACCGGGGCTTGTGCCTCTTCACTTCCTTGAGCATGGTCGCGAACCTCCTGCCCGCCTCCTTTTCCCTGCGCCGGCGCTCTTTGACGTCTTTCTTGAGCGCAAGGAACCGGACCTCACGGCGGAGCTTCCTGTAGCTTTCAAGGCGCCGGACATCGAGCCGGCCGTCCCGCACAGCCGATCGCACTGCGCAGCCCGGCTCGTTATCGTGGCCGCAGTCGGGGAAGCGACAGCCGGCAGCCAGGCGGTCTATGTCCTCGAACGTCATGTCCAGGCACTCCTCCTCGGCCCAGAGCTGGAGTTCGCGCATGCCTGGCGTGTCGATGAGCAGGGCGCCTCCGGGAAGGCGGACGAGCTCGCGGGAAGTGGTCGTGTGACGGCCGCGGCCGGCCTCGGCGTCGCTCACCGGCGCCGTTGCGAGGCGCTCCTCCCCCAGCAGACGGTTTATTATCGTCGACTTCCCCACCCCTGAGGAGCCGAGCAAAGCCACGGTCTTGCCCGGGACCAGGTAGGGGGCAAGGCCGTCCAGACCGCCCTCGGCAACGGTGCTTACGGCCTCAACGGCGACCCCGGGCGCGACCGCCCGCACCTCATCCATGACCTGTTGAAGCTCTTCGCGGAGGTCGGCCTTGTTGAGGACGATGACTGGTTCCGCGCCGCTCGCCCAGGCCGTCGTCAAGTACCTTTCAATGCGACGGAGGTTGAACTCGCCGTCGAGCCCGCTGACCAGGAACACTATATCCACGTTGGCGGCCGCAACCTGTTCCTCGACGGCCCCGCCCGCGGCCTTGCGCACGAACGCGCTCCTCCGCGGCAGCACGGCGTGGATGAGAGCCGGGCCAGAGGCGGACGGCTCGACGACCGCCCAGTCCCCGACGGCCGGATAGTCCGCGGGACCAGAGGCCTCGTGCCGGAAGCGACCCGACACTTCGCCCGTCAGGATTCCCAGCGGCGTCACCAAGGTCGAGCGGCCCCTGTCCTGACGGACGACGCGTGCCGGGACCATTCCCGGGCCGGCGGCGGCCTCGAAGGCGGCGGCCGTGCTTCCGTCCCATCCGTAATCTTCCATTCTCATCTGCGCGACTCCAGAACTTCGGTCAAGACCCTGTCCGGCCAGGCACACACGTCGTTCGCTCGATCGTAACGACTCACCGAGACGCCTTGCATGCCGTCGCCGCAAAGGACGAAGCATCAAGTATAGGTACGGCACCATAAGGCGTCAAGGAAAGCCTGCGGGGTGTCAAGGCGAAGTGAATGCCTCCATTCCCGGGGAATCTTGTTGACCTGGGCGATGCGGGGCTATATCATCGGTTCCTAACCCTTAAGGAGGTTCGGTCACAGCCATGAAAAACTTGCGGTTCCTTTATTTCACCATCGTAATCGCCCTCGCGGTCCTGGCCGCGGTACCGGGCGCGCCGGCCGTTCCCGCGGCCTCGACCGCCCAGGACAAACCCGCCGAGATGGCGCCCGCGGTTTCCGCCCCGCGCCCCATCTCACTCCAGGACATCTTGGACTGGAAGTCGATCGACTCGGCCGAGCTTTCGCCCGACGGGAGCTGGTTCATGTACAGGCTGAGCCCCGTCGAGGGCGAGAGCGAGGTCGTCATACGTCAGACCCGGGGCGCCAAAGAGCACCGCTTTCCGGTCGGCGAAGCGCCGCGCTTCGGCGCCCGGCCGGCGCCCGGTTTCTCGGCCGATTCCAAGTGGGCGGCCTTCCTCGCTTTTCCCGGCTCAAAGGAGATGAAGACCCTGCGCAAGGAAAAGAAGCGTGTCACCACGACGGCCTGCCTGGTCAACCTGGAAACGGGCGAGAAGACCGAGTTCGACAAGGTCCGCGGCCTGGCCTTCTCGGGAGAGAACCCGGGCTTCCTAGCGCTTCACCGCTTCGCCCCCGAGAGCCAGGAGAAAGAGAAGGACAAGTGGACGGGCTCAGACCTCGTCCTGCGGGAGCTGGCCACCGCCAGGGAAGTCAATATCGGCAACGTCGCCGAATTCGCTTTCGATAAGAAAGGAACGAAACTGGCCCTCCTCATCGACGCCCAGGGGCAGGCTGGCAACGGCATCCAGCTCCGCGATATGAAATCCGGCACGGTCGTCCCGCTCGACAGCGATAAAGCGACCTACAAGGCCCTCTCCTGGTCGGAAAAGGGCGAGGCCCTGGCCGCGCTCAAGGGCAGGGAGGACAAGGCCTACGAGGACAAACTCTGGAGCTTGGTCGCCTATTCCGGTTTCCAGGACCCCAAGGGTCCGGTCAAGACGGTCTACGACCCGGGCGGCGACAACGCCTTCCCCGAAGGCATGACCATCAGCCCCAACCGCGCGCCGGAATGGACTGAGAGCTTCGACGCCGTCCTCTTCGGCATCCACGAAGCCAAGAAGAAAAAGGACGCCGAAAGGAAGACTGAGCCCGGGGAAGGAGCCGCCAAGGACGCGGCCCCGGCCCCGCCGTCCAAGCCCGACGACGTCGACGACGAGGACATCCCGGACCTCGTCATCTGGCACGGCCGGGACAGCCGTCTCCAGTCCATGCAGCAGGTCCAGGAACAGCGCGATAAGAACTTCAGTTACCTCGCGATCTACAGAGTCAAGGAAAAGAAGTTCCTCCGGCTGGCCGACGACGACGTCCGCGAGGTCGTGACCGCGCCCAAGTCCCGTTACGCCGTCGGTCTGGACAACAGCGAGTACGAGCTGGACTCGAACCTCGACGGCCGGCGGTTCCAGGATATCTACGTCATCGACCTCAAGACCGGCGCCAGGACGCCGGCACTCAAGAAGGTCCGCTATTATTTCGGCCCGCTCTTTGACGGTGGCCGTTTTCTAACCTACGAAGACGGCCATTTCTACACCTATGACATGTCGACCGGGAAATACGTCAACATCACGAGGGACGTCCCAGCATCTTTCGTCGACGAGGACAACGACCAGAACGTCGTCAAGCCGCCCGACCCGCCGGTCGGCTCGACCCGGGACGGCCTCAACGTCCTTCTCTCCGACGGCTGGGACATCTGGAGCGTGCCGGTGAGCGGCACGGGCAAGGCCGTCAACCTGACCGGCAACGGGGCCAAGGAAAGCATCCGCTACAGACGGCTCCGCCTCGACCCCGATGAGAAGGCCGTCGACCTCGGCCAGCCCCAATACTTCGCGGCCTACGGCGAATGGACCAAGAAGGCCGGCCTCGCCCGCCTGGAAAAAGGCAAGACGGCGCCGGTCATGCTGCTCTGGGACGACGCCGGCTTCGGCGGGCTGGCCAAAGCCAAGAAGGCCGAAGTCTACGTCTACACCCGCGACACTTTCAAGGACTATCCCGATTACTACGTGACAGACGCCCTGCTCCGCGACGGCCGGAAGATCACCGAGGCCAACCCGCAGCAGAAGGACTTCCTGTGGTCGAGCGGACAGATGCTCCTCGACTACACGAGCGCCAAAGGCAAGAAGCTCCAGGCGGCGCTCTTCCTGCCCGCCAATTATGAGAAGGGCCGGCGATATCCGACGATCGTCTATTACTACGAGAAGATGTCCCAGACTCTCAACCGCTATTCCATGCCCTCGGCCAACGGCTTCAACAAGTCTGTTTACACCAGCAACGGCTACGCGGTCCTTATGCCCGACATCACTTATGAGGTCAACGACCCCGGGATGTCGGCGGTCTGGTGCGTCCTGCCCGCCATCGACGCCGCCGTGGCCGCCGGGGTGGTCGACCGCTCCCGCGTCGGGCTGCATGGCCATTCCTGGGGAGGCTACCAGACGGCCTTCCTCATCACCCAGGCGGACTTCGCCGCGGCCGTGGCCGGGGCCCCGCTGACCAACATGATCAGCATGTACAGCTCGATCTACTTCAACAGCGGCTCGGCCAACCAGCCCATCTTCGAGTCGAGCCAGGGCCGGTTCAAGGGCGGCTACTGGGACAACCTGGAGGCCTACCAGCGCAACTCGCCGGTCTACTACGCCGCGCGGGTGAACACGCCCCTCATCATCCTCCACAACGACAAGGACGGCGCCGTGGACTGGAACCAGGGCATCGAGTACTACAACACCCTGCGGCGCCTGAAAAAACCGGTCGTCATGCTTCAGTACGTCGGCGAGAACCACGGCCTGCAGAAGCCGGCCAACCGCAAGGACTACACGGTGCGGATGAAGGAGTTCTTCGACCACCACCTCATGGGCAAGCCGGCGCCGGCCTGGTACACGGATGGCATCCCCTATCTGAAGCTCAAGGACCACCTCAAGGAGCGGGCCAAAGGACTGAAACCTGCCGAGAAGCCGGGCAAAGAGGATAAGAAAGAAGAACCGGCGAAGAAGTAACACGCTTTCCCGCGCAATTATCAGGACATATGCGGCCCGTCTATCCTGACTGAGAGGGGTCCCGGCCGCGGATGGGGCAAAAACCGGGAGGCTCACCCGGCACAGGACAGGCTCAGCGGCTCGATGTCCCGGCCAGGGAATAGAATAGGAAGCGGCCGACCGACTCAGCCGCCAGCGCGAGAAAGAAGGGTAGGCCGGCAATGAGCCGGGACGTCTCCCGGTCCGGCGGGGCAAGCTTCCCTGAAAGAACAAAATAAGCGATCGCGGACGCGGCCAGCAGGAAAAAGAGCCTTAGCAAGTGGAGCGCGGCCGGAGCCGAGCGCTTCGGCTTGAGCGACGGCCCGGACTTTTTCCCTGCAAGTCCGTGCTCGGGGAAAAAGAGCGCAGCCGTAAGGAGCGCGGCCGCGAACAAGACCAGTGCGGACGTGAAATAGAACCGGCCGGCCGCGGCCTCCGCGACGACGGGGTTTTGGGCGCCTTGGGCTGAACGGAGCGGGACCATCGTCTTCAGTATGGGGACGGCCGCGACACCCAGGCAGAGAGCCGTCAACGAGAACGAAACCGGGGTGTGCCAGGAATCCCAGTCCGGGACGGACTCGAGCATGTAGACCCGGGCCATGCTCGAAACGAACAATACGGCGCCAAGGCCGGCCGCGACATGCAGCGGCGGCAGCCACCCGGCCGAAGCCTCCGCCAGCGACGCGGTCAGGGCCGCGGCCAGCGCGAACCCGAAGGCGAGCTCGAAGAGGATCTCCAGGCTAAGCCGGGAGGTGCGGACATTGCTCAGGGCCCGATAGGCTCGCAGTGGCCGCCGAAGGTGCCAAAAGGAAATGACGGCGGCCAGCACCAGCAGCCCCAGAGCAGCCATGAGGCCGGCCCTGCTTCCGGTCCCAGCCCAGTCTGCGAAGCCGCCGCGGCCGAGAACGAAAGGCAGCCAGAACCAGGCGAGGTAAAGCCCGGCCGCGGCCTGCCCGAGAATTGTGAAACCGACGAGCGGCCACTCCTTCAGCACTCAGACTTCCTCCCAGTTGGAGACCTCGGCCTTCTTTTCGGCCGCCCGGGACGAGTCGCGGTGCGGCTTGATGACGAGGGCCGGGTCGGTCTGGGCCGGGTCGGGCAGGGGATGCACCGTCCGCACATCCCCGTACTTCCTGCGCAGCTCGTCCAGGTCGCCGAAGTCGAGGGCCCGCTCCGGGCAGGCCGCGACGCAGGCCGGCGGCTCCCCCGCCTCGACGGCGTCGACGCAGAAGTCGCACTTGGAAACGACGTTCTTTCGGAGGTCGAAGCGGATTGAGCTATAAGGGCAGGCCCACTCGCAGTAGCGGCAGCCGATGCACCTCGCGGCGTCGATGAGGACGATGCCGTCATCCCTTTTCCAGATGGCCTTTACCGGACAGGACAGGCCGCAGACCGGCTTCAGGCAGTGATTACAGGCCATCGAGATGTTGTAGACGGCAAGCGACGGCACCCACGCTCCGCCTTTGCGCTCCCAGTCCCCGCCTGTAACTTCATAGACGCGGCGCCAGAGCACGCCCGGCTCGAGGTCGTTCCGGTCCTTGCAGGCCACCTGGCAGGCCTTGCAGCCGCTGCAGGCCGAGGCGTCGAAAAAGAAGGCGTACTGGTTGACCATCTTCAACCCTTCCCCGCTTTGCCCACCTGGACCATGACCGTGTGCTGGGCGTTGCCGAAGGCCAGCGGGGTCCAGCGTTCGGAGGTCAGCACGTTGACCGAGCCCCGGCGGTCGACGCCGTTTTGGTCGGGAGTCCACCAGGCGCCCTGGGGCAGGGCCACGACGCCCGGCATGATGCGCCGGGTCAGGCGGCAGCGCACCATGACCGCGCCTCGGTCGTTCCAGACCCGCACTTCCTCGCCGTCCTTGA
>CAYWJT010000024.1:0-36738 GCA_964458655.1 uncultured Eubacteriales bacterium | reverse complement strand
GATCCAGCAGAATCTTATCACAAGGGCTGGATCACTGTGAGGGGGGCACATCACTGCCGCACCGCCAATATTTCTTAATCACCTTCTCTTACCAGGCACCAAATTCTCTTCAGAGGGAGTGCGGCTTTCAGTTCATCATCGAATTTTTCGTAATACTTAAATATCGCCTCAATCAGATCCCCCGAATCCCAGAGTCTTACCGTAAAAAAGCTTCGTTTTGCTTCTTCGTGGACTTTCATGTTAAAGCCACCCCACGAAACGAAGAGTCCTTGATCTGCGCCAAAGCTCTTTATTACCCCCTGGAGATTCCTTAATACCGTCACATCCGCAGGTGAATCAGATGATTTGACCTGCACACATAAATAGGGTTTATCGAATCCCATTGGACCTGAAGCCGCCAATAAATCCACTCCGCCGTCCGGGCCCGGCTCTGATAGCTTAGTGACATAGCCTTGTGCTTTTAAAACCGCTTCAACAAGGCGAGCTAATCCATGTCCTTTAAATTCGCGATTTATATGCTCTAAAATCTGGTCGCGTGCAGCCTGTTCAATATCATCAATTTTCTCGGGTTCCTCAACCTCGTGCAGTTGTTCTTTTTTCCCTTCTAGAATCTTCCTAACTCGTTCTTCCGCATCGTTACGGCTGATTTGACAAACCGTCATATATGCGCCGAAAGAATATAAGAGGTCCTGAGAAAAGGCAGTTCTTGGCAGGTCGGTTTTAATCCACTTAATGGGCCTTGTATGGCGAATATCGTCAGTTATATCAGTCCTATATTCATACGGGCCGGTGACTTTCCCGATTGCTATAGCTGCCCTTCTTTTTAGTGGGAGAACTACTAAGTCCCCCTCTTTTATCCTGTTAATGAATGCCCAAACCTGTGCGACATTGTTAATCACAACCATTTTTTTAGTATCCGGATAAGTCCGTTCGTAAAGAGTCTTGAGCTCTTCTCTTGATTTGATCGAGGATAAATCTGGTAACTTAAGCCACCCTATAGCCGCTATATTCTTTTCAATGACCTTATCCTCCTGCTCTCCGTGCTTACCTGCTCTAACAAGCCATAAACCCATGAAATCCTCCTATATTTCCTCAGTATTTTTTAGCACTTAAATCTTTCATTATGCCAAATAAGAAGCTCCTCCGATGGATAGTCAGATTGATCAAGGGGCAGATGGTGTAGCTTTTGGCCGTGATACGGGTAATACGACCGGCCGTTCTCGAATTCCTCCTTGAGGCGGCGGCTGACTTCTATCCTGTATTCGGGCGTCACGGTGATATAGCCGCGGTCGAACAGGCGGTGCAGGTCGCTCCGCAGGAGCAGGCCGTTGTTCACGCTGTGCGGGCCGCCCTCGCCGTAGGGCTTGATATGCGCGGCCTCGAGGACCGGCAGGGAATGCTCCTCGGTTATGGCGCAGGCCCGCCGGTAGGCGTCGGTCACGAGCACTCGGAAAGTGCTCTGGCCGAGCCGCGGCCGTATAGTCGTTTCCCTGCCGTAGCGCGCCCGCTCTTCCTCGACCCTGTGGGCCTCCTGGGCGAGGTCGAAGGCCGGCCTTTCGCTCCAGGCGCGCTGGACGCTGTCCCAGATGAATTTCCCGGCCTGGGTTTCCAGGTCATAGCCCTTGCCGCGCACGATCGATGCGCTCCATTCCGGCGCCGGGAACCACTGGGATTCCTCAAGGAAGAAAGGTTGCGTCAGGATGATGCAGCCGATGCGGAAGTCCTCGCGCGGGTTGTCAGGGAGCCGCCGGTAGCGGACAAGCTGGCTTCGCATCTCGGACAGGGAGCGGGCGCCGTTGCTCGTCCCGAAGGTCTCCCAGGCCCAACTCAAGGGCAGCACCGAATAGGAGGCGAAAACGCCGCCGCCGGCGATGAGGTCCCGGCCTCCAGTCCGCCCGCTCCTGTGAAGCTTGAAGAGGAAGAGGTCGCCCTGGCGGAGGGCGCGGAACTCGGAAGCGGCCGACGGCTGCCAGAAATTCACCTCTTCGACGCCGGCCCGGGCGCGCAGGAAGTCGAACCATTCCTGGTCAGTCACGCCGGCGAAGAGCTTCATTAAACCTTCCCGCTCCCCTTTTTATAGCACCGCATAAACGCCCATTTCAATATACAATTTAGTCGGATTTCGCCCCATATTTGAGCGGGTTTAGAGGGCGCGGCCGGGCGTGACCGGAATAACTTGACACCGACGCACGCTTTTCATATCTTAACAACGGCAATTAAGAAGGAGGGGTCCCATGAGAGCAGCCAAGTTGTCTCCGCAGAGTGCCCTCCCGCGCCGCCTCGACAAAGCCCCCACTTTCATCAAAGGCCTTGACGAGATCCTGCAGGGCGGCTTCCCGCGCGGCCAAACCACCGTCGTCATCGGCGAAGCCGGCTCCGGCAAGACCGTCCTCGGCCTGGAGTTCCTCTACCGGGGAGCCCTCGCCGGCGAACCCGGCATCTACGTCGGCTTCGAGGAGCCTCCCGCCCAGTTGCGCCGGAACGCGGCTACGATGGGCTGGGACCTTGCGGCCCTTGAGAAAAAGAACCTACTCTTTCTTTTGGACGGTCGGCTCGAGCCCGACGCGGTCATCAGCGGCGAATTCAGCCTCAAGGGCCTGCTGGCGGCCGTAGCCGGCAAGTCCCGCGAGATGGGCGCCCGGCGCGTCGTCATCGACGCCATGGAAGTGGCCCTGCGGCTCTTCGACGAACCCCGGCAGGTGCGCGCCGAGATGCACGGCCTCAACGACTGGCTCCTGGAACAGGGCCTGACCGCGGTCATGACCATCCGCCCGGCCAGGCGGATGGAGGCCCGCTTCTTCGAGGATTTCTTCGAATCCATGGGCGACTGCGTCGTGACGATGGACGCGCGCGTCGTGGCCAACATCGCCACGCGCCGGCTTCGCGTGGTCAAGTACCGCGGCTCGGATTTCGGCCTCAACGAGTATCCCTACGTCATCACTGAGACGGGCCTGATGGCGACGCCCATCACGACCGTCGGACTCAGGCACAAACCTCTTGGCGACAAGATGTCCACCGGCGTCGAACGGCTGGACGCCGTCCTGGACGGCGGCTACAGGAGCGCCTCGTGCGTTCTGTTCGCGGGCGAACCGGGAACCGGCAAGACCACGCTGGTCTGCTCGTTCGTCAGGGCGGCCTGCCGCCGGGGCGAGAAGGTCCTCTACATCAGCTTCGAGGAATCCGGCGAGGCTCTCGCGGGCAACGTGGCCGGCGCCGGCGTCGACCTCGCGCCCTGCCTCAAGGCCGGCCGGCTCGAGTTCCTGGCCCAGTTCCCGGAGGCCATGGGAGCCGAGGAGCACTACCTGAAGGCCATGGACCGGATCGAGGCCCTCAAGCCGCAGCACGTCGTCGTCGACGCCATCTCGGCCTGCGAAAGGATGGGCGGCAAGCAGGCCTCGTTCGACTATCTGATGCGGCTGCTCAACGCCTGCAAGGAGCGGGGCGTCACCATCTTCCTGGTCAACCAGACCGCCGGCCGGACGGACCAGATGGAACTCTCGGGCAACGGCATCTCTTCCATGGTGGACACGGCCATCCTGCTCACCTACCAGGAAGAGCCGGGCGAGACCAACCGGCTGCTCCAGGTGCTCAAGTCCCGCGGCGCCGGTCACTCCAACCAGAAGCTGGAGTTCGTCATCACGGACGAGGGCATCGTCATCAAGGAGGCGTATGTCGGCGCCGGCAGGGTCCTGACCGGCACGGCCCGGCAGGCCCAGGAACTGGCCGACCGCGCCGAGGAGCAGCGCTTGGCCTTCGAGATCGAGGCCAGGGAGCTGGAACTGAAACGCCTGCGCGCCCTGCAGAGACAGGCCTCGAACGGGCTGGCCGAGATACGGGCCGCCCGAACGAGAACGAAAGTCGGGAACGGCCGAAAGAAAGGAGGCTGAGATGGCAAGACGCCTTCCTGCTCCTTCCTACCGCCTCCGGCTTTTCGTGGCCGGCGGCGAACCCAACTCGACCCGCGCCCTATCGACCCTCGAAAGGCTCTCCCGGGAAACATTAAAAGGCTGCTGCCGGCTGCAGGTGGTGGACGTTTTCAAGGATTATCAAGCTGCCATCAAGCACAAGGTCGTGGCCGTGCCCGCCCTGGTCGTGGAATCCCCCCTTCCGCGGAAGGTCATCATCGGGTCGCTCGCCGAGGAGGAGAAAGTCCTCGAGGCTCTCGGCCTGAAGAAGAAGGAGAAGAAGGGATGAGCTCCAGGGAGCTCACTTACGAAGAGCTTCTTGAGCGCCTCGAACGGGCCGAGGCCGCCCTGGAGGCCCTGCGCCGCGGCGAGGTGGACACGCTCATAGGCGCGGTCGAGCCCCTCGTCGTGCGCCAGAAATCCGCGGAGGACGAGCTGGACCGGCTCAGGGCCGAAGCGGAGCGGCTGGCCGCGGAGTGGCAGGCGACCTTCGATTCCTCGAGCGACGCCATCTGGATTCTCGACGCGCATCAGAAAGTGCTCCGGTCCAACAGGGCGGCGGAGGCGGCTTTCCGCGTGCCGGTGGAAAAGATGACCGGCAGGCGGTGCTGGGAGCTCGTCCACGGCACGCAAAGGCCCATACCGGGCTGCCCCTTTCCCTCTATGCGTAAGAGCATGAGGCGGGAGAGCCTCGAAATGCAGATCGGGGAGCGCTGGTTCAGCGTCACCGTGGACCCGCTGCGGGACGCGGCCGGCCGCCTGACCGGCGCCGTCCACATCGCCCGCGACATAACCCGGCGCAAACGGGGCGAGGAGGCGCTGCGGCATAGCGAGGAGCGGTTCCGCATGCTGGCGGAATCTTCGCCGGTGGGCATCTACATCATCCAGGACGGCCTCTTCCGCTACGTCAACAGGGCCTTCACGGAGCTCACCGGATACCGAAAGGACGAGATAGTCGGCCGCCTCGGCCCGGTGGAGATGACGCACCCGGAAGACCGGGCCGAGATAGCGGAAAGACTGAGGCGGGCCGCGGCCGGCGAGCCTGAGAAGGGGCATTATGAGTTCCGCGGGCTGAGAAAAGACGGGTCGGTGATATATTGCGAGGTCCACGGCCGGATGACCGAATTCGAGGGCCGGCCGGCGTTCATCGGGACGATCGTCGACATATCCGAGCGGATGCGCGCGGAAGAGCGGATAAGGGAAAGCGAGGAGACCTACCGCAACCTTTTCCACAATGCCCAGGTCGGCCTGTTCCGGACCAGGATCTCCGACGGCAAGGTCCTCGAGAGCAACGAACAGCTGGCCAGGATGTTCGGCTACGAAAACCGCGAGGAGTTCATAAAGGAGTACATCACCTCGGCCAATTACGTCGACCCCGGCACCCGGGAAAGGATGGTCGAGGAGATCAAGAGCAAAGGATACATCGAGAACTTCGAGGCCCGCTTCTACCGGAAGGACCGGTCCATTTTCTGGGCCAGGTACTCGGCCAGGATCTATCCGGATAAGGGCTGGATAGAGGGAGTCGCGGAAGACATCACGGAACAGAAAAAGTCGGAGGAGCAGAAGAAAAGGCGCCTGGCCGAGTTCGAACTGCTGAACAGGGTAACTTCGGCGCTGCAGGTGGCGCGGACGGTGGCGGACGCGGCGCCGATCTTCGTGCGGGAAACCCTGGCCGCTTTGGATTTTCCGGCCGGGAGCGTCTGGATCTACGACGCTCCGTCAGGCGAGCTGCGCATGGAGGCCGCGGAGGGGTGGATAACGGGGCTGCCGGTCAAAGCGCTCAAGCCGGACGAAGGGATCGCCGGGCTGGTCTTCTCGAGCGGGAAGACGTATATATCGGAGGACTTCTCCACTGACAAAGCGACCCATCCGGATATGAAGGCCGCTATCCCACTGGGGTGGGGAGGCGTCGCCGTCCCGATACAGGCTCTGGAGGGGCCGGCCGGAGTGTTCTTCGTTTCATACCCGTCTTCGCGGCGGGTGCAGGCCGAGGAGGTCTCGCTCCTCGAATCGCTGGCCCGGATGGCCGGAATCGCCATCCATCGCATGGCGCTCCATGATGAGACGCTGCGCAAGCTGGGACAGCTCCAGACCATGCGGACGATAGACCAGACCATCGCCAACATACTCGACCTGCGGTTTGCGCTGGACATCATCTGCGCCCAGGTCCAGGAGAAGCTGGCCGTGGACGCGGTCGGGATCCTGGTCTATTCGCCTCACGAGCTGACGTTGAACTGGGCGGCGGGACGCGGCTTCAGGGGCGCGGCGTACCGGCACGCAGGGGCGCGGCTCGGCGAGGATTACGCCGGCAGGACGGCGCTGGAGCAGCGGGTGATCGTCGTGGACGACATCCGCCATTGCGAGCCGCCGTTCGCACGGCAGGCGGCGCTCGCGGGAGAGGACTTCGTCGCCTACGCGGCCGCCCCGCTCGTGACGAAAGGGAAGGTCAAGGGGGTCATGGAAGTCTTCCAGCGCTCGCCGGCGCGGCGCGGAAAGGATTGGCTCGAGTTCTTCGAGTCGCTGGCGTTGCAGGCGGCCATAGCCATCGACAACCTGCAGTTGTTCGAGAGCCTGCAGCGCAGCCAGGTGGAGCTCATGTCGGCCTACGACGCGGTCATCGAAGGCTGGGCCAGGGCCCTCGACCTGCGCGACAAAGAGATGGAAGGCCACACGCGGCGCGTGACCGACCTCACCGAGGCGGTGGCCCGGGCGATGGGCGTCTCGGACCCCCAGATCCTGCAAATGAGGCGCGGCGCTCTCTTGCACGACGTCGGCAAGATCGGCATCCCGGACAGCATCCTGCTCAAGCCCGGCAAGCTTACCGAGGAGGAATGGGAAGTGATGCGCCGGCATCCCAGGCTGGCGTACGAAATGCTCTCGGCCATCAGGTACCTGGCGCCGGCGGTCGAAATACCGTATTGCCATCACGAGAAGTGGGACGGAACCGGGTATCCGCGCGGGCTGAAGGGCGAGCAGATCCCGCTCGCAGCCAGGATATTCGCGGTCGTGGACGTCTACGACGCCATGACCAGCGACAGGCCGTACCGCAAAGCGAGGACGAGGCAGGAAGCCCTCGACTACATCAGGAACGAGGGCGGCAGGCATTTCGACCCCAAGGTCGTCGAGGTCTTCATGCGGGTCGTCGCGGAGGAAGAAACCGGCCACAAAAGCTGAAACCGGAAGAAACGGGGGTCGGGCACATTTGATGCCTGGCACCAAAGGAGCCTGTCCCCCGTTTCTTTGTTCCCCGTTTCTGCCCCGTTAATCACGACGGGTCGGAAAGTTAGCTTGTAGCCCGCCTTGAACATGGCGCCGCTCGCGTTGCCCGCGGCGGGCTGGCTAGCGCCGGGAGCGGGCGGAGCTTTCGAGGAGCCACCTCCAGACGGGCATGACCCTAGCCTGCTCTCCGTTCACCCGCCTTGTCCCTTCCTGCAGATAGGTCAATATCATCGGCTTTTTCAGGCCGAGGACGGACATCGCCTCGCTCAGGCCTTTCAGCTCCCTCTTTTCGTTCCGGGGCCCGAGCTCCCAGCAAACCTGCCAGGCCTCCGCCGGACGCGTCCCTTTCTGGATGATGAAGTCGCATTCCCCCTCGCCCTTGAAATAGCCGGCGTGCGCCCGGCGCCTGAGAAGTTCCACGGCGACGACGTTCTCGAGCAAGTGGCCGCGGTTCTCGCTGAAAGCGCCCCCCAGGACGGCGAAACCAGTGTCGGTGAGATAAACCTTCTTCGGGTTCATCATGCGCTTGCGGGGCGAGTAATCGAACTTTTCGAGCGTCGCGACGAAGAACGCCTCTTCGAGGAAGCGCAGGTAGTCGGCGATGCTCCTCTTGCTTCCCGCGAGGCCTCCGGCCTTGAGCTGGGCGCCGAACGCCGATATGGAGAAGAGCGAGGCATAGCTTTCCAGAATGTTCCTCATGAGCAGGTCGAGGAGCGTCCGGGCCCTTATGCGGCAGCGGTCGATGACGTCGCGGTAATAGGTCGTTTCGAAATAGGACTGGAGAAGGCGCTTCTTTTCTCTTTCGTCGGGGGAGGATGCGACCTCCGGGAAACCGCCCCAGCGCAGGTATTCGTCGAAGGCCTTGAGGACAAGGCCGCTTTCCGGGGTGGAAAGCATGGCTTCATCCCAGGATATGCGGCGATGGGCCAGAAATTCCCGGAAAGAGAACGGCAGGACCATGACGTCTTCGTAGCGGCCGCGAAGCTCGGAGGCGATCCGGGAGCTCAGCATGGAGGCGTTGCTGCCCGTGACGACAAGAGCGTATTTCCGGGCGTTGTGGAGGGTGCGGAGGACGCGGCTCCAATATGGGAGCCTATGAACCTCGTCGAAGAAGAGATAGCGCGGCGGACGTCCGGCGAGCTGATGGAACGCCGCGAGCAGGCGGTCCATGTCTTCAGGCGCGAAATCGCGCAACCTGTAGTCCTCGAAATCAACGAACAGGATGTCCTCGCGGACGGCCTTGCCCGAACCGAGCAAGCGCTCGATGAGCTGTAAGAGATAGAAGGTTTTGCCTGAGCGGCGCGGGCCGGCTATCGCCAGGATCGGGCGAGGCGGCTCGAGCCGCGGCGGGGGTAGCTCGCGCGGGGTGAGCTCGGGCAGGGCGGGACCGCGCAGCCATTCGGCGACGACGCGTTGGAGGGCGGCGGCTTCCATCTGTGTTTACCTCGTTAAACAATTTATACCTATTTTGTTTATTTTGTCAAGAGGGGTTAAACGCGTATAAAGGCAAGGCGAATATGTCCCGATCCAGACATGGCCGTGAGGGCCTAAACGCGGTTTTGGCGTCCGGCGGGGCGGATGCGAGCGCACGTAGACCGCAAGTGTTTGTCTATTAACGGCTTTCCGTCCGGCGGTCGGCTGAGAGTGTGGGCGCGCCCTGGTCGGGTGGGGGAACTTGACGCTGCGCGCCTCTCCCCTGCTCACTGCATGTCGGCCAGGGCCTTCGCTGTCAGGTCGGCGGCGCGGGCGAAGGCGTCGGCGACGTACTCGTCGAGCTTTTTCAGAGCGGCTCGGCGATCGCGTCGGAAGAGGGCGGCGAATTCGGCCTCGAACTTCGGCCGCGACCCGACGAGCTCCTGCTCCAGGGGGAAAAGCTCCTGCTCGAGGCGGGCGCGGCGCGGGCCGTAATCGGCCTCGACGGCCTTCTCGAGCTCGAGGACGCGCGTGTTGAGGAAGGCCGAGCGGGCGGCCTTGAACTCGACGTCGTTGAAATGCTGTTCGTAGAAGAGCCGGTAGTCGTGGGTTTGGGGGCCGAGGCCGGCGCCTGGCGGCAGGTTCTCGACGCCGTAGTAGAGCGGAAGGAACACGGTTGTGTCGGGCTTGCCCAGGGCCAGCCAGATCGAGACGGCGAGCGGTTCGGGCAGCGAGGGGCGCGGCCGGCGCAGCGAGACGACGAAGGAGTTGATGGTCGAGGCCGTGCAGATGGTGCGGAACTTGGTGCGGTTGGGGCTGCCCGTCTTGTAGCCGTTCGTGGCGTCGTACTCGGTGCCTTCGTAGTGGTCGCGCAGGACGGCCATCAGGGCCTCGGGAGTGATTTTGCGGGCCGGCTTGAACGAGAAGGGGTAGTCGCGGCTGAGCTCGCGGGGGCGGTCGCCGAGCAGGTTCAGGCCGCGCCAGTGGCGGAGGCTGTTGCCGTCGGAGACGAGGTCGCGGTTCGAGGGGCGTTCGAAGGCCCGCTTGAAGTCGAAGGGGCCGTCGCGGGAGGGGTCGTACCAGCCGTTGGCGGCGGCGTAGGCGATTATGTCGCGGCTGCCCATGAAATGGTCGGGGTCGGAGGGGCGGATGGCGCGGATGGTGTAGTGGTTGGGGATGACGGCGACCTCGTCGTCGGGGACACGCTGGGCGAACCAGCGGCGGCCGCGCAGGGCGGCCAGCATCCAGGCCTCGCGGCGGTCGGCGATGGAGTAGGTGCGGCCGGAGGCGCGGTAGCCGTATTTTTCGATGAGGGCGCCGGCGAGGCGGACGGCGTCGCGGGCGGAGACGGCTTTTTCGGCGACGAGGCGGCGCAGCATCCAGCCGATGCCGCCATCGGTGTAGTCCTCGGTCGAGACGCGCGAGGGGCAGCTGTCGGAGGTGATGAGGACGCCGTGGTCGTTGATGAAGCTGTCGGCGAACTCCTGGGTGGTGGCCTCGATCCAGAGGAAGCCGTTGGTGCGGCCGTCGGTCTCGTAGTAGGCGACGGGGGTGGGAGTGGAAGGGGGTGTGGCAGCGGCGGAGGCGGAAGCCGATACGGAGGTGGCGGAGGTGTTGGCTGAGGAGAGGCCGCCCGGAGCCTGGGAGCCCGGGCGGACGCCGCCTGGAGGTCCGAGGGCGACGCGCTGGCGCGAGCCGTAGTCACGGGGCGCGATCTTGCGCACGTTGACGATGATGTCGCCGCGGTCGTCCTCGTTGTGGGCGACCATGACCGAGCCGTCGGCGCTAGCCTTGCGGCCGACGAGCACCGTGAAGCAGGAGAAATCCGAATCCGGTACCTGGTACGCCTGGTACCAGGTACCTTCGGTACCAGGTACCGAACGGAGGGCCGACCCGGCTAGGACGACCGTGAGCAATACGGCGATATGAAGCAGGTTCCTGCTTTTGGCATTAGCGTTCATGGGCAGCCTCCAGAGTACGGTCGGCGTTCAAAAGGCCGCGGCGTTCCATTCTCGACTAGACGCCGTCCAATTTACCCGATACGGGCGGGAAGATTCAAGCCGCTCCTTAATCCCGGTACCTGGTACGCGCGGTACCTGGTACGCGCGGTACCTGGTACGCGCGGTACCAGGCACCATCTTACTACTATCGACCGGCAGGAATAGAGGCGCGAAAAAAATAGGTGAACGAGTAAACTGTCCCCTTATTTCCTTATTTCTCCGAATGAGAACTAAGCGCCGTTTTCTTCGTCACTCCTTTGCTCTTGACATCGGGGCAGTGTGAAGATATTGTAAGGATGTAAGAAAGTAAGGAGCGAGCATGGAGATCGTGGAAACGGCCAGAATGACATCGAAGGGGCAGGTAACCGTGCCGGCGGCTATCAGGGCCATCCTGGACCTCAAGAAAGGCTCTCCGGTGGTCTTCAAGGTGACGGAAAAGGGCGTTTTCTTCCTCCCGTGCGAGATCAGAGCGAGGGACACATACACAGAAGAGGAATGGGGCAAGATCAAGCGCCTGGTCGCCGAGCGCGGTAGAAGCTATAAAACCTCTAAGGGCGCGCGCAAGCACCTCAAGTCCCTATGAGGTTTGAGTTCAAGCCCTCCTTCGACAGGTCCTTAAAATCCCTCCCGGCCGATAAAAGGATAGACATCAAAACGGCCTGTTACGCCTTCCTAGACCTGTTGGAATCGCACGCCGGGCTGCCGGCCGGGGTCGGTCTCAAGCGCCTGCACGATGATTTTTGGGAGATCCGCAAGGGTTTGAGATACAGGGTTCTGTTTCGCTGGCGCGAAGACCGTGTGGAATTCATTCTGGCCGGCGACCACGACTCGATAAAGAACTTCCTGAAGGCCTATTGATTTCGGGCCGGTCGGACAGTGCCTGGTGCGCTCGGCACCTGGTACCGGAAGTACCTGGTACCCTATTTGCGGGCGGCCAGGGCCTTCTTGATGAATTCCATGACTTCGGGGCCGAACATCGCATGCTCCCGGGGAACGGTGCCGGAAGCGTAGGCCTCCTTGATGCGGGCCTCGAGGCGCGGCCGGCCGCCGTAGGCTTCCTGGAACAGGTCGGCCCAGCGCCGGGCCAGAGACTGGGCGACCTCGCCCGCGGGGTCGGCGCCAAGGTTGCGCTTGACCTCCTCGATGAGCTCCCGCCAGCGCCGCTGGTAATCCTCAATCATCGCGGGCGTGTACCTCTTCCCCACTTCCTCGAATTCCTTGAGCTCGGCCTCGGTGTAGAATTTCTCGTGCCACTTTTTCTTGACGTCTTCACCCATTTGGATGACCTCCATTATCTTGATGAGTTTCCGCCGGTGGATGCGGCCGCGCGTTTCGAGCAGCTTCAGGACGCCGTCGATGGCCCGGGCAGCCTCCTGCAGGCGAGCGACCTCGTCCTTGACGGCGGCGGCCTGGACGCGCAGGGCCCTGACGGCCTCGTAGCCCTTGCTGCCGAGGAGCTCCTTGATCTGGGAGAGCTTGAACCCCATGAATTTCAGCGTGACGATCTGCTGGAGCCTGAGCAGGTCGGCGTCGGTGTAGACGCGGTAGCCTGGGGAACGCTGGTAACCGGCGGAGCCGCGGCGCGCGGGCTTGAGCAGGCCGACCTGCTCGTAATAGTGCAGCGTCCGGACGGTCGTCCTGGCCAGCCGCGCGAATTCCTTGACGAGATATTGTTTCTCCATGGCCGTATCCAAGGGGCATTATCAACTATAACGTAACGTCAGAGTCAAGGGGAAAAAGCGGAAAGTGAAAAAACGGGTACCTGGTACGCGCGGTACCAGGTACCGGAAGTACCAGGTACCCGATCGCTCAATTACCCCTGAGTCGGGCGCTTCGGCTCGAGCGTCCTATCCTAAGGCCCTTGAAAAGCCGGCGGCGCATATCCATACAGCAACTATCATTCAGTTGCATCTTTGCTGCTAATGAGGTAGCATAGACTTGAGCCGCAAGAGCAAGCTCGTTGAGAAGTTCCTGGCAAAGCGGCGCGACTTCACATATAAGGAGCTCGCGACGTTGCTCAAAAGCCTCGGTTATCGAGAGGTCAAATCGGGAAAGACCGCCGGATCCAGGGCCGCCTTTTTCCATGAGAAGAGCGGCAACGTCATAAGACTCCACAAGCCTCACCCCGCCAACGTCCCCAAACTCTATCAGCTTGATGATATCGAGCGGGAGCTCAGGCGGAAGGGATTTCTTCCATGAAAAACCTCATGCGCTATAAAGGCTTCCTGGGTTCGGTCTATTTCAGCCCCGAAGACGATTGCTTCCACGGCCGGATCGAAGGCATCGACGATCTCGTATCCTTTGAGGGCCGTTCCGTGGATGAGCTCAAGAAGAGCTTCAGGGAGGCGGTGGAGGATTATCTCGAACTTTGCCGGACAGTGGGCAAGAACGCGGCCAGGTCATATCGCGGGACTTTCAACGTCAGGATTTCTCCCGAGCTGCATAAGAAGGCTGTGCGCAAGTCAATAAGCGAGGGGATATCGCTCAACCGGTTGGTCCGGCGGGCGCTCGAAAAAGAAGTCGGCAGCTGCAAGTAAACTGTCCCCTTATTTCTCTATCTTCACGAACTGGAGCCCGAGGATGGCGGCGAGCTTGCCGATCTTGGAGGCGATGTGGCCGACGCCTATGGCGCAGTGGTGGGCCGGCCCTTCCCTGCTCCAGGCCTCGATGAACCCCTTGACCCCCAGCGGGAAGCGGTAGCGGCTGTTGGTGTTGCCTATCTCGAGGATGGGCCCGGGCACGGACTCGCCTTCGGCCGCCAGCAGCTTGAGCCGGCCGTCGCGCGTCTGCGCCACGGCGAGTAGCGTCACCGGCCCGCTCTTCACCTTCATCTCGACCGACAGGCCCTTGCCCGGCTTGCCGTGGAAGACGCCGAGCGGCTTCAGCACGGGCTTGCCCTCCGCGATGGTTGGGTGGCAAGGGCCGTCGTGGCCCATCAGGATGACGTCCTCCTTGAAGTCCATGGCGTAGAACTCGCTGAAGGAGCCGCCCGCGCCGAAGGCCTCCATGATCTTCATGGCCTGGGCGTTCTTGACCTCGCACTCGCCGGCCACCGGGACGTGGCGCCCGGTGAGCAGCGAATTGCCGGCGATGACGGACGTGACGATGTCCTCCTCCTCGCTGCCGGGCGTGCCCTCGTAGTAATAGGCGAGCGCGCCGAGCTTCTTTGACTCGACCAGGCGGTCGAGGGCGCAGGCCGTGCGGGCCGCCCGCTCGAGCTCGGCCCGGGAGCATTCGGGCAGGACGGCGAAGGCGCTCTCCATCTCGCGGAGCTTGGCCTCGATGTCCTTTTTCGTGACCTCCGCGCGCAGGGCCTTGAGCTCGCCGATCTCGAGATGCTCGATGTGCGTGCCGAAGGCGGCGGCGATCTGCGTCGGGTCGGAGTAGACGTCGAGCATGCCGTTGTAGTAGTGGCCGAGGATGCCGAGGCGGCTGCGGCCGAGGACTTCAGCGACGCGGGCCGCTTCGACCCACTCGCGCATCTCGGCCCAGGCGGAGGCGTCGTCGAGGGTGCCGGTCACCTGATGGAATGCGACCCCCGAGCGGCTGAAGACGCTGGCGATCTCGGGCACGGCGCAGGCCTGGCAGAAGGCCAGCCACTCCCCCGTCATCCTGCCGCGGTCGCCGAGGGAATTGAACCAGGCGTAGTCGATGGCCGCTGCCGGCTGGAGGTTGAGGACGACGACCGGGACGCCCGCCTTCTGCACGACGGGCAGGACGGTCGAGGAGAGGGCGTAGGTCGAGACATACAAGAAGATGAGGCGCACGTCGCCGGCCTTGAAGAGGAGAGCGGCGTCGCGGGCGCCCTCGACGGTATCGACGAGGCCGGCCGAGACGACCTCGCAACCGCCGATCGCGGCCAGGCCGGAACGGATCCTGCCCAAGTAGCCGACGAGACGGTCACGGAGGCCCGGGAACTGGCCCCAGTAGGTATCGAGGCCGATGCCGAACAGGCCAATCCTGACCGGGGGCGACGCAGGGCCCGGGGCCGTGGGCGGAGATGGAGGCTGGGACGGAGCTGCGGGCGCGGAGTGAGACGGGGGCGCGGCAGCGATGAGCGCCATGATACAGATCGTCACGGCGGCGAGACGCCTCTTGGGCTTCAGGATAACCCTCATTTTCGCCTCCTTTGACCGGTACCTTGTACCTTATTTTATCTCCTTGAGGAGCTCGGCGACGGCGGCTTCGAGCTGCTCATCGACGCCCTTGACGACCTTTTCGTACGTGTTCATGACCTTGATGTCCGGCTCTGTCTGCCGGTTCTCGAGGTAGCCGACGCCCACAGCTTTGACCCCGAGCGGCGGCACGCCCCACCTTATGCCCGTATCGCCCAGCATCTCCCAGCCGGCGAAAGTGCACGTGCCCGGCACGGGCATGCCGACGAGCTTGCCCAGCTTGAGAAACCGGTAGGCGTAGGCGTAGCAGTGGCCGTCGCTGTAGTTGGCCTCGTTGGCGATCGAGATGCTCGGCTTCGTCCAACGGAAGTTGGGCTCATAGCCGTTGCTCCTCGTGTCGGTCGTGTACTCGAAGAACTTCGAGCCGCTCAGGAACATGGCCAGGTCGGCCACCAGGTCGCCGCCGCCGTTGAAGCGCGTGTCGACGACGACCCCGGCCCGGTCGGCGAACTTGCCCATGACCTCCTCGTAGGCCGAACGGTAGGCGCCGTCGCTCATGCTGGGGACGTGGATGTAGCCCAGCCGGCCGCCGCTCAGGCGCTCGACCTCCTCCTGGTTCCGCCGCACCCAGCGCCGGTAGAGCAGCGCGCTTTCCTCCCGCGGCGTGACGGGCTTGACCGTGACCTCGCGCTTCACCACCGCGCCCGACGCGGCCTTGACCGACAGGGTCAGCAGCGTGTTCTTGCCGGCCTTGCGGTTCAGATATTCGGCCAGGTCCCTGTCGGCGGCGATCGTCTCGCCGTCGACCGCCTCGATGACGGTGCCCGGCGCGACGTCCAGCCCGGCCTTGTCGAGCGGCCCGCCCGCGACGACCTCCTCGATCCGGAAACCCGGGCCCGCGTAGCTCGCGTCGTAGAGCGCCGCGAGCGAGGCCGTCTCGTCGGCGTTGTCCATCGTCCTCGCGTAGCGGGCGCCGCTGTGGCTGACGTTGAGCTCGCCGAGCATCTCGCTCAGCAGTTCGGCGAAATCGTAGTTGTCGCCGACGCCCGGCAGGTGCTTCTCGTAGGCGGCCTTCAGCGCCACCCAGTCCGCGCCGTGGTAGCCGGCCGTGTAGAACGTTTCGAGCGTGCGGCGCCAGACGTGCTCGAACAGGGCCGCCCGTTCGGCGGCCAGGTCGACGGACATCTCGCCCTTAACGGCGATCGTCTCGCGCTTGCCGCTCGCGGGATCGATCTTGGAGAGGCCGCCGTCGGCCAGCAGGAAGATCGACTTCATCTCCTTGTCCCAGGCCAGGCTGCCGCTGTCGGCGTTGAGCGCGACGAGGACCTTGGTCTCGCGGCTCTTGAGGTTGGTCGTCCACAGGTTCAGGCCGCGCTCGAAGCGGGCCAGGTAGTAGAGCGTGTCGGCGTCCTTGTTGACCAGGACGTCGCCGAGCGTCGAGGAGTGGATGGTCAGGCGGGCCTTGCGCTGCGGCAGGCCCTCCCACTCGACCTCGAGCGGCTTGACCTCCTCCTTCTTCTCCTTGACGGCTGGCTCCTTCTTGTCCTTGGGCGCGGCCTCTTTCGCCTTTTTCTCCTCGACCTCCTTGAGCAGCGCCGCCTCCTCCTTGGTCAGCCGGAAGCGGTCCCAGGCCTCGCGGGTGAAGAACAGGGCGTAGGCGTCGGCCTGCGCCCCGCCGCTCCAGGCCACGGCCTTCATGCCGTCGCGGTTGCTCGTCCAGACCACGGCCTGCCCGTCCATGATCCACTTGGGACGCCGGTCCTCGAAGCCGCTCAGGGTCAGGTTGACCGCTTTCCCGGAGCCGTCGGCCTTGATGAGGCCCACTTCGCCCGGGGCAAAGCCGGGCACGGCATACTCGAAGAGGATCCAGCGGCCGTCAGGGCTCCACTGGAAGTACTGGTCGTTGTCGCGCATCGAGAACAGCTCGCGGTCGGTCAGCAGGGTGCGCGTCTTTTTGGTCTCGAGGTTGAGGACCTTGAGGGTCATGCGGTCCTCGATGTAAGCGACCTCCTTGCCGTCGGGCGAGTAGGCCGGCTGGGTGTTCTGGTGTTCGTTGACGACGACGGGCGTCTCCTTGAGCAGGGTCGAGGCGTAGAAATAAGGCTCCTCGGCCCTGGCCCGGCGCGTCTCGTAGATACCCCAGCGTCCGCCGCGCTGGGAGGCGTAGATGAGGGCGTTGCTGTCGGGCGAAAAGCCGACGCCCGCCTCGCGGCCGAAGGAGGTCGTGACGCGCTTGGTCAGGCCGCCGTCGGTGTTCGAGACGAAAATGCCGCCGCGGGCCACGACGGCGATCTCCTTGCCGTTGGGCGAGACGGCGAACTCGCGGGCCCCGCCGCTCACGGGCACGACGACCTCGTTGTTGGACCGGGCGTCGGCGGCCAGGGCGACGGGGACGCGGCGCGACTCGCCGCCTTCCTTCATGGTGTAGACGGCGCCGTCCCAGCCGAAACAGAGCGTGCCGTCAGCGGCCATGCTGAGGAAGCGCACGGGATGGGTCTTGAACCTCGTTACCTGGACGGAGGGGCCGCCGCCCAAGGCCATGCGGTGCACGTTGAAGGAGCCGCTTTCCTCGCTCAGGTAGTAGAAGCCCTTCTCGTCGGGCGTGAAGACGGGGCTGCGGTCCTCGCCGGGGAATTGCGTGATCTTGTGATGGCGGCCGGCGCGCAGGTCGTAGGCCCAGATGTCGCGGGCGATGGCCGAGGTGTGGTGCTTGCGCCATTCGTTCTCGCCGCCCTTCTTGTCGTGGTAGAGCATCAGCAGGCCGTCGCGGCTGAAGCGGACGTCCTCGGCGGGCGTCCCCAGGACCTGGACAGGGCGGCCGCCGGACGCCGGCACCCGGTAAAGCTCGGGCTGGGAGGCGGTCGGGAAGAGGCGGTTCGCGGCCGTGTCGAGACGGGCGGCGCCGAAATAGACGTCCTTGTCGTCGGGCGAGAAGGCGAACGGCGTTTCGGGCGCCGAGTGGAAAGTCAGGCGCCGGGCCGGCCCGCCTGAGGCCGGCATGACGAAGACGTCGAAGTTGCCGAAGCGGTCGCTCGAGAAGGCGATCCAGCGTCCGTCATGGCTCCACACGGGAGTGGCGTCGTGCGCCTCGTGGAGGGTGAGCGGGACGGCCGGGCCGCCGGCAGCCGGGACGCGGAAGAGGTCGCCCTTGTAGGCGAAGACTATCGTCTGGCCGTCGGGCGAGATGGCCGGGTAGCGCAGCCAGGCCGGCGACGGCGGCGTGGGCTGGGCCGAGGCGGGATTGAGGGCGACCGCGCCCAGGGCGAACAGGGCGGATAAAGCGAGCGCCGAAGCGAGGGTTCGGTTCATGACGGACTCCTTTCCGGAAAGAGTTGACTATAAGCCCGCGGGCGAAAGAAGGTCAATAAAATTGGTGAATGAGTAAACTGTCCCCTTTTAAGAGGACGAGGGCGACGCCGGCGTAGGTCGGCTCGTCCAGGTCGTGCGCGAGGAACGCGGCCAGGTATATCCTGCCCTTCCGGTCGTCCCAGAGGCCCAAGACCTGCGCGATGTGCATGTCGAAGGCGACCTGGAAGCGGTCCCACGTTTTCAGGTCCTCCCTGGAGCGCGCGATCCGGCCCGCCCGCTCGTCGGCCTCGTCGAACTCGAAGGCCAGCAGACGTTTGCCGTCAAGCGTGAGACGGCCGGGAAGGGACGGCCGCTCCGGGTCCGGCGCGCCGTCGAGCCCGGCCAGCCGCACCGACCGCTGCCCTTCCTCGTCGCTCAGGACCCATATGCCGGGGCGGACATCGCTCGAGTCGCAGAAAACCTCCGTGACAGCGGCCGGGTCGCGGATGTTCTTGCCGGCAAGCGGCAGCACCCGGAGCGTCTTCCCGTCCGGGTCGAGCAGGCGAACCTCCTTGCGCACCAGGTTGTCCAGGAGGACGATCCTGCCGTCCGGCAAAAGGTCGATGTCCATGAAAGTCCGGCCGGGGATGGGGACGCTTTTCACGGCGGCCCCGTCGCGGAAGACCTGGACCCTGGCGTTGACCTGGTCGAGGATGTAAATCGCGCCGTTTGCGGCCGGGACGAAGCTCATCGGTCCCTCGGGGTTGGCCTCCTGGGGCGTGGTCACGCCCACCTCGTTCGGCCCGGAACCGAAGCCCACCCGCAGCACCTCGACCCCGGCCGGAAGTTGAGCGCGCTGCGGCGATTGTTCTTGGGCCGGCGGCGGCGATTGCGATGTCTGCGCGGCCGACTCAGTGGAGTCCTGCGCGCTTCGCGGCGACGACGAACGCGCGTTCGTTGGAGACGCGCTATTTCCAGGCTGGGACGTCTGATCTTTCGGCGAGGAGAGGCTCGGGCCGGGCGACGAAGACTCGGCCTGGTCCGGGCGATTGGCCTGACCGCAGGCCAGCGTCGCCAGCACGATTACTACCGACAAGGCGGCGATGCGGCTTATTTTCCTCATGCCGAAAAATATAATTCCGCCGTCCGAGCGATGTCAATTATCGTCAAAATCGCGTACCTGGTACGGTCGGTACCTGGTACCGAATTGAATTGACGGGGCGCGGGCGCGCACCTATATTTTATGCTGGAGGGCAAATTCAAGGGCGGCGACGCCCAATCCGGAGGAGGCGATGGAGCCCGGGTCGCGGCGCGATTTCCTGAGGAAAGCGGCCGGCCTGCCCCTCATTTTATTCGACCCCTGGAGGCGCGATATGGCGACTACCGATACCGGCCGAAAGGCCTCCGCCGAATACCCGGCGTATCTGGCCCTGCACGCCTCGGGCGAGCTAAAGGAGCGGGCCGAAAAGCTCCGGGCCCTTTATCGGAACTGCAGCCTTTGCCCCCGGGATTGCCGGGTGGACAGGACCAGGGGCGAACTGGGCAAGTGCCGGGCCTCGGACAGGGTCAAGGTCTCGAGCGCGTTCCCCCACTTCGGGGAGGAGGAGCCGCTCGTCGGGACATCGGGCTCGGGGACCGTTTTCTTCTCGAACTGCGGGCTGCGCTGCCTCTACTGTCAGAACGCCGAGATAAGCATCAGGGGCCACGGCGAGGAGATCAGCGACGAGCGCCTGGCGTCCATGATGCTCGGCCTGCAGAGGCTCGGCTGCCACAACATCAACCTGGTCACGCCGACGCATTACCTACCGAATATCGTGGCGGCGCTTGACATGGCCGCGGCCGACGGCCTGCGCCTGCCCCTCGTCTATAACACCGGCGGATACGAGAAGGCCGAGATCCTGAAGCTCCTCGACGGCGTCGTAGACATCTATATGCCGGATTTCAAGTACTGGAGCCCGGCCAAGGCCGGCCAGTATTCCGCCGAAGCTTATAACTACCCGCACTACGCGCGGGAGGCCCATCGCGAGATGCAGCGCCAGGTCGGAGAGCTCAGGCTGGACGGCCGCGGCGTCGCCGTGCGGGGACTGCTCATACGGCATCTCGTCCTGCCCAACCGGGTGGCCGGGAGCCGCGAAGTCATGCGTTTCATAGCGCAGGAACTTTCCAGGGACAGCTACGTCAACATCATGCGGCAGTACCGGCCCGAGAACGACGCCCCCGCCCACAAGGAGCTCAACCGCAGGATCACAGCCGGGGAATTCGCCGAGGTCGTCGGATGGGCCCGGGAATCCGGCCTGCACCGCTTCGCGCGCTGAGCGGGCTCTCAGCGCCCGTATGCTTCTTTGCGGTGTCTTACATGCGGGACAATAATCTTTTTTTCGGGCAGGTCCAGGGCATAAATCACGCGGTAATCGGAATGCCGGAATCTATATAGCCCTTTGAACCTGCCGCGCAACGCCCTTCCGGCGGCGAGAGGATCCTCGGCCAGCCTGTTGAGCCTGTTGTTCAGGTCATCTGAAAGCCTGACTGAAATCGTGGCCATGCGCATCACCTCAGACGGACGCCTTGTACCAGCCGGCTCACAAAATCAAAGACGCGTACCTGATAGGCGCTGGTACCGTTGGTACCTGGTACCGCTTTGCTCTTCCCATGCTCTTGAGCGAGAATAGCCGGACAAATGGTGACTATAAGAACGCCAGAAGCGGCTCGGGAGGATGGCTCATCGTCGGCGCCCGCTTGCCCGCTGCGTGCGCGCACGCACCGTGCCCGCACGTACTGGGCCCGCACGTACTGGGCCCGCACGTTCGCTGCCCGAAAGCTCTACGCCCGCGCCCTCCCTGCTTGCGGACGCCTAGCCTGCTTGCTCCTGGCCTGCGCGCTCCTGGCCTGCGTATTTTTCGCCTCCTGCGGCAGGAAGGGGGACAGCGGTTCGGGAAACGCCGGCTTGACCCGCGCCGCCGGCCCGCCCCACGAAGCCGAAGCGGCCTCCGCCCCCCGGGCTGAGCCTTCGGTCGACCCCGCCCTCGATGACGCGGCAGCGTATCTGAGCGGCATGCCGACAGGCTCGGGTAGATACGCCGCCCTCGAAGAGCTCCCGGCCTGGAAAACCTTCGCTTCCGAGATGCAGGACGAATGGCAGACCTATCAGAGAGCCACGCTCGAACCGATTGCCGCCTGGGCGGCCCGGCTCTTCCCGGATGCCTGCGGCCGGACCGGCGCGGTGTTCTATCCCTTCGGCGGACCGGACGCGATCAACGTCCTGACGCTCTTCCCGGCCGCCAAAAAGTTCATCCTGCTCGGGCTCGAGCCGGCCGGCAACCTGCCCGACCTCGCCGACGCGAAGACTCTCAGGGTCGAGAGTTTCTTCCGCAGGTTCGCGCTCCTGACATCGGATTTCCTCAAGCGCGGGTACTTCGTCACCGAGGCCATGAACCAGACCTTCAAGGACGGCAACCCGGACGGCGCCCTGCCCGTCATGGTCTTTTTCATCAAAAGGGCCGGGTACACGATCTCGTCCATAACCAGGCTGGAGCCGGAGGGCGCGGCGGGATGGACGGAAGTTCATCCTGGAGAAAAGCCTCTATATCGTCCAGGACGACACGGGCGTGCCCTATCGCTTGTTTCTCGACGGGACGTGGGACATCGAACTGTTCGGCCGTTACGTCCGCCCCGTCAGCGACTTCAAAGGCGTGGAACGGGCCGACTTGCGGGCCGCCTTCGAGGCCGGAAACGCCGGCGTCCACCCGCTGCCTTTCCATTTCGGCTACCTCTGGAAGACGAAGAACGACAACCTGCTGTTCATGAAAAAGCGCTGAGGCGGCAAGCTCAGGCTGTTCGGGTACCTGGTACGGTCGGTACCTGGTACCGCTGGTACCTGGTACCGATTTCAATTTCAGGGCACGACGTAAAAGAGGATCGCGAAGTAGTGGCAGATGCTCCCGGCCAAGACGAACAGATGCCACACGGCATGGCCGTACGGCAGCCTTTTCCAAACGTAGAAGACCACCCCGAACGTGTAGCTCAACCCGCCGGCCAGGAGCCAGACCAGCCCGGGCCTGGGCAGGCTGACCAAAAGCGGCTTGACCGCGACCACGACCAGCCAGCCCATGGCGATATAGACCGCGACCTGCAGCACGTGGAAGCGGTTGACGAAGAAGACCTGGAAAACGATGCCGGCCAGGGCCAGCGCCCATATGACGCCGAACAGGCTCCAGCCCCACGCCCCGCGCAGGTTGACCAGGGTGAAAGGGGTATAGGTGCCGGCGATGAGGAGGTAGATGGAGGCGTGGTCGATTATCCTCATGATGTGCTTCAGCCGAGGGGCGCGGCAGCCGTGGTAGACGGTCGAGCTCAGGAAAAGCAGCACGAGCGTGGTGCCGTAAACGCTGCAGCCGATGATGTGCCAGGCGTCCCCGCGCACGGCCGCCATGAACACCAGCACCGCCACGCCGCCCAGGCTGAGGGCCGCGCCGATGCCGTGAGTCAAAGCGTTTATGGTCTCTTCCTTCAGCATGTCAATCCATCATCGCCCGGATCAGACGCTCGTGCGCATCGCGTGTTCCACATCCATTGATCATCCTCAGCATATCCGACGATTATACACCGAACCGGGCCCGCTGCGGGGGAGGACGGAAACAACGGGGGATCTCTTCGGTTCTCTCCGGTTCTTAACCGAAACCGCCCTGAAAATCAGGTGAATGAGTGAACTGTCCCCTTATTATTTATTTTCCGGACGTCGAGCGTGCCGGACTTCATCTCGACGAACGGCTTGCCGCGCTTGAGGCCGACCGTCCCGAACCCGGTCGCGGTCGACAGGAAAACGCGGAAGTCGTCGCCCACCCGCGAATCTATGTAGAGCGTCTTCTCGACCGCGTCGTAGCGGACGCCCGTCAGCCCCTGCAGCAGCCCGTAGCTGCTCATGGCCCGCGCGTACCAGTGCCCGCACTCGTACTCGTTGAACGGGTTGCGGACCGTGCCGTCGTAGCGCGCCCGGGCGAGGCGCACGAGCTCCAGCCCCTCCTCGACCAGGCCCTCCATCATCATGTGCGAGGCCGCCTGGTACTCGATGCCGGTCCAGACCTCGTTGCTGTAGACGAAGGGCAGGGCCAGTTCGCCGCCGCGAGGCCAGGTGCAGAGGAGCAGCCCGCCCTCGCTTCCAGCCGCGTAGGCCGGCCTCTGCGGGTTGGCGAACCCGCTCAGGTCGCGCTTGAGGTTGTACCTGTAAACGGCCGCGAGGTGGCTCCGCACCTTGTCCTCGGACACGATCCCGCCGCCGAGGCCGCAGACCCTGGCGAGCCAGAACCCGAGCACGCCGTCCGACAGGCAGCCCGTCCCGTACTGGTACTTCGGCCCCTCGCGGTTCAGGATGTCGACCACCTCCCTATAGCCCGGCCCGTTGGAGGAATAATCGATGGCCTGGTAGCGCGCGTCGAGCCCTTCGGTCATGATCTTCTGGATGAAGTACTCGCCGTTGTAGAGCTCGCTCTCGTAGGCCTTGACGGCCTTTTCCAGGAGCTCCCGGTAGCCGCCGACGTCGTCGCCCAGCGCCTCGCCCATGTCCACGGCCGCCTTGAGCGCGCCGAGATAGAAGCTGCCGCAGTGCCCGTCGGGGCCCCAGTACTCGATGTCGTAAGTGTTGTGGTGCGGCTCCTCGAGCAGCCCCCGGCGCCTCGGGTCCCAGGTCCGGACGCAGTAGTCCAGGCTCTGCCTGACCTTCGGCCAGAGCGACCGCAGCCATTCCGTGTCGCCGGAGATCCGCCACTCGCGGTGGACCTTCATGATGCCGCCGAGCTGGCCGTCGGAGGCGGCGTGGAAGTCGTGGGCGACCGGCCTGATGGGCAGGGCCGACCTGAAGGTCTGGTGGCCGCGCTCGTCCTGGCTCTCGTTGAACTCGGTCTGGCGGAGCGACCGCTCCAGGTCGGGGAAAAGATGCGGCAGGGCCTGGGCGTAGTTCCAGACGTGGGTGCACGAGCCCGAGCAGCAGCCGCCCGTGTCCGAGCAGCCCTCGAAGCACCAGAGGCGGCCGTCGGTCTGCCTGAGGACGGTCGGCGACTTGAGGATGGTCAGGTTGGCGGCCACGGCCTCGATGACCTCGGGCGGGAGCGTCGAGTCGTGGAAGGCGTCCCGGAAGAGCGCCGAAGCCTGCCGCAAGCGGCCGAAATTCGAGCGCCAGTATCCCGCGACCTCGCTGACGCTCTTGAACTTTCCCGCGTACCAGGGCACGTGGTAGGGGGAGGCGCAGGCGGCGGCCTGGGCGGCCGAGGAGGCGGAAGCGCCTGCCGACGACGGTGCGGTCGCAGCGCCGGCTGCCGGAGGCGCGGGGTCGCGGCCGTAGCGCATGTCCGTGACCGGCGCGTACCAGGCCGTCAGCACGCGAACGGTCTTTTCCTCGCCCGGAGCGAGCGTGACCGGGACGAAAAGCGAGGCGCCCGGGCTCGGCCCTTCGGCGGGCGGGTTCTCGAGGAGCCGGGCTTCAGTTATGTTGCGCCAGGCCAAAGTCACGGCGTCCCACCAGTCGCCCCGGAACCAGCAGTGATCGACGAC
This sequence comes from uncultured Eubacteriales bacterium, assembly GCA_964458655.1. Lineage (GTDB taxonomy): Bacteria > Acidobacteriota > Aminicenantia > Aminicenantales > Saccharicenantaceae > CAYWJT01. The sequence goes on along the minus strand of CAYWJT010000024.1, from coordinate 12,255 downwards.
GGCGCGCCCGTCATCGACGAAAACGGCGAAGGCGCCTTCGTCGGCGGGCCGCTCGGCGCTCCCCTTCTGATACAGGATAAAACCCCCTTCGATGGGCAGGACCGAGTTGCCTCCGCGGCCGGCGGCCATGAAGTTCTTGGCGCTGAAGGAGAAGTCCGCTTCGACGCTCTTGGCGGTCGGGTTCTTGAAAGTGTATTCCAGGGCCCCGACCGGCAGGCTCGAGTCGTCGGCGTTGCCGGGGATGAATGGGCTCCAGCCGGTCAGGGTGACGCGCAGCGGGACGGCCGGGTCTTCGAGCGCGACCTCGGCGAACGGGAAGCGGGCCAGGAAGGCCGCCTTCCTGAACCGCGGCAGGCCGTAGCTCGAGCCCGAAGCGCCGTTGCCGGTGCCGGCGGCCCCGAACAGCTTCCAGCCGGGGACCGGGCCCTCGAGGACGCGGGCGATGTTCGGCTCGTCTTTTATCGTGACAGCAGCGAAGACGCAGGGCTCGTTGAAGAATTGGAGGCGGTTGCGGACAGACATGTGCGAGATGGCGCCGGTGCCCTCCAGGCAGAACATGCCCGCCCCGATGCCGCCGATGGGAAAGGCCACGCGGTTGAGGTTTGGGCCCTCGTACGGTCCGTTAAAGGCGTGGCCGCGCGCCGCCTTCGCGGGGCCGCCGCAGGCGGCGAAGACCGCGGCCAGAGCGAGCGCTGCCACGGTCAAGAGGATTGTCTGACGAGCTGGATTCTTCATCGCCTCCTCCTTCTCTTTGGCGCCTGGTACGGTACCTGGCGCCGTACCAGGCACAAATTTGAAAAGCGAGCCAATAATACCAGAAGAGGCGCCCGACGAAAAAGAAGTAACGGCGGATGCCGCCTGGACCAACGGCACCGACTACGTCTTCAGCGAAAGCCCGCGCTTCAACCCCAACACGGTCCTGAGCGGCGACTGGCGGCAGATGGGCAAGAAGCGATAACCCGGCTCAGCGTATGCGATAGCCCGCCAGCCTCAGGTGGATATAGGCCGCCAGCCCGAGGACGACCCGTCCCGCCAAGAGCAGCCAGCCGGGCAAGAACCGCGGGAAGGCCGGCGGCACAACATACAGAACCGCTACGGCGGCGATGAAGGCGTATCGCCGGCGGTCTTCAGCTTCGATCGCGGCCAGGATCCCCAGCACCAGGGCCAGGAAGTAAAGTATCGCTCCGTAAGGCAGCACGCTCTCTTTCCTCTCGACCGGCCGCGGACAGGCGTGTCAGACCGCCCTCCCCTGAACAGCGCGACTGACGGGCCCATCCGACGGGCCAACACTGCCGGCGAATCCCGACCTCGGTCCTCCCCTGTTTACGCCGCCTTCGGCGCCGCGGGAAGCGGCTTGTAGATCGCGGCGACTATGATGCCGGCGATGAGCACCTCCAGGAGCGAGAAAAGCAGCCAGCGGAAGATCATGATGTAGGGGATGGGCAGCATCACGTAGTAACCGTGCATCATGGGCACGAACACGAACAGCCAGATGACGATGCCGTAGCGCACCCCTTCGGCCAGACCCTTCCCTTCGCGCCCCTTGATGAAAATGTAGGTGAAAAGGAAGGCCACCAGGACGGCTGTGACGTACATAATCCACGCCTTCGAGGCCATGTCGGGCCGCCACAGGTCCTTCAGGGCCTCGTTGTCGGCCTTGAGGAAGACGCTGTTGATGACGAAATCCATGGCCTGCAGCACCACATAGACCACCACCGAGGCGACGACGAAACGCTTCCAGTTCATTGGTTCCTCCTTCCCGGCGCGGGGATACGGGCGCGGCTGCTCGCGCTTTCGGCGTGGGGACACGCGCGGCGACACGCGCGAACGATTGCGGCGCTCACGCTGCCTGGGGACCCGACGGCCGCGTTTTCCCCGAACCGGACGTGCGGGCCAAGGATAACACCGCCGCGCCGCCAAAGTCAAAAAAAGTGAACCTGTACAACCGCGTGTTCGGCGTATCGGTGGGCTATATGTTCTTTCTCGAGTCCCTTTCAGAACGCGACCGGATGCAGATAAAGCGGCGAAGGTAGTATCATAACGTCCATGGACGCAGCGTCGCGGAGCTTCCAGGTCTTCGTCAAGCCCATCGGGGCCGCTTGCAACCTGGCCTGCCGCTACTGCTATTATCTCGACAAGGAGGGTGAACTGTGGGCAGGCCGCGCCGCGTCCGGGAACCGACGTGCAGCGGTCATGCCCGACGACCTCCTCGAAGCCTACATCGCCCAGCACATCGCCGCCTCTCCCGACGAGGTCGTTCGTTTCTCCTGGCACGGCGGCGAGCCGATCCTCGCCGGCCTCGATTTCTACAGGCGCGCAATCGCCATACAGAGCAAGCTCCGCCCTCCCGGCCGCGTCGTCGCCAACGGCCTGCAGACCAACGGCACCTTGCTCGACGATGAGTGGGGCCGGTTCTTCGCGGCCGAGGGCTTCGCGGTCGGGTTGAGCCTGGACGGCCCGCGCGAGCTCCACGACGCGCACAGGCTGACCCGTTCCCGAAAGCTCACCTTCGACGCGGCCATGCGCGGATGGGAGACTCTGCGCCGGCACGGCGTCGCGTCCGACGTCCTGTGCGTAGTGAGTGCCGCCAACGTCGGGCGGCCCCTCGAAGTCTACCGCTTCTTCAAGTCGATCGGCGCCGCCTACGTCACCTTCCTGCCGCTCGTGGAGCGGCGGCCCGGAGCCCCGGACGGCGTCAGCCCCGAGACCGTGCCGGCCTCAGCCTGGGGCGAATTCCTCTGCGCCGTCTTCGACGAGTGGGCCGCGAACGACATCGGCCGGGTCAAGGTCCAGGTCATCGAAGAGGCCGCCCGCACGGCTTTCGGCCTGGAGCACTCGCTCTGCGTCTTCCGGCCGGTCTGCGGCGACATCCCGGTGCTCGAACGCGACGGCGCCGTCTACTGCTGCGACCACTACGTGGACGAAGCCCACCGGCTGGGCGACATCCGCTCGACGCCCCTCGCCGGGCTCATCGAAAGCCCGGCTCTGCGGGCCTTCGGCCGGGCCAAGCTCGAGACGCTGCCGCGCTTCTGCCGGGAGTGCGAGTTCCTGGAGATGTGCAACGGCGAGTGCCCGAAGAACCGCTTCCTGACCGCGCCCGACGGCGAACCCGGCCTGAACTATCTCTGCGAGGGCTACAGGAAGTTCTTCGGCCGCGTCCGGCCGTTCGTGGAGGCGGTGGCCGCCGAGTGGCGCCGCGGCAGGACGGCCTGAGGCGGAGATCCTACCGAGGGCTTCAGGCTAAGACGCGAGTTTTTCCTTAAGGAAGGCGATAGTCCGGCTCCAGGCGAGCTCGGCCGCCTCCTTGTTATAGCGCTGGCCGGTGTCGTTCATGAAGGCGTGACCCGCGCCCTCGTAAACGTGGATCCGGTACTCGACCCCGGCCTTCTTCAAGGCCTCCTCGAAGGCGGGTATGCCGGCGTTGATGCGCTCGTCCTGCCCGGCGTAATGGATGAGCATGGCCGCCTTGATCTTCGGGACGTCCTCGGCCGCGGGCTGGCTGCCGTAGAAGGGCACGGCCGCCGCCAGATCGGGCGAGTGCACGGCCACCTGGTTGGTGACGCCGCCTCCCCAGCAGAAACCCATGCAGCCGACCTTGCCGGTGGTCTGCGGGTTCGTCTTGAGGTAGGCGACGGCGGCGACGAAGTTGGCCGTGTTGGCTTCGCGGTCGAGCTTCTGGAAGAGCGGCCGGGCCTCGTCCGGGTTCGCCGGCGTGCCTCCGAAAGGCGAAAGCGCGTCCGGGGCGACGGCCAGGAAGCCTTCGAGCGCCACCCGCCTGGCGATGTCCTCGATGTGGGCATTGAGGCCGCGGTTCTCGTGGATGACGATGACGCCGGCCAGCTTGCCCGCGCCTTTCGGACGGGCCTGGTAGGCCCGCATTTCGCCGCCCGGCGCCGGGTACTCCACGTAGCCGGTCTCGAGCCGCTGGTCGTCGGCCGGCACGACCTGGGCGGGGTCGGCCTCGAACGCGCGCAGGAGGGCCGCGGCCGCGACCGTCCCGCCGGCCAGCCGGGCCAGCTTCTCGATGAACTCGCGGCGGCCCAGGCCTCCCCGCGAGTATTCCTCAATGAGGCTCTTGATCTCAGGGCTCATGGGGAAAGCTCCTCCTTTTTTGTCCTGAATTCTTCTTACAGGGGCATGGTAGGTTTGGAACCGGCCGCTGTCAAGGCTTCACCGGCTCCCGTTCAAGGCGCGGGGCAAGCGCCTTCGGCCTTTTGACGCAGATACCCGAGGGCGTTCCTGGGACATTAGCGGCGCGAGGGACACCTGTTTTCCCGCCTGAGCGCTCCCGGCCGTTCGTCGTTGCGCAGGCGAAAAAATCGTCGGCTAATTCCGTCATCAAAGAACGGAGCTCGCCTCTAAGCCAGCTCGTCCCAGGCCCTGAGGCCGGGAACGGCCAGGAAATGGGAGTCGTAAGTGATGAGCAGAGAGGCGGTTTCCAGCGCCTGGGCCGCGATCCAAACATCGTTGACGGGCAGCGGCCGGCCGGCGGCGCGAAGGGCGGTCTTTATGAGGGCGAAGTATTCGCTCGTTTCCCGGCCGGCTTCGAGCACGGATACGCCAGGTTTTTCCAGGAATCGTTCCAGGACGCGGCGGTTCTCCTTCTCGCGGCCGCCCGCCCGGAAACCGGCCAGGAGCTCGCCCAGAACGAACACCGACATGTGCACCCGGGAGGCGCGGCCGAGATGATCGAGGACCTTCTCGTCGCCGGCCAGAAAACGGACGAAGGCGTTCGTGTCGAGAAGGACGTCCCTCATCGCCACTCGCTTTCTTCGACGGAGTCGAGCCCCAGCCCGGACATGACCTGGAGCAGGCGGTCGGCTTCCTCCTGCGTCCAGACTCCGCACAGGTCGGCGAAGGCCGCCCTGTTGTCGCGGTCCCGGCCCGAAGGGTCGAGGCCTAGTGATTCGGCGATAAGTTCCTTCACGACTTTATTGACGCTCACGCCGCGCTTTCTGGCTCGCTCGAGGATCAGTTTCTCGGTCTCCTCGTCTATTCCGTGGACGCTTATGCTTTTCATCCGGCGCCTAATGAATCATATTATTATTCGCTATACTTCATGATATGATTCATATCGCACGCTTGTCAAGAGCCTCGCGCTTCACATCCGCGCCGCGCCGCCGCCCCTTGACCTATGCCGGTAAACCTCAAGGCTTGCTTTTGCAGCCGGCCGCGGCTGCTGGAGCCGAAGCGACGCCTGCGCGTTGCCATCCTGAAGCCTTCCTTGCCCGCCGCGGCCCCGCGGAACAAAACCGCGCCGGTAACCGAAGCTTCGCAACGCCTCAGAAGCCTTCGGCCGGCCTGACGTTCGTGATCTTGACCGCGACCGGCCAGTCCGGTCCCCAGGTGAACGCGCCGAGCTTGCGGCCGGACTTCGCGCCCGCTCCGGCCGGCGTCTTGACGAACTGGATGGTCTGGGTCCGCGCCACGGTGATGTGCAGCCCGCCGGCGTCCTCCGTCCACTCGCAGCCGCCGGCCTGGCTCAGCACCGAGACCTTCGTCTCGGGCGTCGTCCGGACGGACTTCAGCGTGAAGCGGGCGCCGGCCGGCGCCTTGACTCCCTCCATGCCGAACTCCAGGTCGGCGAAGGCGTAAACCGTCCCCTCGCCGCGGCGGCTGGTCAGCCAGACGTCGCCTTCGTTCGTGACCACCCAGGGCCGCACCCCGCGGACGGCCTCGCCGTTCAACATCATCCACAGCCCGAGCTCCCGCAGCAGGTTCTCGTCGGGCGGCGCAATCCGGCCGTCCGGCCGCGGCCCGACATTGAGCAGCATGTTGCCGCCGCGGGCGCGGATGCGGATGAGGTTGGCCAGCACCTCCTTGATGCCGCGGACGTCCGGGTTCGGCTGGTAGGACCACTGCCAGCTCGTCGTCATGCAGCTCTCCCAGGCCTGGTCCGCGGCCTGGCCCGGGATGGTCTGCTCCGGCGTCGGGATCTCTCCCCTGCCGATGAAGACGTCCTGCTTGACCCGCCAGGCGTGCTTCTTGAGCGGCTCGCACTTGCCGTCGAACCAGAGCATGAAGACGTCGCCGTAGCCGGTCAGGAGCTCCTCGACCTGCCCCTGCTCGTATTCGAGGAAGGTCTTTTTCAGCGGGCCGAAGGGCGCGGCCGCGGCGAAGTCGGGCTCGTATATGTGGCTCGTGCGCAGGCCGGTCTCGTACTGGTAACGGAAGTCGCCCGGCGAATAATAGAGGCCGACGAGGATGCCCTCGCGCCTGAAGGCTTCAGCGACCAGGGCGGTGATGTCCCGGCCGTAAGGCGTGTTGGTTATCTTGAAATCGCTCAGGGCCGTGTCGAACATGCAGAAGCCGTCGTGGTGCTTGGCCGTGAAGACCACGTACTCCATGCCGGCCAGTTTGGCCAGGCGCGCCCATTCGGCCGGGTCGAAGAGCGTCGGGTTGAACGTTTCCGCCAGGGCGTAATATTTCCTTATATAGTCGTCCGAGGCGTTGTAGAGCGGCCAGGAGATTTCCGTCCCCATCTGGGAATTGGGCCCCCAGTGGATGAAGAGCCCGAGGCCGGCGTCGCGGAAAAGCTCCGTCTTGCGCGGGTCGTTGGAAAGGCGGACCTGGTCCTCGGGGATGAGTCGGACGGCTGCGCGCTCCGGAGCGGCCGCCTTTTCACGCGTCCCTTGAGGGGCGCAGGCGTCCGCCCCGGCCGCAGCCAGGAACACGACAGCCGCGAGCGCGGCCGCCGACGGGACAAACAACGCGTTTCGGCCCTTTTTCATTGTTGTCGCCTCCTTCCGCTTTCATTCGGGTTATTCGCCGTACATCTCGGTGAGGAGCCGCCGGAGCGCGGCGGCCTGTTCATCCGACAGCCGGCCCATCCTCGGGCCCAGCCGGTTCTTGCTGATGGTGCGGATCTGGTCGGCCGCGACTTCGGCCGGTTTGCCGGCGCACTTGACCCGCAGCCGGCATCTCCAGGCGGGATGGAGCCTACTCGTTATCGGGCAAACCGTGACCGTCTCGAGACGGGCGTTGAGTTCGTCCAGGCTGACGACTACGACGGGCCTGGTCTTGGCCATCTCGGCTCCCCGGGCGGGGTCAAGCGAGGCCCAACGGATCTCATACCGCTTGACAGCCTCTTTTTGCGCGCGGCGCGCCGGCCCGTAACGGGCCTTCTCCTCCGCTATCTTCTTTCCCTCGCGCTCCCACGGCGCCGATCCGAGCCCGTCGCCGTCGAGCGCGTCCCATTCGCTCCAATCTTCGCCAGCGGTCTCCATCTCCCTGGCCGTCCCTTCCCAGTCGAGTTTCACTATGCCCCGCGCCTTCGGCTTTAAAAGGATGCCGTCGCTGCGCTCTTCCATGACCAGGACCGACCCGACTTCGTACCGCTTCAGGGACGCGGCCGGCAGACGGACGCCGCGGGAGTTGCCGATGCGGGCCACTTTCAGCTCCAGGGTCTTCATCTCCAGCCTCGCGCCCCTGAAATGTTATTACTGTAATTACATATTTATGAAATGTCAAGACGGTAGCTGGCTCACGGAAAAAACGCGCTTATAAGAAAGGAAACCCGTCCACATGTTCCGCCATTTAGCCTGCCGGCCGCGCCCTTGCTATACCGGGCCGTCGCTCCGGTTGTCACAACCCCTAGCCGACATCAAGAAGGTCGAGCGACAGCAGGTCCGACAGCATTTTTTCAAGTTCAGAGGCTGCATCAGCGACCTTTTTTCGCTCAGGGAGCGGCCGATTTCCATGAACAAGCCCGCTCCGGCGGAATCATGTTCTCGGATGACGGCCGAAAGCATGCGGCCGGGCGCTAAGGGAGCAAGAAGGAACCGGCTCTAAAGCGAGGTCAGCGTCCGCAAGGTCGAAGGGATGCCCTGATTTCAATACCTCCAGCTCTTGAGGTCGGCGCCGGCCGGAGCCGACTTCTTTATCCGCGCCATGATCTTCGGGATGTGGAGCCGGTGGTAGCGCAGGCGCGAGATGTAGTTGGGGTTGGCGTGGTCGCCGTTCCAGCAGTGCTCGGCCCGGTCGCCGTAGTCCACCTCGCCGTCGTAATAGGGGTCCTTGGTACCCTTCAGGAAGTCCTCCATGAGATAGACCGCGTTGTTGAGGTAGTAGTTGTCCATGTCCCCGCAGTAGATGTGGATCTTGCCCTTGAGCTTGGGGCCGAGCGTCTTCCAGTCGCGCTCCAGGATGTAGCGGAGGTCGTAGTGCTCGCGCCAGTAGGCGGCCGTCTCTGGGTCTATCTCGCCGGTGAGCTTGTCCCAGATGCGGCGCGGGTAGCCGTCGGGGCCGACCGGCGAGAAGACAGCCTCCCAGATGTCATACTGGTCGCCCGAGCGCGATTTCGTGCCCAGGGCGAGCTCGCGGTGGTTGGTCTCCTCCATCGTGCAGCCGACCTCGCCCAAGTAATTGCGCCGGCCCGGCCGCGGCGTCCTCTTCCAGCGGCTCTCCACGTAATAGGCGTTCTCGTGCTCGTAGATGTTGACGATGGTGTAGGCCCGGAAGTCGATGGGGTCGGGGCAGGCGGCCCAGCAGCCGTTGTACATGTCGGGATAGAAGACCTGGACCGCCAGAGCCTCCCAGCCGCCCGTCGACCCGCCGTAGAGGAAGCGGGCCCAGCCCTGGCCGATGCCGCGGAACTTCTCCTCGATATAAGGGATGAGCTCGTAGTTGATGGCGTCGCCGTAGGGACCGAGGTTGGCCGAGTTCACGGCGTAGGAGTCGTCGTAGAAGGGGTTGGCGTGCTGGATCTCGACGATGAGGAAGCGGGGCGTGTCGGGAGCGGTCCAGTATTTATAGAAGGCGTAAGCCTCCTCCTGCTCGATGCGGTTATAGCCATGGATGCGGAAACGCTCGCTGTAGTCCGGCGGCAGGTCCGGGTCGGGCGGCTCCTCGCGGAAGCCGCCGAAGGTGTAGGGGAAGTGGCCGTGGTTGACGATGAGCGGGTAGCGGGCCTCGGGATGCTCCTCGAAGCCATGGGGCACGAGCACGTGGGCGCCGAGGTACATCGGCCTGCCCCAAAAATCGCTCAGGAGCTTGCTCTGGATGCGGACGTGCTTGATGTACTTCGTCTCGGGCGGGTCGGGGATGGGCGGAATGACCTGGTCGAGCGAGATGCTGATGGTTTCGGCGCGGCCCGGGTCGACCCGGACTTTCACCGGCTTGCTGTAGAGGTTGCCCGGCTTCCGGTTCCACTGCTGGCCTTCGCCGCGGTCGGGCGGGAGCTTGACCGTGTGACCGTCGGCCCGGTGGAAGGTCTCGTAGACGTTGAGCAGCCCCTGGACCCAGTACTCGCCGGGCTCGATCATGGCCAGGCTCCGGCGCGGATAGCCGAAGGCCGTCCTATCGATAATAGCCGGCGCGCCCGGTGCCAGGCCCTCGACGTCGACGCCGAAGACGAGCTGGGTGCCGGCGCCGTCGCTTATCTGGAAGCGTGGCTCGCGCGCGTCGTCGTCCGAGACGAGAAGGAGCAGGCGGCCGTCGAGCGGTCCGGCGGACAGCGCGGCGGGGAAAGAGAGCGCGAACTTGAGCGGGGCGTCGTCCCGGCTAGCGCCGGGCCCGCCGCAACCCGGCGCCGATGCCAGCAGGGCCGCGACGGACGCGAGCAGACAAAGACGAAAGGCCGTTCCTTTTTTCCCGTATCTCATGTGTGCCTCCTCCGGAGCAGGTCCGGCTCCGGATTATAGCACCACACGCCGGGAAAAATAAGCGCGGTCAGAACGTTATGTCGAGAGTTGTCGTCGTGTCCTTGCTCACCGAAACCGAGGCTTCCTGGGTCGTCATGCCCGCTGTCGACGATACAACGGTGTAGAGACCAACGGGCAGGTCCACTGTGTATGTTGCGCCGTCCCGGACGTTGACCGATTGAACTTCGACCTCGATATCCGAGCCTCCCAGAGAGACGGTCTGCCGGAAGGAAAGCGTCGCGTAAGCCTCGCCGTCAGAGCCAGAGATGGTTACGGTGCCCGAGACTTTGCCGTAGTTCGGCTCTTCGACGAGAGCGAAGTCCTGAGTGTAGGTCATGCCGGCTTCGGCTGCGACCACGGCCGCGAGCGGCGCAAAGCCGAGCCCGACGGCGACGACGTTATACGTGCCTGGGGCGACAAAGAGCTTGTAGGCGCCGGTCTCGCTGCTTAGCGTTGCTCCCCTGACCGTCACCCTATCCCGGGGGTCGGCGGCCGAGGCGTCGTAGACCTGGGCGCTGACGCAGGCTCCTTGAACGGCGGCCTGGTCGGCGGCTTTGGTCACCGAGCCGCTGATGACGGAAGCGTCTGACGCGGTCAGGACCCTGATGGTGGGTTTCATGAGGTACTGCCCGCTGCGGCCCGCGACCACGACCGACTTAGAGGCGTCGAAATCGAGGATCAGCTCGGTCGTCTGGTTCTCGTTTATATCGAAGCCCTGGACGACCTTGACGCCTGTCCTGAAACCGCTCGGGACTTTGATCTCGTGGCACTGGCCGGCGTTGTCCACGACGTAGTTGGCGTATGGATGGGCGCGGCTCAGGATGTTGACGCCGTTATCCGGGGTGTCTCCGAGCAAGAGCCGGAGTTGGGTGTAATGACCGGACGGGAGCTCGGCCAGGGCCAGGTTCTCCCTGACGCCGTTGACGAGGTTCAGCAGGTTATATGTCCTGTTGGGCGCAGCCACGACCTTCCAGGAGTCCTCCGTATCGCCGGACTTATGGACGGCGACCTCGCGGATCGTGACGTACACGGCCTGGTACCGGTCAGTCGCCACGTCAGTGAGGCTCAGGGAGAGCCGCCCCGCGTTTCCGCCGAAACCGCAGGCGGAGAGCCCCAAGGCGATAAAGGCCAGCAACACCAGGGTTTTGACGCGGAAAGAATGTGATCTCATGGCGCATCCTCCTCTTGATGCTGAAAAAGCACAGCCCAAAATCCATAGTAATCTCGGGTAGGCGGGATGTCAAGGCCAGTCAGTCTGCATGAGGGAAAGAAAACTTCTCGCCGAGGCCGCAGGCCCGGGTCGCTGCGTTTTTCGTGATTGAGCCGCAGGCTGGAGGGCGGCTATTTCAGGAAAACCTCGAGCACGGGGATCTCGACGGGGGGTTTCTGGACCGGCAGCGACAGCCACAGCTTGCCGGCGTCCGCGCCGCTCCCCGGCCTGAACCGTATCTCGGACGCGTCATGCAGGAACTGGACGTACTTCACTTTGTCGGACATCCCGGAGAGCCAGAGGCCGTCGAGCGGATAGGCCAGCAGGTGGATGTAGAGCCTCTTCGTCGCCGGGTTCCAGGTCAGCAGCGTGTTCGGCGGAGCCACAAATTCTTCCGGCGCCTGGGTGCAGCCGTAGACCGACCTGCCGTTCAGGGCCATCCACTCGCCGACGGCCTTGAGCCGCTCCTGCGCCCGGTGGTCGAACGTCCCCCTGGCCGTCGGCCCGACGTTGAGCAGGAGGTTGCCGCCCTTGCTCACCGACTCGACGAGCAGCTCGATGAGCTGGGCCGGGCTCTTCCAGGTGTATTCGTCGCGGTAGTAGCCCCAGGACCCGGAGAACGTCTGGCACGTCTCCCAGGGGATTTTCTTGCCGTTGTACTCCGGCCATTTGGTCACCCTGACCTGTTCCGGCGTCGTGAAATCCCAGCCGCCTTCCACGTCCTGCAGGTCGAGCCTGTCGTCGACGATGATGCCGGGCTGGAGGGACCGGGCCAGCTTGAGCAACCCGATGCTGTCCCAATCGTCCCGACCCTTTCCGTTCTTGCCCGGGAAGGAGAAGTCGAACCAGATGATGCTTATCTCGCCGTAGTTCGTCAGCAGTTCGCGGACCTGGTTCTTGATGTACTCGCGGTACTTGGCCATGTCCTTGCCGGCGTTGAGCTTCTCGTAGTCCGCCTCGTTCTCGGGGCGCAGGGGGTGCACCCGGTCGATGGTGTAATCCGGGTGATGCCAGTCTATGAGCGAGTAATAGAAGCCGACTTTCAGGCCCTCGGCCCGGAAGGCCTCGACGAAGGCCTTGAGCAGGTCCTTGCCGTATGGGGTGTTGGTGGCCTTGTAATCGGTGTACTTCGAATCCCAGAGGCAGAAGCCCTCGTGGTGCTTGGCGGTGATGACCGCGTACTTCATGCCCGCGGCCCTGGCCATCCTGGCCCACTCCCTGGGGTTGTAGAGGTCCGGGTCGAACAGCTCGAAATACTTCTGGTACTGCTCGTTGGTCATCCGCTCGCGGTTCTTGACCCATTCGTGCCGCGCGGGCAGGGCGTAGAGGCCCCAGTGGATGAACATGCCGAACCTGGCCTCGGTCCACCATTTCAGGCGCTGGGCCTTCTGGGCCTCGGTCTCC
>CAYWJT010000023.1:0-36895 GCA_964458655.1 uncultured Eubacteriales bacterium | reverse complement strand
GGCTCAAAACTCATCCCCAGCCAAGCGCGTCACTAATGTAGTGGACGAGACCAGCTGATTGACGGCCGGGGGCCGGAGTCTTATAATCCCATATCGAAATGGATACGGCAGCCCTCGACCGCATCATCAGGCTCGCTCTGGAGGAGGACGCGCCGGAAGGCGACATAACCTCGGCGGCCCTCGTGCCGCCCGACGCCCGTTCCGAGGCCGTGATCACGGCCAAGGAGGACGGAGTGATGGCCGGCATGCCGGCGGCCCGCCGCGTCTTCGAGCTCCTCGACCCGAACATCGCGGTGAACTCATTCGTCGATGAGGGCGCCGATTTCGAGAACGGCCAGGCCTTGGCTATGGTCAGAGGCCGGACGGCCTCCATCCTGACAGGCGAACGCGTGGCCCTGAACTTCCTGCAGAGGCTCTGCGGCGTCGCCACGCTGACCCGGCGCTACGTCGCGGCCGTTGCCGGAACCAAGGTCAAGATACTGGACACCAGGAAGACCACGCCCGGCCTCCGCTTCCTCGAGAAATACGCTGTCAGGATGGGCGGCGGCTCCAACCACCGGATGAACCTCTCCGACATGGTCCTCATCAAAGACAACCATCTGGCTTTCGTCGGCAGGATTTCCGACGCTGTCAGGCTGGCCAGACAGAAAGCCCCGCAGGGGAAGAAAATCGAGGTGGAGGTAAAGGACCTCGACGAACTGAAGGAAGCGCTGGACGCCGGCGCCGACATGGTCATGCTCGACAACATGACCCCGGCCATGATCAAGAAGGCCGTCGAGATGACCGCGGGCAGGGTGCCGCTCGAGGCCTCGGGCAACATAAAGCTCGAGACAGTCCATCTGGTGGCCGAAACCGGCGTCGACTTCATCTCGGTCGGGGCCCTGACCCATTCCTTCAAGGCCGTGGACATCAGCCTGGAATTCTGAGGGGGATGATGAGCCGGGAAATCGACGTCAGCGCCGATGTTCTCGTCATCGGCTGCGGCATAGCCGGCGCGGCGGCCGCCCTGGAGGCGGCCGACTCCGGGCTGGACGTGGCCGTCGTCACCAAAGCCAGCCGGCCCGAGGAATCCAACACCTTCTACGCCCAGGGGGGCATCGTCTCGCTCGGTCCGGGTGACTTCCCCGAGCTGCTCAAAGAGGACATCATCACGACGGGCGACGGCGTCAACAGTGTCGAGGCCGTCGACGTCCTGGCCGAAGAGGGTCCGGTCCTGGTGGAAAAAGTGCTGATGAAAAGGCTGCGCATCCCGTTCTCCCGGTCCGCGCCCGAGGCCCTCGACTACGCCCAGGAGGGCGGGCACTCCCGGCGGCGCATACTCCATGTCAAGGACACGACCGGTCAGGTCATCGAGCGGCGCTTCCTCGCCGCGCTTCGCAAGCACCCCCGGGTCAGGCTCTACCCGGGCCATACCGTCGTCGACCTTTTGACGGTCCCGCATCATTCCAAGAACCACACCGCCTATTACCGCGTGCCGCAGGCCATAGGCGCCTACGTGCTCGACAACGGCTCCTCCGCGGTCAGACGTTTCTTCGCTCCCTACACCGTGCTGGCCACGGGCGGCTGCGGCTCGGTCTTCCTCTACACTTCCAACCCGCCCGGCGCTGACGGCTCGGGCTACGCCATGGCCTTCAGGGCCGGCGCCCGCATCGTCAACATGGAATACATCCAGTTCCATCCGACCGTCCTGCTCAAGGAGGACGGCAGCGGCTTCCTGATCTCGGAGACGGTCAGAGGGGAGGGAGGCCGCTTGAAGACCAAGGACGGCCGGACCTTCATGCACAAGTACGCCAAGCTCGGCGACCTCGCTCCCAGGGACGAGGTCTCCCGGGCCATATATGAAGAGATGATCGCCACCAATACCGACTGCGTCTACCTGGACCTGGCTTCCCACGCCAGGATTGATATCAGGAAGAGGTTCCCGACCATCTACAGGACCTGTCTGGAGTCCGGCATAGACATGACCAGGGAACCCATCCCGGTCGTCCCGGCCGCGCATTATTGCTGCGGCGGGGTCCTGGCCGACGTCCGGGGCCGGACCACCCTGCGCGGCCTGTACGCGGTCGGCGAGGTTTCCTGCACCGGCGTTCACGGCGCCAACCGCTTGGCCTCGACTTCGCTTCTCGAGGGGCTGGTCTGGGGCGTCCGGGCCGCCAGGGACATCGCGGCCGGTTTCGACGCTTCCAGGCCCTACCGGGCCTCCGACATCCACCGCTGGTATTACCCAAAGAGAGAGGAGGAGGTCGACCCGGCCCTGGTCAATCAGGACTGGCTCATGATCCGCTCCACGATGTGGAACTACGCCGGCATCATCAGGACGCGCAAGCGCTTGGAGCGTGCCCGCGCCGACCTCGAGTACCTCAAGCACCGCATCGACAAGTTCTACCGGGAAGCCCGCATGGACGCCAAGCTCATCAGCCTGCGCCACGGGATACAGACGGCCCTGATGATCGCTTCCGCGGCCCTGGCCAACCCTGTGAGCCGCGGCGCCCACTTCAGGCTCGATTGACCAGCGCTCCAGTTTGACTTTTCCAGATGGCGGAATAGAATAGACTGATTTATAATAGTCCGGATTTTACCGCGAGCGGAGCACCCATGGCCGAAAAGCCCGACGTCAAGAGCACCTTGAACCTGCCGCGCACCTCGTTCGCCATGAAAGCCTCTCTGGCCCAGAAGGAGCCGGAGTTCCTGCTGAAATGGGAGCGTGACGGCCTTTACCGCAAGATCCTGGAAAGAAGGCGGGGAAGGCCGGTTTTCGTCCTCCACGACGGGCCCCCTTACGCCAACGGCCACATCCATCTGGGCACCGCCCTCAACAAGATCCTCAAGGATTTCATCGTCAAGACGAGGAGCATGCAGGGTTACCTGGCGGCCTACGTGCCGGGTTGGGACTGCCACGGCCTGCCGATAGAGATCCACGTGGACAAGCTTCTGGGTGAAAAAAAGAAGCGGCTCAGCCAGGTCGAGGTCCGGCGCGAGTGCCGCGATTACGCCCTCAAGTTCATAGACATACAGCGACGGGAATTCAAGCGCCTCGGCGTCCTGGGCGAATGGGACGAGCCCTACCTGACGATGGACCCATCGTATGAGGCGGACGTCATCCGTCACCTGGCGGCCTTCTTCGCCTCGGGCAACGTCTACAAGGGCAAAAGGCCGGTCCACTGGTGCCTCCACTGCCGCACGGCCCTGGCCGAGGCCGAGATCGAGTACCGCGACAAGAGGTCGCCCTCCATCTATGTCCGCTTCCCTATGGTCTCCGACTTGGCCGCCGACTTCCCGGCGCTCGCGGGCAAGAAGGTCTACGTGCTGATCTGGACGACGACGCCCTGGACCCTGCCGGCCAACCTGGCCGTCGCCTTCCATCCGGAAGCCAACTACGTCGCGGCCGAGGTCGACGGCGAGGTCTATATCGTGGCCGGGAAGCTGCTGCCCGTCCTCGCGGCGGAGCTGGGCTGGAAGGAACCGCGCGTCTTGGCCGAATTCGCCGGCCGCAGGCTCGAGGGCCTCAAGGCCCGCCATCCTTTCTACGACCGGGAGTCGCTCTTCGTCCTGGCCGATTACGTGACGCTCGAGGACGGCACGGGCTGCGTCCACACGGCGCCCGGCCACGGCTACGACGACTACATGACCGGGATCTCCTACGGTCTTGACATCTACACGCCGGTAGACGCCGGCGGCTGCTTCACCGCTGACACGGGCCGGTACGCCGGCCTGAACGTCTTCCAGGCCAACCCCATCATCACGGCCGACATGAAGAAGGACGGCTCCCTGCTCAAGGAAGCCGAGATAACGCACTCCTATCCCCACTGCTGGCGCTGCAAGAACCCGGTCATATTCAGGGCAACGGAGCAGTGGTTCATCTCTATGGACCACGCCGGCCTCAGGGAAAAGGCCCTGCGGGCCGTCAGCGCCGTGCGCTGGATCCCGCCCTGGGGCGAGGAGCGTATCGCCAACATGATGACGTCCCGGCCCGACTGGTGCATCTCCCGCCAACGGACATGGGGCGTGCCCATCCCGGCCTTCCAGTGCCGCTCCTGCGGCAGGACCGTCGCCGATGAGGGGATCGCGATGCACGTCGCGTCCATATACGAAAAGGAGGGCTCGGACGCCTGGTTCCTGAAGGACGCCGGCGAGTTGCTGCCGGAGGGGACGAAGTGTCCAAGCTGCGGCTCGACCGACCTGACCAAGGAAAGCGACATCCTCGACGTCTGGTTCGAGTCGGGCGCTTCGCACGGCATCCTCGGCAAGAAGCCGGAGCTGGGCTGGCCGGCGGACGTCTACGTCGAGGGCCACGACCAGTATCGGGGCTGGTTCAACAGCTCTCTGGTCATCGGCGTCGGCGTCAGGGGCGAGTCGCCCTTCCGGACCTGCATCACCCACGGCTTCGTCCTCGACGAGCAGGGCCGGGCCATGTCCAAGTCGCTGGGCAACGTCATAGAGCCGGAGGAGGTCATCTCGAAGAACGGAGCGGAGATCCTGCGCCTCTGGGTCGCCATGCTCAACTACCGCGAGGACGCCCGGTTCGGCGGCGAGACCCTGCAGCGTCTGGTCGAGGCTTACCGCAAGGTGCGCAACACCTGGCGGTTCATGTTGGGCAACCTCTACGATTTCGACCCGGACCGGGACAGGGTCGGGCCGGAGGCGATGCCCGCCCTGGACCGCTGGATCCTGGAAAAAACGGAACGGACGGTGCGCCGCGTGCTCAGGGCCTACGAGGAGTACGAGTTCCACGTGGTGCTGCACGCCGTGCTGGAGTACTTCACGGTCGACCTGAGCGCCTTCTATCTCGATGTCATAAAGGACCGCGCTTACTGCTCGGCGCCGGCCGCGCCGGCGCGGCGAGCCATCCAGACGGCGCTTTTCGAGATGCTCACGAAAAGCCTCAGGCTCATGGCGCCCATCCTGCCTTTCACGGCCGAGGAGGCCTGGGCCGCCCTGCCGGGCTGGGCGGGCAAGAGCGAATCGGTCCATCTCGAGCTCTTCCCGGCCGGGGACGGCCGATGGCTGGACGACGAGACCTTCGTCGAGTTCGAGAGGCTCATCGGGCTCAGGGAACAGGCGCTCAAGGAGCTGGAAAAGGCCCGGGAAGCCAAACTGATAGGCAATTCCCTGGAGGCCGAGGTCCTCATCCGCGCCGGCGAGGAGGATGAAGCCCTGCTCGGGAAGCACCGCGATGAGCTGGCCTATCTGTTCATAGTTTCCTCCGTGATCCTGGAAAAGAGCGGCCGGGCTCAGACGGAGTTCGAGGTCCGGCGCGCCCCGGGCGCCAAGTGCGAACGCTGCTGGAACTACTCGCTGGCGGTCGGCGCCGACCAGGATTTCCCCTCGTTCTGTCCCCGCTGCGCCTCCGTCTCGAGGTCGCTCTCGACATGAGAAAGAACGCCGCCTTCTTCCTGGTCATGCTGGCGGTCTTCGGCTTGGACCAGGCGGCCAAGGCCGTCGTGGCTCGAACGGTCGGGCTTTACGAGAGCAGAACCGTCATCCCGGGGTTCTTCAACCTGACCAGGGTCCATAACAGGGGCGCGGTCTTCGGCGCTTTCTCGAAGTACGAGGGAGACCTCGTTTTCTGGGTGCTGACGGTCTCCTCGCTGGTGGCTCTGGCTCTGGTCGCCTATATCTTCTCGAGGACACCGGCCTCCGAAACCCTGATGAAGGCATCGTTGGCCATGATCATGGGCGGCGCCGCCGGCAACCTGGCCGACAGGCTCAGCCGCGGTTTCGTCGTGGATTTCCTCGACTTCCACATCGGCCGCTCCCATTGGCCCTTTTTCAACGTGGCCGACTCCGCCATAACGGTGGGGGTGGTCATAGTGCTATTCCTTTATTTAAGGAGAAAGACGCCATGCACCCCGTCCTGATACGGCTCGGCCCGCTCACCGTCCACACCTACGGCTTCATGATGGCCGTGGGCGTGGGTTTCGCGCTGTGGTTCATCTACGTCCAGGCCAAAAAAGCCGGCTACGACGCGGCCAGGCTGCTGGACGCGGCCTTTTACATCATCATCGTCTCGCTCGTAGGCGCCAAGCTCATACTCCTCGCGGGCAACTTCTCCTACTACACGAAGTATCCCCGGGAGCTGCTCAGCCTGGCCCAGTCCGGAGGCGTGTTCCAGGGCGGCCTGACCTTCGGCGTCCTGTTCGCCATCTGGTATTTCCGCCGGAAGAAGATCCCTCTCTGGCCTACCGCCGACCTGGTCGGCCCGGCCATCGCCCTCGGACATGGCTTCGGCCGTATCGGCTGTTTCAACGCCGGCTGCTGCTACGGCCGCGCCTGCGACACGGCCCTGGGCGTGGTCTTCAAGAGCGATTACGCCCATGAGCTGACCGGCATCCCGCTCGGGCTCAAGCTCCATCCGGTCCAGCTTTACGAGTCCGGACTCAACTTCCTGAACTTCGTCATCCTGTTCCTGGTCCTCAGGAAGAAGAGGTTCGACGGCCAGGTCTTCTCCCTCTACATCATCAATTATTCAGTCATCCGCTTCTTCACAGAGTACTTCCGGGGCGATCACGACGCGAACAAGTACCTCCTGCGCGGCGCCTCGGCTTTCACCAGCCTGTCGCTGCCGCAGCTTTTCTGCCTGCTGGGACTGGCCGTGGGTTTCGGCCTTTTCCTTATGCTTAAGCGGCGCAAAAGTGACTGACGTCAGGACCCTGACCGCGGGCCGCGAGGACGCCGGCAAGAGGCTGGACCTTTTCCTGAAGCACCGGCTCGCCGACGTCACCCGTGCCCGGATCCAGAAACTGCTCGAAGCCGGCGGGGTAACCGTCTCGGGTCTGGTCAGGAAGCCTGGATACAGGCTGAAGGCGGGCGAGACGGTCGAGTTAAAGCTCCCTATCGAGCCCGAGCCCGAAGCCGGCGCGCCGGGCCCGGAAGAGATCCCGCTGCGCGTAATATATAAGGATGACGACGTCATCGTCATCGACAAGCCGGCCGGACTGGTGGTCCATCCGGGAGCCGGCCGCAGCTCCGGGACGCTGGTCAACGCCCTCCTCTATCATTTCCCGGAGGTCGCCGGCGTCGGCCGTGAGGACAGGCCCGGTATCGTCCATCGTCTCGACAGGGACACTTCGGGAGTCATGCTGGCGGCCAGGTCGGAGCGGGCCTGGAGGTCGCTCACGAGCCAGTTCAAGAAACGGCTGGTGGAGAAGACCTACCTGACCCTGGTCTGGGGACGCTTCTCGGCCCAGGAGGGCAAGATCGAGCTACCGCTCGGGCGGCACACAAGGTACGGCTGGAAGATCTCGGTCCGCTCGCGTCATCCCAAGCCGGCCGAGACTTACTTCCAGGTGCTTCGCGTCTTCCCGGAAACGACCTTCCTCGAGATCAGGCCGCTTACCGGCCGGACCCATCAGATCCGGGTGCACCTGGCGGCTTCCGGCCATCCCGTCGTCGGCGACCCGCTCTACGGCCGCAGGAACGCGCCGGCCATAAGCCCGCGGCTCTTCCTGCACGCCAACATAGTGTCCTTCATCCATCCCGCGACCGGCGAGCGCCTGGAGTTCGGCTCGCCTCTCCCGGCCGAGCTCGAGGCCGTGCTGGAGCGGCAGGCCGTCTCGGGCACTTGAGCCGGCCGGCGTTTTTGTTTATGATATAGTTCCTTTTTTCTCCAAGAACTGCGCGATTTCTTGGCGGACAGGGATTTCCCGTACTCCGAGGAGGCAGAGGCATGAAAGACCAGCCTATCGACAGGATCCGTAACATAGCCCTGGTCGGGCACGGCTCGTCCGGGAAAACGACGCTGGCGGCCGGCTTTCTGTTCGACACCGGCGCGACCAGCCGTCTGACCAAGGTCGACAAGGGCAACACCGTGACCGATTACGAACCAGAAGAAGTGGAGCGCCGAATCACGATCAATTCCGCGACCTGCTTCTGCGAGTGGCAGGACCACCGCTTCAATCTCATCGACACACCGGGCAAGGCCAATTTCCTCTGGGACACCAAGGCCGTCCTCAGGGCCGCCGACGCCGCCCTGCTCGTCGTCTGCGGCGTGGCCGGGGTCGAGGTCGGGACGGAGAAGGTCTGGGAGATGCTCGAGGAATACGAGCTTCCGCGGCTCGTCGTCATCAACAAGATAGACCGCGAGAACGCCAACTTCCGCCGGGCCGTCGAAGCCGTCCGGCAGTTCTTCGGCCGCCAGGCCGTGCCCATGCAGCTGCCGATAGGGGAGGAGAAGGACTTCAACGGCGTCGTGGACCTCGTCCGCGGCCGGGCCTATGTTTTCGAGAAGGACGAAAGCGGCAGGTTCAAGGAAGCCGAAGTGCCGGCGGGTCTGACCCAGGAGTTCGAGACCAGGCGACGGGAACTCGTCGAGATGGTCGCCGAGAGCGATGAAAGTCTGATGGAGAAGTACCTCGAGCAGGGCGAGCTCGGGCAGGAGGAGTTCCAGGCCGGGCTGAAGAAGGCCGTCCTCAACCGCCAGCTCTTCCCGGTGCTGGCGGCCTCGGGCCTCGTCAACATCGGACTCCAGCAGGTCCTCGAGGGCGCCATGGCCCTATTGCCCTCTCCGGCCGAGAGAAAGCCGGTCAAGGTCCGGGTCAGGGGCGAGGAAAAGGAGCTACGCCCTTCGGTGGATGAGCCTTTCGCGGCCCTGGTGTTCAAGACCATTTCCGACCCGTATACCGGCAGGATTTCGCTCTTGAGGGTGTTTTCCGGCCGCACGGCGCCCGACGCGACGGTCAGCAACACCTCCAAGGAGAGCGATGAAAAGCTCGGCGGCCTGTTCCTGCTCCAGGGCAAGGAGCAGGTGCCGGTGAGCGAAGCCCGGGCCGGGGATATCGTCGCCACGGCCAAGCTCAAGGCCACGGCCACCGGCGACACGCTCTGCGCCAGGAACGCGGGCGTCGAGTTCCAGCCGATCAAGTTCCCGGAGCCGTCCATTTCGTTCGCCATTGAGCCCAAGAGCCGGGCGGACGAGGACCGCATCTCGCAGGCCACGCACCGCATAACCGAAGAGGACCCGACGGTGCGCATCGAGCGCGACCCGGACACCGGCCAGCTGCTTATCTCCGGCAACGGCGAGCTCCACGTCAAGATCATCACCGAGCGCTTGAAGAAGCGCTACAACGTCGACGTCGACCTCAAGCCGCCCAAGATCTCCTATAAGGAAACGATCAAGGGCCGGGCCGACGTCCAGGGTCGGCACAAGAAGCAGACGGGCGGCCGCGGTCAGTTCGGCGACGTCTGGATCAAGATGGAGCCGCTGCCGCGGGGCAAGGACTTCGAGTTCGAGGACAAGATCTTCGGCGGCGCCATCCCCAGGAACTTCATACCCTCGGTAGAGAAGGGCATACTGGAGGCCCGCAAGAAAGGCATTCTGGCCGGCTATCCCGTCGTCGATTTCAAGGTGACGCTCTACGACGGCTCCTATCATGAGGTCGACTCCTCGGACATCGCTTTCCAGATCGCGGCCTCCAAGGCCTTCAAGAAGGCCATGAAGGAAGCCCGGCCGACCATTCTCGAGCCCATCATGAACGTCGAGGTCTACACCCCGGAGGCCTTCATGGGCGACATCATGGGCAACATAAACGGGCGGCGCGGCCGGGTGCTGGGGATGGAACAGAAGGGCAACATGCGGGTCCTGAAGGCCCAGGTGCCGATGTCCGAAATGCTCGACTTCGAGCCGAACCTGACCTCGATCACAGGCGGCCGCGGCTCGTTCGCCATGGAATTCTCCCATTTCGAGGAAGCGCCATCCAACATCCAGCAGAAGATCATAGCGGAAGCGGTCAAGGAAGGCCGGGTCAAGCCCGAAGAAGAGGAGTGATCGGGGGCCGGCCCCGCTCCGGCGCCTTTGCATTGCCTGCCGGAGAAGCCTTTTGACCGGCCCGGCCCTCGCAATGTATAATCCCGGTTGGAAGTTGGCCTGGGGAGAGTTGCCGCGTGCCGGAGAGACTGTTGGAAGACCCCGAGACGAGAAAAAAGCTGGAGACGCTTATCTCCGAAACGCGTGTGCTCCGGGACAGACTGGCCGGCCTCGGGCCGAGGAGCGGCGAGCTCGCCCGCTTGGCCCGGGAGGTCAAAGGCCCGCGCCGGAAACAGTCCGGGAAAATGCGGCCGGCCCTCGACCGGCTCGAGGCGGGTTTGAAAGACCTGGCCCGACAATTGAACGATGCGCTGGACTCCCTGAGGGAGTTCCTGGCCGAGGCTCGCGGTCTTTCGGCGCCGCATGAGAGCCGCGCGGGCCGCATCCTGCTGGTCGAGGACGACCCGTTGACAGTGCGCCTGCTTTGCCATTACCTCAAGGACGAGAAGGTCGAGGTCATCCCCGTCGCGGGCGCGGAAGAGGCCTTGGAGAAGATGGCGACCGTCGAGCCGGACCTGGTCCTTCTCGACATCATCCTGCCCGGCATGGACGGTTTCCAGTTCCTCGAACAGCTGAGGAAACAGGGTCAAGCGGTGAAAGCGCCCGTGATCGTCATTAGCTCGATATCGGGCGAGAAGGAGATGCTCAGGGCCATGGAGCTGGGCGCGGTCGACTTCATCACCAAGCCTTTCGCGCCCAGGATCGTCACCGCCAAGGTCATGCACTATTTGAACGTCGGATAGGCGGACAGGCCGGGCGAGATGACTGTAGGTGGCACGCTTTCCGTCCAGGTCCTGCTCGTGTCCCTGCAGGCCCTGTTCCTGTTCTCGGCTTTCCTCGTCCTTTACATCATCGTCCACCGTTTATGGAGCGACCGCCGCCAAGCCTGGTTCGACCTGCATTACAGGAGAATAGCCCAGGAGCTTCTGGATATGATGACCGGGCTGGACCCGGAAGCCCCGGTCCGGCTGGGTTCGCGCAACAGACGCTTTCGGGAACCGCTGACCCAGGCCCTGCTCGACATCGCGCGACTTGTCAAGGGACCGGAGCGAAAGCTGCTCTCCCAGGTTTTCAGCCTGACCCTGGAGGAACGGACCCTGAAGGACCTTAGGTCGCCTTTCCTGATCAGACGCTTGACCGCCGCCCGGCTGCTGGAATTTTTCGGCGAGTTGCCAAACCGCGCCACGCTGGAGAGGCTTCTCAAGGACAAGCCGCCTGTCCGGCTGGCGGGCATCAGCGCTCTGGCGCGCATCCAGTCCGGCGCGGCCGTCCGGGCCGTGCTGGATGCCATGGAGTCGGAAGCGGCCCCGAATTTCCAGGACTACATGGAGATCCTTTTCCCGCTCGGCGAGGCGCTTGAAGGGGAACTCAGGGAGAGATTGAAAAAGAACCTGCCGACGGAGACCCTCGCTTTTTACATCGAGCTCGCGGGCCAGGTGCCGCTCCGCCGGCTCTATCCGGAGATAGCGGGTTTCGCCTCGAGTCCCGAGAAGGAGCTTAGGATCAGAGCGGCCAGGGCTCTTTCCCGCATCGAGCTGCCCGAATCGCTGCCCGAGATTAGGGAACTGGCCGGCGACCCCGAATGGGAGGTCCAGGCCCAGGCCCTGCTCGGCCTGGGCCGGCTCAAGGACAGGGGAGCGCTCCCGGTGCTGGCCGGGGCCCTGCGCTCCAAGCACTGGTTCGTGCGGCTGAACGCCAAAGAAGCGCTGATCATGATGGGGGAGCCGGGCTTCGCTTGCCTGCGGGAAACCGCCCTGAAGTCCGAGGACAGGTTCGCCGCGGACATGGCCCGCATGGGCCTCCGGGAATACGGGCTGGAGGCCGATTGAAGATGGCCGCGGCGTTCAGCTCGTTCGTCGAACTCGCTTCTTTGGCCATCCTGGGCTATTTCCTCCTGATCAATTCCTTCTACATTCTGTTCTCCGCGCTGAGCGTGGCGGAGCTCATGCGCTACAGAAGATTGAGGCTGGTCCAAAAAACCTTCGAGATCCTGCCCACCAAGCTGGTGAAGCCGCTGTCGGTCATCGCGCCGGCCTTCAATGAGGAGAAGTCCATCGTCCAGAGCGTCGAAAACATGCTGGCCCTGGATTATCCGCACTATGAGGTCATAGTGGTCAACGACGGTTCCACCGACGGCACGCTGAGGAGGCTCGTCGAGCGCTTCGGACTGCGCAGGTCGGATGTCGTTTTCAGAAGGGTCCTGGCGACTCGCCCCGTCCGCGGCATATACACCAGCCCCGACTATCCCAAACTCGTCGTCGTCGACAAAGAGAACGGCAAGAAGGCGGACGCCCTGAACGCCGGGCTCAACCTCAGCCGCTATCCTCTCTTCTGCGCGGTGGACTGCGACTCCGTCCTGGACCGGGACGCTCTTTGGAAGGTCGTCAGGCCGTTCCTGGAAGAACCCGGCCGGACCATCGCGGTCGGAGGGATAATCAGGCTCAGCAACGGTTGTGTCGTCGAGCGCGGACAGGTCACGAAGCTCAAAGTGCCGCGCCGGCCGCTGGCCCGACTCCAGGTCATCGAATATCTCAGGGCTTTCCTGGGCGGCCGGGTCGGCCTCAGCAGGCTCAACAGCCTGCTCATCATCTCCGGAGCCTTCGGCGTCTTCCGCAAGGACCTGGTCATGTCCTGCGGGGGCTACAGAAGGGGCACTGTCGGGGAAGACATGGACCTGGTCGTGAGATTGCGCCGGTATATGCACGAGCAGAGGAGGTCTTTCGCCATCCGCTTCCTGCCCAATCCCATCTGCTGGACCGAGGCGCCTGAGACCCTGGGTTCGCTTGCCAGGCAGAGGAACAGATGGCACCGAGGCCTCATCGAAACGATGGCCTCCGGAAAGAAACTCCTGTTCAACGCGAGATACGGAGTGACGGGTCTCGTGGCCATGCCCTTCTATTTCATCTTCGAGTTGGCCGGTCCGCTGATCGAGCTTATCGGTTACGTTTTCTTCGCCGCCGCGATCGCTCTCCGCTTCGTCGATTATTATTATGCCGCGCTTTTCTTCGCCCTGGCGGTGGCCATGGGCTCGATGATCTCCCTGGGGGCGATCATCCTGGAGGAGCTCTCGCCGCGCCGCTATCCGGAAACGCCGGCCGTCCTGACGCTCTTGCCTTATTGTTTCCTCGAGAACATAATCTACCGGCAGTTCCTGTCGCTCGTCAGGATCAAGGCCTTCTTCGATTATCTGAAAGGCAGCCAGGAATGGGGAAGAATGGAAAAGAAAGGCTTTTCGGCATGAGACCGACGGCTGTCGCGTTTCGCGCGCTGGCGGCGGCCGCGCTGGCGGCCTGGCCGCTCCTCGCCGCGGCTGGCGGTCTGGACGCGGTCAGGCAGGAAGCGTCGGAGCGGGCCCTCCGGGAGAAAGCCGTTTCAGCCTTGAAGGCCGGAGATTTTCGGTCGGCAATCGACCTTTGCGCCGCCTACCTGAAAGAGCGGCCTGACGACGTTGAAGTGTCGCTTGTCCTGGCCCGGGCCTACGCCTACTCGGGCCGCTACGAGGAGGCTCGAAAGGTGCTGGAAGGAGTGCTGGTATCCGACCCGGAAAACCGCGACGCGCTCCTTCTCCGGGGACGGATCTCTTTCTGGAGCCGGGACTATCGGTCGGCGGAAGCCGAGTTCACGGCCCTGGTCCGCAGGGACGGCCGGGACACGGAAGCTCTGTTGGAGCTGGGCCGGGTCAGGGAGGCGACGGGGGATCCGGCCGAAGCGGAGCAGATATACCTCGGCGTCTGGCGCAGCGATCCGCGGCAGCCCGAAGCCTGCTATTATCTGGGCCGGTTCTATCTTCGGCAGGGGCGACCGGGGCTCGCCCGCAAATACCTGGAACAGGCGGTTTCCCTGCAGCCCGGCAACAGGGATTACAGGTCGGCGCTCAACGAGCTGCGGGTCCGTTACGGGAAAGTTCTCGAGGTCTGGCTCGAGCACAGGTCTGACGATTACGGCGGTCAGGAACGGGCCTTCCCGTCGGAGCGGCTCTATCTCTATTACAAGCCGTCAGACCGTCTGACCGTGATCCCGAGACTGACTCACGCGCGCTATTTCCAGCGGACGGACCACCAGCTCGGGCTGGAACTTTATCCCCGGCTGTGGCCTGGGGCCTACGCCCGGGTCGACCTGAGTTATGCCGCTCCGGCTGCTTACCTGGCCAGGACCTCGTTCACTTTGGAGGTCTATCAAACGGTCCTGCGCGGGCTGGAAGCTTCATTAGGCCTCTGGCGCATGCACTTCACGGACAGGAACGTCGCTGTCTGGCTGGCCAGTTCGGGCTGTTATCTCGGCCGGTATTATATGGCCCTGCGCGGCTACTTCACGCCAGGGGAGGAGGGTCGGCGTCTTTCCTGGTATGGTCAGGCGCGAAGGTATTTCGGGCGCGAAAGCTATCTGTATCTTGCCTACGGCTCGGGTTCGCGCCCGCTGGAGATAACCAACAGCCAGGACTTGCTTTTCGTCAGGGCCAGGAACTACGGCGGCGGGTTCAACGTCTATCTTCGTTCCAAGCTGAAGCTCGAAGCGCACGTCCTGCGCTCGGAGGAGAAGGAAGGATTGAGAAAAACGACCGTTTCCTTGACGGCCGGGTGGCGTTTCTAGCTGCTTTTGTAAGGTACTTGACAAAAAAAGTGAGTTCATATAGGATAAGAAGGGTAGTTTTATATTCAGATCAAATCACTGAATCTGAAAAAAGAATCTGCTTCGAGCTCGAGGAGAAAGGCTTTTTCATTTTCAGATCCTGACGGTCGGATCCCCGCTGTTAACCTATTGACCGCGTTTAAGTTGAGCATGCCAGCGTAGCTCAGCCGGTAGAGCAGCTGATTTGTAATCAGCGGGTCAGGGGTTCGAATCCCTTCGCTGGCTTTGAGGTGCAATGACCGTGTGGGCCGGACAAGAGGCGCTTCAGGGGACAGGATCGAGAGAGCGAAGGTCACGAGATGTGGGCAAGAACGGGCAGGTTCCAGAGTGGCCAAATGGGGCGGGCTGTAAACCCGCTGCGGAAACGCTTCGGAGGTTCGAATCCTTCCCTGCCCATTTTACGCGGGAATAGCTCAGTTGGTAGAGCGTCAGCCTTCCAAGCTGAACGTCGCGGGTTCGAATCCCGTTTCCCGCTTTTCTATTGCGGATAAGGCGGGCCCAAGTAGCTCAGCTGGCAGAGCACGTCCTTGGTAAGGACGGGGTCACCAGTTCAAATCTGGTCTTGGGCTTTCGGAACGCGGATAGAGCTTCCGGCCGGGACTGGAGGAAGCGTTAGCGATAGAGCGAGGTGCAGGAGGTAGGATGCGAGACATCATCACGCTTCAGTGTACGCAGTGCAAGCGCCGGAACTATTCCACTACCAAGAACAAGAAGAAGCAGACCGAGAAGCTCGAACTGAGCAAGTTCTGCCCTTTCTGCCGTAAGCACACGCCTCACAAGGAAGTCAAGTAAAAATGCCCGCGGCCGGAGGACAGGTGAGTAGCTCAACTGGCAGAGCAGCGGTCTCCAAAACCGCAGGTTGCGGGTTCGAGTCCTGCCTCACCTGCCACACGCCCCTGCGCATCGGCTGCGGTTCGGGCCGGAGCGGGGCGGGGAGCGACGCCGGGACGACGAGGTTCGAACATGAGTGACAAGCTACCCTGGTACAAAAGGCTGGGCAATTTCCTCAAGGAGGTCCGGGCCGAGCTCAAGAAGGTGACATGGCCTTCGCGCAAGGAGGTCTACGCCACGACCGTGGTCGTGCTGGTGGCGGTGGTCTTTTTCGGCTTCTATCTTTTCTTCATGGACGCGGTTTTCTCCTGGGTCATCCGGCAGATCAAGACCCTTTTCGGATAACAATTCAGGAATAAGATATGGCAAAAGACTGGTTCGTGGTCCACACCTACTCGGGCTTCGAGAAGTTCGTGGCCGAGTCCATCAAGCAGAAGGCCGCCGAGCTGCACCGCGAGGACCAGGTCGGGCAGATCATCATCCCGACCGAGGACGTGGTCGAGATACGCGCCGGCAAGAAGGTCGTCAGCACCAAGAGGTCGTTCCCCGGCTACATCCTGGTCGAGATGGAGATGAGCGAGGAGAACTGGCTGATAATCCGCCAGATCCCCAAGGTCACCGGCTTCGTCGGTTCCGGCAAGAAGCCCACGCCCCTGAACAAGAAGGAGGTCGGGCAGATCCTGCAGCACATGGAGACGACCTCGGAGAAGCCCAAGCCGAGGCATTCCTTCGAGAAGGGCGAGACCGTCAGGATCATCGACGGCCCCTTCTTCAACTTCAACGGTGTCGTGGAGGAGGTCAACCACGAACGCAGCACGCTCAAGGTGCTGGTCACGATTTTCGGCCGGGCGACCCCGGTGGAGCTGGAGTTCCTGCAGGTGGAAAAGATTTAGGAGGAAGCGATGGCCAAAGAAGTGGTAGCCAAGATAAAGCTCGAGATCGTCGCCGGTCAGGCGAGCCCCGCCCCGCCGGTCGGGCCCGCGCTCGGCCAGCACGGCGTCAACATCATGCAGTTCGTCCGGGAATTCAACGAGCGCACCGGGAAGATGGAGGAAGGCACGGTCGTGCCCGTCCTGATCACGGTCTTCCGGGACAAGTCCTTCAGCTTCGTGGTCAAGACCCCGCCGGCCTCCTACTTGCTCAAGAAGGCGGCCGGTATCGCCAAGGGTTCGGGCACCCCGAACAAGGAGAAGGTCGGCAAGGTGACCCGCAAGCAGATCGAGGAGATCGCCAGGCTCAAGCTCCCCGACCTCAACGCCTACGACGTGGAGGCCGCGGTGAAGATCATCGAGGGCACGGCCAGGAACATGGGATTGGAGATCGTCAGTGAGTAAGCACGGCAAGAACTACCTCAAGGCCAAGGACGCCGCCGGACAGGAAGACAGGCAGTACACGCTCGAAGAGGCCGTCAGCCTGGTCAAGAAAGCCAGGTACGCCAAGTTCGACGAGAGCGTCGACATCGCCATCCGGCTCGGCGTCAACCCCAAGTACTCGGACCAGATGGTCCGCGGCACCATCGTCCTGCCCCACGGCACGGGCAAGACCAAGAAGATCTGCGTCATCGCCTCGGGCGAGAAGATCAAGGAGGCCGAGGCGGCCGGCGCCGACTATGTCGGCGGCGACGACATCATCGAGAAGATCGCCGGGGGCTGGATCGACTTCGACGTCGTGATCGCCACGCCTGACGTCATGCGCGGCGTGGGCAAACTCGGCCGGATACTGGGCGCCCGGGGCCTGATGCCCAACCCCAAGTCCGGAACGGTCACCTTCGACGTCAAGAAGGCCGTCGAAGAGACCAAGGCCGGCAAGGTCGAGTTCCGGGTGGACAAGAGCGGCATCGTCCACACCATCGTCGGCCGGGTCTCTTTCCCCGAAGAGAAGCTGGCCGAGAACGCCAGGACGCTCCTGCAGGCGGTCGTCCACGCCCGTCCGGCAGCGGCCAAAGGCAAGTATATCAGGAGCATCTACCTTTCTTCGACCATGGGACCTTCCTTCAGGATCTCAGAGGACACCTTCGAGAAGTAGGAGAGAGCAGCGTGAAAAAGGAAGTCAAGACAGCGATCATCAAGGACATAACGGCCTCGCTGGCCGAGAACCCCAGCTTTTTCCTGATCGACTTCAAGAAGATGAAAGTCGGCCAGTCGGTCGAGCTCAGGAAGCTCCTGCGCCGGAACAACTACCGCTATAAGGTCGTCAAGAACAGGCTGGCCCTGAAGGCCCTGGCCGACAGGCTGCCGGCTGAGGTCAAGGCCTCCTTCCAGGGACCGACGGCCATCGCCATGGCCGCCCAGGACCCGGTCGGCCTGGCCAAGGTCATAAAGGAGTACGGCTCCCAGAGCAAGGCCTTGGCCGTCAAGGCCGGCGTCATCGAAGGCGTTTTTTTCCCGGCCGAAAGGTTCGAAGAGATCTGCCGACTGGCCTCGCGCGAGGAGATGCTGGGACGGATCGCCTTCCTCATGTCCTACCAGCTCGGCCGGTTCCTGCGCACGCTCCAGTCGCCCCTGGCCAACTTCGGCCTCCTTCTGGGCCAGCTCAGGGACAAAAAAAAGGAATAGGAAACAATTGTCGGGTCATAAGGACCAAAGCTCAATTTAAGGAGACTCTCGAATGGACAAACTCACCAAGGAACAGTTTTTCGCGCATCTCGACAGCCTCACGGTGCTGGAACTCGCTGACTACATCAAGGAGTTCGAGACCAGGTACGGCATCAGCGCCGCGGCCGCCGCTCCGGTCATGGTCGCCGGTGGAGCCGCCGCCCAGGCCGAAGCCAAACCGGTTGAGGAAAAGACCCTCTTCAACGTCATCCTGAAAGAGGTCGGGACGAACAAGATCCAGGTCATCAAGGTCGTTCGCGAAGTGACGAGCCTGGGCCTGAAGGAGGCCAAGGACCTGGTCGACGGCGCCCCCAAGACGCTCAAGGAAGGCGCCAGCAAGGACGAAGCCGAGGCCATCAAAGCCAAGTTCGCGGAAGTCGGAGCGGTCGTAGAGCTGCAGTGATCGGCCTTGACGGGCCCCGGCCGGGGAAAAAGAGTGGGCTCACTCAATCTTTCTTTTAGAGAGTCAGCATGGCCAAAGAAATGAATAACGCCTACCGCGAACGGGTCGACTATTCCAAGATCAAGACCGCCTTCGCGATGCCCGACCTCCTCGAGATCCAGAGGAAGTCCTACGCGGAATTCCTGCAGATGGACCTGCTTCCCGAGGAACGCAAGGACACCGGTCTCCAGGCGGCCTTCAAGGACGTGTTCCCGATAACGGACTTCAAGGAAACGACCGAGCTCAGCTTCCTGAGCTATTCTATCGGGACGTGGGAATGCAAGTGCGGTCGGCTCAAAGGTGTCGAGAACTCCCGCCCACGCTGCGGCGGCTGCGGCGCCCTGCTGCCGGCCGACCCCGACCTGGCCGAGAAGAAGGTCTGCCCATACTGCGGCGCCGTGCGCAAGGTCGAGCTGCCTCTTTGCGATTACTGCGGGGACCGGGTGAGCCTCAAGATCAAGTACAGCCCGATGGAGTGCATGCAGAAGGGCTACACCTACTCGGTGCCGCTCAAGATCAAGGTCCAGCTGGCCGCCTGGGAGAAGGACCCGGCCACCAAGGCCAGGCGCCTCAAGCACATCAAGCAGCAGGAAGTGTATTTCGGCGACGTGCCCCTGATGACCGAGAAGGGCACCTTCATCATAAACGGGGTGGAAAGGGTCGTCGTCAGCCAGCTCCAGCGTTCCCCCGGCGTGTTCTTCCAGCCGGCCGAGAACCGCGGCTGCTTCATAGCCAAGATCATCCCTTACCGCGGGGCCTGGGTCGAGTTCGAGCACGACCCGAAGAACCTGCTCTGGGTGCGGCTCGACAGGAAGAAGAAGTTCCTGGCGACCGTCTTCCTTCGGGCCCTGGGCCTGGGCAGCGACGAGGAGATCCTCAGGCGCTTTTACCGGCCGTTCAAGCTCATCCCCGAGGACGGCAAGCTCTTCTGGGAGCTCGGCGACCACCTGGCCGGGAAAAGCCCGGCCTCCGACGTAATGGATATCAAGGGCCGTAAGGTCCTTGCCCCGGGAAGGAAGAAGCTGACCCAAGAGACTATCGCCGAGCTCAAAGCCGCCGGCGTCACGCGCGTTCCGGTCTATATCAAGGACCTGGAAAGGGCCTTCTCCCTGGTGACGGTCAAGGGCAAGATCAAGGCCGGCGACGAGCTGGGCGACACCCATCTCGACCTGCTCATCGGCCGCGGCGAGCCCTTCGAGGTCTTCTTCCCGGAGACGGACCCGGCCGGCGAGATCATCCTGGCCACGGTCAAGAAGGACCTGCGCAAGGACCGCGAGTCGGCCCTGGGCGAGATCTACAGGAAGCTCCGTCCGGGCGAGCCTCACACCGCGGAAAGCGCCGAGAACCTCTTCAACGGCCTGTTCTCCAACCCCCAGAAGTTCAACATGTCCCGCATCGGCCGGCACAAGTTCAACATCAAGCTCGGCCTGGAAACGCCGCTCGACGACAAGATCCTCAAGCCGGAGGAGTATGTCGAGATCATCAAGTACCTTCTGGGACTGAGGCATGGCGAGGGCTCGGTCGACGACATCGACCACCTCGGCAACCGCCGCATCCGTTCGGTGGGCGAGCTCATCGAGAACGCCTTCCGCATCGGCCTGACCAGGATGGAGCGCACGGTCAAGGAGAAGATGACCGTGGCCTCGGACCTGGCCGCGGCCATGCCGCAGGACCTCATAAACTCCAAGCCGGTCATCGCCGCGCTCAAGGAATTTTACGGGAGCTCGCAGCTGTCGCAGTTCATGGACCAGATCAACATCCTGGCCGAGATCACCCACAAGCGCCGGGTCAGCGCCCTGGGGCCGGGCGGCCTGAGCCGGGAGCGGGCCGGTTTCGAGGTCCGCGACATCCAGGCCTCGCATTACGGCCGGCTCTGCCCGATCGAGACGCCGGAAGGGCCGAACATCGGCCTGATCTGCTCGCTCAGCAGCTACGCCCGGATCGACGAGTTCGGGTTCATCGAGACGCCTTACCGCAAGGTCAGGAACGGCCGGATCATCGATTATGTCCGGGTCCTCAATCCCGGCGCGACCGATTACAGCGTCGGCGACATCGTCGAGAAGGACGAGATGGAACGGGTCGTGGCCCGTCTCGAAGCCGAAAAGTCGAGGTCCCTGCCCGTTTACGAACCTTATATCTTCTACCTGACCGCCTGGGAGGAGGAGAAATACAACATCGCCCAGGCCAACGCCCCCATCGACGCTCGGGGACGTTTCCTGAACGAACAGGTCAGCGCCCGGGAACGGGGCAATTTCCGCAACATACCGCGCGACCAGATCCATTACATCGACGTCTCGCCCAAGCAGCTGGTCTCGCTTTCGGCGGCCCTCATACCGTTCCTCGAACACGACGACGCCAACCGGGCCCTGATGGGCTCCAACATGCAGCGCCAGGCCGTGCCCCTGCTCCGGCCCGAAGCGCCGCTCATCGGCACCGGCATCGAGGGGCTGGTGGCGGCCGGGTCGGGCGACGTCGTCGTCTGCAAGCGGTCGGGCGTCGTCGAGTTCGTCGACGCCGAGCGCATCATAGTCAGGGTGGATGAGAAAGAGAACGCCCGTCACGAGGTCGGCACCGACCTCTACACCATGACCAAGTTCCTGCGCACCAACCAGAACACCAGCGCCAACCACCGGCCCATCGTCCGCAAGGGCGACCGGGTCGTCAGGGGCCAGGTCCTGGCCGACGGCTCCTGCACCGACCTGGGCGAGCTGGCCCTGGGCCGCAACATCCTCTGCGCCTTCATGCCCTGGCGGGGCTACAACTACGAGGACGCCATCGTCGTCAGCGAGAAGTTGATCAAGGAGGACGTCTTCACTTCGCTCCACATCATCGAGGAGACGATCGAGGCCCGCGACACCAAGCTCGGGCCCGAGGAGATAACCCGGGACATCCCCAACGTCCCTGAGACCCTGCTGCGGAACCTGGACGAGAACGGCATCGTCAGGATAGGCGCCCACGTCAAGGCCGGGGACATCCTGGTCGGCAAGGTCGCGCCCAAGGGCGAGACCCAACTGTCGCCCGAGGAGAAGCTGCTCAAGGCCATATTCGGCGAGAAAGCCCTGGACGTCAAGGACGCCTCCCTCTACTGCCCGCCCGGGACCGAGGGCATCGTCATCGACGTGCGCATCTTCACCAGGCGCGGCACGGAGAAAGGGCCTCGGGCCAAGGTCATCGAGAAGGAAGAGATAGGCAAGATGAAGCGCAACCTCGAGGACGAGATCCACATCCTCGAGAACGAGAAATGGAAAAAGGCCAAGGTCCTGCTCAAGGGCGCGGTCGTCGAGAAGAACCAGAAGGTCGGCGACCTCTCCCTGGAAAAGGGCACGAAGCTGACCGAGAAGGTCCTGGACCAGCTTTCTTTCGAAGAGGCCATGAAGCTCAAGCTCAACGCCGACGACGAGCGCGACGAGAAGATCAAGGACCTGGACCGCAAGGTCAAACGGCAGGTCGACGCCCTGCGCGGCATCTTCAAGGAGAAGGTCGACACGCTTAAGAAGGGCGACGAGCTTTCGCCGGGCGTCATCCAGGCGGTCAAGGTGTTCATCGCCATGAAGCGCAAGCTGTCGGTGGGGGACAAGATGTCCGGCCGCCACGGCAACAAGGGCATAGTGGCCAAGATCGTGCCCGAGGAGGACATGCCCCGGCTCCCGGACGGGACGCCGGTCGAAATAGTCCTCAACCCCCTGGGCGTGCCCTCCCGAATGAATGTCGGCCAGATCCTTGAAACGCACGCCGGCTGGGCCGCCAGGAAGCTCGACATGTGGATCTCGAGCCCGGTCTTCGACGGCATAAGGGAAGCCGAGATCAAGGAGCTGCTCAAGCAGGCCGGCCTGCCGGAAAGCGGCAAGACCCGCCTCTACGACGGCATGACCGGGGAGGAGTTCGACCAGGAAGTGACCGTCGGCCACATCTACATGATGAAGCTCTATCACCTGGTTGACGACAAGATACACGCCCGCTCGACCGGGCCCTATTCGCTCATCACCCAGCAGCCGCTCGGCGGCAAGGCCCAGTTCGGAGGCCAGAGGTTCGGCGAGATGGAGGTTTGGGCGCTGGAGGCCTACGGCGCGGCCTACACCCTCCAGGAGCTGCTGACGGTCAAGTCCGACGACGTCGAGGGCCGGGCCAAGGCCTACGAGGCCATCGTCAAGGGTGACCTGGATTTCACGCCAGGCCTGCCCGAGTCCGTCAACGTCCTTATTAGGGAACTCCAGAGCCTGTGCCTGGACGTGGAGCTAGGGCGCGGCGAGAAGGAAGTCGAGCCGCTGGCGCCCTGGGGCATCACCGTTCCCCGGGGAGCCAAAGGAGCAGCCTGATGGAAATAAAGCCTGTCCTGCAAATGCCGAGAACCAAGGTCGATTTCGACCGGGTCCGGATCAGCATCGCTTCTCCGGAGAAGATAAAAAGCTGGTCCTGGGGCGAGGTGACCAAGCCCGAGACCATCAACTACCGGACTTTCAAGCCCGAGAAGGACGGCCTGTTCTGCGCCAAGATCTTCGGCCCCATAAACGATTTCGAGTGCCTCTGCGGCAAGTACAAGAGGATGAAGTACCGGGGGATAGTCTGCGAGCGCTGCGGCGTCGAGGTCACCAAGTCCAAGGTCCGTCGCGAGAGGATGGGCCACATCGAACTGGCCGCGCCGGTCGCCCACATCTGGTTCTTCAAGAGCCCGCCCAGCCGCATCGGCCTGGTTCTCGATATGTCGATCAAGGAGCTGGAGAAGGTCCTGTACTTCGAGTCCTACATCGTCCTTGACCCCGGCGACACGCCGCTCAAGCAGAGGCAGCTTCTCAGCGAGGAGGAGTACCGGGAAGCGGTCGAGAAGTACGGGGATAAGTTCGAGGCCTCGATCGGGGCCGAGGCCATCAGGACCCTGCTCGAGAAGGTCGACATCAAGAAGGAGTCCGAGCGTCTGCGGCGGTTGATGAAGAAGGAGAAGTCCCAGCAGAAGAAGCTCCGCTACGCCAAGAGGCTGCGCGTCTTCAAGGGGCTGACCCGCTCCGGCAACCGGCCGGAATGGATGATCCTGACCGTAGTGCCGGTGTTGCCGCCGGACCTGCGGCCGTTGGTCCGGCTCGACGGCGGTCGCTTCGCCACCTCGGACTTGAACGACCTCTACCGCCGGGTCATCAACCGGAACAACCGGCTCAAGAAGCTCATCGAGCTCAAGGCCCCCGAGCTCATCATCCGCAACGAGAAGCGCATGCTCCAGGAAGCGGTCGACGCCCTGTTCGACAACGGCAAGCGCGGCCGGGTGCACCTCGGCGCCAACCGCCGGCCGCTCAAGTCCCTGAGCGAGGCCCTGCGCGGCAAGCAGGGCAGGTTCCGTCAAAACCTGCTCGGCAAAAGGGTCGACTACTCCGGCCGCTCCGTCATCGTGGTCGGGCCCGAGCTCAAGCTGCACCAGTGCGGCTTGCCCAAGAAAATGGCCCTCGAACTTTTCAAGCCGTTCATCTTCAACCGCCTTGAAAAGGAAGGCCTGGTCCCGAGCGTCAAGATCGCCCGGGAATGGCATGAACAGGAGAGGCCCGAGGTCTGGGACAGCCTGGAGGAGGTCGTGCGCGAGCACCCCATCCTGCTGAACCGGGCGCCCACCCTCCACCGCCTGGGCATCCAGGCTTTCGAGCCTCTGCTCGTCGAGGGCAAGGCCATACAGATCCATCCGCTGGTCTGTCCGGCCTTCAACGCCGATTTCGACGGCGACCAGATGGCCGTCCACATCCCGCTTTCGGCCGAGTCCCAGGTCGAGGCCCATACCCTGATGCTCTCCTCAAACAACATCCTGTCGCCCGCCCACGGCCGGCCCCTGGCCATACCCAGCCAGGATATGGTCCTGGGCTGCTATTACCTGACGTTGGAGAGGAAGGGACTCAAGGGCCAGGGCCGCATCTTCAGCTCGTCCGATGAAGTCCAGATCGCCCTGGAGAACAAGGCCCTCGAGCTCCAGAGCGTGATCAGGCTCAGGCACACGGGGCCGTTCATGAACCTGGCCACCTTCTATGACGACCAGGCCGTGCTCAACTGCCCGGTGCAGGAGCTCAAGAACGAGTTCGTCGAGACCACCGCCGGCCGGATAATATTCAACGACAGCCTGCCGCCGGGGATACCGTTCATCAACGGCACCTTCAAGAAGAAGGGCATCGAGAACCTGGTCTACTACGCCTATCTCAAGCTCGGGCTGGAGGCCACGGTCCGGATGCTGGATTCGCTCAAGGAGCTGGGTTTCAAGTATTCCACCCTGGCCGGCTTCTCCCTGGGCATTGACGACTTCGTAGTGCCGACCGAGAAGGGTCAGATCATCGGCAAGGCCGAGCGGGAGGTCCAACAGATCGAGAACCTCTACCGCGACGGTACCATCTCCTCGGGGGAGCGCTTCAACCGCATCGTCGAGACCTGGGGCACGGTCACGGACAAGGTCTCCAACGCCATGTTCGACAGGATGAAGCAGATCAGCATGGAGGGCAAGGAGCTCAACCCGCTGTTCGTCATGGCCGACTCCGGCTCGCGCGGCAACAAGCAGCAGATCCGACAGCTCGCTGGCATGAGGGGCCTGATGTCCAAGCCCTCGGGCGAGATCATCGAGACCCCGATCACGGCCAACCTGCGCGAGGGGCTGAACGTCCTGCAGTACTTCATCTCGACCCACGGCGCCCGCAAGGGGTTGGCCGACACCGCCCTGAAGACCGCCAATTCCGGCTACCTGACCAGGAAGCTGGTCGACGTGTCACAGGAGGTCATCGTCGACGAGCACGACTGCGGTACGCTCAAGGGCATCATGGTCTCGGCCATCGTCGAGAACGGCGAGATCATCGAGCCCTTCATCGACCGCATCGTCGGCCGGACCGCCCTGGAGCGCGTTTTGCATCCGGACACGGGCGAGGTGCTGGTCGACATGAACGAGGAGATCAGCGAGAAGGTGGCCGAGCAGTTCCAGAACCTGGGCATCGAAAGGGTCAAGATCCGTTCGCTCCTGACCTGCGAGTCCAAGCGCGGCGTCTGCCGGCTCTGCTACGGCCGCAGCCCGGCGACGGGCAGGATGGTCGAGCTAGGCGAGGCGGTCGGCATCATCGCAGCCCAGTCCATCGGCGAGCCCGGCACCCAGCTGACGATGCGCACCTTCCATATCGGCGGCATCGCCATGGGCGCCACCGAGAAGTCGCGGTTGGAGGCCAAGAACGACGGCCAGATCAAGTTCCGCAACCTGAACTACGTCGAGGACAAGGACGGCAACCTGGTCGTGGTCAACAGGAACGCCAGCATCGCCGTCCTGGATTACAGGGGCCGCGAGGTCGAGCACTACCAGGTTCCCTACGGGGCCCGCATCCTGGTCAGGGAGAACGACCAGGTCAAGGCCCGCCAGGGCTTCGCCGAGTGGGACCCCTTCAACTCCTACATCCTGACCGACGAATCAGGCACGGCCGTCTTCCGCGACGTGGAACTGGGCCTGAGCATGGAAGAGGTCCAGGACGAGTTCACCGGGCTCATCACCCAGGTCGTCATCGAACCCAAGGACGACGACCTGCAGCCGCGGATCGAGATCGTCGCCCCCGGGGACCGTGTCAGAGTGACGGAGGCCGGTTCCAGCCAGTATAAAGCCGGGGAAGTCGTTAGCGTTTCCGATATCGAGGCCGAGAACGCCAGGATACAGAAAAAGGGCGGCAAGCAGGCCAGGTTCGAGCCCCTGGTGCTGAGGAAATACTTCCTGCCGGCCGGCGCCAACCTCCAGGTCAAGGACGGCGACCGGGTCCACGCGGGCCACATCCTGGCCAAGATCCCCAGGGAAGCGGCCAGGACCAAGGACATCACCGGCGGCCTGCCCAGAGCCGAGGAGCTGTTCGAGGCCCGGCGGCCCAAGAACCCGGCCGTCATTTCCGAGATCGACGGCGAGGTCAAGATAGGCGAGCTCGTCAGGGGCCACCGAAGGATTGTGGTCCGCAACGAGCGCGGCGGAGAGAAGGAGTATTTGATCCCGAAGGGCGCCCATATCAGCGTTTCCGACGGGGAAAGGATCCATGCCGGCGACCCCCTCATGGACGGGCCGATAAACCCGCACGACATCCTGAGGGTCCTTGGCGAGAAGGAGCTGGCCGAGTACCTGCTCAAGGAGGTCCAGGCCGTTTACAGGCTCCAGGGCGTGAGCATCAACGACAAGCACATCGAGATCATCATCAGGCAGATGCTGCGCTGGGTCAAGGTCGAGCAGGTCGGGGACACCGAGTTCCTGGTCGACGAGCAGATCGACAAGTTCGTCTTCCAGGAGGAGAACGCCAAGGTGGTCAAGAAGGGCGGCAAGCCGGCCAAGGCCAGACCGCTGCTGCTCGGGATCACCAAGAGCGCCCTGAGCACTGAAAGCTTCATAGCCGCGGCTTCCTTCCAGGAGACGACCCGCGTCCTGACGGAAGCCAGCCTTTACGGGAAGGTGGACTACCTCAGGCGGCTCAAGGAGAACATCATCATGGGCCGCCTCATCCCGGCCGGGACGGGCTACAAGCACTACAGAAACGTCGAGCTCAGGGAGGAGATGGAGCCGGCCTTCCTGAAGACGGAGGAAAAGGTCGAGACAGGGACGTGACAGGGGGCCCCGGACCCCTTGCCCGGCCCGTTGTATAATTTCTTGACATAAATAGCAATTTTTGCTATCATTCCGGTATTCTTCTCAGGACTATCCGCCTGGGGACGAATAACAATTTATTCTTGGAAAACGATAGAGGAGTGTTTTTAATTGCCGACCGTCAACCAGTTGATCAGGAAAGGCAGGACGCCCAAGAGGTTCAAGAGCAAGGCTCCGGCGCTTGAGGCCTGCCCTCAGAAGCGAGGGGTCTGCACGCGCGTCTTCACCACCACCCCCAAGAAACCGAATTCGGCCTTGCGGAAAGTGGCCCGCGTACGGTTGACCAACAACATAGAGGTCACGGGGTACATCCCCGGGATAGGCCATAACCTTCAGGAACATTCCATAGTCCTGATAAGGGGCGGCCGGGTGAAGGACTTGCCCGGTGTCCGCTACCATATCATCCGCGGCACGCTCGACTGCGAAGGCGTCCAGAACCGCTTCAAAGCCAGGTCCGTTTACGGGGCCAAGCGTCCGAAAGAGAAGAAAGCTTCCTGAGCGGGTGGAGGAGAGCAGTCATGCCGAGACGCGGGATAATCAAGAAGCGCCGGATACAGCCGGACAACTTCTACAACAGCAGCCTGGTCGCCAGGTTCATCAACCTGTCCATGCGCAAGGGCAAGAAGATGACCGCCGAGAGCGTGATCTACGGGACCATGGACCTGCTCAAGGAAAAGACCAAGGAGGACCCGCTCAAGGTCCTGGAGAAGGCCGTCGAGAACGTCAGGCCGCTGCTCGAGACCAAGTCCCGGCGCGTCGGCGGCGCCAATTACCAGGTGCCGGTGGAAGTGGCGCCGGCGCGGTCCTACTCTCTGGGCATCCGCTGGATCCTCAAGTACGCCCGGGAGCGCGGAGGCAAGAGCATGTCCGAGAAGCTGGCCGCCGAGATCGTGGACGCGATCAACAACCGAGGCGGCGCGGTCAAGAAGCGCGAGGATACGCACAAGATGGCGGAGTCCAACCGGGCCTTCGCCCATTATAAATGGTAGTCCTGCACGGAAGAGAAAACGCAGTGCCTGTGTTGAATATGGAGATGAGATTCGATGCGGTCACACCCGGTCGAAAAGGTGAGGAATATCGGCATCATGGCCCATATCGACGCGGGCAAGACTACCACTACGGAGCGGATGCTCTATTACACGGGTGTGACCTACAAGATGGGAGAGGTGGACGAAGGCACCGCGGTCATGGACTGGATGGTCCAGGAGCAGGAGCGGGGCATAACGATCACCGCCGCGGCCACCGCCTGTGTCTGGAAGGGCCACCGTATCAACATTATAGATACTCCCGGACATGTGGATTTTACGGCGGAAGTTGAGCGCTCTCTGAGAGTGCTTGACGGCGCGATCGCCTTACTGTGTGGAGTTGGAGGTGTCGAGCCTCAGTCCGAGACAGTATGGCGCCAAGCTGATAAATACCGGGTGCCCCGTATCGTCTTCATCAACAAGATGGACAGGGTCGGGGCCGACCCGGAACGAGCGGTCCAACAGCTCAGGTTGAAGCTGGGGGCCAGACCGCTTCCGGTTCAGATCCCCCTTGGCAGGGAGAGCGATTTCCGGGGCGTGGTCGACCTGGTCGAGATGAAAGAGCTCGACTGGGGCGGCGACCTCTTGGGAAGCGAGTTCTCCGTGAGGGAGATTTCCGAGGAGTACCGGGAGGAAGCTCGAATAAGAAGGCAGGAAATGCTGGAAATGCTGAGCGAGATCGACGACAAACTGATGGAGAATTACCTCGAAGGCCGAGAGGTGTCCCCTGAGGAGGTCAGGTCCGCTCTGAGGCGGGGCACGATCGGCCTGCAGTTCGTTCCGGTCCTGTTCGGGGCCTCTTTCAGGAACAAGGGTGTCCAGCCGCTGCTCGACGCCGTCGTCGATTATCTGCCCTCGCCCAAGGACGTCCCGCCAGTGATGGGGTTCCATCCCCGTACCGGGCTCAAGGAAACCAGGCCGCCGGCGGACGACGCGCCGTTCTCGGCCCTTATCTTCAAGATCATGAGCGACCCGTTCCTCGGCAACCTGGCCTATTTCCGGGTCTATTCCGGCCGGCTCAAGGTCGGCCAGACCGTCTACAACTCCACCAGGGACGAGAACGAGAAGATAACCCGTCTCCATGAGATGCACGCCAACAAGAAAAAGGAGATCCAGGAGGTCTACGCCGGCGACATCGCCGCCATCGGCACCGCCAGGAACGTGGCCACGGGCGAGACCCTGTGCGAGAAGCACCGGCCGATCGTCTTCGAATCGATCAAGTTCCCGGAACCGGTGCTTTCGGCCACCATCGAGCCCAGGTCCAAGTCCGACCACGCCAAGCTGGCCTCGGCCCTGGAGAGGTTGACGAGGGAGGACCCCACTCTGCGCGTCGTCCAGGACCCCATGACGGGTCAGACCCTGCTTAAAGGCATGGGCGAGCTCCACCTGGAGATCGTCATGGACCGCATGGAGCGGGAATTCGGGGTCAGGGCCAACCTGGGCAAGCCCCAGGTGGCCTACAAGGAGACCATACAGGCCGCGGCCCAGGCCGAGAGCCGCTACACCCGCCAGCTCGGTGGCAAGGAGGTCTTCGGACACTGCGTCCTTTCGGTTGAGCCGCTCGCGCGCGGCAAGGGTTTCGAGTTCGCGAACAAGGTCCCGGCGGGCGTCATCCCGTCCGAATTCCTCCCCGATATCGAGAACGGGGTCATCGAGGCTCTGGAAGGCGGGGTCGTCGCCGGCTTTTCGGTGACCGACGTCCGCGTCGTCCTGACCGGCGGCAGCTGGAACGAGCTCAACGCCGCGCCGGTCGCATACAAGATCGCGGCCACCCTGGCCTTCCGCGAGGCGGCCCGCAAAGCCGCGCCCGTCGTGCTGGAGCCGGTGATGAGGCTCGAGGCCGTGACGCCGGAGGATTACCTCGGCAGCGTCGTGGGCGACATCAACGCCCGACGCGGCAAGGTCGAAGGCCTGGAGATGAGGAGCGGGGCCAGGGCCGTCAGGGCCGTGGTGCCGCTGTCGGAGATGTTCGGGTACGCCACGACCCTGAGGACGTTGACCCAGGGCAGGGGTTCCTTCTCGATGGAATTCTCGCACTACGAGAAGACCCCGACCGAGGTCCAGGAAGAGATAATCGCCCGGGTGGGGGGAGCCGCCCCCGTCCGGGAGAACATATAGATCCCGAGTCAGAGAATGACTGGAAAAAGCCACAGGAGGTGAGCGATGGCTAAAGAAAAGTTTGCGAGGACGAAACCTCACGTCAACGTCGGTACGATCGGACACATCGATCACGGCAAGACCACGCTGACGGCCGCCATTACCAAGGTCCTGGCCACCAAGGGCCTGGCCCAGGCCAAGTCCTACGACGAGGTCGCCAAGGCCGACGCCAAGATGTTCCGCCGGGACGCCACCAAGATCCTGACGGTCGCCTTGAGCCACGTCGAGTACGAGAGCGAGAAGCGGCACTACGCCCACATCGACTGCCCCGGGCACGCCGACTACATCAAGAACATGATCTCGGGCGCGGCCCAGATGGACGGCTCCGTGCTCGTCGTTTCCGCGGCCGACGGTCCCATGCCGCAGACGCGGGAGCACATACTGCTCGCCCGCCAGGTCAACGTGCCGGCGATCGTCGTCTTCATGAACAAGTGCGACTTGGTCGATGACCCTGAGATCCTCGACCTGGTCGAGCTCGAGGTCCGCGAGCTTCTGACCAAGTACCAGTTCGCCGGCGACAAGACGCCGGTCATCAGGGGCAGCGCCACCAAGGCCCTCGAGGACATCAACGGCCCGGCCGCCCAGCCCATCTGGGACCTGGTCAAGGCCATGGACGAGTTCATCCCCGAGCCGCTGCGCGAGGTCGACAAGCCCTTCCTGATGTCGATCGAGGACGTCTTCTCCATCACCGGCCGCGGCACCGTCGTCACGGGCCGGGTCGAGAGGGGGACGGTCAAGGTGGGCGATGAGATCGAGATCGTCGGCTTCGGCGAGACCAAGAAGACCGTGGTCACGGGCGTCGAGATGTTCCGCAAGCTCCTCGACCAGGCCCAGGCCGGGGACAACATCGGCTGTCTGCTGCGCGGCATCGGCAAGGACGAGGTCGAGAGGGGCCAGGTCCTGGCCAAGCCGGCCTCCATCACCCCGCACCGGAAGTTCCGGGCCGAGATCTACGCCCTGACCAAGGAAGAGGGCGGCCGCCACACGCCGTTCTTCAGCAACTACCGGCCCCAGTTCTACTTCCGCACAACCGACGTCACCGGCTCTGTCAAACTGCCCCAGAACGTCGAAATGGTCATGCCCGGCGACCACATCAACCTTGAGGTCGAGCTGATCACTGACGTGGCCATGGAGAAGGGGCTGCGCTTCGCCATCCGCGAGGGCGGCCGGACCGTCGGCGCCGGCACCGTCACCGACATCATAGAGTAGGGCCCTGGCCCCGGCCCGGTCCGGGGCCGTTGGTGTTCAGAGGAACGATCGGAGAGCAGAGGAACGAACGATGGAAAAAATCAGGATTAGGCTACAGTCGTTTGACCACAGGCTACTGGACCAGTCGGTAAAAGAGATAGTCATCAAGGCCAAG
Organism: uncultured Eubacteriales bacterium; assembly: GCA_964458655.1. Lineage (GTDB taxonomy): Bacteria > Acidobacteriota > Aminicenantia > Aminicenantales > Saccharicenantaceae > CAYWJT01. The sequence continues at coordinate 5,441 of CAYWJT010000023.1, read as the reverse complement.
CGGACCGGGGCCCGCGTTTCCGGCCCGATCCCGCTGCCCACCCGCATCCACAAGTTCTGCGTCCTCCGCTCTCCGCATGTCGACAAGAGGAGCCGCGAGCATTTCGAGATGCGGGTCCACAAGCGGCTTATCGACATCAGCGAGTACAACAACGAGACCATCGAAGAGCTCCAGAAGCTGGACCTGCCGGCCGGCATCGACGTGGAGATACAGGCCTTCGGTATGGGAGACTGAACATGGTTGAAGGCATCATCGGCAAAAAGATAGGCATGAGCCAGGTGTTCGACGCCGAGGGCAACGTCATCCCCGTCACCGTCATCCAGGCCGGACCCTGCACCGTCATCCAGAAGAAGACCAGGGACAGGGACGGTTATGAGGCCCTGCAGCTCGGCTTCGTCGAGGGCAGGCCGGTCCGCAAGCCCGGCCGGCCCATGGTCGGCCATTTCCAGAAGTCGGGCACGCCCGTCGTCCGGAAGTTGCGCGAGGTCGGCTGCAGCGACCTGGCCGCTTTCAAGGAAGGGGACCAGGTCTCGGTCGACATCTTCGAGGTCGGCGAGACCGTCCACGTGGTCGGAACCAGCAAAGGCAAGGGTTTCGCCGGCGTCGTCAAAAGGCATCACTTCCGCGGCGGAGGCGCGGCCCACGGCTCCATGTTCCACCGGGCTCCAGGCTCGATCGGCGCCTCCTCCTATCCCTCCCGCGTCGTCAAGGGCATGAGGATGGGCGGGCACATGGGCGACGAAACGGTCACGGTCAGGAACCTCAAGGTCGTCGAGCTCGACAAGGAGAAGAACCTCCTGGTCGTCAAAGGCGCGGTCCCCGGGGCCAGGGGCGGCTATCTTTTCATAAGGAAAGGCGCGTTCGGCAGGCGGAAGACCGGCTGAAAAGGAAAGAGTGTGCCATGGAGAAACTGCCCATTTTCGACCTGAGCGGGAAGCAGACATCGTCGGTCGCGCTGCCCCAGAGCGTTTTCGCCTACGCCGGCAAGGAGCACCTGCTCTACGAAGCCGTGGTCAATTTCCTGGCCAACCAGCGGCAGGGCACCGCGGCCACCAAGACCCGGGGTGAAGTCCGGGGCGGCGGCAAGAAGCCGTGGCGGCAGAAGGGCACCGGCCGGGCCCGCGCCGGAAGCATTCGCTCACCTCTCTGGCGCAAGGGCGGCACGGTTTTCGGGCCGGTCCCTCGGGATTACGGCTACGAGATGCCCAGGCAGGCCAGGCGCAACGCCCTCAAGCTGGCCCTGGCGCAGAAGCGCGCCGAGGAACGCCTGCTGGTGCTGGACGACATCACCCTCAACGAACCCAAGACCAAGGCCGCCGCGGCCCTGCTCAAGACCTTCAACCTGGACTCGGCGCTGCTCGTGGACCGCAAGGACAACAGGAACCTTTTTATCGCGGCCCGCAACCTGCCCGAGGCCAAGGTGGTGGATGTCGGCTCCCTCAACGTCTACGACGTTCTCCGCTACAAGTGGCTGGTCTTCAGCCGGAGGGCCTTTGAATCCGCCATGGAGAGACTCAAGTGATCAAAGATCCGCATAAGATAATCATCAGGCCGGTCATCACGGAGAAGAGCACCAGGCTCAAGGACGAGGGCCGGGTGGTCTGCTTTGAAGTGGCCCGTTCGGCCAACAAGATCGAGATCAAGAAGGCCGTGGAGCAGATCTTCAAGACCAGGGTGGTCGAGGTCCGCACCCAGAGCAAGCAGGGCAAGGTCAAGCGGGTCGGCCGGCACGTCGGCAGGACCAAGGACTGGAAGAAGGCCTTCGTCAAGCTCGCGCCGGGCGAGAAAATGATCGAATATTTCGAGGCGATGTGACATGGGCACCAAGACATACAGGCCGGTTACCCCGGGGCTGAGACACAGGACGGGCAGCACCTACGAGGAGCTGTCCGAGTACCGTCCCTACAAGCCCCTGCTCAGACCGCTGTCGAAGTCCGGCGGCCGGGACAGCCGCGGACATCTGGCGGTCCGCCATCGGGGCGGGGGGCACAAGAGGCTCTACCGCATCATAGATTTCAAGAGGGACAAGGTCAACATTCCGGGGGTCGTCGAGACCGTCGAGTACGACCCCAACCGCTCCTCCTACATCTGCCGGGTCAAGTACCTGGACGGCGAGCGGCGCTACATCCTGCACGCGCTGGGCATGAAGGTCGGCCAGCAGGTCGTTTCCTCGGACAGCCAGGCCGACATACTGCCGGGCAACACCATGCCCCTGCGGTACATACCGCTCGGCACGGTCATCCATAACATCGAGCTCAAGAAGAACAAGGGCGGCCAGCTGGCCAAGGCGGCCGGGGCGGCGGCCCAGGTCCTGGCCAAGGAGGGCGATTACGCCCAGGTCAGGCTGCCGTCGTCCGAGATACGCCTCATCCACCTCGACTGCCGGGCGACGGTGGGGCAGATCGGCAACGTCGACAGCGCCAACATCTCCGTCGGCAAGGCCGGCCGCAACCGCTGGAAGGGCTGGCGGCCGCACGTCAGAGGCACGGCCATGAACCCGATCGACCATCCGCACGGCGGCGGCGAGGGCAAGACCAAGGGCGGCCGGCACCCGGTCTCCCCGGAGGGCATCCCGACCAAGGGCTACAAGACGCGCCGGAACAAGCGGACCCAGGCATTCATCGTGCGGAGAAGGAGCAAGTAACCATGGGCAGATCGCTTCAAAAAGGGCCGTTCATCGATGAACATCTCCTGGAGAAGATAAAGGCCGTAGACCCCCGCAGCGGCAAGAAACAGGTCATCAAGACCTGGTCCAGGCGCTCCACGATCATCCCCGAGATGGTCGGCCTGACGATCGCCGTCCACAACGGGCGCAAGTTCATACCGGTTTTCGTGACCGAGAACATGGTCGGGCACAAGCTGGGCGAGTTCTCGCCCACCCGGACATTCAAGGGCCATACCTCGAAGACGGCCAAGCAGCTGAAGGTAGGGAAGTGACATGAGCGGGCAAGAGCACCTTTCCCACGCGGTCGCCAGGTATATCCGGATGAGCCCCCAGAAGGGGCGGCTCGTCGCCGACCTGATCAGGGACCGTTATGTCGGAGAAGCGCTGACCATCCTCAAATTCAACGAAAAGAAGAAGATAAGCGCCATCATGGAGAAAGTGCTGCGTTCGGCGGTGGCCAACGCCCAGCAGAAGTCGCCGGATGTCGACGTGGACAGGCTGTTCATCGCGGACATCCACGTGGACGACGGCCCGGCCGCCAAGCGCGTGCGGCCGGCGCCCCAGGGCCGGGCCTACAGGATCCTGAAGCGGACGAGCCACATTCATATCTATCTCGATGAAAAAGGGAGATGAGACGTGGGCCAGAAAACGCATCCAATAGGTTTCCGGGTCGGCTTCAACAAGCAGTGGACCTCCCGCTGGTTCACCAAAGGACGGGACTACGCCAGGCTGATCCACGAGGACATGGCGATAAAGAAGGCCGTCAAGGAGCGCTATTTCCACGCCGGCATCTCCGAGGTCGACGTCGAGCGGGTCGGGCCCAAGGTCCGGATCATCATCCACACGGCCAGGCCGGGTATCATCATCGGACGCGGCGGCAAGGAGATCGAGAACCTGAAAACGGTCCTGGAGGCGATCGCCAAGAGGGACGTCTACGTGGACATCCGCGAGATCGACAAGCCGGAGCTCAACGCCCTGTTGGTGGCCGAAGGCATAGCCGTCCAGCTCGAGAAGCGCATCGCCTACCGGAGGGCCATGCGCCGGGCGGTCGAGATGGCCCTCAAGATGGGCGCCCGGGGCATAAAGGTCATGTGCTCGGGTCGGCTCGGCGGCGTGGAGATCGCCAGGACCGAGTGGTACCTCAAGGGGCAGCTGCCGCTCCAGACCCTCAGGGCCGACATCGATTACGCCTTCACCGAGGCCTTCACGACCTACGGCCAGATCGGCATCAAGGTCTGGATCTACCGGGGTGACGTGGAAAAGCCCAAGATGACCTCCCAGGTCGTCGAGGTCGAGGAGATCTAGCCATGCTTATGCCGAAGAAAGTCAAGTACCGCAAGCAGCACCGCGGCCGGATGCGGGGCCGGGCGACCCGGGGCAACAGCCTGGTCTTCGGCGAATACGGCCTGCAGGCCCTGGAGCCTTGCTGGCTGACGGCCCGGCAGATCGAGGCCGGACGCATAACGATCTCCAGGTACCTCAAGAGGAAGGGCAAGCTCTGGGTCCGGGTCTTTCCCTGGAAGCCCGTGACCAAGAAGCCGACCGAGACCAGGATGGGCAAGGGCAAAGGCGACCCAGAATTCTGGGTGGACGTCATCAGGCCGGGCAAGGTCCTGTTCGAGGTCGAGGGCATCGATGAGACCGAGGCCAAGGAAGCCATGAGGCTGGCCGCTCACAAGCTGCCCATCAAGACCCGGTTCATTTCGAGAGAGGCGAGAGAACTCAGATGAAGATACGCGAACTGAGAGAGCTTTCGACCGACGAGCTGCGGGCGCGGCACGAGGAGCTCCGCGACCAGATGTTCAAACTCCGCTTCCAGAAGTCCCTGGGACAGCTGGAGAGCCCGATGAAGATAAAGAACATCAAGAGGGAGATCGCCCGCATCAAGACCCTGCTCAAGGAAATCCAGCGGAAGTCGGAGTAGAGGAAGGCGGCCATGGAGCAAAAGAGAAAATCCGTCATGACGGGCACGGTGGTCAAGAAGAGCGCCAGGAAGACCGTCCGGGTGGAGGTCGAGAGGCTTATCAGGCACCCTCTCTACCGGAAGGTCGTCCGCAGGAAGAAGACCTTCCTGGTCCACGACGAGAAGGAGATCTGCCGCGTGGGCGACGTGGTCAGGATCATCGAGTCGCGGCCGGTCAGCAAGCAGAAGAGATGGCGGGTGCTGGACATCCTGCAGCAGCCCGCGGCCGGTTCGGAGGTCGAGGCCGGAGGTAAGCCATGATCCAGATGCGAACGATGCTCAACGTCGCCGACAACTCCGGCGTCCGCCGCATCCAGGCCATCACGCCGCTCGGCGGCGGCGTCGGCCTCACGGCCCGGGTCGGCGACGTCATTTCGGCGACCGTCAAGGAAGCCGACCCGGAGAGCAAGATCCCCAAGGGCAAGGTGGTGCGCGCCGTCGTGGTCAGGACCAGGAAGGAGCAGCGCCGCAAGGACGGCTCCTACATCCGCTTCGACGACAACGCCGCCGTCATCATCGACAAGGCCGGCGAGCCGGTCGGCACCCGCGTCTTCGGGCCGGTGGCCAGGGAGCTCAGGGAACGCAAGTTCACGAAGATCATCTCTCTCGCTCCGGAGGTCCTGTGATGAGCACGCCCAAGCTGAGGAAGAACGACGTCGTCTTCGTTATCCGGGGCAAGGACAAGGGCAAGACCGGCAAGGTCCTCAAGGTCCTGCCCGAGAAGAACCGGGTGCTCGTGGAAGGCGTCAACTATCGGAAGCATTTCGTGCGCGCCGACCGCAGCCGCAACGTCCAGGGCGGCGTCATGGAGAA